>NZ_JAQCNH010000078.1 GCF_028275115.1 Halorientalis sp. | reverse complement strand
TGTGGGCGGCCACACCGGAGACGAACAGCGTCCCCAGCAGCGCGAGCGCGAACGCCAGTCGCGCCGCTCGGCCGACTGCACTGTACACGGGTCGGTCGTCGCGTCTCTGTTCCATCCGTTGGCCCCCGGAAGCGTCAATCACGCCGTCCCCACGACGCCCACTCGGTACTCCCGTATCGAGCTGTACTCGTCATCCGACTAAAAGGTTCGTCCTCACATGCGAGCCGGTGTAGTCGTCGGCCGTCGCGTGTCTGCCACTCCCATACACACAACACGGCGAGTCGGGTCGGGTAGGGAGCGTAAGGCAAGCTGGATTGGCCCGATGTCGACGGGCCACTCGTCGACGCGTTGTCCGAGTGGATTGTGCCCGTCGTGAGTCTGTTCTTGCTCGTGTTACTCGTCGGACTCGTCCGGTTGCGCGTCGAGAACCATTCTTCCGGGCGCTCGACCTCGTGTTGCCGGCGCTTTTCCTGACGCTGATGTCTGGCAGGGGCGCAGGTTGCACGAGCGGACTCTGACGACCGAGAGGCGGCGGACGGTCGCGGTCCGGGACGCGCTGGGTCTGTGCGCGATTATCGGGCTGTCGGGGTGGACGGTGCTGCTTGGACTGCTCGGGCAGGAGTGTCGATGAGCGTCGAGTCGATAACGGAAATCGTCGCCGGCGGCTTCTTCGGACTGCTGGTGGGAATCGCCCATCAGAGCCAAACGGAACGCGGAGGCGGCGACACAGGCAAAGCTCGAACAGGAGTTCGTCGAACGCCAGCAGGAGACCAACGGGGTGCTGAACCGAATCCTGCGCCACCACCTCCTGGACGGGCTGACGGTCATTCGGGGCCAGGCACAGCTCCTCGAACGGCGTGTCGGCGGGGACGGGACGGGACTGGACTGGACACGCGGAAACGGTGATCGACCGGACCGACGAGCCGGCGGCGACTGCCGGGGACATCAGGGACATCACGCGAACACTCACCGAGGAGCCGAATCTGTTGTCGGTCGACCTGGATGTCCCGGCCGTGGAACTGGCCGAGGCACGGGAGGCGTTCCCGGAGGGGTCCTTCGAGACGGTCGGCGAGACTCCAGTGAAGCGCACCGTTCGGGCCAACGACCTGTTGGGCCGAGCGGTCGCGAACGTCCTGGCGAGTGCGATCGAACACAACGACGGCCAGGAGCCACGGGTAGAGATATCGGTCGCGGGCAACAACACCGGTATCCCCGAGGACGTCCAAGCAGACGTGTCCGGGTCGGGCGAGCGGGGACTCGACAGCGACGGTGCGGACCTCGGACTGTTCCTGACGGCGTCGGTGCTCGAACAGTGCGGCGGGCGTGTCTGAATCGGTGACAGTGGAGCCGGGACCGTCGTGAGTCTCGAACTCCAGCGCTAACTACTTCAGGAAGTCCGGGAACTCCGTTTGTTCGGGGTCCCGGTCCGGTTGGTCGGTCATCTCCGGGCGGTCCGATACGGCGGACGGGAGGTCAGTCGCTCGGGACGTGGCGTCATTCCTGTCGGCCGGTTCGGCGTCGTCGAGTTCGGCGCTGATGACGGCCTCCCAGACCGCCTCCGGGTCGGTCGCGTCGTCGGCAGCGCGTTTGCGTTTCGTGCCCTTCTGTTTGCCCTCGCCGTAGGCGAGTTCGACGATGCTGGCGTCGTAGTTAGTTCCCATCGCCTGGCGGATGGCCTCGTACTCGTTTTCGTTATGCTCGCCAAGCGAGGCGGCGACACCGAGCGCGAAGGCACGCTCCATGGCCTCGTCACGGCCGAGTTGGTCCCAATCGGTGTCGAAGCGGTCTTCATAGAGGGTCATCGCTGAACCTTCTCGTCTGGGGAGACGCGCAGGCCCGTGTCCGAGAAACCGATCTTGTGGATGTCACAGTCGATGGCCGTCCCGCGCATCTTGATGATCTGGACGCCGCGTGTCATCCCGCCGGCTTCCATGTAGTTGTGAAAGAAGGTTACCCCGTGTGCGAGGTAGTGTTCGTCGGAGTAAGACGTGGGGTCGGTCATCTCCGAGATCAGAAAGATGGTGGTGTCGGTCTGTTTCAGCGAGGAGAGAAAGCCGGTAATCTCCTCCGACATGTCCGCGAAGAAATGCTGGAGGAGCATCGTGGAGTCGATGACCGCGCGATCGATATCGTTCGACTCGATGAAGGCAGTCAACCGATTGGTCAGCCCACCGTCGGTCCCGAACTGTGTGATAGTCCGCTTGCCAGCCTCGGTCACGAGGTTGAGAAACTGCACCCGGCCCGAGCGCATCACTTTCTCGAAGCCGAAATCGAAGTTCGACATGTCGTGGATGAGTTCGTCTTTCGACTCGTGCATCGTGACGTACAGACAGTTCTCCCCGTTGCGAGCACCCTCGGTGATGAACATCGAGGAGAACGTCGTCTTCCCGCTGCCCGGCGGCCCACTAACTACGTACAGCCGGTTTGCCGGGAGACCACCCTCGACGATCTCGTCGAAACCGGGGACGCCGCTGGAAACGCGCATACAGTCACCAGAACTACCTCGGAATATATGTGTTCCTGCTGTGTTCTCACAATTGAGAATTAAAGGGCTGGGGACCGGCCTCGTGCGAGTCCGGGTTAGTGGTCGTGGGGTCGGGCGGCGTTGGCGGGTTCAAGAGACACCACTCGTTCGGTGGCATCTGCGTCGAACCGGAGTGGTCGCCGCCACCATGGGCCTTTCCCGGAGTCGGCAGAGAGCGCGGTCACGACACGGTTGGCTTCGCTGCCACCGGCGGGTGTGCTCAGTGGGACGGCTGTCTCGTACAGTCCCGACGTGTCGGGGTCGCCGTGGACGAGCACGCGGGCGTCGAACGAGTCGCGTTTGACGTGGGCGTTGTTGGCGAAAACGGCTCGTGCCTCGGCGTCGGCGGGTAGGTCGCGGTAGTCCTCGCCGGTGAGCGGGTCACGCGCCAACCGAAACTGGCCGATCAGAAACGCGCCCCACTCGGGCGGGGCCCAGTCGGGGCGGTCGGCGTCCGTCGAGAGTGTAGCGTAAAAAAGCAGGGTGTCACCGGCCGCCAACTCTGCGATGGGGCCCGCTTTCACGCCGTGCTCGTCACCGTACGTGTAGCGCTCACAGCTGGCGTACTCGGCGAACTCCGGGTCGAGGTGGACGGGGCGGGACCCGGAGTCCGCGGGCAGGTCGGTGGTCAGGTCGAGGTCGGCGTACGTCGGCACCGGGTCGCTGGTCGGTTCAGACTCGGGGATTGGAATGTACTCGAAGCTTCCGTCCGGGAACAACGGGCCACGGACGCCGGGTTCGTTGGTGTTGGCGGCGACGTTGATCGCAACGCTGCGCATACCGTCTGGTCGACGCTACGAGGAAAAAACCCCGTCGCTACCGGAGCGGCGAAACGCAGTGCCTGCAGTACCGGTAGTTTGCTTCGTGTTCGTTGAACGTGCCGCAGTGTTGACACACCGTGCCTTCGTCGTCGCGCGTCCGGCGGTTCGTCTGGTCTCGCTCCAGTCCGTCGGCCGCGGCCGAGTACTGCTCACCCGAACCCGTCGAGGCTCCCCCGGCCGACGGTTCGCTGTCCCGGAAATACCGGTACACCAGCAACTGGATCAGACTGAACCCGACGACGTACGCGACGACCCAGGTCCAGACCTCCATAGTGCGTGATTGAATGTCATGATACTTGGCTCTTCCGTCGGTTGCAGTGGCTGCAGGGGGCCGGGCAAGACGACACGTCAGCAACGTCACAGTCAGGTGTCGGGCGGCGAGCGGTCGCGCTGGAACTCGTCGAACACGTCGACGTCGGGCACGTCGTGCTCGACGACTCGTTGGTCGCTGCGGTCCTCGTTGGCGTCGGCTACAGGGTCGGCGACGCTCTCCCAGCCCTGCTTTATTCCGATGGATGTGGCAGGCTGGCCGGCGGCGATATGATGGGCTGGCACGTCCTTGCCGGCGACCGACTTGGCCGCGAGGACGGAGTTCTCGCCCATCTGCACGCCGGCCTGGACCATCGAGTCGTATGTGACTCGCGCATCGTCCTCGATGCTGGTGTGGTAGTTCGTGACGTCGGTCTGGTCGACCACGTCGTGGTCGTGGGTGTAGACGTGGACGTTGTCGGAGATGGAGACCCGGTCGCCGACGGTGAGCTTCCCGCGGTCGTCCAGGTGCACGTCGTCGTGAACGACGACGTTGTCGCCCAGTTCGATGTTGTGACCGTACGTGAACGTGATTCGTTTGAACAACCGGAGGTCCGCGCCCGCCTCGGCGAAGAGGTGATCGGCGAGCATCTGCCGGAAGCGCAGAGCGAACGCGATGTTGTCGGCCATCGGTGTGGCGTCGAACTGTCGCCAAAGCCACTGGAGGTGTTTCGAGCGCTCGTACTCGCCATCGTCCATCCCCGCGACCTCCGCGTAGTACTCGCTCTCCAGCGTCGCGTTGCAGGGGTCGTACCCCTGCAGACGGACGCGTTCGGCCGGTGACACCGACTCGCCGGACTGCCAGCGCTCGTAGGCCGCCCGGTCGCCGTGGAGGTCTATGAGGACATCCTTGACCACGTCGCATGTGTTCTCGTCACTGCTGAGGCGCTCGTCGACCTCGCCGATGAACGCTCGGAGCCCCTCCTCGGCCAGGGGCGGCAACGAGACGTGACGCTTCGTCATACCCCTGCCATTGGAACCCGCGTTGATAGGGGTTTCCGTCACTCTCGGGACCGTTACCGAGCGGTAACCACCGCACACGTTCGGGTGACTGTCGCGCTCGTCACGGGCGCGACCACTACGTTCATTCCGTCGGCGGTGGATACACCGTCTATGACCGACGAGAGCGGGACCGGCGGGGCGTCGGGCCCGACCGATGTGACGACGGACGACGAGCGCGCCAGCGGGGACCCGCAATCTGACGCGTCCACGACGCCGGTGAACGACGGACGCGGCGTCGGCAGTCTCGTCGTGGGTGGCATCTGGAATCGGCGGGAACGGCGGCCCCGGCTCCCCTGGCGGCTGACGGTCGCCGCCGTGCTGGTCGCCCTCACCAACCTCCTTCTCGGGTCGCTGTTGGTCGCGGTCCGCGGCGTCATCGACGGCGTCGTCGGCCAGACGCTGTTTTTCGTGACGGTCGTGGTCGCGCTGCCGACGGCGAGTTACCTCGTCGGGCGGCGGCCGGTCCGGAAGCTCGGGCTGGACGTCGACGGGCAGTGGCTCCGCGACGCCGGCTTCGGCCTGGCGCTTGGCGTGGTCCTCCCGACGATACTGGTCGGCGTCACGTTCCTCGCCGGTTGGCTGCGAGTCACGGAAACGTTCGTCCGTGACACCGACGCCTTCCTCTCGTTCGGCACCTTGTCGACGCCGGCGAGTCTGCTCGCGGTCACGCTCTTTTTTTTCGGTGTCGCGGTGTCGGAGGAACTGCTCGTCCGTGGCTACCTCCTGACGAACCTGGCGGAGGCGTTGGGCGGGTTCGAGCGGGTCGGCCGTCGCTGGGCCATCGTGATCGCGACACTCTCGACCGCGGCGCTGTTCGGTCTGCTGCACGCCGGTAACCCGAGCGCGAGCACACTCTCGACCACCAACGTCACGCTTTTCGGCGTCCTGCTCGGCCTGGCGTACGTCTGGACCGACCGGCTGGGCGTCGCAATCGGTTTCCATCTCGCTTGGAACGCCGTCGTCGGCGCGGTGTACGGGCTCCCCGTCAGCGGAATCACCGTGGGCGTCGCGGTGCTGGCGACGGACACGACCGGTCCGGCACTTCTCACGGGTGGCTCGTTCGGCCCGGAGGGGGGCCTTCTGGTGCTGCTCGCGCTCGTCGTCGGCACGGGGCTGACCGCGTGGTGGGTCCGCCGGGCGTACGGCGACCTGGCGCTCCGGGAGTCCGTGGCGGTGCCGACCCTGCGGGAGTAGCGATCAGCGAGCGAGCAGGCCGTTCCACTGTCGCCAGGCGAGGGCTGTCCAGGTACCCAGCGAGAGCAGGAGTACCGCGACGGCAACGACCGCTGCATCGCTCCCCCACGCGAGGTACGCGATTCCGAGCAGGGCGATCACGAACGTGAGCCGTCTGTGGAGAGGGTCGTCCATGCAGCCTCAGTTAGTGTCATCGAAAAGTGACTTCTGTCAATCACACTCGATAAGTGCGAGGGGTCCGTACACTAACGTATGAATCAGCGTGAACTCGGTAACTCCGGCGTCGAGGTCAGCGAAGTCGGTTTCGGGGCCTGGGTCGTCGGCACCGACTGGTGGGGCGACCGGTCCCGCGAGCAGGCCATCGACATGGTCCAGCACGCCCTCGACCAGGGAATCACCTTCTTCGACACCGGTGACGTGTACGGTCACGGCGACTCGGAGGAACTCGTCGGCGAGGCCTTGAACGAGCGCCGCGAGGAGGTGACCGTCTCGACGAAGGTTGGCTACGACTTCTACAACAACCCACAGGCCGGCCACGGCGAACTTCCAAAGCGGGTCGACCCGGAGTGGATTCGCACCGCACTCGACCGGTCGCTCGACCGGCTGGAGATGGACTACGTCGACGTGTTGATGCTGCACAACGCCAACGTCGACGAGGTGACGCCCGACGTGCTGGAGACGTTCGACGAACTGCGCGAGGAAGGCAAAGTCGAGGCCATCGGCTGGGCGCTCGGCCCCTCCATCGGGTGGCTCGCGGAAGCGACCGAGGCAGTCGAACAGGAGTTCGACGCCCTCCAGCTCGTCTTCAATATGTTCGAGCAGACGCCGGGTCGCCACGCCATCGATGAGGTCCGCCGGCTCGACGCCGACACCTCCGTTCTCCCCCGCGTGCCCCACTCCTCGGGCCTGCTGAACGAGCAGGTCACCCCGGAGACTGAACTGGGCAAAGGCGACCACCGTGCACACAGACCCCAGGAGTGGTACGAGGCGGGCTGGAAGAAGGTCGACAATCTTCGGTTTCTTGAACGCGCGGAACGAAGTTCCGCGGATGGCGCGACCGACGACGAGCGCACGATGGGGCAGGCCTCGCTCCAGTGGTTGCTCGCCTTCGACGAGGTGGCCTCGGTTACGCCCACCTTCCGAACGACGGACGACATCGACGAGTGGGCCGGTGCGCCCGACACGCCCGCCCTCTCCGAGGCAGAGTTCGAGCGCGTCGAGGAACTCGCCGCGGACAACTTCGGCGTCGACCACGACGACGGGATGGACGCGCTACGCTCCTCGGTCGGCGGCGAAGACCTAGAAGAAGTCGACAAGCGGGCCGCCGGGGACTGACGGGCGGTTGGCCGGCGGTCGGCCGTCGGGTGTGCGGACGGTGAGTAAAACGAACCGGGAGACGCAGCCGAAACTGCGCTCTCGGACGCGGGCGGAGCCCACGAGCGGGGTGCCCCGCAAGCGAGATGCGGCACCGCCGGCGTCACGACATGGAGTAGACCTCGTCGGCGCGGACGTAGAAGAGAATCCGTTCGCTCTTCGTGGGTTCGGAGTACTCCTCTTCGCCCATGTACCGACTGGCGAGATCGTCGATGTGGTCGGGTGCGCCCTCGGTGGTCACGGTTTCGACCTCGCCGGTGACCGAGAGAAATCGGTTGGGGTCGTCCGGGTCGACCATGCTAGCCGAGACCGTCGGGTCACGGTCGACGTTCCGCGCTTTGCGGGTGTGGCGTTCGGTGTTGACCAACAGACGGTCTGTGTCGGGGTCGTAGTCGACCCAGACCGGCGTCGTGTGCGGGCGGCCGTCGGGCAGTATCGTCGTGAGGTGGGCGATGGTCGCTTTCTCGAACAGGTCGTGGTACGCCTCGGGAATCTCTGGCACTGTTCTCTAACTGAAGGATGGCTGCCAATTATAGGCTTGGTCGGCTCCCCCACTCAGAGGAAGTCCCGGACGTCGCTGTACCACATATCGTGGTGGTCCACCTCGTCGATGGCTTCGGCGACACGGACGGCCAGCGCGTGCCAGCACAGTTGGGCGGGGTCGTCGGGGTCGAGGTTGTACTCCGAGTCGGCGCAGGTACACCCGCCGCCCTCGACGATGTACTCGTCCTCGTAACCGACGACGACCGTGAAGTCCCGGTACTCCTTGACCCGGTGTTCGCCGACGGCCTCGATGGCTCGCTGGCCGCGCTCACCGTGCAGCGAGACGATACGGTCGACGCTCTCCGGGGTGAGTTCGCCGGCGGCGGCCAGGTCGGCCATCCAGTCGTCGACCGCTGTCACGGACTCGAAATAGTCCCGGACTGTCAAAACAGGTTCGATGCCCCTAGCGCGTCCGCTCCCGTGCCTGCGACAGCCAGCCCGGCGGCGAGACCGTCGTCCCACCGAGGTCGGCGACGACGACGCGGAGCGTCACCTCCCGCGGCCCGACCGAGAGCCGCCCGCTGAACGTGACCTGCAGTTCCCGGATCAGCCCGTCTCGGTCGACCGACAACCGCGCCGACGAGAGGGTGAGGTTCTCGAACTCGTCGGCACCGAACCGGGAGGCGTTGGCGAACGACCCGGCGGTGTACTGCCGAACCGTGACGCCACGGACGGTGCCCGTCTCGGCGGGTTCCCAGTCCGGTGCGGCAATCAGGTCCGTCGTGTCGGCCATCGACGACCAGTTCGTAGGCTGGACTGGCGTGGCGTCGGCGGTGTACGTTGCCTCAGCACCCGTGCCCGACCGCTGGTAGGTCTCCGAGCCCGTGGTGTAGGTCACGCGGCGAGTCGGCGTCTCCAGAATCCGCTCCTCGGTGATCTCGATGGCCCGCTCGCCGCTGCGGTCAAACCGCACGACGCCATCGGCCTCAATGGAGGAGTCGCCGGCCCGAACGGTCGTGTTCCGGACGATGGTCCCGGAGTCGGCGGCCCCGAACCGCGCCCGATATGTGTCGATTAGTGCCGTCGTGTTCGGCGCGGTCGACGGTTCCTCGATGGACGGCGTCGCCGTCGCCGTCTCGGTCGATTGCGGCTCGCCAGACAGACCAGCACACCCCACCAGCGCGAGCGCGACCACTACCGCGAGTACGTACCGCGACATGGCAACTCCTGTGCAGGTGGACGAACTAATGATTGTGGTTCGCGCCGGAACACATCCCTTTTCGCCCCCGCGTCCGGATCGGGGGTATGCGAATCGAGGAGGGCAATGTCGAGGTCGCGGTCCCCGGAGAGGCCACGGACGGGAAGGAGGGCGAGGTGTTCTACAACCCGGAGATGGAGCTCAACCGGGACCTGACGGTGGCGACGCTGCGGGCCTACCGGGAGCGTGAGGACGCGGAGCCGACCACGTATCTGGACGCGACGGCAGCCAGCGGGATTCGGGGGGTCCGGGCCGCGGCCAACGGCTGGACGGCGACGACCTGTGACGTGGACCCCGAGGCCGTCGACTTGGCGGCCGAGAACTTCGAGCGCAACGGATTGGACGGCGAGACGGTCCACGAGGACGCGAACGTGTTCATGCACCAGCAGCGGTTCGACGTGGTCGACGTGGACCCGTTCGGGACGCCGATGCCCTTCGCCGACGCCGCTGCCCGGAGCGCACAGGGCCTGCTCTGTGTCACAGCGACGGACACCGCACCACTGTGTGGCGCGCACTTCGAGAGCGGCGTCCGCAAGTACGGCGCGGTGCCGCGCAACACCGAGTACCACGCGGAGATGGGACTCAGGGTGTTGCTGTCGGCGCTGGTCCGCACCGCCGCGACGTTCGACGTCGCCGCCCGGCCGGTCTTCAGCCACGTCACCGACCACTACGCCCGGACCTATCTCGACGTCGAGCAGGGGGCTCGCGCAGCCAATGCCCTGCTAGAGGAACTCGGGCACGTCGACCACTGCCAGCACTGTCTCTACCGCGACCACGAGCACGGGTTGCTGGCCGACCCGGACGAGCTGTGTCCTCACTGTGGCCACCATCTCCAGACCGCCGGCCCACTGTGGCTGGGCGACGCTCACGACCCGGCGTTCGTGGCCGCCGTCCGTGAGCAGGTCACCGGCGAGTTCGAGACCGCCGACCGGGCGCAGGACCTCCTCTCGACCGTCGAGGGGGAGCTATCGACGCCGACCCACTACGACCAGCACCGACTCTACAAGCGCTGGTCGAAGTCGGCGGTCGGGATGGACCAGTTCCTCGCGACACTGCGTGACGCGGGACACGAGGCGTCGAGAAGCCACTACGGCGGAACGACGTTCAAGACCACGGCGGACGTGGCCGACATGGAGACGGCGTTGAACTAGGAGGAGCGTTCTTCCTGAATCTCGCGACCGATCTGGACGGCACCGGCGACGACGTAGTGGACGACCCGATAGATGGGACGGAGAATGAGGTTGAACACGCCTAGAAGACCGACGATGCCGCCGAGTGCCTGAAGTTCGCCGGAGGAAACGCCGAGGAGGACGCCGGCGACGGCGACGATGGCCGCGATGACCGGCCCGAGCCAGAGTCCCGAGAGGTAGGCCCCGTACGCTCGACTACGCTGCCAGGCGACGTACAGTACGGCAGCCAAGATAACGAAGCCGACGGGTAGAACCGGTGAGGCACCGACCCCGGCGTAGCCGACCGGGATGAGGAGGACGGCCGCGAACAGGAACACGGCCGAGATGCGGAGGATACCCCGTTCGTATTTTTCGTCCATGTGGGCTTCTGCAGGCTCGGGGGTAAATGGGTTTTCGGTCGCACGGGCGGGACCCGTCGTCTGAGGGGGTGTCTTCCGATGGGATATTGCGACGGGCGGTCGAGGTGCGGGCCGTGTCACGAAACGCCGACACAAGCGGTGTCGCACGGGCAGTCGTCGCCGCCGCGCGGTCCGAGCAGATTACGTTCTGGCCGCCAGTCTCGCCGACTACACGTTCGTCTCGCTGATGCCGCTGTCGCTGCTGACGCTGGTTGTCGCCTCGGTGCTGAGTGGGGAGACGCTGGCCGAGCCCACGGTCGCCCGACTCGGGAGCATCCTCTCGCCGTCTGGCGAGCAGATTCTGCTCGACTCGCTGACCGGGGCGAGCGGACGCGCCGGGGCAACCGTCGCTGGCGTGGCAGTGCTGGTGTGGGGCGCACTGAAACTGTTTCGCGGCCTTAAGATGGCCTTCTGGCAGGTGTACGGTACCGCCGGGTCGAGTTCGTTCGTCGGCCAGGTGACCGACGCCACCGTCGCGCTGGTGGCGGTCGGGGCCGCCGTGGGCGTGGCCGCGGGCGTCGACGTCCTCGTCGAATACGCCCCTGGGCCGCTGGCCGACGCCTTCGGAACGCCGGTTCTGGCGCTGACGCTCGCCATCACGTTCCTCCCGCTGTACGTAATTCTCCCGGACGAACCGGTCGGTGTTCGAGAGGCCGTACCGGGGGCTGCCCTCGCAGGCGGCAGTTGGGCACTCCTGAGCACGGTCTTTCGACTCTACGCGGAGAGCGTGGGGAGGTTCCAGTTGTACGGCGTCACCGGCGGCGTCCTGTTGCTCGTGACGTGGTTCTACGTCGGTAGTCTCGTCCCGCTGGCCGGCGTCGTGTCGAACGCCGTGCTAGCCGACCGCGACGGCGGCAACCGGCAACTACAACAGGAACCCCCACGAGGTGTCGGCCAACGAGGCATGTCCGACGAACACGGGGGCGCGCCGGACGACGGCGACGATGGTGTCGACGCGAACGCGACAGCGGCCGGTCCGGACGAGGAGTCCGACGTGGCGGACGAACTGGCAGAACTCCGCTCCAAACTCGACGCGGTCGAGGCGGACATCGACGACCGGACGGTCCACCGCGAGGAGATCGAACGCGACCTGAAACGGTACGTCCGTCGGCGCGGCCGCCGCGGCCGCGCGACCGGCTGGGGCCCGTACCTGGTCCTGCTGTACGGCACTGCGATGACCATCGGCGCGTTCTACTTTCTCGGTGGCGGCTGGGCAATCCTCGCCATGCTCGTCATCTGGCTGTCGACGCTCGGCCTGTACGCGCTGATGATACTGGTCGGCGTCGGTGTCACGATGGCCGGTCTCCCGGGTCGTCTCCGCAACACCGTCGACGAGTTCCGCAGTTGAGATGGCCGGACGAAGCGTCCGTGCCGTCGAGACACTCGGTGCGTTGCCGGACCCCCTCGTCGCCGCGCTCGCGCTGGTAACGCTCCTCGGCAACGTGGCCGCCTACTTCCTGATTTTCTCGCTGTCGTACTGGCTGGGCGACCGGACGCCCGTCGTCGGCGACCGGCTGAACCGGACGCTGGTCGTGCAGGTCGTCGCGCTCGGCTTCGTCGCGTTGGCGCTCGTCGCACTGTTGAAGCAGGTCTTCGCGCTCCCGCGTCCACCCGGGGCCACTCGACCCGTGGCCCTGCGTGGCGTGCCGGGCGTGCTCCGGCCACTGGTAGTCGAGGCGACCGTCGCGGACGGGTTCGGGTTTCCGAGCGGCCACGCGCTCGGCAGTACGGTCGTCTACGGCGGCCTTGGCTGGCTGATTGCCGACGAGGGCGACCGCCGGCCGCTGTTCGTCGGTGCGACCGTCGCGGGGCTGGTCTCGCTGTCCCGGGTCGTCATCGGCGTCCACTACCCGGTCGACGTACTCGTCGGTATCGTGGTCGGTGTGGCGGTGCTGGTCGTCGCGGTCCGATTCCTCTCGACGCCGGCGCGGTCGTTCCCGGCGGCCGGTGCGCTTGCCGCGGTCGGTCTGTTCGTCGTCGGCCCGACGGACTACCTGCTGTTCGGCGTCGGTGCCTCGCTCGGGGCGACCGTCGTCTGGTGGACCGTCGGTGGCCGAGTTCCCGACACGGCCAGTTCCGGACGGGAGGCGCTGGTGACGACGGTGCTGGGCGTCGTCGTCGTGAGCGGTCTCGTGGCGGTTGTCACCACGCTCGAACCGCCGCCGCTTCCGACTGTACTCGCGGCCGCAGTCGTCATCGGCGCGCTGGTGGCGGCCCCGGTCGGCGGTGCGCGTCTCGACGCCGGGCTCAGGTGAACGCTGCACCTAGTCGGTCCCGGCGCGTCCAGGCCACGACGACGGCCCCACCGACGACGAGCGCTCCGACCGTGGCCGTCGTTGGGTTGGCTGCGAGCCACGCGAACGGGCCATCGAGGTACGGCGCGACCAGCCCGTAGGCGACGGCGATAGGTGCGTCCTCGCTCCCGCCGTACACCAGCCAGACCAGAACCGTGTTGTAGGCGAGCCAGCCGACCGCGGAGTAACAGACGAACTTCGGGAGCGGCGTCCGGGCGTAGCCCGCCGGGATCGAAATCGGCGTCCGAAAGACGGGGACGAGCCGGCCCCACAGAAGAGAACTCTCGCCGTAGCGTCGGAACCAGCCTTTGCTTCGCTCGATCTCCGACTCTGGCAGGTACAGGCGGTCGCCGTATCGGTCGAGGATTACGTCACTGTAGTAGCCAAAGAGGTAGTACGCCACCAGACTGCCCAGGACCGCGCCGACGGTCAGGACACCGACGAAGACTGCGAACGAAGCCGGGCCGGTAACGAGTTCGTAGGCAACCACCGGAATCACGATTTCGCTTGGAACGAAGTGGGTGATCCAGGCGGTCTCGAGCAGGATGAACAGGAAAAGCGCTACCAAGCCATACTGTTCGACGATTGCGACGGTGGCGTTGATGAGCCACTCGACTTCGCCGACGAGCATCGACCTATATTTGGAACTCTATGGGTATATGTTCCGTGGTCGAAAAAAGGCGTGAACGGACCCGGATTAGAACTTCTCGAGGTAGCGGTCGATCTCCCAGTCGGAGACGTCGACGAGGTAGTCCTCGTGTTCCTGGGTTTTCGCTTCGACGAACTTCGGACCGACGTGTTCGCCCAGCGTGCTGTAGATCGTCTCATCGGCTTCGAGTTCGTCGACGGCCTCACCGAGGTTTTCGGGGAGGGTATCGATGCCGTACTCCTCGCGTTTCTCCTCGTCGAACTCGTAGATGTTCTCCCGCACGGGGTCGGGACAGTCGAGGCTGCGCTCGATGCCGTCCAGACCGGCGTTGATGAGCGCTGCGAAGGCGAGGTAAGGGTTGCACGACGGGTCGGGGAACCGGGCTTCGATCCGACTGGCGCCCGGGACACGCGCGGCCGGTTTGCGGATCAGCGCCGAGCGGTTGCGGTCCGACCAGGCGACGTAGACGGGTGCCTCGTAGCCGGGCACCAGGCGCTTATATGAGTTGACCGTCGGGTTGGTGACGGCCGCCAGCGCGGGCGCGTGTTCCAGAATTCCGGCGATGAACTGGTGGGCTTCCTCGCTGAGGTCGAACTCGTCGTCCTCGTCGTGGAACGCGTTCTCGCCGTCCTCGAACAGTGAGATGTGCGTGTGCATCCCCGAGCCGTTGATTCGCGGAATCGGCTTGGGCATGAAGGTGGCGTGCAGGTCGTGTTCGGCCGCGATGGCACGCACGACCGTCCGGAACGTCCCCACGTTGTCGGCCGTCGTCAGGGCGTCGTCGTACTCGAAGTTGATCTCGTGCTGTCCCTGAGCGACCTCGTGGTGGCTGGCCTCGATCTCGAAGCCCATGTCCTCCAGTCCGTAGATGATGTCACGGCGCACGTCGGAGGCGAGGTCCTTGGGTGCGACGTCGAAGTACCCGCCGGCGTCGCTGGTCTTCGTCGTCGCCCGACCGTCCTCGTCTTCCTCGAAGAGGAAAAACTCGGGTTCCGGCGCACAGTTGACCGTATAGCCCAGGTCGTCGGCACGTTCGAGCGCCTGCTTCAGAACGTGGCGCGGGTCGCCCTCGAACGGTTCGCCGGTCGACGTGTTGATAACGTCACAGATCAGCCGACCACTCGCGTGGTCCTCCGTGTTTCTCCACGGGAGAATCGCGAACGTGTCCGGGTCGGGGACGAGTCGCATGTCCGACTCCTGAATCCGAACGAATCCTTCGATCGAGGACCCGTCGAAGTAAATCCCGTCGGCGAACGCTTTCTCGGCCTGTTCGGCCGGTATAGAAACGTTCTTTACTGTTCCCAGAATGTCCGTGAACTGCAATCGGAGAAAGTCTACGTTTTCCTCATCGATTTCGTCGATTACTCCCTGTGCAGCGTCTGTCAACCCGCCGTCAGCTTTGATATTCGGGTTTGTCATTTTTCTCGTCATTGGTAGGGAATACCCGAGATACAAAAACCCTACTGATTTGTGCAAGGCTTCTTTCGACGCGCTAAAATTGAATATTCGTAAAATTCTAAAGGGTGGGGCCTCTGTCAAGAAGTAATGACGTACGAAAATCTGGACCGAAAGTTGGTGAATGCCCTGCTGGGCGACGGTCGGGCGAGCCTGCGAAGCCTTGCCGAGGACCTGGATGTGTCCGTCACGACCGTCTCGAATCATCTCAAAGATCTCGAAGGAGACGGAATCATCACCGGGTATACGCCGAAAGTCGACTACGACGCGCTGGGTTACGACGTGACCGCGGTCGTCCAGCTGAAAGTCGAGGGGTCGGCCCTGCCGGACGTGACCGACCGCCTCCAGGAGCACAAGCAGATGATTTCGGTCTACGAGGTCACCGGCGACTACGACATCATCGCCATCGGAAAGTTCACCGACACCGACGGGATGAACGACCAGATCAAGAAACTGCTCGTCGACCCCGAAATCAAGGAATCGAACACCAGCGTCGTCCTCAACGCCGCCAGCGAACACGAGCAGTTCACGCTCGAGGTGGAGTAGCGCGCGAGCGTCAGTCGGTTCTACGGGTCACGAGTACCGTCAGCACCACGAGCGCCAGCATCGTCAGCGGCATGCCGAAGTCGGGCCCCGAACCGTCGGTCTCTGCGGTCGTGGTCGGTCCGAACGGATCGGTGCCGGCGGGCCGACGCGCGTTGCCGTCGGCGGTACGATTCGATGGTGTCGCGTCGGTCACAGTGTGGCCTGCGCCCACTGTGTCGGTCCGCGACGTATCGGTCACCGGCTCGCGAACGGCCCCTCGAACGCGGTGCCGTTCTCCGCAGTCTGCTGTCCGGTCGTGCCTGCCGGCTGGACGACTACCAAGACACCGACCACCACCGCTATCGCCGCTCGCACGGGAGCCAGTCGGCGGAACATGTCTGCGTACTGTTCGTCCCGTCGCGCTGATACGCCTCGCGTGTCGGTACCACGGGGAGCAGTGAGGCGTGAAACCGTGGCACGACGGGTTCACAACTCTTTTGACTGACCAGTCAGTAAGTACGTAGGTGAGCGAGACTCGCGACGAGATTATGTCTGCGACCTACCGCGCGCTCTGTGCCCACGGGTACGCGGATCTAACGATGCAGGACATTGCGGACGAGACGGAGTTGAGCAAGGCGGCGTTGCACTACCACTTCGACAGCAAGCAGGAGCTCCTGGAGTCGTTTTTGGATTTTCTCTACGATGGGTTCACCGAGCGCGTCGGCGGTCCCGAGGGTGAGACGGCGCCAGAGCGCCTGTCTGCGTTGATCGAGATGGTTCTCTCGCCGCCGGTCGAGGACGACGAACGCGTTGCGTTCAAAACTGCCATGCTGGAACTGAAAGCACAGGCCCCCTACGACGAGGGGATCCGCGAGCGGCTCCGTCGGTTCGACGAGTTCCTTCACGGGCAGATGCGGGCCGTCATCGACGACGGTATCGGGGCCGGGACGATCCGGGCGGACGTCGACCCGGACGACGCCGCGCGGTTTCTGGTGACGGCGCTCGACGGTGCGGGCACCAAACAGGTCGCGGTCGGGCAGGACCCGGACTGCGCCCGGCGGATGCTCACCGCCTACATCGACGGGACGCTGACGACTGCCGACACACGTGTTGCGGAGGTCGGTTCCGAGTGAGCGTTCGAGAGCGTCTGAGCGGGTTGTTCGTGGGCCAGGACGAGCTGGAGTTGACGAGTGGCCCCATCGGCAAGCCACTTTTTTTCCTCTCTTTGCCCATCGTCATCACGAATCTGCTGCAGGTCACCTACAACCTGGCGGACACGTTCTGGCTCGGCCAGTACAGTACCGTGGCGCTGGCGGCAATCACCTTCGGCTTTCCTCTCGTCTTCCTGCTGATCTCGCTGGGGCTAGGGCTGTCAGTGGCCGGTAGTGTGCTGGTCGCCCAGTACACGGGGGCCGACGAGACGGACGAGGCGGAGTACGCCGCCTCCCAGACGATGATCTTCGCCCTGTTGTTGTCTGTAGTGCTGGGACTGGCTGGCTTCTTCCTCATCGAGGATTTCCTGGCGTTGATCGGGGCCTCCGGCGCAGTGTTGCCGCCGGCAACCGACTACATGGAAGTCATCAGCCTCGGGCTCCCGTTCATGTTCGGGTTCATCGTGTTCATCGCGCTGATGCGAGGCTCCGGTGACACGATTACGCCGATGCTCGTGATGCTCGGGACGGTGATCCTGAACGTCGCGCTGGACCCGTTCCTGATCTTCGGCTTGGGGCCTTTCCCGCAACTGGGCGTCCAGGGGGCGGCCATCGCGACCATCTTTTCACGCGGGCTGGCGATGGTCGTCGGCATCGCAATCATGATCAGGGGCCGACGTGGCATCCAGATCAACGTCCGCGATATGTTCCCCGACCTGGCCTACGCCCGCCGGCTCCTGCGTATCGGGATTCCGGCCTCCATCGAGGGGACCGGCCGGGCAATCTCGGTCAACCTGTTGCTAGTGATCGTCGCCCTGTTTCCGACGACCGTGGAGGCTGCTTTCGGCGTCGGCATCCGCGTGTTTTCGACGATATTCATGCCTGCCATCGCGGTCGACCGAGGTGTCGAGACGATGACTGGCCAGAACATCGGCGCGGACAAGCCCGACCGCGCGGCGACTGCCAACCGCTTTGCCGCGAAGGCCTCCTTCGCGATTCTCACGGCCCTGGGCGTCGTGACGTTCGTGGCCGCACCGGCGATTATGGGACTGTTCTCCGACAATCCGGCGGTGATCGCGGAGGGCGCGAACTTCCTCCGAATCGTCGCGCCCACGTTCGGGTTCATGGGGGTGACTCGCGCGTACAGCGGCGGCTTCCGTGGCGCAGGGAAAGTGTTGACAGCCGCCGCGATCACGGTTGTTATGCTGGGACTCATCCGTCTCCCTATCGCCTGGTTCGGTTCGATGGCCCTCGGTCCCGGCGGAGTCTGGGCCTCCTTCGCTATCTCGAACGTCCTCGCCGCGGTCGTCGCCTACGTCTGGTTCAGCCAGGGCGGTTGGCGAGAGGTCGACCTCACCGACGAGGAGAGTGGGGACGAGAGTGAGGAGGAGTCGGACCTCGGAACCCCGACCGCGGCGACCGACGACTAAGACACCAGTCCCGTCTGCAACAGGGCGATCAGGGCGGTCAGCGTCACCAGACTCGCCAGAGTAGTGACCAGAATCGTCGTACTCACGTAGTCGGCGGCGAGACCGTCGGTTCCCGCGTCGTCCGTCCCGAACTCTATCGTTAGCATCAGTGGCGTTACCGCCGCTGGCATCGCACACTCGAGGACGAATACCCGGCCGACCGTCCCCGTCAGACCGACCGCGAGCGCGACGGCGGCCGCGAGAGCGGGCGCGACCAGGAGTTTGAGCGCACTCGCCGGGGCCGTCCGGGCGACGGGGGTCCCGCCGCCCGAGTTGGACAGCTGGATTCCGAGCAACAACAGCATGACTGGAATCGCGGCGTCACCGGTGAGCCGAATCGTCTCCATCACCGCGGTGTCGGTCGGCGGCGCGAGGTCGCCGACCCGGACGGCGGCTGCGGCAGCCACCGCGTACACCAGCGGCAGGCGAACGACCCGCGTGACAGCGTCCAGCACCGAACCGGCCGTCCCACGGGCGGCGACGTAGACACCCAGAGTGTACATCAACACGGACTGTGCGACGATGAAGAGGACGGCTGTGCTCCGGCCGAGCGCACCGAAAGCGAACGCCGACAGCGGGATGCCGTAGTTACCCGCGTTCGAGAACGTACTCGTCAGGACGAGCGCTCCGAGGACGGGTTCGTCCTCGCCGAGCGCCCGGCCGGCCGCCTCCGCGAGGCCACCCATGCCGACGGTAAAGACCGCGACACCGGCGAACAACCGGGTAACCGTCGGACCGGCGATGGGTGTGGTCACCAGACTGTAGAACACCAGGGCCGGTGCCAGCACGTACAGCGTGATGTCCGAGAGTGGTTCGACGGCTACATCTCTGCGCCGTCCCAGCACGTACCCGACCGCAGCGACGGCCACGACCGGCAACACCGCCGATCCCAGCACCGAAACCAGCGACACGGTCGGTACGAACCGTGGCCGCGGCTCAACGGTTTCGATACGAGTCGGGCGGAGACGGTGAAAAAAAGAGAAGGCGAAGGCGTGCCGAGAACGAGTCAGTGCCGCCGGCGAGCCAGTAGTGCCACGGTTAGCAGTGCCGCGAACGCGACGACCACGCCGAAGCCGGGACCGGCCGCCTCGGTCGTCGTCGACTCGTCACCGCCAGGGTCGTCGGCCGGGTCTGAGGAGGCCGCGTCCTCGGGTTCGGGTGCGTCGCTATCGGTCTCGTCGCCGTTCCCGGTGTCAGCCCCGTTGTTGGACAGCGGCTCAACGGCGACCGAACCGGGGCTGTACGCGGGCGCGACCTGGCTCCCGTTGTCGGCGTCGACCTGCGCGTCGGTGACGCGGACGGCAGTGGTCCCGCCGCCGGTGCCGGTCACGTTGACCGTCGCCAGCGTGACGTCCGTCGCGCCTGGCGGCGTGTCGGTGATGGCGGCTTCGAGTGTCACGCGCTGGCCGCCGCCGGCGATGTCGGCGTCGGTCGTCAGCTGGAACGAGTCCGGATAGCTGGCGTCGCGGATTTCGGCGACGCCCGAGTCGGAGAGTGTGAGTGTCACCTCGTAGCCCGACAGCCCGGCTGGGGCGCGCGAGAGCGCGAGTTGGAGCGTACTCGTCTCGTTTTGATCGACCGTCGCGTTCGTGACGGTCAGCTGTGCGCCGTCGTCGGCCGTCGCCGTGCCGGCCCCACCGACCAGCAGCAGGCCGGCGAGGAGCGTGAGCGCGGCGACCGTCCGGGTAGGGGTTCGTGTCATGGGTGCTGTCGGGTGTCAGCGGGTGTCCGGAACCGGGTCCGGAGCGTTACTGCTCTTCGTACAGGTCGACCACGTCGTCGTAGTCGATCTGGCCGTTCTCGTTGAAGTCGTAGGCGCCGACGTTCATCGTCACCGACTCGTCGTCGAGGTTCTCGAACAGGAGTTCGATGTCGGCGTAGTCCATGCGGCCGTTGCCGTTGACGTCCTCGAACTGGCCGTCGCCGTCGGGGTCGGTCGGAGCACTGCCGGCCGAGCCGCTGCCCAGCGCGGGCGGGCCGGTGACGACCATCCCCATCCGCTCTTGCGCGTCGATTTCGCTGCCGTTCTCGGCGTCCATGTTCTCGACGCTGACCTGGAGGTCGGTCGTGCCGCTGCCGATTGCTTCGACCTCGAGCGTGCCGATGGTGACGTTCTGCGCGCCGGACTGGACGTTGTTTTCGGTGTCGGCAAAGCGCAGTTCGACGGTCTGACTCTCGTCGCTCACGACGGGGTCGGCGGTCAGGCCGAGCGCGTCGTTGTAGCTGCCACCGGTGATCTTGGCGACGCCGTCGTCGCTGGTCGAGATTACGACCCGGGCGCCCGAGAGTCCGGCAGGCAGCGAGGAGGCGGTCACGTCGACCTCGGCGGTGCTGCCCTGACTGACCGCGGCGGACTCCACGTCGACGTCGACCGGCGGCTGATAGACGAAGAGGCCATCGTTGGGGTAACTGCGGTTGCCACCACGCCAGCCGTCCTCGGTGCAGAGAACGCGGCCGTCCCGCATCGCATAGACGTTGTCGACGTTTCGCAGCGCGTCGTCAACGTCGGCCATCGCCTCCTCCCCGGTGAAGTCGGGGCCGACGATGACGGGTTCGAGTCGCGAGACGTTGTAGTCGGATTCGAGTTCGGCACGGTAGACGACGCCGCCGTCGACCCGGTCCAGCGCGATGTCGCCCTGGTCGTTGGTTGGGCCGGCTAGGTCGTCGTTGAACTCCGAGATGCCGAAGTAGATGAAGTCGCCCGGTTTGGCGTCGTCCATGCTGTCGATGCCCTCGGCCTTGTTGAACTCGATAGAGGCACCGATCTCCGTGGCGGCCTCACGGGTCTCCAGGAACGGGACCCGGCGGAGTTCTTCGTCGACACCGTCGGGACCGTTCTCCTCGTACTGGCGGGCCCACTCGACGATGTCCGCGTCACTGATGAGGTCCTGATTACCGTTCTCGATTACTTCGAGGTCGGCCTGCTTGAGTGCCTCCTCGGTGACCTCGTCGCCCTCGCTCCAGTCGGAGTGGCTCGCGAGGTAGTCGGCCTGCGTGATGTCGTCGTAGTCTGCGATCCAGCCGGCGACTTCGCCGTTGGTCGCGTGGCCCAGCGGTAGCCACTCGACGTCGAGCGGGACGTCTGCGGGCGACTGGCCCGAGGACGCCGCATCGTTCGTGATTTTCGGCGCGTAGAGCGTCCCCTCGACGTCCATCGGGTCGTCGTAGCTCGGGACCGGCTCGTCGGCAACGAACTTGTAGATGCCCTTGCTGTCGCCGTCCGAACAGCCGTAGACGGTCCTCTGGTCGGGCAGGATGTCCGGCGCTTCCCAGGAGGCGCGGCCCATCACGTAGTACTTGATCGGGTTGACGTCCTCGGGAGCCGCCGTCGGGTTCCGGATGTCGACGTGGTAACCGTACCGGTAGGGGTTCGGGTACGTGTCGTCGATCGGCTCGATCGGATTACCGTTGCCGGCCTCGACCGGGTCGGCACCGAGGTGGTAGGCGAGGTGCTCGACGCCGTCGAGATTCCAGTAGCCTTGGACGTACCAGGCGTCGACCTCGCTGTAGTTGCTGACTGCGTCCTGGATTCCGACCGGGTTCGGCCGGTTCCAGAAGTACGCGCCGCCACGCAGCCCTTCGCCGGAGCCGGCTTCGACGATTTCGCTGACCGTCGACGTGAGGTTGCCACGCGGGTGGGCGTAGTGCTCCTCGGAGGAGATCGGGGTGTCCCACGGGCTGAGGTCACCGTAACAGTTGATCCGTGTCCCGCCAATCGCCCGGAACTGCGGCAGATTGGGGAGGTTGATCGTGTCGTCGGGGTCGGCTTCCCACTCGCCGTCCTCGGTCTGGGTGAGTCGGGTTCGCGCGATGTTACCGGGACTGTTCTCGTCGTTCGTGAACATATAGCCGTCGGTCCCGTCGTCGTTCGTGGCGACGAACTGGTTGCAGTCCGGGTTCGAGCCGGAGCGCCCGTAGGTCGAGCCCGCGAAGTTCTCTGTCGTCACGTCGGTCCCGTCGGGCGTCTGGGTGATTCCCCAGCGTTCCTCGCCGCCGTTGATCTCGTCGCCCTCCTGGATGAGAACCTCGAAGTCGGTATCGGCCGCCTTGACAGTGTCCTGTTCTTCGCCTTCGGGCGGTTCCGACTCCGCGAAGTCGTCGTTGTCACCGTCGAACTCGAACTGGAAGTTCTTATAGTAGCCGATACCCCCCTTGTTGAACGGCGCGGGGTTTCTGGTGTCCGGGTGCTGGATACTGTGCAGCAGTGACCCGTCCGCGAACACGAACGGCCCGGTCATCTCCGCGCCGAACACCGTCGTCGAGAACCGCTTGAGGTCACCGACCACGCTCGGCGCGCCCTCGGTCAGCGTGTCGCCGTCGTTTATTTCTCTGCCGTCTCTGTCTTTCTCCGACTGGCCGCTGGCGACGCCCGTTACGCCGGCACCCACTGCGGCAGCGACTGACGATTTCATCAGACTGCGTCTGGATAGATCCACCATGCAGGTCAACTGGAGGATGCCTCTATAAAACTCGTTTATAATATGAGTATGTCGGAAGGTAATATCTATATGAGCGTATATATTGAACGTATCTGTCTTGGGCTTATTTTATCTCGTTGAGAAGTGTACAGTACGGCTGGCTGTAAGCGCACGAACCGGGCGTTCGGCTCAGACTGTCGGGCAAGCCCGTTCGGCGTGGTCGAGGTTCCGTCTCGGGGGCCACAGCACAGTCTACGGTGTAGCCCAGTCTGTCAGGTGTGGCCCTGTTCTTTCGCCCGGTTGCGGATGTTCGTCGCTCGCTTCTGGACGCGGGAGCGATACCGCTCGATTTTCCCGGGCTGAACGCCAATGAACGAGGCAACCCACTCCAAGTTCGTGTACGGTCGTGTGAGAAAGTACGCCGCGAGCGTGTCGCGACCGGCCTGGATAATAATCGGCGGGACGCCGCGTTCACCGGTTCCGGCCTCCTCGAACCCGTTCACGTCGAAGTACACGTCGGCGTACAGCTGGGCCTTCTCCGGGTCGTCGAACTCGATTCCGCGGTGTTCCGGTGCCTCAAACCGGTACGCCGGCCCGCTTTCCTCATCAACCGCGACGATCCGGACGTTCATGATGTACTCCTCGTAGACGGTCTCGTCTGCATTGGCCGACTCGTCTGTTGCGTGGGACATACCCGAAGTTCGACCCCGTCGTCGCTTTACTTTAAGTAATTCTGATACGTTTTCGTCAGAGCGGGACCGAGGGCTCCATAGGGTACATAGATGGCAAGAAAACGCAGTCGAAACGGAGGTATGGTCTGCGAGCGGTTCGGGAGCGGTGCAGCGGGCAGCAGGTCGTCGAACCGTACGCGAGGGCCGGAAGGCCCGAGCGCGCGGACCGCGGCGTCCGACGAACGGGAGGACGCCGCGATTTTCCCACGTTTTGCCTCGCGGGTCACTTCGTTCCCCGCTCGGCAGTTCGGAGAGACTCGCTACGCTCGCCTCTCCTACATCATCCCGCCCATACCGCCACCCATGCCGCCCATGCCGCCGCCCATACCGCCGGGCGCGCCGCCGGGGCCGCCCTCACCACCGTCGCCCTCAGTGGAGAGGTCGCCGGCGGAGATGATGTCGTCGATCTTGAGGACCAGGTTTGCGGCCTCGGTGGCCGAGGAGAGCGCCTGTTCCTTGGCGTGGGCCGGTTCGACGACGCCGGTGTCGTAGGTGTCCTCGACGTCGCCGGTGAAGACGTTCAGGCCGGCCCGTTTGTCGCCGTCGTCGTGAGCGGCGCGCAGGTCGACCAGCGTGTCGATGGGGTCGAGGCCGGCGTTCTCCGCGAGGACGCGGGGGACGAGTTCCAGTGCGTCGGCGAAGGCTTCCACAGCGAGCTGTTCGCGGCCCTCGACGGAGTCGGCGTGGTCCCGCACTCGACGTGCGAGTTCGACTTCGATAGCACCGCCACCGGCCAGTACGCGGCCGTCCGAGACGGTCGCGGCGACGACGTCCAGCGCGTCACTGATACCGCGTTCGAGTTCGTCGACGACGTGTTCGGTCGACCCTCGCAGCAGGAGCGTCACGCCGTGGCTATCCGCCCCTTCGACGTAGAACAGTTCGGCGTCGTCGTCGCGGGTGAAGTCACCGGTGCCGAGGTCGTCGGCCGCGACGGTGTCGAGCTCCGAGACGATGCTCGCGCCGAGTACTTCCGACAGGAACTGGATGTCCGTCTTCTTGACGCGGCGCAGGGCCAGCACGCCCTCCTTTGCGAGGTAGTGCTGGGCCATGTCGTCGATGCCTTTCTGGCAGACGACCACGTCGGCGCCAGTGTCGACGATCTGGTCGACTTTCGCCTCGAGCTGCTGTTCTTCCTGCTCGATGAACGACTGGAGCTGGTCCGGGCTGTCGACAGAGAGGGAGGCGTCGGCTTCGGCCTCTTCGATCTCGATTGGCTGGTCGAGCAACATGACCGACGCGTCTTCGAGGTCCGTCGGCATGTCCTCGTGGACCGGGTCCTTGTCGATGACGGCACCTTCGAGCAGTTCGGAGTTGCCAGCGGAGCTGCCTTCCTGGGTTTCGATGTTGAGGAACTCCAGATCGACGACGTTACTGCCGTCCTCGGCCTCGACGGTGACGGCCTGTACGGCGTCGTAGATGAGCTGGCTGAGGTGTTCCTTGTTGAGTTCCGCGCCCTTGCCGGTCATGGACGTTTCGGCGACCTTCCGGATGGTCTCCTCGTCGTCGGGGTCGACATCCTCGGCGACGTCGTCGACTTCGGACTGAGCGTGCTTGCTCGCGATGTCGAAGCCGCGGATCATCGCTGTCGGGTGGATATCCTGGTCGAGCAGGTCCTGTGCCTGCTTGAGGAGTTCGCCAGCGATGGCGACGGCCGTCGTCGTCCCGTCACCGGCCTCGTCCTCCTGGGTCTCGGCGACTTCGACGATCATCTCCGCCGTCGGATTGTCGATGTCCATCTCTTGGAGGATTGTCACACCGTCGTTGGTGACGGTGACGCTCCCCATCGAAGAGACGAGCATCTTGTCCATCCCTTTCGGGCCGAGTGTGGACTGTACCGACTCCGCGACCGCCCGGGCAGCCGCGATGTTGTGTTCCTGCGCGTCCTTGTCTTTCATGCGCTGGGCGTCCTCGCCCATGATGATCATCGGCTGCCCTTGCATTCGCTGCTGCTGGCTCATAATCAATCCAATGATTGAAAGTGCTTCTATAAAAACCTGTCGTCAGCAGGGCGAGCGTGGGGTGTGCCACGTCGGCCAGTGCATGGCACGGAACCGACCGCACGCAACGGGTTTCGGTCGTTCGTGTGTTAGGTTCGCACGCGCTCTAATGCCGACCAGAATCAGAAATCCGGCCGCGTTTAAGTGTTCAGTCGACGAACGCGAGGATCCTGTCGGCGACGGCGTCGGGCCGTTCGGCGTGGAGGAAGTGGCCGGCGTTGTTCAGGACCGCCAGTTCGGCGCGGGCGTCGAAGCAGTCGGTGACGCCCTCGAAGAGGTCGGCCCCGATACACCCGTCGTGCGCGCCCGCGAGGACGAGCGTCGGGACGTCAACCCCGGCGATTTCCTGCTCGGACCGGCGGCGTGGCAGGAACATGTCGAAGAAGTCGCGGTAGTATCGCAGGGCGGCCTCGACGGTTTCGCCGGTGCGGAAGGTGTCTTTGACTGCCGCGAGGTGGTCGGCGTCGTAGTTCCAGTCGGGGCTCCAGAGTTGCCAGAGCCGTTCGATCAGTGCGAAGTCGTTGGCCCGGACGAGCTCTTCGCCGTGGCCGGGCACCTGAAACTGGTTCATGTACCAGCTTCGCATCGCCTGCGTGGCGTAGTCGTCGAACTGCGACCAGAAGTTCGGCGGGATTGCCATCGAGACGCAGGTCCCCAACCCGCGGCCACCGGTGACCGCCGCCGTCGTGACGGCCATCCCACCCCAGTCGTGGCCCACCACGAGCGGGTCGGGGTCGTCGAGTTCGTCAGTCAGTGCGAACACGTCCGACGCGAGCAGCATCGGCGAGTAGTTGCCCGGCTCTGTCGGCGGTCGCTCAGTTTCGCCGTATCCACGCATGAACGGCGCGTAGCAGGTATACCCCGCGTCGGCGAGTCGTCGCATCAACGGTTCGAACGTCCGCGGTGCGTCCGGGAACCCGTGCAACAGCAGGGCGTCACGATCTCCGTCCCCGCAGGTCAGCGCCGCGAACTCCAGCCCTGACGTATCGAGTGTCGTCTCCGTGGCTGCTGGTGGAGCCATATGTCAGCCCACAGTATCGACCTACATCGTCTTGTCTCCCGAAACCTGAGGGCGTTTATATACGTTCGCGCCAGTTCATAACAACAGTTCCGACGACGGACTCGTCGTGAGTGTCGGAGTCGTCACGAACGCAGAGTGAGTGTTCTCACCCTCGTGGCGGGCGGGAGCCCGAGTCGTCGTCCAGCACTGCCGGTCGTCGCCGGGTAACACGTCGAGGGCAGTCGGGTTCACGCCCTGGTGTTCCCGGAGTTCCAGTACCCGGAACCGGGGGTCGGCCCGACACCGTTCGCTCACGAATGAACGTCGTCGTGAACCATCGGACTCGTGATGTATCAGCGTGCCCCGCTGTCGAAGTCGACGTTGTCGAACTCAGGCGGGCGCTTGCCCTCGGTCGCGTAGACGTACAGCGCGGTTTTTGCGACGGCCCCGAGCGCCGTCGACAGGAGCGCGGCCCCGAGGATGACGACGGCGGCGATGACGGCGGCGACGACGAAGCCCGCGCCGCCACCGAAGCCACCGAGCGCGACGAAGACGGCGGCGGCGATGGCTAACCCGACCAACACGAACAGAATCGACACCAGCCCGACGCCGAAGTTCGCACCGGCAGTCTCGCCCCAGGTGTTTTTGAACGTCTCGCCGCTGCGTTTGAACATCTCCAGCGAACCGACGTCCTCGAAGACGATCACCGGGATTATGAAGTAGGTGATGATCGACCAGGCGACGCTGACGACCAGTGCGACGATGCTACTCACAATACTGTCGTCGCTCTCGATGGCCCGGAGCAACATGCCGACGGTCGCGGAAATCACCGCCCAGACGAACAGCGGCGTCTTGTGCGTCCAGGCGGCGGCCAGTCCGGATTTGACCGACGGCTCACGTCCCTCGAAGCTCTCGCGGGCGCTATGTACCAGTCCCGCATTAAAGAACGAGGCGATGAACGCCGTCCCCAGGTACAGCATGAACAGGACGACGTAAGCCGTCGCCCCCTCGAACAACCCCAGGACGAACGATCCACCGAACAACAACGCGATGAACAGTAACCCTGCGATGCCACTGATCACCGGAAAGAGGGTCAGCTCCGGCTGCTTGCGGAGGACGCGAAGGCTGTCCATCGACAGGTTCCAGCCCATTTTCAGGCGGCCAAAGATGCCCATAGTGCCTTTTTGATTGAGAAATCATATATTGTTTTGGGTCGTCGCGTCCGTCGGTCGTGGGGGAAGCGGGAGCGGAGCGGTGGCTGTGCGGTTGGAACAGGTGTTGTACCGAGCTCGTGGCTCCGTCGCGAGTTCGGCCTGTTTTTCCCCCACGTTTTTGCGAGGAAGGTGGCGGCCGTGCCGCCACCCAACGAATAAAAATGTGGTACGCCAGAACTGGGATTTGAACCCAGAGGAAGACGGTCGCGCTCGGGACACTCGCGCGCTGCGACTTCCAGGGCTTCAAATCCACTGTCGGTCGTGACTCGCGAGGAGTGAGCGACGCCTCGCTGACGGTCGGCGTCGCTCACGGGTTGCTCGTCACAGACACGCCAGAACTGGGATTTGAACCCAGAATCCCTAACGGGAACACGCTTTCCAGGCGTGCGCCTTACCAGATTCGGCCATTCTGGCTCACGTGAGCCTATCGCCGTTCAGTGTTTAACGTTTGCCTTTCGCGACGTCGGTCGGCGTCCCGAACCGGTAGACGTAGCTCACCCCGGTCGCGCCGACCACGACGAGGGCGGCGACGGCGAACTTCACGAGCCAGTCGACCCGCTCGGTACTCACGAGTTCGTACCCCTGTAACAGGACCAAGAAGGCGAGACCGCCGACGAGGCCCCACAGCAGACTCGACTTGAGACGGAGGTCCATCAGGTCGTGGCGACGGCCTCGATTTCGACGCCGACGCCTTTCGGAAGCGCACCGACTTCGACGGCACTGCGGGCCGGCGGTTCGTCGTCGAAGTACGTGGCGTAGGTCTCGTTCATCGCGTCGAAGTCGTCGATGTCAGCCAGGTAGACGGTGATTTTCAGCACGTCGTTCATGCCGGCCCCGGCCTCGTCGAGGACGGCGGCGAGGTTGTCCAGCGCTTGCTCGGTCTGGTCGGCGATGGGTCGATGGTCGAGCAGGTCGCCATCGGGAGTCATCGGAATCTGCCCGGCGGTGAACACGAGCGAGTCAGTCGCAGTGGCCTGGCTGTACGCTCCGACTGCAGCGGGCGCATCGTCCGTGCTGACGGGACGTTTCATATCTCCCGTCGCGGCTGGCGCGGACTTAAACATCATGACCGCCGCCGTCCGACCTGCCGGCACCCACCCAGTTTTTATTGGTCGATGCGGCAGGACGCGAACACGACTGACGGTGTCGGGGTCCCCGCTGGTGACCAACCAGACCCCGGGTACGGCAGCGGAGCGCGGCACTTCCGAACAGGAGGTCGTCGAGGACGTGATGCGTGGGGGGTCACAGGTCACGGAAGATGGTCGAGCCCGTCGACGTGGCGAACTCCGTCAGGCTCGAGTTCTCGAAGGACGGCCGGCACCTCGGCGACGATACTGCACCTGGGACGGTGAGCACCTGTCGACGGACGAGTAGGGTTACGTGGGCCGACCGTCGGGGCTGTGATATGAGCGACGAGGTGACCGTCGCGATTGCGTGCCAGGGCGGCGGGAGCCACACGGCCTTCACCGCCGGCGTGCTGGGCGAACTGCTCCCGCCTATCGACGACCGAACCGACCGGCTGGTCGGCCTCAGCGGTGCCTCTACGGGTTCGTTCGCGGCGGTCGCCGGCTGGTACGGCCGCCTCGCCGACGACACGACTGCACCGGCAGTGTCTTTTGACCTCTGAACGGAGTTGACGGCGTCCAGTTTCACCGGCACAGCGAGTAACGATACGCTGGTCTAGACCACCCGGCTGGAGAACATGGGCGTCCCGTTCCCGGAGACTGGCCCACATCGGTACCCGTTCGCCGGGTTGGGACAGGACCGGTTGCGGGATATACTGGAGTCAGCCGTCGACTTCGAGGCGATGCCCGGACTGGCGACCGCCGCGGCTCCGGAACTGGTGGTCGGCACGGTCGATGTCGGAGCCGGGACGTTCGAGACGTTCACCAACGCCGACCTGACGGCCGAGGCGGTGCTGTCGTCAGCGGCCGTCCCGCAGCCGTTTCCGGCCGTCGAGATCGACGGCGACCCGGGCGACGCCTCGAAACTCGACCGCAGTCCCAGGTTGGTCTGACCGAGGCCGGTCACGAGCAGGTATTGGCGTTTCTGGACGGCCTCCGAGAGTCAGAGGAGGACGTCCGTCTCGTACCCCGCGTCCTCCAGAGCGTCCAGCACGGTCTCGACGTGGTCGTGGCCTCGCGTTTCCAGGTCGAGTTCGACCTCGGCGTCGTTCATTGCCACGTCCCGAGACGTGCGGTCGTGGCGGATGGCGTAGATGTTCGCGCGGTGCCGCGAGAGGATGTTCGTCAGTTCTTTTAGTGTGCCGGGTCGGTCCTGCAGGACCGTCCGCAGTCGCAGGTAGCGGCCGGTCCGGACCAGTCCCCTGAGGATGACCGTCGTGAGCGTGTTGAGGTCGATGTTTCCGCCACAGAGCGCCGGGACGATCGTCTCGTCGTCGTCGTAGTCGAACCGGTCTTCGAGGATCGCCGCCAGCGACACAGCGCCGGCGCCCTCGACGAGGGTCTTCGACCGCTCCAGGAGTTGGGTCAGTGCGACCGCGATCTCCTCGTCACCGACCGTGACTACCTCGTCGACGCGTTCCTGAATGATCGGGAACGTCTCGTCGCCGATTCGCCGGGTCGCGATCCCGTCGGCGATGGTGTTGACACTGTCACGCTCGACGATTTCGCCCGTCGCCAGCGACTGGGCGGCGCTCTCGGCTCCCTCGGCTTGGACGCCGATTACGCGCACGTCGGGCTTTCGCCCTTTTATCGCGGTCGCGATGCCGCTGATGAGACCACCGCCACCGATGGGGACGACGACCGTCTCGACCTCGGGGCAGTCCTCGATTATCTCGAGGCCGATGGTCCCCTGCCCGGCCATCACCATTGGGTCGTCGAAGGCGTGGACGTAGGTGCGGCCCTGCTCGCGTTCGATTTCGTGGGCGTGGTCGGCGGCCTCGCTGTAGTCCTCACCGTGGAGGACGACCTCGGCTCCGTAGTTCCGGGTCGCTTTCACCTTCGAGATTGGCGCGGGTTCGGGCATGACGATCGTCGAGTCGACACCGGTCCGCGTGGCCGCCAGCGCGACACCCTGAGCGTGGTTGCCGGCGCTGGCCGTCACGACACCGGCATCGCGCTCGTCCCCTGACAACGTCGCGATGCGGTTGGTCGCGCCACGAATCTTGAACGCACCTGTCCGCTGGAACGTCTCCAGTTTCAGGTGGACCGCTGCGCCGGTCAGCGACGAGAAACTGTGAGAGTACTCGAGCGGTGTGTGTCTGGCCGTCTCTGCGACCCGTTCGCTGGCGGCCTCCACGTCGGCGAGTTCGAGCATGCCCGGTCTTTCCGCTACGCGGAGTTAGGTATTTCCCGGCCGGTGGCCGCACCGCCTGTCAGTCTACAAAAACGGAATGGAGCGTGTGACTGCGTTTTTACACGCACTCCAGAGATACTTAAAGCCCGCGGACATTCGAGCGCGGAAGAAACGCGTTACAGCGGCCGCATATGACCCACGTCAGACGGGTAGCTGACGGCCGCCACGCTATATAAATAGTTAGAGCAGTGACCGGAGTGACCGAGTGCGGACACCACACTGCTCGCGGAACTCGCAGGGGGAGCACTTCGCGTTGTTGTCGACCCGACTCGGTGGTCCGTCGACAGCGTCGGCCGTCCGGACGGCACGCCGGTAAGCGGCTTTCCGGCGGGTCGTCAGCGGCACGGTCCGGACGACGCCGTATGCCGGGTACTCCGCGTATGCGCGCTCGACCGCCGTCTCGCGCTCCCAGGACAGCGCCTTCGCGGCCGCGACCAGTCGCGCGGTCTGTGGCTCCCAGACCCCTTCGTCCGGTGGCCGGCCGGCGAACACGAGCGACGGGGTCAGCGGTTCTTCGAGAATCTTGTGGGCGACGCCGCGACACTCCCGGCCCTCCAGCATCTGCTCGCGGGCCGGTGGGTCGGCCAGCGCGTCCCAGGCGTCCAGTCGGGCCTTGGCCCGCCCCAACCGGGAGCGGAACTGCGTTGGGGAAACCTCGATTGGGGCGGCCAACAGGTCGGCGTCGGAATCGAGCAGGCGCTCGTACTCGAAGGCCAGACTCCGGCAGGCGGCGACCTCGTCGGGTACGTCCGGCGGGCCGGCGCGGCGGCGGTAGTACAGTTTGCGGGGACAGTACGCGGCCGTCTCCACGTCACGGAACGTGTGCATGGCCAGGACTGGACCCGGACTAGTACTTGAGAGTACGGATCAGTCGACGGGTCGCGCGTGGATTATCCGTGCCGCGATGACGACGGCTACAGCGAACAAGAATCCGTCAGCGGCACTGGTCACAGGCGTCGAGGGGGCCGGGAGGGCAGCGATACGACCGCCGCGATGGCGATCTCCGGTTCGCCCGGTCGTTCGTCCGGGAACCGGTTCGAGGGCGCGAAGGCAGACATTTGCGCGGACATTCAGTCGCCTAAAAAAGAGTGCTGTGCCGGACGGTGCGGTCGCGGTGCGGACACCACAAGCGTCCGGCGGCCGCAGGCCGCCGGTCACCGTCGGAGCGTCGCTCCGACGAGCACCCCCTCGTTCCCTGCGGTCACTCGCGGGTATCCCGGGAATTCGCGCCGTTGGCGCGAATCCCGCCTTTTTGACCCACGTTTTTCTCGCGAGAGGTGGCCTCCGGCCACCCGAGCGGAAAAAAGGTGGTCTCAGAACTTGGTATCCGTCTCGATGTCCTCGGCGGCCTCCTGCAGGCCGTCCTCCTGAGCGGATTCGGTCAGGTGGGTCGAGAGGGCGGCGTCGGGGATGGCGTCCTCGAACTCGCTCCGGAAGCGGCCACTGACGCGGCGGATTGCCTCCTGGGTCTCGGCGACGAGCAGGGCACGCTCGACGGTCTCGGGGTCGGCATCGAACGCATCGGCCAGCGCCGCGGAGTCGGGTTCGTCCGTGTCGGCGTGGGCGTCGCGGAGCGCGGACAGCGCGAAGGGGAACTGTGTGTCGTCGTCGTCGAGCAGGTGGAGATCCATGCGAGCGCGAAAGACCGTCTCGGGAGTCTCACCGACGGTCTCGGCGATGGTGGCGTCGTCTGTCCCGTCGTAGAACCCGCGAACGACAGTTCCGAGGGTGTCGTCGTCGAGGTCTGTCACGAAGTCGTAGCGCTCCCGCATGGTCGTGACCACGGTCGCGACCCGGTCGGTGACGGCGGCCTCGTCGGCGTCGGTGAGCGAACCAGGCCCTTCCTTCTGGCGTTCGGTCACCGTCTCCTCGTCGGTGAGTTCGACGAAGATGTCCCGGAGTTCCTCGGTTTTCTCGTCCATCGTGCCCGAATCGGTAGACGCGGGTATAAAAATGTACTGCCGGCGATAGCCGGGGTCAGTTGCCCGGACGCCACAGATGCTGTGAGCGGTCGGAAAACTGTCTAATGTAGGTATGCTGGCGCTTGGCAAGACTTAAGCGCGTAACTCCCGGAACGATACAGCATGGTACTTCCGTTGCAGGCGGGTGAAACCGTCACGCGTCCCACGATGTGGCAGATCAGCCACATTGGCGAGGTCGTCTTTTATTACCTCGCCGCCGTGACCATCGCAGTGCTGATCTGGGGTGTCTACAGCCGATTCGACCGGTACACACAGGGTGATGAGGACTGGTTTGACCGCACGGACGACCTGCGGAATCGGATCAGTGAGGCATCGACGATCGTGTTCACCAATCAAAAGCAGTTCGACCGTGACCTCTACGCCGGACTGATGCACTCGTTTATTGTTTGGGGCTTTCTGACACTGCTCATCGGGACGACTATCCTGGCCATCGATATGGACATTCTGGAGAAGGGGGGAAAGCTGCTGACGGGTGAGAGCTTCTCTATTTTCACTGGCAACTTCTATCTCTCGTACTCGCTGGTGATGGACTTCATGGGTCTACTGTTCGTCGTCGGAATCGGCATGGCGCTGCACCGCCGCTACGTCGTCCGGAACGAACGGCTCTGGGGCCCCAACTCCAGCCTAGAGGACCACCTCTTCATCTGGTCGCTGTTCCTGCTCGGCGTCGGCGGGTTCGTCACCGAGGCGATCCGCATTCTGGGGACCAGCGCCACCCGTGACGTGTCCTTCGAGACCGTCAGTTTCGTCGGCTGGTTCCTCAAAGACGTGTTCGCGGCTGCCGGGATGACGCCCGCGATGGCGACGGCGGCGTACCCGCTCGCGTGGTGGTCACACTCCATCATCGCGTTCGTCTTCATTGCGGCCATCCCGTACGCAAAGCCGTTCCACATGATCTCGTCGTTCGCCAACGTCGTCACGCGAGATAAGAAGGCCGGCAAGCGGCTCCCGGGCATCCCTGCCGACCTGGACGCCGACACCGGCGCGGAGTCGATGGATTCGTTCTCCTGGAAGGAGATCCTCGACCAGGACGCCTGTACGAAGTGTGGCCGCTGTACCTCGGTCTGTCCGGCCAACGCCTCCGGACGCAACCTCTCGCCCCGGGACGTAATCCTCGACCTGAAGAACTACCGCGAGCACGTCGACAACGGCGGTGAGGAGAGAGATATCGTCGCCGATTCCGACGACGCGGTGATCCAGGCCGAGACGATGGAGTCCTGTATGGCCTGCATGGCCTGTATGGACGCCTGTCCGGTCGAGATCGAGCATCTCAAAACGTTCACCCGGCTGAACCGCCAGCTCACCGACGAGGGCGAGATCCAGCCCAGCCTGCAGGACGTGTTCCAGAACGTCATGCAGAAAGGCAATACCTTCGGCAACAGCCAGCGGTCTCGTGGCGACTGGACCGAAGACCTCGGGTTCGACGTGACCGACGCTCGCGAGGAGGAAGTCGAGTTCCTCTGGTACGTCGGCGATTACCCGTCTTTCGACGACCGGAACAAGCAGGTCGCGAGGTCCCTCGCCAAACTGTTCCAGGAGGCCGACGTGACCTTCGGCATCCTCTACGAGGACGAGGTGTACGACGCCAACGACATCCGGCGAGTCGGCGAGGAGTTCCTGTTCGTCGAACAGGCCGCGACGATGGTCGAGAACTTCCAGAATGTCGAGTTCGAGAAGATTGTCTGCACCGACCCCCACTCGTTCAACACGTTCAAAAACGAGTATCCGGAAGTCGACTTCGCGGAGTTCGCCGACGACCCGATGATGGACTTCGACATCGAGGACGACGACTGGAACCCCGACGCGGGAATCTACCACTGGACCCAGGCTGTCGAGGAACTCGTCGACCGCGGGAAACTGGGCCTGCGTGGCAACGAACTCGACTACACCGTCACGTACCACGACCCGTGTCACCTCGGCCGGTACAACGGTGAGTACGAGGCCCCGCGCGAGTTGATCCGTGCGACGGGTTGTAACCTCAACGAGATGCCGCGCAACCGCGACGACTCGTTCTGTTGCGGTGGCGGTGGCGGCGGCCTCTGGATGGAGATGGACGAAGAGGAGAAACCCAGCGAGGAACGGCTCCGGGAGGCGCTGGAGGACACCGAGGCCGGCAACGCCATCGAAAAGTTCGTCGTCGCCTGCCCGATGTGTATGACGATGTACGAGGACGGCCGCAAGACCGGCGACTTCGAGGACGACATCGAGGTCGTCGACGTGGCCGAGTTGCTCGTCGAAGCCGTCGAACACGACGGCGTCGAGGCCGGCGCGACGACTGGCGGCGAGTCGGCGCCCGCAGACGACTAGAACCCACTTTTTCCATCGGGGGGGTGCGCTCCGCGCACCCCCGAGCAAAAACGTGGGGAAAAAGCCGCGAGCGCGTCGGTGACGCGCTCACGGTTGCTGTGCTCGTCCCCGGACCGCCGCCACAAACCGCACAGCCCCGCCTCGGTCCCGCACCGCGGACCGTCTCGTGTGGAGAAAACTGTATTTCAGTCGGTGGTGAAGGTAGAGACACATGTCCGACCCAATCGACCGGCCGGACCGGACCGACGCCGGATCGCTCGCGGAGCGACGTGACTGGCCACGCCTGAAACGCAGTGTGGTCGCAGTCGGCCTGACCATATTCGCCGCCATCAGCAGCGCCGTGTTGATCGTGCCCACGTTTTTTCTGCCGGCGACGGTCCCGACGGTCGCCCTCGCGCTCGGACTCGCCGAACTGGGCTTCGGTGTGGCCGCGCTGACGTTCGTCAAGGCAACCGACCGCGGCGTCGGCTACGTGGGACTCGACGTTCCGGGTCGCGGCCGGCTAGTGGCGTGGGTCGTCGGCGGCGCGGTGGCGTTGTTCGCCGTCCGGTCGGTCGCCGTCCTCGCCGCCCACGCGCTGGGTGGCCCACTACTGCCGGTTCGCGTCACGGAGACGGGGATCGACCCGCAGGCGCTCATGCTCGCGATGATCCCGCTGTCGCTGTTCGTCGTCGCGCCCTGTGAGGAGGCGCTGTTCCGGGGCGTCATCCAGCAGTACCTCGGGGAGGTGGCATCGAGTGCCGTCGCGATCATCGGTGCGGGCGTCCTCTTCGCGCTGCTGCATCTCCCCTCGTATCTGGGCTACTCGCCGTTCTGGGCGGCCGTGATGCTCGTAATCGTGTTCCTCGTCGGTCTCGGGTTCGGGTACAGCTACCACCGAACCGGGTCGATCTGGGTCCCGATCGGAGTTCACGGCCTCTACAACTCGCTTATTATGATCAGCGCGTGGCTGCTGGTCGAACTAGATGTCGTCACCCTGTAGAACAGTGCGTTTTTGCCTACACCGCCGGTACTGACAGGCATGGACCACCTCACGCACCGGCCCCGTCGGCTCCGACGGGACGGAGTCCGGTCGCTCGTCAGCGAGGTCGACCTCTCGACCGACGACCTCGTCGCGCCTGTATTCGTCGACGCGACGACCGACGACCGCCAGCCGATCCCCTCGATGCCGGGCCACGAGCGCGTCCCCGTCTCCGATGCCGTCGCCCGCGTCGAGGAGATCCGCGAGACCGGTGTCGAAGCCGTCATTCTCTTCGGTATCCCCGACTCCAAGGACGCCCAGGGCTCGCGGGCCTGGGCCGAAGACGGCGTCGTCCAGCGCGCGGTCCGGGCCATCGGCGAGGAGACCGACGCATACGTTATCACCGACGTGTGCATGTGCGAGTACACAGATCACGGTCACTGTGGTGTAATCGAGGACAGGGCCGACGACGACCCCACCCTCACAGTAAAAAACGACGAGACCCTAGAGTTGCTGGCGGAGACAGCGGTCTCCCACGCCGCGGCCGGCGCGGACATGGTCGCACCCTCGTCGATGACCGACGGAATGGTCGGCGCGATCCGGGAGGGACTGGACGACGCGGGGCACACCGAGGTGCCCATCATGTCCTACGCCGCGAAGTACGAGAGCGGCTTCTACGGTCCGTTCCGGGACGCCGCCGACGGCGCGCCCGCCTTCGGTGACCGTCGCCACTACCAGATGGACCCTGCGAACGCCCGCGAGGCTATGCGCGAGGTCGAACTGGACGTGGAGCAGGGCGCGGACGTACTGATGATCAAGCCGGCACTCCCGTATCTCGACGTCGTGAGCGCGGTCGGTCAGGAGTTCGACCGTCCCATCGCAGCGTACAACGTCTCCGGGGAGTACGCCATGCTCCACGCCGCCGCTGAAAAGGGGTGGCTGGATCTGGAAGCGGTCGCTCACGAGTCGCTGTTGTCGATCAAGCGCGCCGGTGCGGACCTCATCCTGACGTATTTCGCCGAGGACGTGGCCCGACGGCTGTAACGGGTCGACATAAGCCACCGGTTTCGGTCGGTTTCTGACGCTGAAAAACCGGCCAGTTTTCAAGCCCCACGAGGTCGAACCAGCAGTCGTGCAGAGACGTCCGCCGCTCGTCGCCCTGGTCGCCCTCGCAGCCGCGCTCGCGTTCGCCGTCGGTGCCACCGCCGTCACCGACCTCGACCCGTCGAACGTCGCGAGCGGCCCGGTAGACACGACGAATGCGAGCGCGAACACGGCTGGCAGTGGGGCCCCCGGAGGCGGCGGCCCCGGTGGAGTCGGCCTGCTCGGGCCCATCGGTGGAGTTTACGGCGTTGTCGCGGGGTCGCTCCCTCCGGTGAGTCCGATGCTGCTGTTGGTCGTCACTGCGGTGGTCGTCGCCGGACTCGGACTGACTGGACTGCGACGTCGGGGGGACGAGTCCGGCGGCTCCCCGGAACCGGCAGTGGCGGTCGACCGCGACGCCGACGACGACGGCGTGAGCCGTGCAGGCCCGACCGTTTCGGACGCACCGGTGGACAACGAGGTGTACCGCGCATGGCGCGCGATGGTGCAGGGGCTCGACGCTCCGTTCGGCGAGTCGACCACGCCACGGGAGTTCGCCCGCGAGGCGGTCCGTGCCGGCGCGGCCACCGGCCCGGTCGAGCGGCTGACCGACCTGTTCGGTCGGGTGCGCTACGGCGCGACCGAGCCGACCGAGGAGTGCGAGGACAGCGCCCGCGACGCCTTGGCCGCGCTCGACAGCGAGGGTGAGGACTGATGCGGCGACTTCTGCTCGTGGTCGGGTTCGCGTCGACGGCCGCTGGGGCCGTACTGGTGTTCACACCGCTGTCGGTGAGCGGGGGTGGGCTCACGGTGGTCGTCCTCGTCGGCTCGGCGCTGCTGGCCGGTGGCGTCGGCGGGTTGGCGGCGCTCAGCCGGTCGTCGGTGACGGTGGCCGACGGGTCGCTCCCCGACCCGAGTGACAGGGGACGGTCGGTCCCCGGCGACGAGGTCGACCGGGAACTGGCCGGCCTCTCGACGCGGGACGAGGAAACACAGGAGCGGTTGCGGGCGCGAATCGAAGCCGTCGGCGTCGGGGTCCTCGCCGACCAGCTGGACTGCTCGCGGTCGACGGCGCGCGAGCGACTCGTGGCGAGCGATTGGACGGACGACGACGCCGCACAGGCCTTTTTTCAGGCGCGCCCGCCTTCGCGCCGGGACCGGCTGCGGACGCTCCTTCGGGGCGAGCCGACGTTCTCGCGGCGGGCCCGCGCGGCGCTGGCGGCACTGCGGGAGGTGGCGGCGTGACCGGGACGGTCCAGCGGACCGAGCGGTGGCGTGGGCTGAGCGCCGCGGCGTTGCTCGCCGGCGCGCTCGGCCTCCTCACCTGGACGCCGGCACTGTTGCCCGTCGCCGCCCTCGCGGTCGCACTGCTGGCGTACGGTCGTGTGGTCGCGCCGCCGGACGGGACGCTGGCGCTCACCCGGACGGTGAGCGAGCCAGAGCCGGACCCCGGCGAGGAGGTGACGGTCCGGCTCGCGGTCGAGAACGTCGGCGACCGGACGATTCCGGAACTCAGACTGGTCGACGGCGTGCCGCCTGCACTCGGGGTCGTCGACGGGGCGCCGAGTCTCGGGACGAGCCTGCGGCCCGGTGGGACGGCCAGGCTGTCGTACTCGGTCGAGGCCGCCTCCGGTGCTCACGAGTTCCAGCCCGCGACGGCGCTCCTCCGGGACGCCGCGGGCGTGATCGAGCGCCGGGCAGAGGTCGAGGCCGACGACGCGACGGACGTGGGTGAGCCACCGGGGCTCAACGACGGCCAGCGGCTCCCACTCCGAGCCGCGAACGCCCGCTTCGCCGGCCGACAGACGGTCGATGGCTCCGGGAGCGGCCTGACGTTCCGGACGATTCGTGAGTACCGACGGGGCGACCCGCTGAGTCGCGTCGACTGGCGACGACGGGCCAGAACGGGCGAACTGGCGACCGTCGAGTTCCACCCGGAGCGGTCGCTCCCGGTCGTCCTCGTAGTCGACACCCGGTCCGTCGCGGCGGTTGCACCGACCCCGGAGGGCGAAACCGCAGTCGAGCGGTCGCTGTCGGGGGCCGACGCGCTGTTCGGCGGCCTCTCGGCCGACGATCACCGCGTCGGCGTCGCGACGATGGGGCCCGGTCGAGCGTGGCTTCCGCCCGGTCGCGGGCGCGCACACGAGCAGCGCGCACGGGAACTGTTTGCACGGTCCGTCGAGCAGGGACCGGATGGCGAGGACGATGACGTGGCGGGCGCCGGAGCCGACGCCGGTCGCGAGTGGCTCCGCGAACGCCTCCCCGCGACCGCCGAAGTGATCGTGTTGACGCCGGCGGTCGACGACGCTGCCGTGACGCTGATAGAGGGGCTGGCCGCGCTGGGGAGGCCGGTCAGCGTCGTCAGTCCGAACCCGACCGTCGAGAACACGGCCGGTCGGACGCTCGCGCGGTTCGAGCGCCGGGACCGGCTGGCCGACGTTCGCGCCAGCGGCGTCCCGGTCGTTGAGCTGGGGCCGGACGAGCGGATCGAGCGCGCATTCGCGACCGCCGGGTGGTCGCGGTGAGGGTCGGACGACTGGCCGCCTGCTACGCCACGGGCGCGGGCATCGTGGCGTTCGTCCTCGCCGGTGTCGGGCCTCTCGCCACGGTCTTTGGGGCGTTCGGGCTGTTCGGACTCGCCGCGGGGTCGGTCCGTGGCCGAGCGGCCCTCGTCACGGGTGGGTGTCTCGGGCAGTTCGGCGCCGTCGTGGCCGGCGGCGTATCGGGCGCCGGAACCGCACAACTCGTGGGGGCCGGCGCGGCCGTCGTCGTCGCCTGGACGGTCGGCCGAACGGCCGCGGAGCTCCGGGCGTCGCTCGACGAGGCGGCCGACACCCGTCGGTTGGAAGCGACCCACGCCGCCGGGGTCACTGCGGTGGCGCTGGCGGCAGCTGGGGTCGCAGTCACACCGACACTGCTGTCGGTCGAGGCCGAACCGGTCGGAGTCGGCCTCCTGCTGGTCGGCGGAATCTGTCTGACGACTGCACTGGCACTCGCGCCTGAAGCGTAACCACGTGAGTCCCTCGGTCGATTCGTCGCAATAACTGGTCGAACGGTCGGTAAGCGGCGACCATCGACACAGATGCGACAGTACGCCGGGCCGTCGAGACGAGTCGGTACCAAATGGGCACAAAACTCTGAGAGTCGGCACTATCTGCTCGCGCACCGGCTACAAGCGGGTCATCCGGCGAAATGTGGGTTCACGAACGTTTGGAAATGTAGACCACAGTTACCGAGAGACTGGACGGAATACAACCTTATATCCATAATAGTTGCTTGTAATCCGAACGTTCGTCTATCTATCCTCCAAAAATAATCTATCTTTTAACCTAACGCTTATGTAGTGGGATTCCATGATGTTCTCTCGTGAAATACCAAACAAACATAGCGTGCTTCGGTGAAAAGTTAGACAACCACACGGGTAGTCTGCCCGTTGGTGTACGGTGGGTGGCTGCATGACCCTGCTACAGGCAGACCCCGCGACGATTATCGACGGCGTCAACACGATGTGGGTGTTGACAGTCACGTTCCTGATTTTCTTCATGCACGCGGGCTTTGCGATGCTGGAGGCCGGACAGGTACGTGCGAAAAACGTCGCCAACCAGCTGACAAAGAACATGTTGACGTGGTCTGTTGGGGTCATCATGTTTTTCCTGGTCGGGGCTGCAGTATCGACGATCGTCGCCGCACTGACCAGCGGCGGGGCGGTCGACTTCGCGAGTGCGTTCCAGAGTACCATCTCGCCCGAAAACACGGACGGGTGGGTCAGCTGGTTGTTCGGTGCGGTGTTCGCCATGACGGCGGCGACCATCGTCTCCGGGGCAGTGGCCGGCCGCGCAAAACTCCGTGCGTACGTTAGCTACACTATCATGCTGGCGGCAGTCATCTACCCCGTCGTCACCGGGCTGACCTGGGGTGGTGGCTTCCTCGCCAACGTGCTAGGCGTCGGTTTCAACGACTTCGCGGGCGGGATGATTGTCCACGGCATGGGTGGTGTCGCCGGCCTGACGGCAGCGTACATCATCGGTCCGCGCATGGACCGATACAACGGTGACGGCAGCGTCAACGTCATTCCCGGTCACTCGATGACTTTCGCCGTGCTAGGGACGCTGATTCTCTGTTTCGGCTGGTACGGATTCAATGTCGGGACAGCCGCGACAGTGTTCACGACCACCGAGGGCGGTGCGCTGGCGCTCGGTGCGTTCGGAACGTCGATGACGGCCGCCGGTTCGGTCGGCCGCGTCGCAATGACGACGACGCTCGCGATGGGTGCCGGTGCCATCGGGGCAGCCGGTGTCTCCCTGCTGCAGAGCGGGAAAGTCGACACGCTGTACGTCGCAAACGGGATGCTCGCGGGCCTCGTCGGCATCACGAGCATCACGCATCTCTCGACGTGGTGGGGCGCGCTCGCGGTCGGTCTGCTGGCCGGCGGTCAGCTCCCCATCGTGTTCAGCTTCATCGAGAAGCGGCTCAAGATCGACGACGTCTGTGCGGTCTACCCGGTTCACGGGAGTGCCGGTGCGATGGGCGCAATCCTGCTCCCGTTCGTCTCGGTCAACGGCTTCTCGGCGAACGTTCTCGCCGCACAGATCGTCGGCGTGACGATCATCGGTGCCTGGACCATCCTGGCGACGGCCGGGGTCTTCGGCCTGTTCAAGCTCGTCGGCCAGGTCCGTGTCGCCGAGAGTCACGAGCGCGAAGGCCTCGACATCTCCGAGCACGGCGTCGAGACCTACCCCGAATTCAACCGTGGTGACGAGACGGCAGTTACCGACGGCGGTAGCGGCCCAGCGTTCGAAACTGACGGCGGTCATGTCAACACGGAAGGTGAGAAGCAATGAGTGACACACCCAACGACGGCGATATCAAGATGGTGATCGCGTTCATCCGGCCCGGTAAGCTATCGGATGTAAAAAAAGGCCTCGCCGAAGTCGGCGCGCCCTCGCTGACGGTAACCAACGTCCGCGGCCGCGGGAGCCAGCCGGTCAAGAAGGGACAGTGGCGCGGCGAAGAGTACGTCGTCGACCTCCACGAGAAGGTCAAACTGGAAACGGTCGTCGCCGACGTGCCGGCGGACGACGTCGTCGACGCAATCCAGAACGCCGCCCACACCGGTGACCCCGGTGACGGCAAAATCTTCGTCCTCGACGTCGACAACGCCATCCAGATCCGCACCGACAAACGTGGTCGAGACGCGGTCTGACGAATGGCAGTCGACGACACAGACCGTCGCATCGTGAACGCGCTGCTCTCGGACGGCCGGGCCAGCGCGCGCGAGATTGCCAGCGAAACCGGTCTCGCAGCGACGACGGTTTCGAAGCGGCTGTCTGCTCTCGAGGAGGACGGGATCATCGAGAGCTACCGACCGGTAGTCGACTACGACCGACTGGGCTACGACGTGACCGCGGTCTTCCACCTCAGTGTGGATGGCAACGGTCTCAAAGCAGTCATCGACCGCCTGCGTGACCACGAGCGGATGGTCAGCGTCTACGAGGTGACCGGCAGTCACGACGTGGTTACGGTCGGGAAGTTCAGAAACACCGACGAGATGAACCGCAAAATAAAGGACCTGCTGACCGACCCCGACGTGGAGGCGGCGAACACGAGCGTCGTCCTCGACGTCGTCCGGGAGAACGCGCAGTTCGCGATCGACCTCGAAACCGAGGACTGACGCCGGACGGTACCGGTGCGCGGTTCGCTGTTTTCTGACGCTCGTTCGACGGGAATTGAGTCCGGGGGAGCATTTTTATTCTGAGAGCGTGACGACACGCCCGTGACCGACGAGCGGGACCCTGGGAAGACGCTGGAAGACTGGAAAGCCGAGATGCAGGCGGAACGCGAGACCCAGATCGCCGGGCCCAATCCGGACGAGGACCACCGAATCGAGGGCGTGGTACAGAGTAGTTACCGGGTGTATTTTACGTACGAGCCGGAGGCAGACGCGTTGGAACGGGACCGGCGGGAGCAGGTCGACGACTTCGGAGACCCGGAACTGTTAGCCTGTGTCTGTGGCGTTCGCGGCGTAAGCTAACCCACCCCTAAAGGGGTGGGCTTTCAGCGTGGACTCCCGCTCGGGCCGAATCCTCGGCAGGAGGTTCATACTCTCCGTTCGCGTTCAACATCCCGCTGTTTAAGCGCACGCCTACGGGTGCGCCTCCGCCGTCCCCAGTTTGGTTCCGGCGGAGATACCGCAGTCCGATATTCTTCGCGGCATTGTAGTCGGCGTGGTTCTGGTAGCCGCATTTCAGGCACTCGAACGCCTCGCCGTCGCGGTTGTCGGGGTGGGTGAATCCACACGTCGAACACCGCCGCGACGTGTTCTCGGGGTCTACCTGTTCCGCGTCGATACCGCGTAGCTCGGCTTTGTACTCGACGTACTGGTACAGACGCTCGAACGCCCACTTGTGCCCCCACGACGCACCGGGAAGCCGGTCGCGGATACCAGTCAGTTGCTCAAACGCTATTACCGTACAGCCGTTCTCGTCGGCTTCAGCGAGGATTTCGTTAGCGATACGATGGAGCATCTGTGTCAACCGCCCTGTCTCTGTGCGACCGACAGACTGGATGTTCTCGTGTGCCCACCGCGTATCGCACTGCCCGAGGTCGCCACGCCGCTGTTCGTACTCACGCCGCCAGTGGTCGAACTCGTCGCCCGTCCAGAACATCCCTGTGCTGGTGACGGCGAGTTGGTTCACACCGAGGTCAACGCCGAGGACCGTTAGGGTTTGGTGCCCGGTCGTTGCCTGTGCCGGTGTGTCAGACTCCACCTCCGCCTTTGTGCGGATGTGAAGGAACCACTCGCCATCTCTGTGGTGTAGCTCCGCCCCTGTCACCTCGTAGTCGTCGGCGAACAGGTACTCGGCGTGGGGCGTGTCCCGCTCGTCGTCGGGCAGAACGTACTGGGCGTCGATTCGTCCGTCTATCGTGGCGAGGGAAGCGTAGTCGTCGTGGAAAGTGGCACACCGCTTGTCGTACACGACAGTCGGCGTCGAGAAGTGGGGCTTTCCGGCGTACTCGCCCTGTTGCCACCGCGCGACGACGCCTTTGAGCGTATCGGCGGCTTTGTTCCGGGCGGCTTGGACGTGTTGGCTGTGGAGCCGTGTTCGGTCACGTATCTCGTCGTAGGTTTCCTCGTGCAACGTGGTCTTGCTGGTTTCGACGTATTCGCCGTCGAAGGTGTGGTCTACGACGTAGTTTGCCGCCCACAGGAACTCGTCTACCGTCTCACGCAGGAGCGCGGCACCATCATTATCCACGTCGAGTTTGACCGGAACAGTGCGCCGCACATCCATACTTCATATGTGTTGCTGGTGGTTGAAATACGTCGGGGAGTAGGCCGGGCTGTTGTGTGGTGGTTTGGTCCCCGGAGATTACGCGCTTCCTCCCACCCCTGAAGGGGTGGGTTTCCGCGCTGTATCCGCTATGACCCGCGAGGAGGCCCGCAGGCACGTCGCGGCCGCGACCGAGTAAAACCTCATCACCGGCGGCGTGTGGGGGTGCGTCCGGGGCGAGTGAGTCAGGTCTTTGGTGCGGGCGGGCCAAGAGATGGTATGACTCACGAGCAGTCGCGCGACCTGTACGACCGGGCACTGTCGGTGTTGCCTGGCGGCGTCAACTCCGCGGTGCGGGCGGCAATCGAGCCCTACCCGCCCTTCATCGAGCGGGGCGACGGCGGCCACGTCGTCGACGTCGACGGCAACCGCTACGTCGACTGGCTGATGGGCCTCGGGCCGCTCCTGTACGGCCACGACACCCCCCAGCCCGTGGAGTCGGCCATTCAGTCCCACGCTAGCGAAGGGCCGATGTACGGGATGCCGACCGAGATCGAGGTCGAACACGCCGAGTTCGTCGCCCGTCATGTCCCGAGCGTCGAGATGCTGCGGTTCGTCAACTCCGGTACCGAGGCCACGGTCTCGGCCTGCCGCCTCGCCCGCGCCCACACGGGTCGCGACAAGATCGTCGTGATGCAGGGCGGCTACCACGGCGCACAGGAGAGCACCCTCGTCGAGGGCGAGTACGACGACACCAGACCGTCGAGCCCGGGCATCCCCCAGTCCTTCGCCGACGAGACGCTCGCCATTCCGTTCAACGACGAGGAGGCCGCCCACCGCGTCTTCGAGGACTACGGCGACGAAATCGCGGGCGTCCTCGTCGAACCAATCCTCGCCAACTACGGTATCATCGAACCCGTCGACGGCTACCACGAGGCTCTCCGCGACCTCACCGAAGCCCACGACGCACTGCTGATCTTCGACGAGGTCATCACTGGCTTCCGGGTCGGCGGCCTCCAGTGTGCCCAGGGAAAGTTCGGCATCGAACCCGATCTGACGACCTTCGGCAAGCTCATCGGCGGCGGATTCCCGGTCGGTGCCATCGGTGGTTCCGCCCAGCTCATGGAGCGGTTCACTCCCTCCGGCGACGTGTTCCAGGCTGGCACCTTCTCCGGCCACCCCGTCACGATGGCCGCCGGGCTCGAGTCACTGCGTTACGCCGCCGAACACGACGTCCACGACCATATCCACGACCTCGGCGAGCGACTCCGGCTCGGCGTCGGCGAAATCGTCGAAGACCAGGCCCCGGCCTACACCATCACCGGCACCGACGGGATGTTCAAACTCGTGTTCACCCGCGAGGCACCCGGCAGTTTCGAGGGCCACTGCGAGGGCGGCTGTCAGCAGCGCGAGAGCTGTCCGCGCTACGACCGCTGCCCGAAAACCGGTTCGGACGTGGCCGGCGGCGAGACCGACCGGTGGCGGCGCGTTTTCTGGCCGAAGATGAAAGACCAGGGCGTGTTCCTCTCACAGAACCAGTTCGAGTCCCAGTTCGTCACGTACGCCCACACCGAGGAGGACGTCGACGAAACCCTAGAGGCGTACAAGCAGGCGCTGTGACTGGCACGGCCGTGTGGCCGCGTGGATAAAACAGCTGTTTTACTCTCCAGCGCCCCTTTTTACCTGCCGGCCGTCGGCACGCCGTATGGAACGACGCACGCTGCTATCGGCGCTGGCGGCGGCCGGAACGGCCACGGCTGCAGGCTGTCTGAGCGAACAGGACCCAACCGAGGAGGGGAACGGGACTACGACCGACGAGGCGGTGACCGACGAGGACGACGACCCCAGTCGGGGGCCCGAAGCGACTGCGGAGACGTTTCTCGACGCGTTCACCAGCGGCGACGCGGCCAGAATCAACGAACTCATGCACGACGAGGGGCCAGTCGAGGAGGTTGCGTCGTCGGAGGCGCAGGAACTGGCGTCCAGGTCGATAACGGTCGAGCGGACCGAAACCGTCGAGTCGGGTCAAGAGGAGGCGACCGTCGAGGTGCTGTTCAGAACGGGGGACATGGTCGAGGCCGGCGCCGCGGCGGTGTCACAGACCCTCGAACTGCGGGTTCAGGACGGCGAGTGGCGGGTCTGGTCGCGGTCGAGCACCCCGCGTGGTGAGTCGAGTATCGCGCCGGGGGCAGTGTTCGAGGTCGACCACGCCGGTGAGACGGCGACGATCAGCCACCAGGGAGGTGACCGCGTCCGTGCCGACGCACTGTTCGTTCGCGGGGACGGACTGGACGCGACGGGTTCGTGGGCCGCCCTCGGCGGGGAGGCGAGCGATGAACGCGACGGCACGGCGGCCGTTGTCGCCGGCGACAGCCTCACCGTCGGGGTCGACGCGGCGTTCGCCGTCCGGGTCGTCTGGGAACCCGACGGCGCGACCGCGGTGACGATGACGGAAGCGGCCGCGGCGTCGTCGACGGAGTCCGTGACAGCGAACGACGATGGCGACCGCGGCGATAGCAGCACCGAGCGTCGGTAGCGTCGGCACTGCGCGCCAGCAGCACTCGGGTGGACCGGTCAGTCGGTACGCTTTCAATCTCGCGCGAACCAGTGACACCTATGAGCGACGCGGACACCAGTCTCAACGAGAAGCGGGTCTACGGTGAAAAAACTGGAACGACGGAGTTGTACGTCGCCGCCGACCTCGGCGTGGCCGTCGTCGCCGTCTCGGCCGACATCGTCGGCGAGTTCTCGCTGGCTCACCGCTGTGCCGCTCAGGACGTGGCCGCCGGTCCCGACTTTCTGGCCGTCGCGACCGACGACGACGTACTCGTCAGTTCCGACGGGGGGTACGACCCGACCGGCTTCGGCCCCGCCGTCGCGGTCGGGTTCGACGGCGACGCCCTCCTGGCGGCGGGGCCCGACGGCCGGGTCGCCCGTCGAGACGACGGGGGCTGGACGACACTGGGCACGGTCGAAGGCGTGCGGGCTATCGACGGTGACCTGCTGGGGGCGGCCGGGGGCGTCTACCGCGTCGGCGACGGCCCCGGTCACGTCGGCCTTGCGGACACCCGGGACGTGGCGACCGGCGGAACGCCGCTGGCCGCGACCGACGACGGCCTGTACTACCTCGGCCCAGGCTGGGCGAAAGCCAGCGACGGCGCGTTCACCGCGGTCGCCAGCAGTCCCGGCCGGGGCTACGCCGCGAGTGCCGACGCGCTCTACACGGGCGACGGGGACGACTGGCGCGAATGCGGGGTCCCGGCCGACGAGTCGGTCGTGGCGGTCGCCCACGGTGACGGTGTCTACGGCGTCACCGAGAGCGGGACGCTGCTTGTCGACGCCGGCGACGGCTGGCGCACCCGGGCGCTCGGCCTGTCCGGCGCGTGTGGACTCGCCGTCGCCCCCAGTTCGTGAATCGAATCAGTGGGCGGACGTCTCAGAGACGACGTTCAGCAGGACGACGCCGAGGACGATACAGGCGATACCGGCCACCCCGGCGGGGTCGAGCCGTTCGCCGAAGGCGACGACGCCGACGGCCGCGATACCGACGATGCCGAGCGCGGCCCACGTCGCGTAGACCATACCGATTGGGAGCTCTTCCAGGACCAGCGAGAGCAGGGCGAAGGCCACGCCGTAGCCGACGACGACCCCGAGACTGGGCAGGGGCTTCGAGAAGCCCTGCGAGAGCTTGAGCGACACCGTGGCGACCAGCTCGGACGCGATTGCCGCGGCGAGGAGGGCGTACGGGTTCACAGGCGAGCGTACAGCCAGTCGACACTAAGCGGTTGCGCTCCGGCACTCCGGGTCCGCGGTGACCGGCGGACGGACCAAAGAGATGGGTTTTAGAGTCGCCGTAGCGACGACTCGACTATGATCGTCAGTGGCTCCAGTTCCCAGTCGCTGGCCGCGTCCGTCGCCGCGGCGACCGACGCGGACCTCGCGCCCGTCTCTTTCGAGCGGTTCCCCGACGGGGAGCACATGGCACAGGTTCCGTACTTCGACGCCGACGAAGCGGTAATCATCGCCGCAACGGACTCGAGCGACACACACGTCGAGTTGCTCCAGCTTCAGGACGCCGTGCGCGAGGCCGGTGCCAGTCACGTCACGACCGTCATCCCCTACATGGGCTACGCCCGGCAGGACGAGGCCTTCGAGCCCGGCCAACCAGTCTCGGCCCGCGCGATGGCAAAGGCGCTGAGTCCCGGCACCGACCGCGTGCTGACCGTCAACCCCCACGAGCCGACAGTCGTCGATTACTTCGACGTGCCGGCCGAGGCCGTCGACGCCGCCGCCCAGTTGGCCGACCCGCTTCCTGAAGACCTGACCGAACCAGTCTTTCTCTCGCCCGACGAGGGCGCGGTCAACATCGCCGACACGGTGCAGGGCGCATACGGGCGCGGCCGCACGGACTACTTCGAGAAGACCCGACTCTCCGGTTCGGAAGTCGAGATTCGACCCCGCGACGCCGACGTGGACGGGCGGGACGTGGTGCTGACAGACGACATCGTGGCGACCGGGTCGACGATGGCCGAATCGGTCGCCGCGCTTGACGACATGGGTGCCGCCCGGGTGTACGTCACCTGCGTTCACCCGATGCTGACCGGCGACGCGACGACGAAACTCGCCCGCGCCGGCATCGAAGCCATCTACGGGACCGACACGCTGGAACGGGCCGCCAGCACCGTCAGCGCCGCGCCCGTCATCGCGACAAAACTGTGACCTGCCATACCCTACCCTACTCGCTCACAGCGGTAACAGCGCCGAAGGCCATCCCGTCAGGGGTGGGAGGGAGCGCGTAAGCCCATGACACGTCCCACTCTGACCGACATTTTTGACTCTCCCACGCGATTAAAGACATTGATACGCCTCGCCTCAGGAGGTCTGTGGTTGGCTTCGCTCGGAAGAGGATGTGTACGTGGTCGTCCTCGCCGTCGAGGGTGGTCAGTTCGACACCGTAGTTGTCCGTGAGCCGCTGATGACCTCGTGGATGGATTGTGTTCGCTCCTCGGTTAGCACTCCGTGCCGATACTTCACGGTGAGTATCAGGTGGTAGTCCAGGGAGTACGTCGAGTGCGCTCCCGGGTCGAGGTCGTATACTGTGGGTTCGGTCAATAGTATACCACCCTACGCAGGAACGTTGTGACTGCGTGGGCCTGTGGGCCTCGGACCGTGTACGAGAACTGTGCGGCGCCGTATCCGCTCCCTGCTCGCGCCCCCCGTTCGGTCGGCGCTCGCTGAGGAAGGGGGTTCAGCGCCTACGTTCAGCTAAATTCGGCCCCGGTAGGACACGTCAGTCAGACGCTTCCACCGCCGGGACCGCCTCGACCGCAATCTCCATGACGATACCGTCGACATCCCACTCCCTGCGGTGGCCGTCCTCGACCGGTCCGAACTCGTCGGCCCGGACTTCCCCGGCGATCAGGTCCTCGTGGTCGGCCACGAGGTCGGCCACGCGGTCGTCGTCGATGTCGAGGTCGACACGGATCCGCGCCTCCAGATCGAGGTCGAGGTCTTTGCGCATCTCCTGCACTCGACGGATCACCTCGCGGGCGTACCCCTCGCTCTCGATGTCCTCGGTCAGGCCGGCGTCGATGTAGGCGACGCCCATCTCGTCGCCGGCCACGTCGAAGGCCACACCCGTCACGTCGTCGGGCGTCTGCGTGACGAACTCGACCATCTCCTCGGTCAGGTCGACGGGGTCCCCGAGCGCGTCTTCGACCGCGGCTTCCAGCGCCTCGACGGTCGGTTCCTCGACGCTGGCCTCGTTCAGAGCGTTCATAATCCGGCCGGCGTCGTCACCGAACTCCGGCCCCAACAGGCTCATATCGGCCTCGGCGGAGTACGCGAGTTCGCCCCAACTCTGGCCGGGTTCGACCAGTTCGAGTTCCCGGGCATTGAGCCGCTCGGTCAGGAGGGCGCGCTGGCTCTCGACCGCAGCGGCGGTCTCCGCGTCGTCGGCCGCGACGACGACCCGCGTGATCGGCCACCGGAGGCTTCGTTCGGCCTGCTGGCGGGCGTTCGAGCCGGCTTCCTCGACAGCCCGGGCGACCTCGACCTCGCCCTCCAGAGCGGGATCGTGCCAGAACGTGTCGGGTTCGGGCCAGTCACACATGTGGACGGTGTCGTGGCCCGCCTCACCGGTGAGGATGCCGTAGATTTCTTCGGCGACGAACGGCGCGAAGGGCGCGATCAGCGCGACCGTCTCCTTCAGCACGCGGTAGAGCGTGGCGTAGGCAGTCCGTTTGGACGCGCTGTCGTCCTCCGCCCACATCCGCTCGCGGACGACCTGCACGTAGAACCGGGACACGTCCTCGACGACGAACTCGAGCAGGGCGTCGAGTGCTTTGTCCTGCTCGAAGTTCTCGAAGTGTTCGGTCATGCGCTCCTCGACCGACTGGAGCCGCGAGAGAATCCACTCGTCGACCAGCTCCGTCTCGGCCTCGGTGAGGGCCACACTGTCGGGGTCGAACTCGTCCATCCGCATGTACGGCAGCGGGAACCGGAACACGTTCCAGAGGATGTTGAGCCGGCGCTGCATCTCGGCCATCTCCTCCCAGGAGAACTTCATATCGTCGGCCTGGCCCGTCACCGACAGCAGGAACAACCGCATCGGGTCCCGGCCGTGGCGCTCGATGGCCTCGCCGGGTTCGACGATGTTCCCGATTGACTTCGACATCTTGCGGCCGTCGGAGTCGAGCGCCCAGCCGTGCATCATGACCTGTTCGTAGGGCACGTCCCCGAGCGCAGCGGTGCCCATCCCGAGTTGCGACCAGAACCAGCCGCGGGTCTGGTCGTGGGCCTCGATGATGAGGTCGGCCGGCCACAGTTCCTCGAACTCGCTTTCCTGCTCGGGGAAATTCATGGTGCCCCACGTCGCGACCGAGGAGTCCAGCCACACGTCGAACACGTCGCCGACGCGGGTGTAGGTGGTGCCGTCCTCGGTGATGGTCAATTCGTCGACGGTGCCCTTGTGAAGGTCGACGCGCTCCGGGTCGATTGCCTGGTCGACGCGTTCGGCCAGTTCCTCGCGGGTGCCGACGACGATGGCGTCGTCCATGTTGCCGCTCCACTCCCCGTCACCTCCGGCGGCTTCGCCGCCTCCGTTCGAGGCTGAAGCCTCGCTGTCCGGCGTCCAGATCGGAATCGGGATGCCCCAGTACCGCTGGCGGGAGACGTTCCAGTCCGGCGAGTCCTCCACGAAGTCCCGGAAGCGGTTGTCTCGCGCCTCTTGTGGGTACCACTCGCTGTCCTCGATGTTGTCGAGCAGTTCGTCCTTGATGTCGGTAACCGTAATGAACCACTGGTCGGTAACGAGGCGAACGATGTCCGTATCACACCGCCAGCACTGCCCCTCGCGGACGGAGTGTCCCTGCTCGCTCGACAGCAGGTGGCCCGACGCGTCGAGGTCACCGATGATCTCGTCGTTGGCGTCACGGACGAACTCGCCTTCGTACGCGCCGGCCACGTCGGTGTAGACGCCATCGCTGCCGACCGGGCAGAACATCTCCAGGTCGAGTTCCTGCCCGCGCTCGAAGTCCTCCTCACCGTGGCCGGGCGCGGAGTGTACGAGGCCAGTTCGGTCGGCCTCCACGTAGTCGGCGGTGTAGACCTGCTGGGACCCCTCGGCCTGTGCGTGGTCTGGCACCTGCTCCGCGAGCGGGTGGTCGTACGCCCAACCGACCATCTCCTCGCCCTCGAGTCTTTCGACGACCTCGTAGTCGTCGTAGCGGCCCGCTTTCAGCACGTCCTCGACGCAGGCCTCGGCGACGTAGAGGCGCTCGGTCTCGCCGTTTTTTTCCGCGTCGACACCGACGTACTTGAGGTCGCCGTCGACCGCGACGAATGTGTTGGCGACGATGGTCCAGGGCGTGGTGGTCCAGATGACGAGGCTCCCCTCACGGCTCGCGGCTTCGCCGCTCGCTCGTTCCGAGGGCTCACGGAGCGGGAACTTCACGTAGATAGAGGGTTTGCCGACTTGGTGGTACTCCACCTCGTTGTTGGCGATAGCGGTCTCACACCGGGGACACTGGTTGATCGACCGTTTCCCCTGTTCGACCAGGCCGCGTTCGTGGGCTTTCTCGAACCCCCACCACGCCGCTTCCATGTACTCGGGGCGGACAGTTTTGTAGGGGTCGTCCCAGTCCATCCAGACGCCGAAGGATTTGAAGTCCTCCTGCAGGCCCTCGAGTTGCTCCTCGGCGAACTGTTTGCACTCGTCGATAAACTTCTGCTCGCCGAACTCCTCGATGTCTTTCTTGTTCTCGAAGCCGAGTTTCTCCTCGACTTTCGTCTCGATTGGGAGCCCGTGCATGTCGTAACCCGGGCGGTCGGTCACGTCGTACCCCTGCATGCGAAGATAGCGGATATAACAGTCTTTCAGGGTCTTGTTCCAGGTCGTCCCCATATGCGCCGACCCGGAGGTGTAGGGCGGTCCGTCGACGAAGAAGTACCGCTCGCCGTCGGCCCGGTGTTCCGTCGTCTGTTCGTAGGCGTCGACCGCGTCCCAGTACTCGAAGACGTTCTCTTCGAGCGCGCGAGGCTCGTACTGGTCGTCCACCGGATCGAACCTGCTCATGTAGTTTCAATTCGCCGCCGGGACTAAATGCAAATCGGTCCCGCGCCACGACAGCGCAGGCCCAACCATCCACTTATATTGGACGAACGGCAAATTAGAGATGTGCTGGGAGGTAACCGCGGCCAGTCGGAAGTACTCGGCGAGGTGTTGCTGGTCGGCGTCGCCGTCGTCGTCGCCGCCGTCCTGTCGGTCGGCGCGTTCGGGTTCGGCGAGGAGGTCGACGACCCCGCACCGGTGGTCGCCGAGTCCAGCGGCGAACTCGTCGCCGACGACGGCGGGTTCAACAACCAGCGCGTCAGAATCTACCACCAGGCGGGTGACCCCGTTCGGGTGACGAACGTCGAGATTGCCGTCGACGCCAACGACGCCTGTGGGAAGCGAGGACGGATCGTCGGCCTCCCGACGAACACCATCGACGCGGACGAGAACGTCAGAGGGGCGGACATCTTCGACGGACGGAACGGACAGGCAGAGGGCGCACTCCGGGACGAGGTGTACCGGGCCGGCGACGTGTTCGACTTCCGGTTGGTCAGCGGTGCCTGTGAACTCAACCCCGGCGATCGGCTTACAATCCGGGTCGTCCACACCCCTTCCGGGGCCGTTCTCGTCGAGGAGCGACTCACCGCGAACTGACGGCGAATCGCCAGCGTGGAGTGCGACCCGCCAATAACACGACCCGATGCCCGAGTTCCCGGACGGCGACGACCGAAATCCGCTCGCCGAAACCTGCGAACGCTGTTCCGCCCTCGTCGAATCCCGGGAGTGTCTCTCGTGGGGGAACGGACCGCTCGACGCCGATCTGGTCGTCGTCGGTGAGGCACCGGGCTACGGCGACCCCGAGGCCGACCGCTGGCAGGGAGGCAACTGGACCGGGATGGCCTACACGTCCCGACACTCCGGCCGACGGATCCGCGAACTGCTCGCCGACGCCGGTTACGGGCACGACGACTGTTATTTTACCAACGCTGTAAAGTGTTTTCCGGCCGACCCCGACGAGTCGACGACGAATCGCGAGCCTGCAGAGGGAGAGCGGGCGAACTGTCGGCCGTACCTCCGCGAGGAGGTCGAGGCAGTCACGCCCCGTGTCGTGGTCGCGACCGGAAGACACGCCACGGAGTCAGTACTCTCGATGGTCGGCCGTGGCTTGGACGGCTTCCTCGACGCGGTGCTCGACCCCGTCCCGTGGCCCGCGCTCGACACGACGGTCCTGCCGCTGTTACACCCCTCGTACCAGGACGTATGGCTCTCGCGGCTGGGGTATACGCGCGAGGAGTACGTCGACGCAATCGGGTGTGCGGTCGAGGAACTAATTTAGCCGTGTTCGTCGAACGGGCGAACGGTGAGCGCAGTCGCCGAACTGTTCCGGAGCGTCGTCCGGACGAACCCGGTCGTGATGGGGCTGGTCGGCGGCCTCGTCATCGCCGGCCTCTCACTGGGCGTCCTTCTTCTCGACCAGGCCGACCGGCTGGTGCCCCACGCTCACTACCTGCTGACCGGCGAGCGACGGACCGACGCCGCCGACCCGAGGAGGCCATCTCACTCATGCTCGCAATCGGCATCCAGAACGTCCCGGAGGGGCTGGCGGTGTCGGTCGCGGCGATCAACGCCGGCCTCGACCGGCGCCTCTACGCGGTCGTCGCCGGCCTCCAGTCGGGCAGCGAACCGCTGCTCCCGTACGCTACGGGCGTTGCCGCCGGTGCAATGTTGTTCGTCATCTCCGACGAAATCGTCCCGGAGACACACGTCCGGGGCAACGAACGGATCGCCACACTCGGAACCATGCTCGGCGTCATCGTCACGTTGTACTTGGACGTGTCGCTGGGCTAACCGCCCGCCACCGCGACCGAAATCGGTCGTCGATCTGGTCGATGGAACTATTCTTAAGTTGTCCATAGTTTCTCACAATGGAGCTACGTGAGGTCGCGCTGAAACTCGGTGGCGTCGTCGCAGTCGTTCTCGTCCTCGGTGTGGTGACGGTCGGCGTGCTGGCGGCGACCGGTGCGTTCGCCGCGCCGACGGTCAGCTCGACCAGCTACGAGTGGGGTGCGATCACCGACGAGAGTACCGAGATCGTCACGAGCGTCACGGTCGACAACCCCAATCCCGTCGGCGTGCCGGGCGTGGTGGACGTGTCCTACACCGCGCGGTTGAACGACGTGACGCTGGCCCGCGGCGAGCGGTCCGGCGTCGGCTTCGGTCCCGGGCGGAACAGCATCAGCCTCACGGCAGCGATGCAGAACTCGAAGATCGCCGACTGGTGGGTAACACACGTCAACGGCGACGAGCAGTCGGCACTCACCGTCGATGCGACGGTGAACGCGCCCGGGTTCTCCCGGGAGCTTCCCGCGAAGTCCTCGACCGTCGAGACGGAGATCCTCGGTGGGTTCAGGACCGAAGGTGCTCGGCAGGTCGCGTTCCAGGGCGACCCGCTCCTGACGCTCCGGAACCAGCGAGCCAGTTGGGGCGCGGCCGACGCGGAGACGACGCCGCTGTTGTTTTCGGCCGACGTGGAGAACGTTCACGACTACGACGTCAGGCTGGCCGGCGTCGAGTACGTCGTCGAGATGAACGGCGTCGAACTCGGGACCGGTCAGCGCGAGGCGGGACTGAACGTCGCGCCCGGCGAGTCCGGCAGTATCGACGTCACAGTCGGGCTGGACACGCCGAAGATGGCCGACTGGTGGCGCAAACACGTCACCGACGACGAGGTGAGCAATCTGACGGTCCGGATGTACGGCTACGTCGTCCGAGACGGCGAGCGCCAGCGCGTTCCCATGCGCGTGTTCGACCGAACCATCCGGTTGCAGACGGACATGCTCGGCAGCGGTGAGACGAGCGTCGAACCGGTCGAGACGTCACAGCGGACAGACCCCTTCGAGCCGCCGTCGGTCACCGACACAGACCAGGAGTGGGGCACCGTCACCGACGACACGACCGAAATCCGAACCGACGCCAGCGTCGACACGCCCGACGACCCGGGGCTGGTCGCACTGATGTCGCTCGACGTCCGCCAGACGACGACTATCAACGGCGTCCCGGTCGCAGACGGGTCGACTGTCCTCGATACGGTCGAACCGGGAAGCGATACGCTCTCGCTGACCAGCCTGAAAGACAACGGCGAGGTGCCTCAGTGGTGGGCGCGCCATCTCAACGGCGACGAACGCTCGCAGGTGGTGACGACGCCAACCGCGACGGCCGACGTGGGCGCGACGAAGTTCGACGCCGAACTCGGGACCCGTGAGAGCATCGTCACGACGGACCTGCTCGCCGGTATGAACGGCGACCGGAACGAGGAGGTCGAAGTACAGGGGCAGACGGCACTGGTCGTCACCGGCGTCAGTTCCTCCTGGGGACGGGCCGCCCCCGACACGGCCCCCGTCCGGACGCGCACGTCAGTCCGAAACGAGCTCACGACGCCAGTGACGGTGGAGTCGATCGATTACACCGTGACAGCCGCCGGTGTCACGCTGGCCGACCGGAGCACGCGCGTCGAGCAGGTGATCGACTCCGGGTCGAGCGACATCATCACAGCGCGCCTGGTACTCGACAACTCGAAGATGGACCGCTGGTGGGTGCGCCACGTCCGGAACGGCGAGCAGTCCACTTTCGACGTGGACGTCGAAGCTACCGTGGCCGTCATCGGTCAGCGCGACCGCGTCGCGCTCGACTCGCTCGGCCAGCAGTCGACCATCGAGACCGACCTACTGAACGCGAGCGGGGGATAGCGGCCCGCGTATGTCAGCCGGTTCGGAGCGAAAGGGGCATACAACTGAACACTCACTCGTGGGCATGGAAGAGGAGCCCGTTCCGCCCGACACGACGGCAGCGGTCGCGGGTGCGGTCAGAGAGGCGCTCGCCGAACACGGGTACGCCCGGCTCACCACGGCGAAAATCGCCGCCGAAAGCGAGTTGAGCGGGGCCGGGCTGTACTACCACTACGACTCGAAAGACGAGATGGTCGTGGCCTTTCTCGAGGCGGCGGCCGGCTTCCTGAGTCGTGAACTCGACGCACTCGACGCGAACGACCCCGAGTCCCGGCTTCGAGAAGCGTGTGACCTCCTCTTTACCGACCGCGACGACACCGAACGCCGCGGCGTCGACGTCGCCGTCATGGAGTTGCTCGCCCACGCACCCCTAACGAGACACTCCGAGACCCACTGCTGGCACTCGAAGGGAACACGATAGACGTGCTGGCCGAGATTGTCAAAGCCGGTGTCGCGGACGGCACCTTCGAGGAGGACGTGGACCCGCGGCCAACCGCCGCCTTCCTGCTCGCAGCGGCCGACGGCGCGACCGGCTTCTACCTCTCGCTCGGGATGGACGTCGGCGAGTCGCTTCCGGGAGTCGCCGACCGTTACGTCGATTCCCTGGTGGCCTCGAACGACTGAGCCCTGGGACCGGGCACTCACCGAAACAGCTACACGCGACGCCGACCGTGCTTCGCTGGCTCCGGCTCACGCTCATCGGGGTGCCGGCGGTTTTCCTGACCGTGTAGCGGTCAAAGAGCAGTTCGACGGTGCGGTGAAGCGGGCAAGAGCGGCGCGCCGTCCGTGTCGCACAGGGCACACGCCGATTGCACGCCCGGCTTTTTTAACGGTTGCGCGTCGCGTACCCACTGGCGAAGAGCGTAGGCTTACACTCGCTCGATTATCGTCGCCACGCCCTGCCCGAACCCGATGCACATGGTCGACAGCGCGTAGTCTTGACCCGTCCGCTGGAGTTCGTGGGCGAGTTTCGTCAGCAGGGCACCGCCGGTCGCGCCCAGCGGGTGGCCGTGGGCGATGGCGCCACCGTTGACGTTGGTGTCCTCCCAGGACGCGCCGGTCTCTTCGAGCCACGCGGCGACGACGGCGGCGAACGCCTCGTTGACCTCGAAGATGTCGATGTCTTCGACGGCCATCTCGGCCTTCTCGAGAACCCCCTCCGTCGCCGGAATGGGGCCTTTCAGCATCGTAATCGGGTCGACGCCGACGACATCGGTGGCGACGATACGAGCCATCGGGTCCCAGTCGTGTTCCTCGACGGCGTCCTCGCTGGCAACCAGCAGGCCCGCGGCGCCGTCGACGATGCCCGAGGAGTTGCCGGCGTGGTGGACGCCGTTGCCCTCCTGACGGAACGAGAGGGGGAGCCCGGAGAGAGTCTCCGCGTCGGTTTCGGGGCGTGGGTGCTCGTCCTGCTCGACGGTGACAGCCTCGCCGTCGAGCTCCGTCTCGACCGGCGTGATCTGGTCGTCGTAGTGGCCGGCCTCCCAGGCGTCGCCCCAGCGCTGTTGGGAGTCGGCGGCGAGTCCGTCCAGTTCCTGCCGGCTGAAGCCGTACTCCTCGGCGATACGTTCGGCACCCTCGCCCTGCGTCGTCACCTCGTCGAACTCCTCGAAGTAGGTCTCCGTGACACTGTTTCCGTCCGAGCCCATCGGCACACGGGTCATGTGTTCGACCCCACCGGCGACGAGTACGTCGTGTTGCCCGGCCATGACGTTCGTCGCGGCGAAGTTGACCGCCTGCTGGCCCGAGCCACACATCCGGTTCAGCTGGACGCCGGGCACCCGGTCGCCCCAACCGGCGACCATCGGTGCGAGGCGAGCGATATTGAGTCCCTGCTCGTCGACTGGCGTGACACAGCCGTAGACGACGTCCTCAACGGTCTCCTCGCCGTCGAACTCGTTCCGTTCCGCCAGCGCTGTCAGCGGCTCCGCCGCCAGGTCCTGTGGGTGCGTGTCCCTGAACGAGCCGTTCTGTTTGCCGAAGGGCGTCCGTACCGCGTCGACGATGAGTGCATCTCTCATATGACACTTGGTATCGGGTCGAGACCAATAGTTGTTTCTCCCGTCTCGTGCGGTCACATCACGGTGACCGACCCGTCTTCGTCGAGGCGGACTTCGTAGTGTTCGATAGCAAAAGAAAGCGACGTCCGGTCGTCGTCCTCGGCGAGTGCGACGACCTCGTCGGCGGAAACGTACGTCGACAGATGCTCCAGGTCGTCCGGTTCGAGTTCCGTCTCGGCGAGGACGGTATCGACGATGAGCCGGCCGACCGGAACGGGGCCCTGACCGCGAGCGCCCGTGGCGCTGATGTAGATGGTAGCGAACGACCCGTCGACCACGTCGATGGGGGAGGGGTCGGCGGCCGCCTCGGTCTCGGCTGTCGCGTCCTCGCCCCAGATGTCCGTGACCACGTCCTCGCTCCGTGTGTCGTCCTCGGCCGCCGAGACGGCTTCGTCCACGTCCGCGGCAGTGGCCTCCCCGTTGGACGCCGCATCGTCGGCGGTCGCCGGCCCGTCCAGGGTCTCGGGAAGCGTGAGGTCGTCGTACTCGCTCGCCACGTCTGTGAGTCTGGTGCGGGCCGAGTCACCCATTACGTCGGTGTAAGATTCGACCAGTTCGTCGATAACCGTCCGGTCGTCGTCGGCGATGTCCGCGACTGCGCCGTCGTCGGTCACGGACAGTCCGTCGACAGAGCGAGCGATGTCGACGGCGCGCCTGCCGATCATGGTCCGCTGGGTCTCGATCAGCCGCTCGGCGAGTCGTTCGTAGCTGGTCATCTCAAGCCGGGCTGTGTTCGCTCATCGTCTCCCAGAGCATGTAGAAGCCGGCGAGGAGGAGCGCCGTCGTCACGAGATACACCGCACTCTCGATGCTTTCGCCGGGGCTCTGGAGGTCCATGATCTTGACCGCGCCGTCGAGCAGTCGCCAGACGGCGAAGACGATGACGCCCCCGCCAGCGACGTAGAGCGCCTTGCCGATCTCACCGCCGTACGCTCGTGCGGCCTGGACGACGAATCCGACCGCACCAATAGAGAGCATCACCTGTGCGATGAGACTCGTCACGTACCAGAAACTGGGGCCGCCCGTCCCTGCACTGCCGCTCTGTGCCAGTACGGGCGCGGTGAACACGACACTTGCCATCCAGAGCAGCCCGAATCCGAGGGCGGCCGTCCGTATCGGACGCCCAACACTGCGAGTCATTCTCATACAGTTTTCAGACGAATTGGTATTAACTGTTTGCCTCAGCACACTGAACGAGGCTAGTCCGCGGTAATGACGTCGTTCGGTCCGGTGAAGCGGATCGAAAGCTTATTTCCGAAAGATCGGTAAGTAAAGAACACAGTACGGCACCTGGCGTCGCGGCCTGCACTAGTGGGGCGGTCGCGGCGATGTGGTGGGGTCGACGGACATGGCAACAGACGCGTACGACACGGGTGGGGTACCCGACGAGCAACAGGCGCACAGCGGCTACGTCGAACGGATAGTACTGGCGGCCAGTCGCCGGGAGCAGTGGTTGTGGGCACTGGTCGCCGTCACCTTACTGGGCGACATCGTGTTGACGCGACAGGGGCTCACGCAGGGACTGACCGAAGGCAACCCGATAGTTCGGACGGCCATCGCCGACGGCGGCATCGGCATGTTAGGCGCGCTGAAGGGTGTCGCCGTCGGTCTCGGCCTGACGACCTGGCTCGCGATGCCCGAGCACGAACGCGTCGTCGTCCCGCTTGGACTCGCACTCCCGTGGCTCGGTGCGACGCTGGTCAATGCGGCCCTGTTGTTCGGGTAGCGTTCACTCCGCGAGCCAGTCGTCGATTCTGCTGGCAACATAGTCCTGGCCGCCCAACCCGACGCTGATGCCGACGGCCAGCGCAATGCCGAGGCCGAGTCCGATGGCGACCGCCTGAGCCAGCGTATTCAGGATAGTCGTGCTGTAACCGAAGGCGTCGAGCGCGAGCGTAATCGAGACGAAGTATATCACCATCTTCGCCGTCAGCGAGAGGACCGGCGTGAGCTTGGTGCTCCCGACAGTCTCGGACTGCTTGATATTCCGAGCGACGTACCCGGCGATTACGAACCCAACGAGTAGCATCAGTACCCCGCCAAAAAACGAGGGGTAGTAGTTGGCGCCGGCAGCGATGTAGTTGATAATCCGATTCGACCCGAGGATACCGAAGGAGAACACGAGCGCGACGATAAATAAAAAGTATGAAATGAGTTTCGTGATAGCGTCGTCAACCTCGCCCTCGTCTCGGAAGAACGCCCCCAGCGGCGTCTCCATGAGTGCTTCGCCGAACGCGACGCGCCGACCGACCGCCGTGATGCGCTTCCCGACCCGTGGCCCTATGACGTACAGCCCGAGAAGCGGCAGGACGACTGCCAGAATGAGCTGCACCGGGAACAGGATCAAGTTGATAATTCCTTGTAATACACCACCGAGCGGTTGCTGCCCACCAGCCGTCTGGAGAATCGTATCGAAGCCGTTCATCGGTTCCACCCATCGGTCTGGGTTCGTCGTTCGTTCCGTCCCAGTCCGACCACATGGAGGCCAATATGTCTACGCATTCGACGCATTATATACGTATAATCAACAGAATAAATCTTATGTTTTTTGTCGTGAACTGTACGGAGTCCACCCCGCTGTCGGCTCATGGCTGGCCCCCTGTTCGTGTGGCGAGCGCACGGTCGTGGCATTCCGTATGTACCGACAGCGACGCGCCAGGTTTGGCACTATTACACTGTCCAGGAGGCGATGAGCGCCTGTTTCGGTCCCTCGACGACTTTTAAGAATGATGCTCTTGGTAACTGTTCGGGGACTGTCGCAGTCTCAGGATTACGCCCGGAACTTTGACGATTTAGAGCCTGTGGCTCACTCGCTCCCGTGCTTGTACGCAGTCGCCTCCGTGTTAGTGTACACGAGTGGTGTATACTACAGCACAGTACAGCACGGGCACGCACAGTTCAGATAGGCCGATTAATCGAACATTTGACACCAAACTCTTGTTCTCGGCAGTGTTAGTTTGGAATGGCATCAAACGGTGCTAACAGGTGATAGATCGTATGTCAGGTTCAGATAACGACTGTATCTTCTGCCAGATCGTCGCGGGGGAGATTCCGAGCCACACCGTCTACGAGGACGACCAAGTGTTCGCCTTCCTCGATGCGAATCCACTCGCGCCGGGTCACACGCTGGTCATCCCGAGAGACCACCACGAGCGATTGAACGACCTATCGGACGACACGGCGGAGGCGCTGTACGCCGCCGTCCACGACCTCGTGCCGGCTGCCGAGGCCGCCGTCGACGCCCCGGCGAGCAACGTCGGATTCAACAACGGCGAGGAGAGCGGACAGGAAGTACCACACGTCCACGGCCACGTCGTCCCACGTTTCGCCGACGATGGCGGCGGTTCCATCCACGCCGTCGGCGGCAGCGCGCCCGACCTCGACGACGCGGAACTGGCCGACATCGCCGACGACATCGCGGCGCAGCACTGAGTCGTCGGTACGTAGGTTTTTATTCTAGAGGGGAACCAGGCCCAACCGTGACCAGCAGATCGATGCTCGCGCTCGCCGGGACGGCCGGCGGTGCGGGCACGACGCGGACGACCGTCGAGTTCGGCGCGACCCTGGCGCGGGCCGGCCGAGACGTGGCCCTGCTGGACGCTGCCTTCGCCACGCAGGGGCTGGCGGCGCACGTCCCCGGTCGCATCAACCCGGACCTGACCGCCCTCTGTACCGGGCCGGGTGAACTGTCCGACGGACTCGTCGACCTCGCCGTCGACGTGCCGGGCCGGCTTGCCGCCTGCGCCGCTCGGGCCCCGTTCGAGCGACTCGCACGAGCGAAGACACCCGAAGCAGCGCGGCGGTTCGAGAGCCTGCTCGATTCGGCGGCACGGCGGTTCGATCACGTTCTCGTGGATACGCCGCCAGTCGCGACCAACCAGGCCGTCGCAGCGGTCACGAGCGCCGACCGCGTGGCTCTCGTCGCGCCCGACAGCGAGCGCGGACTGGACCGACTCCCGACCATGCGTGACCGCCTCCACGACCTCGGCGCACCGGTCGACGCCGTCGTCGCGACCCGGGCGGTCGGGGCCGTCGAAGCCGCCGACGCCACCATCCCCGAGAGCGACGTGCGGACAGTGGCGGACCTGCCTGTCTGTGCCGACCCCGACACCGAGTTCGCGCCCGCGGTCGCAGTCGCCGTAGAGCGGGTGCTGGGCACCGATCTGGAACTGAACTTCCCGGAGGAGGGACTGCTGTAGGCCGGAACCGCCAAGCCACGGGCGGCCCAACAGCCACCATGGCACACGAGCCCTGTGACGGCTGCGGGGAGCGCGTCGAGGTGGCGGGTGGCATCGCGGACATCTGGTCGTTCGGCGGCGACCGCGCCGTGGGGCTAGCGCTGGAGTTGGCCGACGGCTCGGAGTGGCTCCTCTGTTCGGAGTGCATCGACCGGTTGCCCGACGACCGCGACGCGACGGCCGACGACGTGGAAGAACTTTAGCCGTCCGGCCCTCCGTACGCCGACAGCGTCGCGGACACGTCGCTGTCTGCCGACCCCCAGACCAGCGAAATCTTCGCGTCGCTGGCGACGCCGAGGCGAGCCTGATCGCCCGCGACGACGGCGGCGTCGCTGCCGACGTTCCCGGAGGCGAACGCGGCCGGCCACTGCTCACCGCTCTCTGTTACGTCCAGTTCGCCGGCCACCGTCTCGGGAATCGATCCGGCACCGACGAACCCGTCCCCGCGGAAGACGAGTTCGCTCGCCCTGACCGAATCCCCGCCGTCGTGAGAGACGGTCGTGATGCCCACCCCGTCGCCGCGGCGCTCGTAGTCCCACGAGAACGACACCTGTGGCGGGCGGTCGCGCTCGCCGCCCGAGGACCCGTACTGCGGGCCCAGCATCTGGACCGAGCCGGTGTCGGCCGTGCCGTCGACGACGGCGGTCCGGCCGACCGCGTTGACCGACGGCGAGGAGAGCGGGTCGAACAAGGTTTGCTCGCTGACGAAGGTCTCGACCGCCGCGGTGTCGACCACCGACTGGCTCTCGAACACGAGCGCGCCCCTGAACGACGCGGAGCTACCGTCGAGTCGCCAGCGGAAGCCGTCGGCGACCACGCCGTCGAGGAACGGGGCCTCGTCGTGGGTCCGTCCGCCGACGACAGCGCCCGAGCCGAGTTGCGACAGCAGCGTCCCGCAGTCGGCGTTTGTGTCGACATAGCGGTCGGCCGCACGGCGCTGTGCGTCGATGATAGCTTCGACGTTCTCCGCGGCGTCATCGAGAGAGCCAGTCCGAACAGCCGTGCTCGACGAGACGGCGGCGGTACCGCCCGGCCCACCCGTGTAGAAGCTGAAGCCGTTGTACGTCCGGCCCTCGGTGTACCCATTGGCCCGCAGGAACGACCGGAACGCCTCGGCGTCGATGTCGCCGGTCAGGACGATCCCGCCGCCGATCAGGTACAGACCGGAGAGGGCGGACAGCGTGATCCCCTCCAGTTGCCTCGTCGCACCCGTCAGCCCGCCGAAGGCGCTCCCCTCCACGGCCGACTCGTGTTCGAAGATTTCAGCGGGATCGGCCGCCGTGAACTCGTAGTGGTCGGTGCCCATCGCGGCCGGCGCGGGCAACCAGTCGGCGAAGGCGGGGACCGCTCCGCCACCGCCACCGTCGTCGCCGTCGTCGGTCGGCGTGTCGGTGCCGTCACTCTGTAGACAGCCGCCGAGGCCCACCGTCAGGCCGCCGGCGAGGAGGGTGCCGCCCGTCCGAAGGACGTGGCGTCGTTGGGACTCGTCCATGGCCAAACGTGATGGTTAGCTGTAACTTAACTCCGGTGGGTACTGCGAGCCGAACGATTTTAGCCCCGGAGGTGCCCATCGAGTGACGTGAAGCCCGCCCGGATCGAGACGGAGTTTCCCGCGCCCGCCTACCGTGGGAACCAAGAACAAGCGCTCGCGGACATCCGCGCCGCGTTCGAGGGCGGCAACGACGTGGTGCTAGTGCGCGCCCCGACCGGGAGCGGGAAGTCCCTGCTCGCCCGTGCCATCGCCGGGTCGGCCCGCACCGCCAGCGAGGCCGAGGCAGGCGAGCCCATCGGCGCGTACTACACGACTCCACAGGTCTCACAGTTGGACGACGTGGCTGCCGACGACCTGCTCGAGGACCTCGAACTCATCCGCGGCAAAAACAACTACTCCTGTATCCTCCCGGGCGAAACTGACACCCCTGTCGATCAGGCCCCTTGTGCCCGTGAGCGGATGTTCGACTGCCAGGTCAAACACCGCTGTCCGTACTTCTCCGACCGGTCCATCGCCGCCAACCGCCCCATCGCCGCGATGACGCTGGCGTACTTCATGCAGACTGCCGGCTCGGACGTGTTCGGCCAGCGCGACGTGGTGGTCATCGACGAGGCCCACGGCCTCGCCGAGTGGGCCGAGATGTACGCGACCATCGACCTCTCGCCCCGGCGGGTCCCCGTCTGGGGCGACGTGGAACCGCCGGACATCGACGGTCCCGACCGGGCCGAAGGGTACGCCGAGCGGGTGATGCGGATCGCCTCGCGCCGCCAGGAGGAGTTGCGGGGCAACGCCGAACTCGACCCCGAAGAGGTGGTCGAGCGCGACCGACTCACCGAACTCGGCTCGGAGTTGCAGTGGTTCCTCGAGGACTACCGGGACCCCGACAGCGTGACGACGTGGGTCGTCGACCAACCCGACGGGGCGGGGACCGCCGTCACAATCAAGCCGATGAACCCCGAGCGGTATCTCACGCACACGGTCTGGGACCGCGGCCAGAAGTTCGCCCTGCTGTCGGCGACCATCCTCAGCAAAGACGCCTTCTGTGCCGGCGCGGGGCTGGACCCCTCGCGGGTGGCGCTGGTGGAAGTCGACCACACCTTCCCCGTCGAGAACCGCCCGCTGTACGACGTGACACAGGGGAAGATGACCTACGAGGAGCGCGACCGGACCCTCCCGCGCATGGCCGAAACGCTGGTCCGGATCATGCAGGCCCACCCCGGTGAAAAGGGACTGGTTCACTGCCACTCATACGGAATTCAGGAACGACTGGTCGACCTGCTCTCGGAGTACGGCGTCGACGAGCGAGTGCGTGCACACGACCGCGAGAACCGCGACGCCGTCCTCTCAACGTGGAGGCGGGGGGACGGCAACGCGGTCTTCTGCTCGGTCAAGATGGAGGAGGCCCTGGACCTGGAGGGCGACCTCGCGCGCTGGCAACTGCTGTGTAAAGCCCCTTACCCCAACACGCGTGACTCGCGGGTGGCCCAGCGACTCGAAAACGGCCAGTGGGGCTGGTACTACCGGACCGCGCTCCGGACGGTGGTCCAAGCCTGTGGCCGGGTGGTCCGCGCCCCCGACGATTACGGGGCGACGTATCTCGGCGACTCCTCGCTGCTCGACCTCTTCGAGCGGGCGCAAACGGACATGCCCGGCTGGTTCGCCGAGCAGGTCGACCGGATGTCGACGCCCGAACTGCCGGAACTGGATGCCGGCGCCGCCGTCGGCGAGGCGAACTCTCGGAGTCGGTCGAGGTCGCATCGCTCGACGACCCGTGACTCCGACGGCTCTCACCCCCTGTCGGACGTCTGGGACAGCTAGAAGAACGACACCGTCGCGTACGCGATCGGCGATCCGACCATCAGGATCGTGAAGATAATCGCGATGATCTGTTTTCGGTCCATGCCCCAGATTCGTGACCCCGGGGATTAGAGCTTTCGCACTCACAGGTTACTCGACCCGTGCATCCACGACGACGTGGGCGACGCCTTCGCTGTACCCTTTGACGGTGCGCCGGGCCAGAATCTCGGCTTCCCGGCCGCGCTCGGCGGCGGCCGACGTCAGTCGCTCGACGGGCCGGTCGTACACCAGCGTCTCCGGTGTGGCCTCGTGCATGTGGACGACGCCGCCGGGAACGAGGGCGGACAACGCCGCGTCGAGGTAGTCGTGGGCCTCGTAGTAGCCCATGACCACTCTGTCGGCGTCGACAGTCTCGGCCACGTCACGGCAGTCGGCCCGGTAGAGGTCGACTCGCTCGTGAACGCCGTTGAGCCTGGCGTTCTCCAGCAGGTAGCGGAAGGAATCGGGGTTGATTTCTGTCGCCGTGACGCGCGCGCCGGCCCGGGCCATCGGGAGCGTGAAGTAACCGATGCCAGCGAACATGTCGAAGACGCGGTCGTCGTCGCTCGTCCGGTCCGGCGACTCGCACCGCTCGTCACAACGGACCACGTCTCCCATCCGCCTGCGCTCGGTCTTGTTCCCCGGCGAGAACATCACCTCGGCCAGGTCGAGCGCGTAGCGGGTCCCGTGCTCCGTGTGAACCGTCTCGGTGTCGCCCACGCCCGCGATCACCGTCGCGTCGGGGCGGCGTTGAGTGCCGTCGATCCCGTGGCGCGCCAGCACGGTGTCGGCGTTCGCGTGGAGGTCGAGCAGGGCGTCGCCGATTTCTGCGGGTCGCGGCGCGTCCCCGACGTCGACGAGGACGACGGTACCGATGACCGCCCAGGAACTCGGCGCTCGCTCGCGCTCGGCCTCGCTCCAGCCCCGCTCGCGGAGGTGGTCGTCCAGGTTCCGGAGGCGTGGTTCGGCTTCCTGCCGGACGACTTCCCGGACCGCGGTCTCCTCGGGCGGGACCGTCACTGGCAGCGCGACGGCGTCCTCGCCGAACGGTCTGATACTGCGGTCGGGGTCGTAGACCCCTTCCGCCCGGAGCGCGTCGGCCGCGGTCTCGGCGCGGCCTCTGGCGACGACCGCTGCGAGGGGGTCGGCGTCGGTCGCCGGTGTGTTCTCGGTCTCGTCTGCCGTCATGCGCTCTCGGTTCCGCCCGCAGGGGCACCCGAACCGTCGTCCTCGGGCAGGACGTGCAGGCCGGCCCGGCTCTTGAGGACGGGGACGGTGTCGGCGTCTGGGTTCAGATAGTCGGGGCGGGCGATTGTTTTGGCCTCGTAGGTCTCGGGGTCCAGTACCTGCACGGCCCGGTCGTCCTCGACGGCGACGAGTGTCGTCTGGTCGGCCTCCTCACGGGTCCCCAGTCGCCGGGCGTCCGGAGCGTTCTCGTCCTCGAAACTCGCCTCGAAGGGCTCGCCGGTCGTGATGCGCCGGCCCTTCAGGTTGCCCTGCACGCTGCGGACGAGGACGGGACCGTCGTCGTCTCTGGGGTCGATCACTTCGCCGGGGCGGTACCGGGGCAGGCGGATAGCGTATGTCACCCGGTAAACCTCGTTCCCGTCACTGTCCTCGGTGACCAGCGTCTCGGCGCTCTCGTAGCTGCCCCCGAGCTGGCGGACGATTCGCTCGGCGACGCCGTTCCCCAGCTTCGTGGTCGAGAGTCGCATATTTAAGCCGCCCTCGGTCCGTTTCGCCTCGGTGACGAACGCCGCACGGTCGCCGTCGTCCTCGCGGTCCGCGACGTACTCGTTGGTGATCCGTTCGGCCCGCGCCAGTTCGTCGTCGCTCGGGTCGCGCTCGTCGGCCCGGACCTGGACGGTTGCGGCGTAGGAGCCCCCGGCGATACGGCCACAGCGCCTGCAGGTCTCCCGGGAAATTTTCACGGGCACGAGCACCTCCTCGACGACGGGCGTGTCCCGGACGATACCGGAGAAGCGACAGTGCATCTTGACCGTCGTGGGGTCGACCTGCTCGGGCGCGACTTCCCAGTCGACGGCCTCGGCTTCCAGATGGATGGCGAGAGCCTCGCTGACCTCCTCGACGGCCACGTCGACGTAGTCGTCGGCCCCCACGTCGACCCAGCGGTTCCCCCGGTGGACCACGCCACACTGGGCACAGACCCGGATCTCGATGCGCTCGGGCGCGTCGACGAGGTCGAACTCCTCGAAGTAACAGTCGTTACAGAGCACGCGGTCGGGGTCCCTTGGCTCGCCGGGACGGGGTTCCGGCCGCTCCGGGATGGTCTCCCCACAGCGCGGACAGAACTCGCGTGACTCACTCATTGGTCCATCGTACTCGACTCGGTCGGTTAAGCCTCGCGTTCTGTGTCGCGAGCCCTCGGCCACACCCCGGGCCACGCGGCGATTAATTACGCTGAGCACGTACTCACTATCTTGATTCAGCGAGAGAATCCCGCCGTTCACGGCGGGCGCGAATCGCGTCCACTTTCACTCGCGGATTCATCGGCCGCCTGGCCCGGACCCACCCCGAGACCGAGCGCCGTATCGAGCGGCTCCGGACACTCGAGCGCGAACTGGCCGGACGCTAGGACGACTGGTCGGAGGTGGCGTCGAAATCCCGGATGACGCCCGGCGGGACCGCCGGTGGCGCCCGTGGTGGATCCTCGGTCTTCAGGGCCGCCTCGTCGGCTACCGCCGCCTCGTCCACGTCGGCTGGCGTCGGTATCCGAACGCGGACGACCGTCCCGCGTGGCTCGTGCTCCTCGAAGGCGAGCGAGCCACCGATCCTGGTGACGCCCCACTTGACACCCCAGAGTCCCAGCCCACTCCCGTGTTCGAGCGGGGCCTCGTCGCCGGCGACGACCGGCGAGCGCTCGGAGTCGGGGATACCGGGACCGTCGTCCGTGACGGTGATCTCGACCGGGAGTTCTACCTCCGGGTCGACGGTGACGGACACGTCGACGGTCGGGTCGGCCGCGTCGTTGTGTTCGACGGCGTTTTCCACGAGGTCCTCGACGACGGGGTGCAGGACCCGGTGGTCGGCCCGGGCGAGGACCTGGTCGGGGGCCGACCAGGAGACGTCACAGCCCGTCTCCCCCCGAACCGTGTCGACGACGTCGCTGACGACCCTGGTCACGTCGGTCCGTGGGTCGGGTGTCACCGGGACAGCCATCATCCGCTCGATGCGGCGGGCCTTGTCACCGGTCTCGGCGATCGACAGCGCGGTGTCGACGACCTCGTCCGCAATCTCGGCGGTGTCCGTCTCGGCCTGCTCGGCGATCACTTCGGCCCGAGTGACGATGGTCGCGGTCTCGTTGCGGAGGTTGTGCCGCAGGACGCGGTTGAGGACCGAGAGGCGCTGGCGCCGGGTGTATCGCTCGGTCACGTCGCGGAGAACGAGCGTGTGCCCGATACACTGGTCCTGCTCATTGGTCAGCCCGGACACCGATGGGTCGTACTGGCGGGGACCGGTGGCGGTGTCGAGGCGGACGCCGTCCCGGTCGGACAGGCCGCCGACCGACGTACCCACCACGTCGTCGAGAGGTCGGTCGACGGGCTCCTCGTCGTCGGCAAACGCCTGGCGCGCCCGCTCGTTGAGTCGGACGATTCGCCCGGCGCTGTCGGTGACGATCACGAGGTCGTCCATCTCTTCGAGGACGGTTTCGGGACCGATGGTGCCGGCGGCGGGTAACCCCTCGAACAACCGGTATCGGGAGACGGCTGCGGCGGCGGCGACAGCGCCCACGAAGATACCACCAGCACGGACCATCTCGTCGGCAAAGCCTGGCACGGACGCGCCGCTGACCCGGAGTGCACCGTTGACGAAGTTTCCGACCCACGGAGCCACGACGATCAGCGCCAGTGCGACCCCGAGTGACGGGCCAAGGTGGTCCCGACGGAGCCCCGTGCGGACGAGCAGGCCGACGGCGACGAGCAGGACGGTCGCCGAGTAGAAGTGCATCGCGACGTAGCCGCTGTAGACACCGACGACGAGGGGCTCGGAGACGGCCGTAATGAGGCCGGACTCGACGAGGCCGACCCAGGTCCCGGCCAGTGCGGCGAAGGCGGCCGGCGTAATCAGCGCTACCGTGCGCCGTCGGGAGGTGAACTCGAACAGGCCGTAGTACTCGAAGGCGAAGCGGGCCCAGACGACCGGCATCACGATGACGACTAATGGATAGATTCCCGTCGCCAACTCGACGCTCCCGGAGAGGTGGTAGGCCACGCTCGACCCGGCCGCACCCAGCGCCAGCGCTCCCATCGTCGCCGCGAACCACCGCGCACCAGGCCCTGGCCGGCGGCTGGCGGTCCAGACCCCGACAGCCCCGAACACGACGGCGCTCACTCCAAACAGCGCCGTCACTACCGGGCCAGCCTGGGCAGTCATGCTATCAACAACCCGGGACCGGTAGGGTTTAAATCCGAGTCGAGAAACGATAGCCGAAACGGCAGTGAGCAAAGCAAAGAGCGTCCGCGCCCGCGGTGAGGGTACGGGACTGCTGGGTGACCTCCTCCTCGTCATAAACGGAGAGGGAGCGAAGCTCCCTCAAGCAGTCGGGCGTAGCCCGACGACGGCGAGGCTTCCCGAACCGCACCGCAAGCGGTGAGATATTTACTGGTTTGCAGACCGGTCGGCATGACCGGTCTCCTGGCGGGGCCAGACCGCCGTTACTCCTATTCCACAGTGGGATTCAGAGTTACCGGACTGGGAATCCAGCGACCCGGAGAGGATTCCTTCGAATGTAGATTCCTATGAATCCGATATTGTCCGTTTAATTGGGCGGTCAGACCGCTTCGGTGTATGTCATGTTATGTGTTGAGAAAAATAAATTTCAGGGTGGAAACACTGTGGTGAATGGTTCCTGAAATGGACGCGATTCACGCCCACCGTGAATGGCGGGGTTCTCTCGCTGTATCAAGATAGCCTCCCGGGAGTGTTGTGGTTCGGGGCAGAAGCCGCTGCCACCCGCCGGCCGACCCCGAGGACTTGTTCGGCATGAGTACCGCCTACGTCACGATGGCAGCCGACCTGGGGGTTCGAGTCGGCTGGCGTCGCTGCCCTCTGTTTCGCGAGCGGCGACAGCGCCGACTTCGCCGACGCCGGCGAAGCCGAGACTGGCACCGCCGAGCAGTTTCGTGCGGACCGGCACGGCTACGACTGGGTCGTCCTCGACGACGACGTGGAAGCCCTCCTGACGAGCGTCCACTTCACCGCCGACACTCTCGTCGAACGGGGCTACGGCTCCCGGTTGCTCGCCGTGCTCTTTGCCTTCGAGCGGGTCGAGAACACGCTCGCCGACGACGCCGCAGACCGCCCGCTGTACTGGGTGTACTCGTTCCGGCGCGGCGCGTACTATCCCTCCGCCCCGGCGGGCGACCGCGAACGCGACGACAGCGTGGAGTTCAAACTCGCGAGCGTCCTCGACGTCGAGGACGACGAACGCTTCTGGTACCCGCTCTGGCCCGCGTCGCCAGGGGGCCACCCCTGGGACTAGAGATAGAACATCGCGGCCATGATGCACACCCCGGAGGCCAGGAAGGCAAAGGGGCCGTAATCGATAGTCGTGTCACCGATCACGTAGATTCCGGTCCCGACCGTCGGGAGGATGGTGGCGACGAGGAACGCGGTGGTCGTGTTGACCCACGATTCGTCGCTGCGTTCGATTGCCGCCTGTGTGAACATCCCAATCGCGACGAGCGCGATTCCGAGCGAGTAGTACGCGTAGACCTGGAACCACGGCCCGAACTGGTAGGTCAATGGGAGTACCGCGTCCGCCCCGGTGTTCGCGATGTGCCCCCGAATCCAGATGTCGTGGCTGGTGATGATCATCACGGTCGTCACGACCGGTACGGCGGCCAGCAACGCGACATTCCGAAGTCGTATCAGGTCGTCCCGACCGGTGAACCGCAACGCCATGACCAGGATTGCGGTCGGAACGATGGCGCTCCCGATGAAGTGGATCTTGTACCAGAAGATCGCGGCCTGTGACGGTGACGAACTCATTTCCATGGCGTACCCGCCCGCCCAGAAGACGGCGCCGATGAACACGGCAAATAGCGCGTACGCGCCCTTCTGTTCGTGATAGTACGCGGTCAGTGCTGCGAGTCCGCTCCCCACGATGGCGACGACCCACAGCGGTATCGTGTATGGTGTTAGTGCAATTTCCACACCGAATCCCCCTTGATACCACTATCAGTAGTCACGCATATAAATATTGCAATTGTTATGTGAACCTCTGACGCGATTCTTGACACCTCAAGCTACGGGTAACACTCCGTGCCGGCCGGCCGCCGACCCCCATTTTCACTTTCACCACGGTGTTAACGAGGGTTTATGTGGAAGGGAGCAGAAAAAAGGCGTATGGCGACAAACGAAGACCTCGAAGAGTTGCCGGGTGTGGGACCGGCGACGGCAGAGAAACTGAAAGACAACGGATTCGACGGGTACCAGGGCATCGCGGTCGCCAGTCCCGGCGAACTGTCGAACACTGCCGACATCGGCGAGTCGAGTGCCGCCGACATCATCCAGGCCGCTCGGGACGCCGCCGACATCGGCGGCTTCGAGTCCGGCGCGCAGGTGCTGGAACGCCGCGAACAGATCGGGAAGCTGACGTGGGGCGTCGAAGAGGTCGACGAGTTGCTCGGTGGCGGTGTCGAGACGCAGTCGATTACCGAGGTGTACGGCGAGTTCGGGGCCGGGAAGTCACAGGTCACCCACCAGCTCGCGGTCACCGTCCAGCTCCCGAAGGAGCACGGCGGTCTCGAAGGGAGCGCCATCTTCGTCGACTCCGAGGACACGTTCCGACCCGAGCGAATCGACCAGATGGTCCGTGGCCACGACGACGACGTGCTGGCGGACACGATGGAGTCGTTCGGCATGGAGGACGCCAGCGTCGACAGTGAGGCGGATCTGGAGGAACTGGTCGAAGAGTTTCTTGACCGAATCCACGTCGCGAAGGCGTTCAACTCGAACCACCAGATCCTGCTCGCCGAGAAGGCCAAAGAGATCGCCAGCGAGAGCCAGGACGACGAGTTCCCCGTCCGCCTGCTCTGTGTGGACTCCCTGACCGCGCACTTCCGCGCCGAGTACGTCGGCCGTGGCGAACTGGCCGAACGCCAGCAGAAGCTCAACAAGCACCTCCACGACCTGATGCGCGTCGGCGACCTCAACAACACCGCCGTCGTCGTCACCAACCAGGTCGCCTCCAACCCCGATTCCTTCTTCGGCGACCCCACTCAGCCCATCGGCGGCAACATTCTGGGCCACACCTCGACCTTCCGCATCTACCTCCGGAAATCCAAAGGCAACAAACGGATCGTCAAACTCGTCGACGCCCCCAACCTCCCTGACGGCGAGGGCGTCATGCGCGTCGAAGAAGGCGGCCTGATGAACGAATAGCCACCCACCACCTTTTTCTCGCTCGGGTGGCCTGCGGCCACCACTCGCGGCAAAAACGTGGGCGAAAAAGGCCGAGCGCGCCCCGACGGCGCGCGCTCGGTACAACGCGGTGTGTGGACCGCACTCGCACAAAACCCGCACCGCACTCCAATTTTTCTCGGCCAACCGTGTCAAAATGCAGTTTTGAGCCTCTGATACCGGTGTTCTCGCCAGCCACGCCACCGGACGTAAAAGTTATTTTACTACGTCAAAGACGTTTTACTGTAAAACGCTCTTTACGACAAGAGCGTTTGACCAGGTGACACACATGACGACGACACAGCACTCCCCCGACGCGAACGCACAGACCGGCGCTGGCCTCCTGCTCGGCGCTGTCCCGATCCGGTTTCGACAGCTAACCCGGGGTGTCGAGACGTGACGGCACTGCTCGACCGCACGGGCCGGGTTCGCTCGGCGGTCGCGGGACTGGCCGCTGTCTCCGGACTCGGCCTCGCCGCGTTCACCGTCCTGAACCGGCCGTTCGTCGCCGTCGGCATCTACGCCGTCGCGCTGGCGGGCGCAGTGGGACTCCAGGCGACCGCCGACGCCCCCGTCTTCGACGAACGGGACGCCGACATCTCCCGCGACGCCGCGCGCTGGACCCTCGCTATCTTCGGCTGGGCATCGGCCGGCGTCTTCCCCGCCCTGACCGTCGCGTGGGGCCTCGGCCTGTTCGAGTGGCAACCCTGGAGCGTCGCCATCGCGCTGTTCGTCGCGGTGTTGTACCTGACCTACGGTACGCTCTCGTTCGCGCTCGGACGGCGGCGGTCGGCATGAAAAATTCGCTGCAGACGTACCGCGAACGCCACGGGCTGAGCCAGCGCGAACTGGCCGAACACGTCGGCGTTACGCGACAGACGATCAATGCCGTCGAAGGCAACCGCTACGACCCCTCCGTCGAACTCGTGTTCACACTCGCCGCTTTCTTCGAGTGTTCCGTTGAGGACCTCTTTCACCCCGATATCGACCCCGAGACGACTGCGAGCGATCACGGGTGACGACCGGGTTGAAGACGGGAGACGAGCCCTCGGGACTCTCCCATATTACCTCACCCCTCCCGGGCCGCCGACAGGAGACCGATGCAGATCCGGATCGGGAACAACACGGTCACGAACACCCCCGAACATGAGCAGCGCGTCGACCGTCGCCGCCCACGTCCACGGCGTGAACAGACGGCTGAACCGTCCGTAGGGAGGACAGTCCGAGAGTTCGGGCTGAGCACGATCGCACCGCCAATCGTAGCCACTCCGACAGCGACCGAACTGAACGCGACGAGGAATCGTCGAATCCGCTCTCTGGTTCGTGACCCACGGCCCTCAGTTCTGCTCGGACAGCCAGACTAACAGTCCGTTCTGGGCGTGCATCCGGTTCTCCGCCTGGTCCCAGACGATCGCGTTCTCGCTTTCCAGGGCCTCGTCGGTCACTTCCTCGCCGCGGTGGGCCGGCAGGCAGTGCATCAGCGGCCGGTCACCGAGCAGGTCGGATGTGACCTGAAAGCCGTCGAAGTCGGCGAGTTTCTGCTCGCGCTGGTCCTCCTGGCCCATGCTGACCCACACGTCCGTGTACACCACGTCGGCGTCTTCGACCGCCGCCTCGGGGTCCGTCGTCGTCTCGGGTACGCCGCCGAGGCCGGCCGCGCGTTTGCGGACGCCGTCGTCGATACCGTACCCCGCCGGCGTGGCGACCGTCAGGTCGACGCCGGCCATCGCCGCGCCCAGCACGAACGACTGGGCGACGTTGTTGCCGTCGCCGACCCAGGCGACGTCCACGTCGAAGTCGCCGAACCGCTCGCGGATCGTCAGCAGGTCTGCGAGAGTCTGGCACGGGTGGGCGTCGTCGGTCAACCCGTTGATGACCGGCACGGTCGCGTACTCGCCCAGTTCCACGACGTCTGCGTGGTCGAACACGCGGGCCATAATGAAGTCGACGTACCGTGACACTGCGCGGGCCGTGTCTCTGATCGGCTCGCCGTGTCCGAGGTGGATGTCGTCCGGGCCGAGGAAGATGGCGTGACCACCGAGCTTGGTCATCCCGGTCTCGAAGGAGACGCGAGTCCGGGTCGACGGCTTCTCGAAGATCATCCCGAGCGTCCGGTCGACCAGCGGTTGCCGACCGTCGTCGGCCGTCTTCAGTTCGGCGGCGCGGTCGAGAACGGTGGTCAGCTCCTCGCCGGTCAGGTCGTCGACGTCTAGCAGCGCGCGCACCATGTCAGTCCTCCAGAAGCCGTCGAGTGACCGTTTCGAGCACCTCGAGAGAGCGGTCGTACTCGTCGAGTTTCAGGTGCTCGTTGGGCGCGTGGTCGAGGTCTGAGTCGCCGGGACCGTACGTGACCATGGGACAGTCCCATGCCTGTGCGTACACGTTCATATCGCTTGTGCCCGTCTTCCGGAGCATGCGGGGATCGCCCCCGGCCTGTCGGATCGCTGCGCGGAACGCCCGCGCCACATCGGTCCGGGGCGACATCATCACGGGTTCGACCTTGTCTTTCCAGTGAACGCGGTCGGCCACGTCCAGATACCCCTCTGTGATCTCGATAACCTCCTCGGTGTTCATGCTCGGAGGGACCCGCAACTGCACCGCCATCGTCGCCTCGACGGAGAGCCCGTCGTCAGTGAGGCCGCCCTCGATTTTCGTTGGCTTGGCCGTCACCCGCTCGAAGATGGCCTCCCACTCGTCGGTCGCGAACTCCTGTTCGACGTTCGACCACCAGGCAATGGCGTCCTGCACGGCGTTGTTCTCCGGGCGAGAGGTGTGGCCCGATTCGCTGGTTGCGACGTAGGTGCCGCCGACCAGACCGCGGTACCCCAGCGTAATCCCCTGCCAACCGGAGGGCTCGCCGTTGATAACGGCGTCGGGTGCCGACGCCCTGTCCTCGACGAGGTGGAGCCCACCACGAGAGTCGACTTCCTCGCCGACGACACCGGCGAACGAGGCCCCCGTACTGACGGCCGCGACGGCCATCGCCGCCAGCGGGCCCTTGGCGTCGACGCTCCCGCGACCCCAGAGCGCGTCGACGTCGTCGTCTCGGGCGTCGCGAATCTCGACGGGGATGTCCCCGGGAACGGTGTCGATGTGCGAGGTCAGCAGGACGCCATCATCGGCTGGCGCGCGGACGTTACCGGCCTCGTCGACCCAGACCTCGCGGTCGTGTTCCTCGAAGTAGGAGACCAGCACCTCGGCACAGCGGCGCTCCTCGCCCGACACGGACGGCGTCGAAACCAGGTCCACGAGCAACTGTCGGGCCTCCCCGTCCACGTCGATGCTGCTCTGGCTGGTGAACTGTGTCCCGCTCATCCGTCGTCCTCCGCAACCGTAGCGACCAGCGCCTCGACGACCTCGTCGGCGTGGTCCTCGGTGATCGTCAACGGCGGGAGCAACCGGACCACCGTCCGTCCGGCCGGCAGCGCTAGCACGCCGTGGTTCAACGCCAGTTCCTTCAGGACGCGGTTGGCGCCGCGACCGACCTCGACGCCGATCATCAGACCCTCGCCGCGAACCTCGCGAACGTGGTCGTCGAGTTCGGCGTGGAGGCGCTCCTGGATGTACGACCCGACCTGGGCCGCGTTCTCGGTGACTGCCTCGTCGAGAATCGTCTCGACGGTCGCCTCGGAGGCGGCCGAGACGACGGGACCACCTGAGAATGTCGAGGCGTGAGAGCCGTAGTTCTTTGCGATCCACTCCCGACACAGCGTCGCGCCGATTGGCAGGCCGTTGCCCAAGCCCTTGGCGCTCGTTATCATATCGGGCACCACGTCGGTCCACTCCGAAGCCCACAGACTGCCCGTCCGGCCCATGCCGGTCTGGACCTCATCGAAGATCAGCGCCGCACCCTGCTGGGCGGTCTCGACCCGCGCGGTCTGGAGGAACTCCCGGGTCGCGGGGTTGATGCCGCCCTCACCCTGTACCGGTTCGACGATGACCGCCGCAGTCTCGTCGTCGATGGCTTCGGCCATCGCCTCCGGGTCGTCGTAGGGGACGAACTCCACGTCGCCCATCAGTGGCTCGTACGGCTTTTTGTACTTGTTCTTCCAGGTGGTCGCCAGCGCGCCCATCGTCCGGCCGTGGAAGCCCTGCATCGTCGCGACGATTTTGGAGTTGCCCGTGGCCGAGCGGGCGAACTTCAGCGCCGCCTCGTTGGCTTCCGTCCCCGAGTTACAGAGCCACGTGTAGTCGACGTCGCTGGGCGCAGTGTCGGCCAGCAGGTCGTACAGCCGAGTCCGGGTCTCGACGGGGTATGACGCCTGCACGTAGGTCAGGTCCGCGAACTGCTCGCGAACGGCCTCGTTGACTGCAGGGTGGTTGTGCCCCAGCGGGACGCAGGCGTAACTGGCCCCCATGTCGAGGTACTCGGTGCCATCGTCGCCGTAGAGGTACGCTCCTTCGCCGCGTTCAATCTGGATTGGTTTCTCGTTGAAGACGAATCCACTCATTGTAGTGCCTCCTGGTACAGGTGTGTGCCGCCACCGGAGAGAGCCGAGAGGACCGGCTCGTCGGTGTTGGCGTCCGCGATTACGACCTCGTCGGCCCCGCCGTCGAGGGCCTCCTCCGCCGCCATAATCTTCCGGCTCATGAAGCCTTCGGCGGCCGTCTCCAACCCGGCCCACTCCTCGCCCGTCTCGACGGTCTCGATCAGCGTGTCGGGGTCGTCGGGGTCCTCGAAGACGCCCGCCACGTCCGTCAGCAGGAGGAGGGTGCCACCGAGTTCGCTCGAGATGGCCGCCGCCGACCGGTCGGCGTCCGTATTGACGGGGAGTACATCCTCGGCATCGGCGCCGGCCATCGGCGGGGCCGCAACCGGGACGTAGCCGTCCGAGAGGAGCGACTCGAGCAGGTCGCCGTTGACCTGTTCGATCGTCCCGGAGTGGTCGCCTCGCCTGATCTTTTTTTTGCCGTCCTCGACGACCCGAACGGCGGACTTCCGGGGACCGTGGAGGAGCTTCCCGTCGACGCCGTTGAGTCCGACGGCATCCACGTCGAGGCTCTGCAGGCCCGCGACCAGCTGCGTACTGAGGTGGCCGAAGACCATCTCGAACACCTCCATCGTCTCGGCGTCGGTGAACCGACCGACGACGCCGCTCGGGGTCTCGACGTACTCCGGTTCGATACCGAGTCGTTCCAGCGTGTCGTCGACGGCGGTCGACCCGCCGTGGACGACCGCCACGTCCTCACCGTCGTCGTACAGTGATGCGACATCCGAAAGGGCACCTGCGGGGTTGACCGCGCGAGCGCCACCGACTTTGATAGTTACTCTCATGAAAAATCTACCTCCGGGCTACGGGGAACCCACGGGATGCAGGCCCTGAAACGAAAGGCCCGCCGTCTCGTCGAGGCCAAGCGCGACGTTCGCGGCGTGGACGGCCTGGCCGGCCGAGCCTTTCATCATGTTGTCGATAGCCGAAAACACGACCAGCCGCCCGTTGCCGGGGTCGAGTTCGAAGCCGACCTCCGCACGATTCGTCCCCGCGACAGCTTTGGGCTCGGGGTAGCGGTAGACGCCACCCCCACCCGCGACGAGTTCGACGAACGGTTCGTCTTGGTACTGGCTGCGATACGCCCCCCACAGGTCGCCCTTCGAGACGGGACCGTCGGGGAAGACGTGGCAGGTCGCGCTCGCGCCGCGGGTCATCTCCACCGCGTGAACGGTAAAGGACACCTCGACGCCGAGGAACTGCTGGATCTCGGCCTCGTGCCGGTGGCCCGTCGGCGCGTACGGCCGGACAACGCCGGACCGCTCGGGGTGGCTGGAGGCCTCCCCGCCGCCGGCACCACCCTCAGAGGACCCGACCTTCACGTCGACGACGATCCGCTCGTCGCCGTCCAGCACGCCCTGTTCGAACAGGGGCAGGAGTCCGAGAATCGTCGCGGTGGCGTTACAGCCGCCCGAGGCGACGATTTCGGCTCCTTCGAGGCGCTCTCGGTTCAGTTCGGGGAGAGCGTACTCGGCCTTTTCAAGCAGTTCGGACCGGCTGTGGCCGTCGTACCACTCGTCGTACTGCGCTTCGGTGTCGAGTCGGAAATCCGCCGACAGGTCGACGACGGTGCCAGCGGCGTCGCGGAACTCGTCGATCTGTTCCATCGTGACGCCGTGGGGCGTCGCGGCGAACAGCGCGTCGACCGACTCCAGATCGTCGGGTTCGGAGAAGCGCAGGTCCAGATGTCGCAGGTTGGGGTGCTGGTGCCCGACCGTTTTGTTGGCTTTGGAGCGACTCGTCGCCTGGACGACCTCGAACTCGGGGTGCCCGGCCAGCAGGCGCAGGAGTTCACCGCCAGTGAAGCCGGTGCCGCCCACGACGGAGGCGGTCAGCGAGGAATCCGTACTCATCGGGCGTTCACCCCCTGTTGTTGCTCGGCCTTCGTCTCCAGCCAGTCGACGACGCGAGCGGGCACGTCCACGTCCGTCGCCTCGTTCAGCGCCTTGAACTCGACGGTGTGGTTGACCTCGTGGACGGTGTACCGCGGGCCAGACTCCATCTGGTTACTCCCCGACCCGTCCTCGGGACCGGCTCCAGTTCCCATCAGATCCACGCCGAGCAGGCCGCCACCTACGGCGTCAGAGGCGCGTTCGACCAGGTCGAGTGCCTCGTCGTCGAGGCCGAACGCGTCGGTCTCGGCCCCTTTGGCAGCGTTGGTGATCCAGTGGTCCGAGGAGCGGACCATCGCGGCGACGGGGTCGCCGTCAGTGGCGAGAACGCGGATGTCCTCGCCGCCTTTCTCGACGTACTCCTGGACGTAGAACACCTTGTGTTCGTAGTGGCCCAGCGTCTCCTTGTGTTCGAGGATGGCCTCGGCGGCCGTCCGGCTGTCGATCTTGGCCATCAGGCGGCCCCACGAGCCGACGACCGGCTTGAGAACGCAGGGATACCCGAACGCCTCGATGGCCGCCATGGCCGCGTCCGTGGTGAACGCGACGGTCGTCTCTGGCGTGGGCACGTCGTTCTCGGCCAGAGCGAGGCTGGTTTTCGCCTTGTCGGCACACAGTTCGGCGGTGTCGGGATGGTTGACGATGGGGACGTCGTCGGCGTCGACGAACTGTGTGGCGTAGACACTCCGACTGGTCGCGAGACACCGGTCGACCACGAGGTCGACGCCAGCGAAGTCAGCGGGCGACTCGGACAGTCCGAACTGCTGGTTGCGAACGTCGATTTTCGTGACGTCGTGGCCCCGGTCACGAAGCTCCGAGAGGAGGAGCTTCTCGTCTTTGCGGATGCGCGAATAGAGTATTCCGAAATTCACGTGAATCCCTCCGGCATGAACGCGAGCACGTTGCTCGCTCTGCGTGCGACGGTGTTCAACCGAGCCACCTCTGGTCGCGGTGTCGTGCTGATGACAGTGCTGCTGTTATCGTGTTCATATTTTCACCGGCCGGCAGCGGCCGTCACCACGTTACTCGCCCCAGTCCTCTTCGAGCTCGGGTGCCGAGTCCAGCTCGACCGGGTCGGTGTCGACGACTTCCAGTTCTGCACCGCAGGTCGAACAGTCGACGATCTCTCCCACTTCCAAGTCGTCGTGCAGAGACACGTCGGCCCCGCACTCGATGCATTCGGTCATTGGTACCTCCATCTCACGCTCGTTACCACTTAAACCCTTCGGACTTGTCGAGCAGAATTAACGACCCAAACTACCTTCTAACCGCTTCGTAATCCTTCTGAGCGGCATTTCATGAACGCTGTATCATGGTTCTGGTATTTTTTCCCCTCGCGGGGGTCGCGGTCGCGGCGGGGGGGCCGCTACGTCCCGACGTCGTGGACGTTCGCGTCGCCTGCGAACGGGTCGGAACTCAGACATAGCCGGCCACCTCGTCGCGGAGTCGGTCCTCGGCGTCGGCCAGCGCGGCCCGGCGCTCCCCCAGCGCATCGTGGTCGGCGTCGAGGTCGCCCCGTGCCGAGGCCAACTGGTCGGCCACCGCGCCGGGTGCTGGCCCGCCGGCCGAGTCACGACTCGCCACGCTCTCGGCGGGGTCAAGAGCGGCTTCGACGGCTGCGCGGCTCTCGTCGCTCGCCTGTTCCGAGGCCTCGCCGTCGACGAACGCCGACAGCGACTCGCCGAGAAGCGCCTGTGCCGCTGCGTCCAGCGTCTCGTAGTCAGGGTCGGCCGACCGGTCCGCGGCATTGGCCACGAGTTCGTGTGCTGTCCGGAAGGGAAGCCCCTCCATCGCCAGCAGGTCCGCGACGCCCGTCGCCGTCGAGAAGCCTGCACTGGCCTCCTCGGCGAGTCTCTCGACGTTCCAGTCGGCGGTCGCGACCGCGCCGGCCGCGACCTCGGTGGCCCCGATCACCGCGTCGACGGCGTCCCAGCCGTACTGGCCCGCCCGCTGGAGGTCGCGGTTGTAAGCACGTGGCAGGCCCTTCAGCGTCGTCAGCAGGCCCGAAACCGCGCTGTGTGCGTCGCCGGCCCGTGCCCGCACTAGCTCCAGCGTGTCCGGGTTCTTTTTTTGCGGCATGATCGACGACGTAGAGGCGTAGTCGTCGCTCAGGTCGAGGTACCCGTCACTGGCGAACATTACGACGTCTTCGCTGAGTCCCGAGAGCGTCGTCGCCAGGTTCGAGAGCGCCGTCGTCGCCTCCAGCAGGAAGTCGCGTGCGGACGCGCCGTCCATCGAGTTGGCCAGTACCGAATCGAAGCCGAGTAGCTCGGCGGTCCGCTCGCGGTCGATACCGAACGGCGTCCCGGCGAACGCCGCCCCACCCAGCGGTGAGCGGTTCGTTCGCGCGTACGCGTCGAACAACCGCTCGGTGTCGCGGGCCAGCGACCGCTCGTAGGAGAGCAGGTAGTGGCCCACCGTCGTCGGCTGAGCGTACTGGAGGTGGGTGAACCCAGGCATCAGCGTCGCCGCGTGCTCGTCGGCCTCGTCGAGCAGTTGTTCACGTGCGCCGACGACGGCCGCAATCGCGTTGAGTAGGTCCCCGCGCAGGCGGTAGCGGATACAGGTTGCCACCTCGTCGTTGCGCGACCGGGCAGTGTGCATTCGGCCACCCTCGGGCCCGACGCGTTCGATTACTGCCGTCTCGATGGCCGCGTGAACGTCTTCGCCCTGGGGGAGGGCACCGTGTCCTGCCGCTTCGATGTCGTCCAGCGCCGCGAGAATGGCGCCGGCGTCGCCAGTATCGACGATGCCCTGCTCGGCCAGCATCACGACGTGGGCGCGGTCGACCGCCAGGTCCGCGGCGAAGATGCGCTCGTCGGCCGCGAGCGAGGAGAGGAACCCACGGGCGGGGCCACCGCTGAACCGGTCCCGGCGGACCACGTCTCCAGGAGCGTCAGCGACCGGGGGCTCGTCGGAGCCTACCCCGACGGTGTCGCCGGTCTCGTCCGCCTCGCCGTCGGTGGGTTCCTCGGTCATGAGTCTACTCCTCGGGTTCGGCGCTTCCGTCGGACGGTCCGTCCGACGACGTCCCGCTCGCGTCGTTCGCAGGACCCCCGTCCGTCACGGCCTCGGCGGCCGCGCTGTCGACGGCCTCGCTGACCGTGTTTGCCAGGCGTTCCTGGAAGCCGTGGTACTTGGCGACGCCGGTCGCGTCGGCCTGTTCGATGTCGTCTGTGACCGCTTCGGTATTGAACGAGGCCTGTCCCTCCGCGTAGCAGGCGTACTCGCTCTCGCGGGCGACCGGACGGGCCTGCCCGCCCTCGAGTTTGACCGTAACGGTGCCGGTGACGCGTGTCTGGGTCTCTTCGATGAACCCTTCGAGCGCGCGGAAGAGAGGGGCGTTCACCAGCCCCTGGTACCCCTTCTCGGCCCACTCCTGATCGATTCCTGTTTTGAAACTCCGCTCTTCCTCGGTGAGGACGAGTCCTTCGAGAGCGTCGTGGGCCGCCAGGAGTACCGTGGCCGCGGGGTGTTCGTAGTTCTCGCGTACCTTGAGCCCGAGCATCCGGTCTTCCATCGTGTCGGTGCGCCCGATGCCGTGTGCGCCGGCCTGCTCGTTCAGTTGTTCGATGACCGCGACGGGGCTCAGCGCCTCGCCGTCGATGGCGACGACCTCGCCCTCCTCGAACTCGACGTCGACGAGTTCGGCCGCTTTGCCGCTGGGACTCGCCGTCCACTCGTATATTTCGTCGCCGGGAACGTGGCTGGGGTCTTCCAGTTCCGAGCCCTCGACCGAACGGCTCCAGAGGTTCGTGTCGATGCTCCAGCGGCCGCCGTCGCCACCTTCGACGGGCAGGTTCTTTTCCTCGGCGTACTCCTGTTCCCACTCGCGGGTCAGGCCGAGTTCGCGAACGGGCGCGTGGACGTCCATGTCCGAGTCGCGCCAGACCGTCTCGAAGCGGAGCTGGTCGTTGCCTTTCCCGGTACAGCCGTGAGCCAGGGCGGTACAGTCCTGCTCCTCAGCGACTCCGAGAATCGCGGCGGCGATGACCGGGCGGGCCAGCGCGGTCCCGAGCGGGTAGCCCTGGTACGTGGCGTTTGCCTTGACGGCATCCATACAGAGGTCGGCGAACTCGGCTTTCGCGTCGACGACGTAGTGATCGAGGCCCAGTGCCTCGGCGGTTTCCTCGGCCTCGTCGAACTCCTCGGCCGGCTGGCCGACGTCGACGGTGACGCCGATCACGTCGTCGTAGCCGTACTCGTCTTTCAGTAGCGGTACACAGACTGTCGTGTCGAGCCCGCCGGAGAAGGCGAGCGCGACCGTTCCTTCGGTGTCGTTGGGTTCTGGCATGTGTGTTGTGTGATGAGTCGAGGCGGTGCGGACCGCCCAGCACCAGTCGGTGGGCGGTTCGAGACGAAACGACCGTGGTATGAAGTGGGAGTGAGGTGGGCCTAACGGCCCCGTCGTCGGAAACGCCGTCGGAGTGCCCGACGTTCAGACGTGTCACCAGCCGACGGCTGGTGCTCTCGCGATTGTGGGAGAATGTGGACAGACCCTCCGGCCTCGCTCGGCAGCGGGCCGGTACCGTAGGTCTGTGTCATGTACCTGCTACTACCGCGGATTCGTATTAAAACCTTCCGAGATTCGGACTCCGTGGCGTGCGATGACACACCTCGGGTAGTGGTCGCGGGGGGTCACACGCCACGTCCACGCCGTGACGGCCACAATCCATTTCCTTCCGCCGGTCACACCAGTGAGCATGAACTGTCGCGGCGCGCTCGACACCGACGACCTGCTCAAAGTCGTGCTGGTGCTGGTGGTCGTCTTACTCGTCGTCGAACTCCTCGAAGCGGTCGTCGGCTTCGTCGTCGGTCTGGCCGCCCCCGTCCTCGCACTACTCGTCGTCGCGCTCATCGCCCGCTACTTCCTCGACCGCATCTGACCGTCCGTGTCGACTGTCGGACCATTGGATTTAAGCGAAAACCGATGAACACTACTCACATGAGTGAGGGGCGAGTCACGGCGGCCACCGAGGGCCGGGTCACGGCGACGAAGGTCAGAAACCTCTTTATTTTCCTCGGACTGGGGCTGCTCCAGTTGATGGTCGTCTTCGAGGGCATGGCCCAGTACTGGGGTGTCACGATTCCGGTGTTTCCACTCCTGTTTATTCTGCTCGGATTCGTATCGGCTGGGCTGTTGTTCATCGCGAACTTCTGACCGGTCGCGACCAGCAGTTCTTTGATTGCCGGAGTCGTGGTCGAAACAAGGCGTGTACAGTCTGAACGTTCCGGTCCCGTCGTCGGTCGCCGCCCTCGCGAGTCGGTTGGCGACGGAACTCCCGACCGCACGTGTCCGGTCACGCGGCCGTCACACCCTCGGCGTCAAACGCCTCGGCGGCGACGGTCCCAGCGACTACCCCCGTCTCGAAGCGCGAACCCGGGAAGTCCTCGCCGGCACCGCCCCGTTCGACGTCCGGATCACCGGTATCGAGGTGTTCGAGCGGGCTCCCGTCGGCAGTTCACCCGTTATTCACCTGGCCGTCGAGAGCGCCGCCCTCCGGGAACTCCACACTGGCCTCTGTGAGGAGTTCGAACCCGTCGACGACATCGAAGGCGACGGCTACAGCCCCCACGTCACTATCGCTCGCGGCGGGGATCTGTCGGCCGCCCAGCGCATGGCCGAGCGAGAGATCGACACAACGGAGTGGGCCGTCGACGAACTCGTTTTCTGGGACTCCGAGCGAATCAAGCAGGTCAGCAGTGTTGCGCTTCCGGCCTGACGCTCACGGGTTCGGTGGCGTGCCGTCCCAGGCGTCCATATCGCCGTAGAAGTTCAGCATCGCGAACTTCAGCTTCTCGGGGGCGATGTCGATCATCTCCGCCCGTTCCTCCGGCGGGAAGCTCTCCCGGACCGTGTAGTTGCCCAGTTCCTGTTCGCCGAGTTGCGTGTACCGTTTGTCCACCAGCACCCGCGTCCCGAAGTCCGCCGGCGAGCGCACTACCCGTCCCAGTGCCTGCCGGGTTTTGCGAACGGTCGGAATCTCGACGGCGTAGGCCCAACCCGCGTCCTCGGTCCCGTTCCACTCGCCACCGTCGTCGCCGAACGTCTCGTCGTACGCCTCCTGAACCGCGTCCAGCCGGTCGTCCAGGTGCGGGTACGGGACGCCGACGACGACTGCCGTCCGGGCGTCGCCGTCGTCGAAACTCACCCCCTCGGTAAGGGTGCCCCATAGCGAGGTGAACAGGATGGCGTTTTTGCTGTCGGTGAACTCCTCACGGAGTTCCCTGGCGCTCGTCGCGGGTCTGTCCAGATACCGCTCGGCGTCGGTCCGGACTCGGTCGTGGTAGCGTTCGGCCTCACTGTAACTCGGGAGGAAAGCCAGCGTGTTACCCGGTGTGAACTCGACTGCGTCCTCCAGCACGCCCGTCACGGTGTCCTGAACCCTCGGATCGTCGCGCTCGCTCGAGAAAAGCGCCGGTGCCTCGACGGCGTAGGTGCGCCGGCGCTCCTTGGGGAACTGCGCGCCGTAGGCCATCGTCTCGGGGTCGTCGAGTCCCAGCACGTCCTCGGTGACCGGAAAAGGGCGCAACGTCGCGCTCATCAGGACGCTCGCGTGAAGTTCGTCGAACAGCGAGCGGGTCACCTCCTGTGGAATGCATCGGTAGAGTTCGGCCCGGCCGTACACATCGCCGCGTCCCTCGTCCCGGCGGACGCTCACGACCGGGTAGTGGCCCTGCGTGTCGCCCTCGTCCATCCACGTCTGGACGAACCGTACGGCCTGGAGGGTCTGACACTCCTGTCGTGTACTGGCCTCGCCGTTCTTGTACGCCTCCTCGTACTTCTGGTCGAGAGCGCGGCCGAACGTGAGCGCGGCCTGGAGGTCGACACCGTAGCCCGGCCCGGTGTACGCCCGGAGGAAGTTGATCGTCAGGTCGTCCCGGCCGTCCTCGTTGGTGATGGAGCAGTCCTCCCAGTTCTCCTCGATGCGCTCGCGCTCGCCGAAATCGAGCGCGTCGTCGTAGGTTTCGGCCAGCGCCGACCGGAACGCCCGGACGACGTTCACCGCGGCCTCGGCCGCCGGGTCGTCCCGTTCGGCGAGTTCGTCCAGTGCGCTGTCCAGCGTGGTCTCCGTGAGCGTCCGGGTCGCGTGGTCCCGGGCCGCGTCCTCAACGTTGTGGGCCTCGTCGAAGACCGTGATCACGTCCTCCGGGTCCCGACCGAGCCACCGGAAGAAGTGTTCACGGATGTCCGGGTCAAGCAGGTGGTGGTAGTTGCAGACGACGAGGTCGACGCCCTCCATCCCCTCTTTGAGGAGTTCGTAGCCACAGAGCCCCTCCATCTCGGCGTACTCGTAGATGTCGTCGGGGTCGCGAACGTCCGCGAACAGCCACTCGTAGAAGGCGTCGGTGTCGCCGGTGAGGTTCTGGTAGTAGTAGTCGCAGGTGTTGCCGTTCTCGCGCAGGTCCTCGAGTTCGTCCTCGACGGCGTCGAGTTCCTCCAGCACCGCTCCGCGGGCCTCAGCGGCCTCCTCGCTCCCGGCCTGACTGTCCTCCAGGAGCGTCGACTCCCGTTCGTTCAGTTCCGCGAGATCCTGTTCTTTCTCGACGATCTCGTGGGTTGTGTCCCGCAGGGCCTGACACTCCTCGTAGCCCACGTCGATGTGACACATCGACCCCTTCCCCCGGAAGACGACCGCGCGAATCGACTCCTGCTCTGTGATGGCGCGGGCCTCCTGGACGAACTGGCGCATCTGCTGGTGGACGTTCGTCGTGATGACGACCGTCTTGTCTGCCTCGCGGGCGTACTCCAGGGCCGGCACCAGCGCGGCCAGGGTCTTGCCCGTCCCGGTCGCCCCCTCGAACAGCACGTCGGATCCCTCGCCCAGCGCGTCGTGGATGCGGTCCATCGCGTCACGCTGGTGGTCGTATGGCTCGCCGTATGGAAAAAATCGCGTGTAACCGGCCGCGTCTCCGTCGCTCGACACACGCGTTCTTTGTTCGCTCCCAAATAAAAAGTCTCGCCGTCCACAGCGAGGTCGCGGCAAAAAAAGAGCAGTAATTTCCTGTCCGACGTTGTCCAGTAAGAGCAGATGATACAGGAGGGTTCATCGAGAAGGGGTCGTTACTCGGATTTGCAGTTTTCGCAGGCGGTTGTCTCGGGCGACGAAGCCGCGATATAGCCGCAACACAACCGAAGAAGTCCGTGTCGTGCTTGTGAACGACGAGTTGAGCGTGTTCGAACGGAACGTGACGCTACCGCCGGAGTCGGTATCCGATGCCAGAGTGGAGACCAGATTCGATTCGGAATAAAACAGGACACTGAGTTGACGGCGAGGGGCTACAACAACGGCGAGATGACAGAGAGTCGATTCGTACTGAACTGTGGCCTGGAGGAGTGCCCTGGGGATTTCTTGACTGTCAGAGTGCAGTCGGGTACGGTGTTCGTCGACGGGTCCGACGAAAACGGCACGTCCTCTATATAAGCGGACGTGTGTACACCCACAGCACTGATTTTCCCGTGCTCGTTGTGACAGTCTATGGGACGGAGACTGCTGGTCGCGTGCTGTCTGGCGCTGGTCGCGCTGGCGGGCTGTTCCGGCGGCGCTGGCGGTCCGACACCGGTGGCCGACGACGCGAACCCAACGACGACACCCGCGAACGGCGACGGCGAACCGACCGAGACGACGGGGTTAGACCTCTCGGTCGGTGCGGAGATGGAGGCGGCCGCACTCGTGCGGGCCCACGAGACCGCACTGGCAGACGAGAGCTACGTGTTCCGCTCGGGCTTCGGCCTGCCTTCTGGCGCACGGGAGCGTGCGTCGACGGTCGTCAGGGCCGAGGACGGATTGTTCGAGATCGAACGCTTCCAGTACCACCCACTCCGCGGCGAGGCCACGGCGCTGTACGCCCGCGATAGGCGCGAGTACGTCCGGTTCGAGGACGGGCCGGTGACGAGGACGGTCGCCCAGCCCAACCGGACCGCGGTGCCGACGGGCCGGCAGGCGCTGGTCGGAACGCGGACGCTGACGGTCACCGACACGCTCCAGCAGGACGGTGAGCGACGGTACGTCCTCACCGCCGGACTCGACTACGAGAGCGCGGACCGGACGCTCCCCTATCGCCGAGCAGTCGTGGACGAGCGCGGCCTGATCCACAACTACACGAGCGGGGAGTACATCCCACCCGAGAGCGAGCGGCCGACCGAGGGGTTTCTCGTCTCGCGCTGGTTCGACCTCTCGAACGTCGGGGCGACGACGGTCGACGAGCCCGACTGGCTGACCGACCTCCGGACGACCGACTCGGCCGGGCCGGTGACGACCGTCGTCGACCACGCGGACCTCGACACGCGCTTTCGGGTGACGGGGACCAACGTGGACGCGAGCGTCGAGCGCCTCCGCAACGATGCGGTACTCGGGAGCGACCACGTCGACGAGTCGCGGGCGTCGCCGCTGATCGACCTGGATATCGAGGGGCAGATCTCGAACGCGACCGTCAGGGTCGGCTACGACCCCGCCGCGCTTCCCAACGGGGCCGAGGAGGGGGGTCTCGCCGTGTTCGTCTACAACGAGTCGCTCCAGACGTACCTGCCGCTGAACACCTCGCTGGACGCGGACGCGAACGTGGCCGTCGCCAGCCGCGGCGCACCGGTCAGGTACAGCTCGGGCGGCGGGCCGGAGCAGACACTCCGGCCGGCCCTCTCCGATCCGACGGCCGACCGACTCGTCGTCGCGGTGATGCACGCGGAGACGTGGTACTCGGCGTTCCGGTAGCTCAGTCGACCGGCTCGACGTAGATCCGGTTGACGTGGGGTTTGGCCTCGCGGATGGCGGCCTCAATGTCGTCGATCACGTCGGGGCGCACGTCGGCGGTGAGGTCGTCGGCGAAAGCCACCTCGGTGGCAACCAGCACCTCGCCCGGGCCGAAGTACACGGTGCGGAAGCCGACGAGTTCGTCGACGCCGTTCCAGCCGGCGACTACGTTCCGTAGCTCGCGTTCGTCCTCGTGTGGCATGCTCTCGCCGAGCAGGAGCCGTTTGTTCTCCCAGGCCAGCGCGATGGCAAAGCCCATCAGCATGAGCCCGATGATGAGCGCCGAGGCCGCGTCGAAGACCGGGTTGTCGGTGACTCTGGAGAGATAGATGCCGAACAGCGCGATTCCTGCGCCCGCGAGCGCGATGAAGTCTTCGGTGAACGCCGTGAGGGTGGTCACGTCGGAGGTCTTCCGGAACGCCTCGCGGTAGCCGCTCCAGTCGTGTGTGTCGATCTGGCGTTTGAGTTCCGCCCGGGCCTTGTAGAACGCGTAGGTCTCGAAGACGATGGCCCCAATCAGGACGGCGTAGTTGATATAGACGGGCGGAAACGAGAGGGTGATGTCGGTGAAGGGGACCGTCGGCTGGCGGGCCGACTCGTGGGTCCCGTGTGCCAGGGCGTCGTAGCCGTGTTTGGCCGACTCCCAGCCCGCGATGCCGAAGAGCAGGACGGAGACGAGGAAGCTGTAGAAAAACTGGGCCTTCCCGTAGCCGAAGGGGTGGCGTCGGTCGGCCTCCTGTGCACCGTAGCGGATACCGATCAGCAGGAACACCTGGTTGCCCGTGTCCGAGATGGAGTGGTACGTCTCGGAGAGCATCGCCGGGCTGAGCGTCAGCAGATACCCCACGAACTTCATGATCGCGATGGCCCCGTTTGCGATCAGCGCCGCGATGACGACCCCCTTGCTGTTCCCTGCCATTACGGGGTGGCTCCCCCGGTAGACCCAAAGCTGTTCTGGAACAACCAGTCCGTCTCGCCACCGAATCCGTCGGAGGTTTACCCAGCCCCGTCGTACCAACCGTATGCTTACCGTCGTCTCCGACACACACGGCACCGGGACCCACCGGCTCTCCGGCCGAACCCGCGAGGCCGTCCGTGAGGCCGACGCTGTCGTCCACGCAGGGGACTTCACGACCGAGTCGGTACTCGACGCCTTCCAGTCCGAGGCCAGACGATTGTACGGCGTCATCGGCAACAACGACCGGCCCGCCGTCCGGAACCGTTTGCCGGCCAAGCGCGTCGTCGAACACGCAGGAATCCGGTTAGTCGTCGTCCACGGTCACGAACACACCGAAACCACCCTCTCACTGTTAGGCCGGCAGGAAGCCGCCGACCTCGTGGTCTTCGGTCACTCCCACCGGCCCGGCGTCCACGAGGGCGACGGCGTGACGCTGCTGAATCCCGGCAGTCACGCCCAACCCCGCCGACACCGGTCGGCGCACGCGGAACTGGAGCACAACGGGGACGCCATCGGGGGCCGACTAATCGACCCGGACGGCACTGTGTTCGAGGAGTTTAGGATATAGTTGGGCGGGCGCGCCCGAGGGGAGTCCGGAGGGCTTCGGAGCCGAGTCGGAGGCGAACACGGTCTCGTCGGGAGGGCCGGAGCGAGCAGGCGCATCGAATCGTAGACTCCCTGTACGATTAGGGCCAGCGGAAACTCAAACAGTCGTTTTAGATACGGAGAAACCGGGAGGGTGCGGCCGGATCAGTCCGTGAGGGACCGGACGCCGGCCACGACGGCCAGTGCGGTCAGCCCGCCGAGAAAAAAGAGGAGTCCCGGCGGGAGCGAGAGCGCGCCGGCCACGGCGTCGCTGGCCCCCGACGTTGCCGTCTCGGTCGCCGTCCGTGCAGCCTCGGTGGCGACGTCGGCGGTCCCGCCCTCGGTGGCCTCGGGTCGGGCCTCTACGGGTGCGTCGGTGGCGTTGCTGCCCGTCACGTCTGCCACTTCCATGCCGCCACCGCCGTCGTCGGCTGGTGGGGACTCCTCCGGTTCCGGTTCCGGTTCCGGCGTCGGCGTCGCGGTTTCGTTGCCCGCGGCTGGCGCACCGCCGGAGTCGGCACCACCTGGCGACCGACTTCCGGTCGGGTTCAGGAAGCCACCGGTACCGACGGCCGCCTGAATCGCGAGGCTGGCGATGCCGATGAGCCCGAGGCTGCCGAGAAAGCGCGACAGGGCGGTCCGGAGTGTGGACTTGTCGTCGTCGTCACCACCGGCCATGATGACCAGCGGACGGTCCGCGGGGGCGTAGACGTTCATTTCGCGACCCTTCTCGGAGTAAATCGTGTCGATCACCTCGATAGCACCGGCGTCTTCCAGATTGTTGAGGTGGTACTGGACGTTCTGGAGGGAGGTGTCGACCCGCTCGGAGAGGGCGGCGGGCGGGGCGGGTTCGTCGTGAAGCTCCGACAGGACGAGCCGGGCCGTCTCGGAGGTCAGTGCCGACAGCACGTCGTCGGCGTCCTCTGAGTCGACGCCGATGACGCGCGGCCCGGCCTCCTCGGCCGCGGACGTGTCGGGTTCGGAGGGCAACAGCGACATTGTTCGCCGGCTATGATAGCGACCGGTATCAACTTTGTTACGTCCTGCCGGAGACGGGCCGAGGAAAAGGATTTTTGCCCCCGGGAGTCACCTCGGAATATGGCCGAACTCGTACTCTGGGGGATGGTCGCCGTTATGCTCGGCTTCGTCTTCCTCGTCTACTTGTTTTTCCGCCGGACAGCCACGGCGCTCAAAAAGGGGATGAACGAGGGGAAAGGAAACGGTTGATATCCTCCTCCGGCTTCAGGCGGAGGAATCCCGAGTGGTGGGAGTTTCAGGTTCGTAGTCCAACCGGCAGACTACCAGTCCTTTCGGGCGCGGGTAGTCCCACAGTGTCGGACTGGTGGACTGCTGGCCATGCCAAGTGGCCGTTACCCCTATTTTCGACCGTGTACGGCGTCCCGGTGTTGTTTGTGCCACAGGGACGCCAGCAGGCGTCAGCAGACTCGGGGATATCGTCTGGTTCGCTTCGAGCAGTCGGCACAGATACAC
>NZ_JAQCNH010000067.1 GCF_028275115.1 Halorientalis sp. | reverse complement strand
GACCCGATCACTGAGACGGCGGTTCACCGTGGCGAGCCAGACAGCTACTGCGGCAACTGTCGGCACTTCCAGTACGTGATGGACGGCGACGACGTCGCCCCCTACTGTACCTTCCATGAGGAGACCCTTGACGATATGGATGCCTGCTCCGCATGGGTCAACAACAGCTAGGAACCCGGGCGTTTAACACAGGTCAGCGGTATAGTGGGCACACCAATGGAATTTTGCGACGACTGCGGTTCGATGATGAAGACAGATAACGATATGTGGATCTGTAGCAGCTGTGGCTACGAGAAAGCCCGAAATCCCGAAGGCGATAAAAAGGCAGTCACGACGCAAGGTCAGGAGTCCTCGGACGTCGTCGATACCTCCGAAGTCGATGTCGAGGATATGGGGCCGACGACGGGCGCTCGCTGTCCGGAGTGTGGCAACGACCGCGCGTTCTACGAGATGAAGCAGATTCGAGCCGCTGACGAGTCCGAGACGCGCTTTTTCACCTGTACCGAGTGCGAGCACAAGTGGCGGGAGGACGACCACTAGGGTTGTGTCGCCCGACGCCGCGTTTCCAGACGTTCCTGAGGCGCGGTTGACCCGCGGTGGCTGGGAACTGATCGACGAGGACGTAGAGACCGTGTTCCAACTCCGGCGCGCGACGGTCACGGGTGCGACCAAGCTCTACGGCGACGGTCGAACGCGCGAGGCAGCCACGTCGGCCGCCGGTATCGACCGCCAGTGGCGATTTTTCTTCGGGACGGCACTTTCCTTTCGGCCGCCGCTGGCACCCGGCATCGGCCCGATGATGATACTGCCGACGGTTCGGTCGAAAGCTGGGTCAGCGTTCGCAAGCGAACTCCGAGATCGGGGGTTCGAAGATATCTCCCGCGGTCGAACGGAACGTGTCCGGACCGACGGCGGCGACAAGCTACACCTGCAGAGCTACACGGCCGAACTCTCGCGTGACTCGCTCGAGACGACGCTGTCGATAACCGGCTGGGTCGGTGTCTGGCACGCTGCAGGGTTCCGAATCGCCGCGGGGGCGTATCCGAATCGGCCGGTTGGCGAGTTGGTCGGCGTCGAGGGCCAGGACGGGCCGCTGTTCCGGTCGCCGGCAGCCTACCGCGAGGAACTGCTCGATCTCATCCGCGCCGTCGAGTGAGCGCGAGTACCACGCCTTCGGGGACGAGTTCGACCGGCCCCAGCCCGAGTCGTCGAGCGAGGGCGCTCGGGGCAGCGGCGTCACCGAGGCGAGCCACGGGGACCCCACGGATACGGAGTTCGGCGGTCAGCCCAACCGAGGAGAGAAGCGCAGCCGCATCCATGGATTCGACAGGGCGGTCCCGGTACAGCGAGAGTGCCCCAGAGAGAGACGGGAGATCAAACGCCACGAGGTCGTCGTAGCCGACGACGCTCGCCCGGTGGCCATCAACTTCGATCTCTAGATCGGCCGCGACCGACAGCGCTGGCCGGTCTTCGATGGCGTCCAGCAGCTCAGCGAGGGTTTCCGGCAGACCGCCACGCTGTCCGGTCGGTGTCGTCGTCACTCCTTCTCGCGTGCCTTGACGGTGAGCGTGCCGTCAACGCGCCAGTAGGCGTGCTCGGGGTCCTCGCCCGTGGTGCTTGGGACATCGACCTCCATGTCCTCGAACTCGTACGTTATTTCAGCGTTCCGGCCGGTGAGTCGGTCGTACAACCCAATTGCAAGCTCAGGCCACGTCGTCGTTTCGTCGGGTACATC
>NZ_JAQCNH010000034.1 GCF_028275115.1 Halorientalis sp. | reverse complement strand
ATCCGCGCTGCCGACAAAAACGGTCCCAGAAGCAACCGCTGGCGTGCTTCGAACATGCCCGTCCGTCTGGAATCGCCACCGAACTTGACCTGTGGCTGCGTCGAAGGCATAGACGGCGTTGTCGAGACACCCGATAAAAAGTATGCCGTTGACCAGGGTCGGAGACGAGGTGATACCTTCGTCGGTGTTGGCGCGCCACTGTCGACGCCCAGTCGTCGCGTCGACTGCGTACACAGCGTGATCAGCACTACCGACGTACACCGTTCCGTCAACGACTGCGGGTTCGGACACCACTTGATCGTTCGTCGGGACTACCCATCGTTCACGTCCGTCCGCGGCAGTGACCGCGTACACTGAACCGTCCATGCTTCCAAAATAAACCGTGCCGGACGCGACTGCCGGCGACGAGGCCACCGGCCCCCCTGTTTCGAACGTCCACCGCTCCTGTCCGGTTCGCGCGTCGACTGCGTACACCGAGCCGTCCATGCTTCCAACATAGACGGTGTCGTCTGCCACAGTCGGTGCCGATTCAATCGGCCCACCGGTCAGCGTCGACCACTGTGCAGTAAGCGACTGTGGACCCGACTGGGAGATGGCCCAGCAGGTCCCACCTATTGCACCCGCTCCAAGCAGCTTCAGGGCCCTCCGGCGGGTTGTCGTCGTCTCGCTCTCCTCTCTCTCTGCTGTCTTCTCAAGTTGGTTCCGGGGCTCGCTCCGATTAGTCTGCCGCTCTTTATTTTCGGTAGGGTCCAAATCGCAATACAGTTGCCGGATTTTTTCACTGATATCAGTCATCGAACTGCCCTCTGGACTGAGTAGATACGCGTCATCGCGTCTCCTTGGCGTCCTTGCCATCCGAGGACCGTGTTTCGACAGCAATCTGAACACCGATGCTGGTGTCGTCCAACCGTACGCGAACGGCAGTCTCGCGGGTCTTCGCGACAACGGTCCCAACAACCGATTGCAGTAAGGTATCCGTCCCCTGCGCGGCCACTGGCTGAACGTCGCTTTGTGGCGCTGCTACCGAGACGTGGACCGCACCAGGTGCGTCGACCTGTTCGACGAATGTCCACTCGGTTAGCAGACCAAGTTGTGAACAGACCGAGAGGGCAGTCGAGACAGCGTCCTCTGTCGAGTCCGTCGTCGGGAGAGCGCCATCAGTAGCATCCACCACTGCGGCCCCGACTGGCGGCACCGTCAGACCTGCTGCGTGGCCCCGGTGGAGCGTCCCGGTCAACAGCCCGTCGGGAACGGTATCAGTGGTCTCAGTCGACGGTATCCAGAAGCGGACTGCGCCGTCTGCCGGGACGTACCAGCCATCCGTGGCCAGATAGAGGTCGTCCTGTAAGCCCGTGATGAGTGTCTGGCGCGCGCGTTCACTCGCGGCCGTCGTCGACGGTGCTGAGCCTGCAAGCATAGTTGCGAACACAGCCATGATACCACTCACGCCCGCGATTGCGACAAGCACACTTCGCTCGCCTTGCAGTGGAATCGCAAGTACTGCCGCAGTGAGCGCGATACCGACAAGAACGAGTTGTGGCGCTGTGATGCTGTTGACGCGGCGAGTGAGCCGACCTGTGTCAATTGATTCGATTGCTGATACCATGGATGTCATCTCTGAACGGTAAACCAGACAACGGCGACAGCGGCCACGCCGAGTTCAGCCACGGCAAGCACTACCGCCGGCCACACCTGTCCTGTCGCTACCACGACGCCACCGACTGTGATGGACGCGCAGACGGCCGCAACAGTGAGGTACGTCTGCTGGCTCTGCGCACCCCGCTTAGTTAATATCACCGGGGACAGCAACAGCAAGGCAACACTGACCAGAGTGGCGACTGCCGTCGATGGCTGCCCCGACAGCGCCACGACCAGTACTGTCACAGCGCTGACCCCAACTACCGGCCTCGCGAGCCAGAGCGCTGCACCCAGCCCGGCGGGGACAACAAGCCCGAAAACCCCGAACCTGGCGACGGCGAGTGCGCATACACCGACCGCAGCAAGCGAGCGAGGGGTCAGTTCGACGCGCGGGTATCCGGTCATTTGCCGCTGTCACCTACCACTGCTGAAGGGGAATTATCACCGCGGTGGTGGCCGGCAGCTACACGGTCGTCGCCCGGGTTGGCCACGACGGCCGGCGACCGTTCGGCAACGACCCGGGTCACGGAGGACCGGTCGGTGTCAGCAAGTGCCCCGACCAGTTGCTCTGAATCCGCCTCTGACTGGACAACGTAGGTATCGACCGCGCCGAAGGTATTGGCGGCGGCCTGCACCGCATCAACCGTCCGCTGGGGCAACTGTGTACCACAGAGCAACGAAACGGTCACACCCGTACCGACCGAAGCGCGGACCTGAGCCAGCAGCTGTAGCAATGGGCTGCGGTCGGTTCGTGACTGTCCCGCCGCGAACGCGTCGATAGTCTCCCCGACGCGTGTCGTCGGACCAAGAACCCGACGTGCAGGTGCGTGACCCGGATACGATGGCTGTTGCCCGTCTGTGGACGCCTCCGGCGCCGCTTCGGTGACGGATTCGACCGTCTGAGCGATCTGTTGTCGAGCAACTCGGCCACGCTCCGGGGAGACAACTCGTGGCTCTCCAGTGACTGCAACGGTCCCACAGCCGACAGGTCGATGCATATCTACACCGCCCAGCAACGCACTACTCGCCCACTCAACCGCTGGGACTACGGCGACTGGGATGCTGCTGAGGTCGACAAGGAGCATGTGCGGGGCCGCCGACTCGCCGATGCGAGACCGGATGTGGAGACGACCATGCTTGGCCGTTGCCTTCCAGTCGATGTCACTGATAGAATCACCGCTGGTGTACTCTCGGATGCCATCTGCTTCCGAGCCGTGCTGTCGAGTCGTTGCCTGGCCAGCGGTCACCCCAAGCGTCGTCGCCAGCGTACTGCCGGTGGCCTCCGACTGGTCCGGGAGGGTCACCGTCGACTCAACGAGGGTGGTTTCGACACCGAGCAACGACCACGAACTCATGGCCCGTATTGTGAGTTCGGTGGAGATATCAGCTCCCGAATGTACCGCCTGGTACTGCCACGAGTCGTCGGTCGAACGGCGCTCCGGACCCGATTCTGTGGCTGTTCCACCAGGGAAACCAACATGGACAGCCGCTGGCAGTGCGTTGACGCCACCGTCGGCATCCACACGCAGTAGTGAGTGGTGCTCGTGCTCGCCGGGATCGATTGTCAGCGCCACGGAAAGCACACTGGCTGCGTGTCGAACCCGCCCAGTAGCGGCATACAGTTCGCCGAGGGTGAATAACCCCAGTGCGACACCTCCGGCCAACACTGCCGGACTGGCTGTAATCGGGCTCAGTAACAGGAGTCCGGCGGCTGCACAGAGGGTTACATAGAACTCGGTGCGGTACTGGAATGCGATTTCGTGCGGATACACGTCAAGCTGATGGGTCTGTTGGTCTCTCATGCACCCTCAGTTGGCGTGTCTGCCGTGACCGTTATCCAGAGCCAGGCCTCACGAATCGGTGTTTGCTCCGTCTGTACCGCTGTGCTCGTGGCTCCCGCCCCCTGACCGATGCGATACAGCTCAAATGACAGGCGCATCCGCCCGCCCACTGTCGGTGCCGAGAAGGGAACCTCCTCACGGACTGTTGTTCCTGACGCGACGGTGAGCTGCTGGGTCTGTCCCAGCGGCAGGGTCTCGTTTGCAGACGCTAACGAGCGAGTCACGACGAGGGCGTAGCGCTGTTGTCTCCCCTCATCGTTTCGAACAGAGACAGTGAGTGACGAGTCCTCGCCAGCTGCCATCGTGCTGGGGTAGCCTTCTGCTGTCAGCCGGCCCTGCTCGTCAGTCGTCAGCAGGCTCAACTCGGTGTATCCCTGCGCCGGTGCTGGGAGCGCGAAGAATGCGACCAGCACCACCAGCGCGGCTAACACAGGTCCCCAGCGGGGCCAGTCGACATCACCGGGCGAGACCGACAGGCTGGGAGTCGGGACAGCATCCGTTACTGTCGTTTCAGCGAGGCCTGGTCCACCGTTGCCGGTGGTACGAGTCTGGCGCTCGGCGGTGCGCATGGCAAGCGCCAGCAGAACGACAGTTACCAAGCAAATGCTTATCACTGTCAGCTCAAACGAAACGCGAGCGCTGAGTTCGTTGCCCACCAGTATCGTGAGACCGACCAGTGCCGGCGAGGTACCAATAGCGAGAGCGATCCGTGTCCGTGTTGGGAGGGGGCGACTGAACAGGGCAGCTTGAACGGCGTAGCCGGGCAGAAAGAACACGAGCAACGTCGCCGCAAGGAGTCGTGGGGCCGTGCCAGCGAGCGCTGGTTGCGCGGCGACGAGTCCGAGCAGTATCGTACAGACCGCACAGACCACGTACGCTCGGAGCGAGCTCAGGTTGTTTCGAGTCTGCGTCATAACCGATTCTGAGAACAGGCTACCATTAGATATCGATTCCCTGTGGGTCCGTCGACGAGGCCGAGTTCATCGGACTGGGGATAACGGTCTCTTCGACGGTCGTATCGACGATGTCGCGTGTCGACGGTCCATCGAACTCCGCGCCAGTCGTCGCCAACCTGTGTGCGAATGCGTCAGCAGCCAGCGCCTCGACATCTTCGGGGAGTGCGTGCGCCCGCTTCTCAACTGCGGCACGGGCCTTCACCGCACGCTGGAGCGAGATGAGCGCGCGAGGTGACGGCCCCTGTGCGAGTCGCTCGTCCTCGGCGAGCGCCCGTCCGATGGTGACAAGATACCCTCGCACGGGCTGGGAAACGTGGACAGACGCGACGAGGCGCTTGCTGAGGTCGACTGCACGGCTCACCGGCACGTCATCGTCAAATGCCGACCGAGCAGGCGGGGCACTGTCGAGATGTGCGTACTCCGACTGTTCCGCCACATCCTCGTCACTGTGGCCGGTCGGAAGTCGGTTTTCGGCCGTCGTCAGAATCGACGACAGGCCCGATGCATTGTCCGGTGCACGCACGTCAACGCGGAACAG
>NZ_JAQCNH010000019.1 GCF_028275115.1 Halorientalis sp. | reverse complement strand
TCGGGGATGTCGGCCATGGAGTCGGTTAGGCCTACGCGCTCGTCGAAGGGCACCGACTGTTCGTCTTGGTAGATGACGCCTTGGTACTCCTTGTCGGCGTCGAGGATGGCCGATTTGGCGTCGTCGTAGTCCGTCGAGTCGTGGTCGGTCCCGTCGAGGTCGACGACGGTGTCTCGGAAGTAGTCGTATGTATCGACGTCGTTGAACGTGACACACGGCGAGTAGACGTTGACGAAGCCGAAGCCGTCGTGTTCGATGGCCTTTTTGACGATTTCGGTGTGGCGCTGAGAGTCCGAACTGAACGATTGGGCGATGAACGTCCCGCCGGCGGCGAGCGCCAGCGCGAGGGGGTTGACCGGGGGCTGTTTCGGGCCGTCCGGTGTGGTCGCAGTCTCGAAGTCCTCCCGACTGGTCGGTGAGGCCTGCCCCTTCGTGAGACCGTAGATGCGGTTGTCCATGACGACGTAGCTCATGTCGACGTTCCGGCGGACGGCGTGGATGAAGTGACCGGCACCGATGGAGTAGCCGTCACCGTCCCCGCCTGCGACCATCACTTCCAGGTCCGGGTTGGCCAGTTTCGTCCCGATGCCCACCGGCAGTGCGCGGCCGTGGACACCGTGGAGCGCGTAGCTGTGCATGTAGGTGCCGATCTTCCCGGAACACCCGATGCCGGCGACGACGAACGTGTTATCCGGGTCGTTGCCGGTGTTCGCGAGGGCTTTCATCATGCCGTTCATCGTCCCGAAGTCACCGCAGCCGGGACACCACGTCGGTTGCTTGTCGGATTTGAAGTCCGTGAATCTGATATCGGAGCTCATTGTTTTGCTTCCACCTCACCTGGTTCGGCGAGTTCGTCTTCGATTGCACCTGCGAGTTCGTCGGCCTTGAATCGCACGCCATTGTACTTGTTGACACGTTTGACTCGTGTCAGCGTGTCGTGCTCGAGGAGGTCCGCGAACTGCCCCGTAGAGTTGCACTCGACGACAATGACCTCCTCGGCGGCATCGATCTCGTCGGAGAGGTCCGGCCGGGGGAGGATGTACGGCACCGAGATGAAACGCACGTCGGTACTCCCCGCTTCGAGGAGGTCAAGCGCCTCACGCATCGCACCTTCGTTGGAGCCCCACGAGAGGACGAGGTTGTCCGCATCGGGGTCGCCGTACTCGCGGTAGTTCCAGTCTTCGTCTTCGCGGGCGGTCTCGACTTTCTGCTGGCGCTTGTCGACCTGTTCGATGCGGACCGCGGTGTCTTCGGTCCGGCGGCCGAGTTCGTCGTGTTCGAGCCCGGTCGTCATGTGTGCGCCGCCGTCGGTCCCGGGGATGGTCCGCGGACTGACACCGTCGGCGGTCGGGAAGTGTGGCTGAAACTGCCCCTGTTCGTTCTGCCAGTCCGAAATCGAGTCCTCGTCGACGACTTTCCCGCGGTCGATCTCGACGTCGTCCATGTCGAAGGTCTCCGGCGGGAACGTCTGCTCGGACACCGACATGGCCAGGTCCGAGATCAAAAACACCGGCGTCTGGTACTTCTCGGCGAGATTGAACGCCTCGATGGTCTTCCAGAAACACTCCGAGATGGTCGTCGGTGCGACGATGAGACGAGGCACCTCGCCGTGGCCGCCGTACAGCGTCATGTTGAGGTCGCCCTGCTCCTGTTTGGTCGGCATCCCGGTCGAGGGACCCGAGCGCTGAACGTCGGTGATGACCAGCGGCGTCTCGCTGGTTGCCACAAGGCCGAACGTCTCGGTCATCAGGTCGATCCCGGCACCGGACGTGGCGGTCATCGCCCGCGCACCGGCTCGCGCCGCGCCCAGTGCCATGTTGACAGCCGCGAGTTCGTCCTCCGCCTGAACGACCTTCCCGCCGTAGGAGTCGAGGCGGCCGGTCAGGTACTCCATGATGCTCGTCGCCGGCGTGATGGGGTACCCGGAGTAGAACCGGCACCCAGCGGCGATAGCACCCATCCCGAGCGCTTCGTTGCCGTTCAGGAGGACGTAGTCGTTGTCGGTCGTCTCGACGTCGTAGTCGGCACCGTGGTCGCACTCCTCCTGAACGTACTCCTGCCCGAGTCGGGCAGCCTTCTTGTTGTTCTCGACGATGGCTTGACCCTTGTCTTTGAATCGCTTTTCCAGCGATTCGTCGAGGTTCTCGATGGGAAAGTCCGCCACGTCGCAGGCGGCCCCGAGCGCGACGATGTTGCGCATGATGGCGCCGCCGGCGTCCTCAGCCAGCGACTTCAGGGGCACGTCGAGCCCGATCATTCCCTCGGGAATCTCGACGTCCTGCATCGTGGTGCGCTCACCGTCGTAGATAATGACGCTTCCCTCGTGCAACTCGTTCATATTCTCGTCGATGGTTCGCTCGGTCAGTGCGATGAGAATGTCAAGCCTGTCGACGACGCTCTCGACGCGTTCGACCGAGGTACGTACCTTGTACGCCGTGTACCCACCACGGATACGCGACGCAAAGTCCTTGGAGGTGAACACGTGGCGACCGGCACGGGACAGAGCTTGTGCGAAAATCTTGCCCGTAGAGTCGATCCCGTCGCCAGCTTCACCACCGATGGCCCAGTTGAGGTCCGCGGGCATACTAACAGTCAGCTACCCAGCGGTGACGCAAAAGCCTTCTGCAATAGCTGTTCAAACCTGCAAATCGTTTCGTTAAATGACTGTACGTCCATTTCTCTCCGGACCGAAAGCACCTTTCGGCAAGGGCACTCAGGGTCCAAATATGGAAGACGAATCCGTCTCCGTTGCTGCCGTGTCGTCGGTCGGTCAGAACGCCATCGCCATCGACTTCGAGTCGCCTGCGGACTTCTCGGCCCGCCCGGGCCAGTTCGTCAAGCTCGTCGCCGAGGTCGGCGGCGAGCGCGAGAGCCGATTCTACACCATCTCCTCGTCGGACGTAGCGGACACCTTCGAGGTCACCGTCGAAATCGACCCGGACGGGGCGCTCGGACCGGTCCTCGCGGACCTGGACGCCGACGACGAACTCACCGTGTCGGGCCCATACGGAAGCGCCTACTACGAGGACGAACCCCGTGCGGTCGTCCTCGCGGGTGGTCCGGGCGTCGGTCCCGCGGTCGGCATCGCACGCCGCGCGCTCGCGGACGACAACGAAGCCGCCATCGTTTACCGCGACGACGACCCTATCCGGGAGGCGGCCCTCGCGGATCTTGAAGCCGAGGGTATCACGGTTCACCGTCTCGATACAGACGACGATATAACGGCGGCCACGAGCGACGTGTTGACTCACGCGGACGGTGAGCAGGTGTTCGTCTACGGATTCGCGGACTTCCTCGACGCCGCGACGACCGCCATCGACGCGGCAGACGGCGACCCCGACGGTGCCAAGGTCGAGAACTTCGGCTAGGGTGGCGAAACGCGGGTGAGATTTAACCCCCGCCGGTCGGTACTCCGCGTGATGAGTGTCCGTCGATGGTCCCACCTCGCAGGCCGAGTCGGTGCCGTCCTGCTGGTCGCAGGCGCGGTTACGGTACTCGCCAGTTCAGGGCCTGGGTTCGGCTCGACAACTGCACAGGCCCAGGAGACCGCCACCGAGGCGACGACGGCCGCGAACGCGACTACCGACGGCTCCCAGCTACAGACCGCCGAGGGCGACGGTGACGACGGCGGCGGCATCGTCGAGACCCTGCTCGGCCTCGTCGGTGGCGTGGTTGGATTTCTCGGCGGCGTCGTCGGCGTCGTCGCTGGCTTCCTCGACAGCCCCATCGGGCACGCCCTGGTCGGGATTCCGCTCGGGCTCTACCTCGGTCTGAAAGGGATCGCACTGTATCTGGAGTACTACGACTGAGGCCGTCCCGAACCGTTATTCGGAGCGCGACACGACCCTGAGCTATGCGACTGCGCGACGCGCTCGGTGAGTGGCTCGGTGTCGGGACAGAGCCAGCGACGGACGCGGTCGGCGGGGAGTCCGACGCTCTCGAACTGGCCGCCGAAATCGCCGACGACCCCTGCACTGTAGAGCTCCGTGACGGCCGCGACCTCGGATACGCGACCGTCGGCGACCCGGACGGTGAGCCGTTGGTGCTGTTCCACGGCTTCCCCAACTCGCGCGTGTTCGCCGCCGCGTTCGACGGCGTGGCCCGCGAGCAGAACGCCCGCGTGGTCGCCCCGGAGCGGCCGGGTTTCGGCGTCTCCGATCCGGCTCACGGGCGCACGCTGACCGACTGGCCCGCCGACGTGGCCGATATGGCCGACACGCTGGGCCTCGACGAGTTCTCCGTTCTCGGGATTTCGGCCGGCGGTCCGTACGCTGTGGCGACCGCGGCACTCCTGGACCAGCGCGTCGAGCGGGCAGGGGTCGTCTGCGGACTCGGTCCGATGGCGGCGGTCGGCCTGCGAGACCGACTCTGGTACTACGGCGCCCGCGTTCTCCCGCCAGTGACGAAACTCGGCCTGTGGCTCGGCGGGCGGCAGGCGCTCGGCGACCGGGAAACCTTCCTCGAATCCATGGCCGAGAACGCCGCGCCGGCGGACGGACCGGTCTGGACGGGGAGACTAGGGATGGTCGTCCACGCGAGCATGGTCGAGTCGCGCCGTCATCACGGACTCGACCCGCTGGTGACCGAAACCGCGCTTTTCGGCCGGCCGTGGGGGGTCGACCTCGGGGCGATTTCGGTCCCAATGTGGCTGTGGTACGGGAAAGCAGACACCGTCGTCCCGCCGGCGATGGGGCTGTACCTCACCGAGGCTATCCCGACCGCAGAGTCACAGTTCTACCCCGACCTGGGACACCTCTCGACGGTCCAGGAGACCGAGCAGGAGGTGTTCGAGACGCTGACGGGCTGACACCGTCTGCCGAGTCGGAGAACATTTCAGTGCGAACGAAAACGGTGGGGTGAAGATGAACCGCGAGGTCAATCGGGCGGAGGTCGACCGTCGGCAGGACCGCCTGCTGGCGGAGTACGGCGACGTGCCCGTCCGAGAGGAACGCGAGAAAGTGCCCGCCGAGGTGTTTCCGGAGTTGCGTGACCTGACCGCGGAAGGGTACACCGGCGGCGGCTACGTCTGGGTGGTCCGCGAACCGCCCGAGACCGTGCCGCTCTCGGAGTCGCTCCCGGCCGACATCGAGGAGGACCGGCGGGTGCTGATGGTCCTCTCGCGGGGTTCTACCAGGTGGGGCCTCCCCGGCGGGGGTCGGGAGTGCGGCGAGTCCTACGAGGAGGCGGCCGTGCGCGAAGTCCACGAGGAGACCGGGGTTGACTGTCGGGTCACCGAGCCGTTTCTGATACGGCGGCGCGTTAGCGTTTCGAGGGGTGATGACGACGAACGGCTCCACACGCTATGGGTCTTCTTCGACGGCCGCTACGAGGGCGGCCACCTGGCCGTTCAGCCCGGCGACCTCAACGGGGCTGCATGGTTCGCCCGACCGCCGACCCGGATGCACTCGGCGGGCGAGTTCCGGGCCGCCAAGTGGGACTGTTATCATCTTCGATAGCGCGGGAGGTACGTTTAAACTCGTTAGGAGACAGGCGAAAGTAAGAGAACTGCTCGTCGGTCGGAAGAAGCGGCAGACCTACGTCCATGTTCCAGTACAGCATTTACCTACCCGCGTTGTTGCTCGTCGTGGTCCTCTCGTCGGTGGCCAGTTACCTCGGGTACAAAAAACGCGACCGGCGCGGGATGGTCTGGTTCGCCGTGGCGATGGCCTGCATCGCCGCGTGGTCGTTGTTTCTCGCGGTGACCGTCGCGAGCGAGGCGCGACAGCTGAAACTCCTCTTCCTGACGCTGTTGTTCACGACCTCGGTGTACCTGTGTGCGAGCTGGTTCCTGTTCGCGGCCGCGTACACCGGTAACTACGACAGAGTGCCACGGCCCACCAGACTGGGACTGATGCTCGTGCCGCTCGCGTACGTCCCGACGACGCTGACCACGGATACTACCGGGCTGGTTCTCAGAAACGTGCGGGTGGTCGAAGAAGGCTCGATGCAGCTGCTACAGTACGACTGGGGGCCGCTCGTCTGGGCGTTCGTGGGGCTGACCTATCTGTGTATGTTCGCGGCGACGGTCCTGTTGTTTCGGAAGGCGGCACACTCCCGGAATCTCTACCGGAAGCTGAGCCTGGTACTCGCGTTCGGCGGTCTGTCGATGTGGATCTGTAACATGATTACGTTCGCAGGCCTGAGCCCGTTCCCACACCTGATGCTCGTGCCGCTCTCGTTTTTATTCTGGGGCGCCATCAGCCTCGTGCTGTTTTTCAGTATCCGGTTCGTGAAGCTGCTCCCGGTCGACAGGGTCGTCTCGGCGTTGAGTTCTCGGTTCGACGACGTGTTGCCGCTAGCCCGTGACTTCGTCATCGAGGAGATCGACAGCGGTGTCATGATTCTCGACGACGACGGCCGGGTCGTCGACATCAACTCGACGGCCCGGAAGATGTTCGGGTTGCACAGCCGCGTCATCGGCAAGCTCATTTTCGACGTGATCGACCTGGGGAAGTACTGGGACGACTACGAGGCGGGAGAGCTCCTGACCGAGCGGCGCGACCAGATATGGGTCCCCGTTTCGGAGACAGAGGAACGCTGTTACGACATCAACATCTCCGATATCGAGGACCGATCCGGGACCTTCGCCGGGCAGAGCGTGCTGATATACGACATAACCGACCAGAAGGAACGTGAGCAGGTGCTCCGGCAGCGCGAGGAGGAACTGCGTCAGCAGAAACAGGACCTCGAACAGCAAACCCAACAGCTCGAACACCAGAACGAGCGGCTGGACCGGTTTGCCAGCATCGTCTCCCACGACCTCCGCAATCCCCTCAACGTCGCCACCGGTCACGTCGAACTGCTGGATGCCAAACTCGGCAACGACCACGAGAAAAGCGTCGACGAACTGGAGACGGCACACGGCCGCATGCGCGACATCATCGACGACGCGCTCACGCTGGCTCGCTCCGGGAAGGCGATCACGGAGACGGAAGACGTAGACGTGGGTGCGGTCGCAACCAAGGCCTGGGTGAACGTCGACACCGACCGAGCGACGCTCGAGGCCGACCTGGACCTCGAACTGGAGAGCGACCGAAACCGCCTGTTCAGCGTCTTCGAGAACCTCTATCGGAACGCACTCGACCACAACGACGGCGAGCTCACGATTCGGGTCGACCTGCTCGCGGACGGCACCGGCTTCTACGTCGAGGACACCGGTGCAGGTATTCCCGAGGACGAGCGCGGCGAAGTGCTCGAACAGGGCTACACCACCCATGAGGAGGGCACCGGTCTCGGTCTCGCAATCGTTCGAGACATCGTCGGAGCTCACGGCTGGAAGCTCTCCGTCGCCGAGAGCCCGGAAGGCGGCGCACGCTTCGAGATCGAGTGTTTCCGCGACCCCGCCGAGGTCGGACCGGCAGCGGTTTAATGTTCGACGAATTCGAGCAAAACCCCACCGGTCGATTCGGGGTGCAGGAACGCCACCTCGTGGCCCCAGGCTCCCTCCCGCGGCGCGTCGTCGATCAACTCCACACCGGCCTCGCGAGCGTGCTCGATGGCCGCCACGATGTCGGCAGTCGCCACCGCGAGGTGGTGGATACCGGGACCGCTCCGGTCGAGATAGCTCGCGATGGCCCCCTCGTCCGTCGTCGGCTCGAGTACCTCGAAAAAGCCGTTTCCGAAGTCGAGAAAGACGACCTGCATACCGTCGAACTGTTCCTCGTGAGCGACCGTCGCGTCGAACAGGGTCGCGTACTGCTCGGTGAGTGCACCCGCGTCGTCGGTCGCGATGCCCGCGTGGTCGAACTGCATACTCCGACTGTGGGCGACGGGACAATCAGCCCTGCGACACTGTAGTACGTGGTAACTGTCATTGTAACTGACTGACATTCCCGCTGTGTGGGAAGCCCCGCCGTCGTCGGGCTACGCCCGACTGCCTGAGGGAGCTCCGCTCCCTCTCCGTTTACGCCGAGGAGGATGTCACCGGATTAGCCGAGGCCCACCGCGGGCACGGAATCGGAAGTCGCCTGCTCGACCACGGGCTCAACTGGACCGAAGAGATGGGACTGACGACGCTGTACAGCAGTTTCCCGGCCACGAACGAGGGCGCTATCGACTTCTTCGAGGCTCACGCCGGGGCGGTCGAAGCCGTCCACGAGAGCCACTACCGGATCGACGGCGAATCGGTCGACGAAGTGATGATGTCGGTCAGCCTGTAGCGTCAGCGGGCGGCGAGTTCGGGTCGAAGATGTCCCCGATTCGGCAGTCGAAGTGGTCTGCCAGGTCGAACGCGAGTTCGAGCGAGGGGTCGTACCGGCCGCGCTCGATGGAGTTGATCGTCTGCCGGGTCACGTCAACCGCTGCGGCCAGGTCGGCCTGACTCAGATCGTGTCGCTGGCGTCGATCGCGGAGATCGTTTTTCATGCGTTGTAGCGGACGACGGTGTAGACGACCCCCCACAGCAGGAAGAGGGCGGAGTAGGCGTAGATGCCGCCCCAGACGACCGGCGGGATTGCGTAGTAGCCGAGGGTGTCCAGCAGGTAAAAACCGATCACGACGGGGAGGCCGACGTAGGTGGCGATCATAATGGCCGTGCCGCTGGCCCGCTCGTGAAGCTGCTGTTCCCGTTCGTCGCTCAGTTGGACGGAACTCGCGAACTGCAGGTACAGCAGGGTCGCGATCCCACCGAGACAGGTGACCGCGTACACGACCAGCCCGACGAAGGTCTGATCGAGCAACATTCCGGCGAAGAAACTCACGATCCCGACCGCAAAGACGGCCATGATGATGCGATTGTAGCGCTGTCCTCTGTGTGCTGGATGATCCTGTGTCGTCGACATGATTGTCAGGGCGGTGTAAAGCGACGTTTCCGTAAAGGTCGATTTACAGTAAAGTGTGCTTTACACATCTACTTAGTTCTGTCGCTGGTCGAAAACCGTCGGGCAGCCGGGAAGGGCGGTCTCGCCGTCAGATGCCGCCGCCCTGGTACTCGCCGAACACGTCGCGCATGGCGTCACAGACCTCGCCGGTCGTCGCGTAGGCTTTGACCGCGTCGACGAGGTACGGCATGAGGTTCTCTCCCTCGCGAGCGGCCTCGCGCACGGCGTCGAGTTTGGCCTCGACGGCCTCGTCGTCGCGGCCCGCGCGGACCTCCGCGAGGGTCTCCTGTTGTTGCTGTTCGAGGCCTTCGTCGACCTCCTCGATGTCGACGTCCTCCTCTTCCTCGACCTGATAGTCGTTGACGCCGACGATGATGCGCTCGCCCTTCTCCTGTTCGCGCTGCCGCTCGAAGGCCACGTCCTGAATCTCCCGCTGGACCCACTGGTTCTCGATGGCCGGGAGCATCCCGCCTTTGCCGTCGACCCGCTCCAGAATCTCGAAGGCCTCGTCCTCGAGGTCGTCAGTCAGACTCTCCACGTAGTAGCTCCCACCGAGCGGGTCAATAGTGTCCGCCGCGCCCGACTCGTGGGCGAGAATCTGCTGTGTTCGCAGGGCGGTCCGGACGCTGTCTTCGGTCGGCAGACCGACCGCCTCGTCTTTCCCGTTCGTGTGGAGGCTCTGGGTGCCACCCAGCACGGCGGCGAGCGCCTGATAGGCCACCCGGACCACGTTGTTCTCGACCTGCTGGGCCGTCAGCGTCGACCCCGCAGTCTGCGTGTGGAACTTCAGTTGTTTGCTCTTGGGGTTCTCGGCGTCGAACCGCTCTTCCATGATCCGGTACCACATCCGCCGGGCCGCGCGGAACTTCGCGACCTCCTCGAGGATGTTGTTGTAGGAGGCAAAAAAGAATGACAGCTGGGGGGCGAACTCGTCGACATCCAGCCCGGCCTCGATGGCGGCCTCGACGTACTCGATGCCGTTGCCGAGCGTGAAAGCGATCTCCTGGGCCGCCGTGGAACCGGCCTCCCGGACGTGGTAGCCCGAGATCGAGATAGTGTTGAAGTTGGGGACCTCCTCGGCACAGAACTCGAAGATGTCGGTGATGATCCGCATGGACGGCTCCGGCGGGTAGATGTAGGTGTTGCGCGCGATGTACTCTTTGAGGACGTCGTTCTGGATGGTCCCACGGAGGTCCTCACGGTCGGCGCCCTGTTTGTCACCGACGGCGATGTACATCGCGAGCAGGACCGAGGCCGGCGCGTTGATTGTCATGCTGGTCGAGACTTCGTCCAGCGGGATGCCGTCGAAGACGGTCTCCATATCCGAGAGAGAGTCGATAGCGACACCCGTCTTGCCGACCTCCCCGGCAGCCATCGTGTTGTCCGAATCGTACCCCATCTGCGTCGGGAGGTCGAACGCCATCGAGAGCCCGGTCTGGCCCTCGTCGAGCAGGTAATTGAACCGCTCGTTAGTCTCTCTGGCCGTGCCCATGCCGGCGTACTGGCGCATGGTCCAGAGCCGGCCGCGATACATCGTAGGGTAAACCCCGCGAGTGTATGGCTCGTCACCGGGGAACCCGAGGTCTTCGTCGTAGTCCACGTCGGCCACGTCTGTGGGCGTGTACAGGCGTTCTACGGGCTGTCCCTCGGTGTCGGTGGTGAACGTCTCCCTGCGCTCGCCGAACCGTTCGACGGTCGGCGCGACCGACTCCTCGTCCCAGTCGGCTTTGCCCGAGCGTATCTCCTGGAGGTCTTCCTCGTCGAACATGTGCTTTTAGAAACGGAGCAGGCGTGTATAAGCGTTGTTTGAGGTTTCCGGGAATTTATGTGTCCGATAGGTAACCACTGCAGCGACTTCGACACGCAGGCGGGTCACCTGCCGACCCACGCGGTAATTTATTGATAATCGGTCGGATACGTAGGGACGAATGGTGTCGATTACCGCTGTCTACCAGGCGGTCCTTGTCGTCGCGGGGGTGGCCTGTCTGGGCATCGCGGTGTACGCTTGGCGCATGGAGTCGACGCGCGGCCAGCGAGAGGTGATCGGCCTGTTTCTCGCAATCGACGTCTGGATCGTGCAGGCGCTGCTGACGACGGTGTTCGCGGGCACACCCGTGGCGCGGACGATTCTCAAGAGTCACTTTTTCGGTATGACGCTCGTGCCGGCGTTCGCCCTGCTCGCGGCCCTGCAGTACACGGGTCGGGAGAAGTATATCAACGGTTGGCTGGGGCTGTTTCTCGCCATACAGCCCGTCGTCACCGGCGTCGGGGTCCAGTTCCAGTCGGTCGCCCGACAGGCTTTCCAGTTCGGGGCTGCGGACCCGTCGGCGTTCTACGGGTACCAGGTGACCTACGGCTGGTTCCTCTTTGCGAACGTCATCTGGGCCTACCTCCTGCTGGCGCTGGCGACCGGCCTCTTCCTCGAGTTCGCGGTCCGCGCCGACCCCGTCTACCAGCGACAGGCGACGGCCGTCGTCGTCGGCATCGCCGCACCCTGGGTGGGCAACGCTCTGTTCCTGTTCGGCCCCGCGCCCGTCGACCTCACCGCACTGGGATTCGTCGTGACCGGTTTCGCCATCTGGTGGGCTATCTACGCCGACGACCTCCTGGACGTGATGCCGGTCGCGAAGCGTACCGTCATCGAGAACATCGGTGCCGGCGTCCTCGTCCTCAATTGGCAGGACCGCGTCGTCGGTCTGAATCCACGGGGTCGGGAACTGCTCGGCCTGGATGACGTCAGCGTGGTCGGTCGCGACGTCGTCGACACTCTCGAAGACGTACCAGAGGTTCGGGACGCGGTTGGCGAGGTCAGAGACGTCGTCCAGCGGGCGGAGTCGGAGGTGCAGGCCCGTGGCCGGGACCTCCGGGTCACGGCGACGACGCTGAACGACAGCTATGGCCGCCGGCTCGGCCGCCTGATCCTCATCGAGGACATCACCGGACAGAAGCGCCGGCAACGCGAGTTACAGCGGCAGAACGAACGCCTCGACGAGTTCGCGGGCGTCGTTTCTCACGACCTTCGCAACCCGCTGAGCGTCGCCTCGGGCGAACTGGAACTCGCCCGCATCGCCGGTGAAGGCGAGATCGACGACCTCGACGACGCTCGCGACCGGATCGACGACATTCAACAGCGCATCGAGCGCGTGGCGTCGTCGCTGGACAGAATGGACGCCATCGTCGACGACGTGCTGGCACTGGCCCGCGGCGGTCAGCAGGTGCAGACGTCGGAGGAACTCTCACTCCAGGGACTCGCAGAGCGCGCGTGGGCCAACGTCGAGGCCCACGAAGCGACGCTGTCCGTCGAGAACGACACGACGCTCACGGGCGACGGCGATCGACTCCAGCGCGTGTTCGAGAATCTCTTTCGGAACTCGGTCGAACACGGCGACCTGGGCGTGACAGTGACCGTCGGTGAACTCGACGGCGGACGCGGCTTCTACGTGGCCGACGACGGCACAGGGATTCCGGATACCGAACGGGACGCGGTGTTCGAGAGCGGATACACGACGGACGACGACGGCACCGGATTCGGGCTGGCCATCGTCGAGGAGATCGTCGAGGCCCACGACTGGACGATCACGGCGACCGAGAGCGACGGCGGGGGCGCGCGGTTCGACATCGAGGGCGCGCGCTCGTAACCGGTCGGCAGCGTCGCGCTCAGCGGCCAGTGTCGTACTTGTAGGTCGCTTCCTCGGGGTCGATGCCGAAATCTTCGGGGCCTTCCTCGGGTTCGGTATTACCCTCGTCGACCGCGGCGCGTTTGAACGCCTCCCGAAACTTCTGGGGCATCCGGAACTCGGAGACGGCGAGCGACATCGGGACTGCGTCGGGTGCGGTCGCGGCCCGCTTTTCCTCCAGCCGACCCTGGAGTTTTTTCGGGAGCGACCCGGCCTCAACGGGGGCGAACTCGAACTGCTGTAGGTAGTTGGGTTCGCCGGTGAGCGCGTAAACGGTGTCGAACCCGTCGTCGCCGGCTTTCTGGACGAGCCGTTCGACGACGTGTGCACCGACGCCCTGCCCGCGCCAGCCGTCGAGAACACCGACAGAGGTGAGTTCACAGACCGACTCGTCGTCGGTCTTGTGGACGCGGAACCGCCCGAACCCCGCCTTTTCGTTCGTCTCTTCGTCGATTGCGATGACGTAATCGCGCGAGCGAAACGCCGTCTCGTCCAGGCCCATATCTTCGATGTGATCTAGAAGCCAGACCTCCTCGCGGTTTTTCGCGTCCCGGACGTACATATCGAACCTTTGGCCACGCCCGGCTAAAAACGTTGGCAGGTGTGGCGGTCGGCCAGCCGAGCAGTCGGCGGACTACTCCGCGCGCTCTACTCCCACGGAGAGGGACTCTTCGAGCAGGCCCTCGCGCCGGCAGAGGTCCGCGATTGACCCGTCCCGGGCGTTCTCACCACCCTCGATGATGTGTGCTCGTTCCGCGAGGGTGAGAGCGAAGCCGACGTTCTGTTCGGTGATCAGTACCGTTACATCGCAACTGGCGATATCCTCGAGCACTGCGGCCGAATTCTCGACGGGTACGGGTTCCAGCCCTTCCGTCGGTTCGTCGAGCAAGAGCACATCGTGGTCATGGACACGAGTGCACGCGCGGCCGAGAGCATCTGTTGCTCTCCACCACCGAGCTTCCGGCCGCGGTTCTCCCGGAGTTCGTCCAGCAAGGAAATATGTCGTACGTTTCCGCGACAGGGCGCGGTTCGCTGCCCGGACAGAAGTCGCGAGCGAGCCCAAGATTCTCGGCGACGGTCAGCGTCGGGAAGATTCGCCGCTTCTGGGGAATCGGCTAGATTCCCGTGTTGCTGATTCGGTCGACAGAGCGGTTCTCGATCGACGTCCCCTGGTAGGCGGTGGTCCCCTCACGACGGGGCGCGGTTCCAGTGACCGACCGCAACGTCGTCGTCCTGCCCGCACCGTTGTGGCCGAGAGGTGCCACCACTTCGTTTTCGGCGACTTCGAGGTCGAGATCGAACGGGACGTGACTGTTGCCGTAGTAGGCGTTCACCTACGAGTATCTCCGCTGGTTTATCAGCCGGTTCGCCGTTCTCGAACAGTACTGGCAGTTCAGTTTCGGTGTGCTCCTGCTCGTTGTGGTGCTGTTCTTCGAGAACGGCGTCGCCGACGGCGTCAGCCGGTTTCGGAACTGGCTCGGGGTAGCGCAGGAACGTTACCGGCTAGACGGCTGGGGCGACGGCGTCGCGCTGAGCCGCGAGACCGCGGTCGGATGTCTGGCGTGGTTCCGTGACGGGGTCCGGAGTGGCCTCAGGGGGCCGTCGCGTTGCTCAGAGCCTCATCCGACGTGTCATCGGCCGGTCGTCTGACTACCGTCGCTACTCAACCGCGCCGTCGAACTCGTCGAGTGCGTCGCCTACGCGTTCGAGCAGCTTCCGTTCGCTCCGTCGGAGGTTGTTGAAGACGGCCAGTTCCTCGGCCAGCGTCGGGAGCGTTCCCTCCCGCGACGTCGCAAAGTACCCGTTCGCGACCCCCGTTCGGAGTGTCTCCTCTTCGACCGTAGACGGCCCGCGACAGCCGTCGAGCAGCGACGAGACGGCGTTGGCGTTGTTCGTAACGTCGTTTTCCCTGCGCAGGTCCGACAGCGCACTCTCGGCCCGCTCGCTGCGGTCGAACCCAACGTGCCAGATTTCGCTCCCGTCTTCGACTCCGAATGGGCCGGTGATGTACCGTCGTGTTTCCGAATACGCTCCATCGCGTCGGTCTGTATGAGACGGGTCTTGAGCACTACAGCGTTTCGCTCGCGCCCAATCGGATCGAAGCTGTGGACGTTCTCGTGGTTCCGGAGTGCGGTCAGCCCGTTTTCGAGCGCCTCTGAGTCCGTCCCGCTGACACTGATCCGTGTCTCCGACTCCTCGGTGGCCGGATTGAAATCACACTGCTTGGCGTGGAAGGACACGTCGTGTTCGACCGTCGTATCGATGTGCGGACAGTCGTACTGGACTATTTCCACATGCAGTGTCATTATCTGACGCACTCAGAGTTCTGCTCTTCGTTCTACTGAATACAGTGCATATTTGTTCGGGTAATCTCGTTGCGTAAATATAGAGCCCGTACCGTAACCTACTTTTGTCGGCCTGTTTTAGGCGACCCTAAAATGGTCGGTGAGACGCTCTCGAAGATCAGAGCGCGGATCGACGATCTGGCGGTCGACGGCGGGGAGTACTGGGTCGTCTGCGGCCGGACCGGTGTCTGTCCGGTCCCCGTCGCTGGCGCGCGGTTTCCGGACCGGGAGACCGCCGAGAAAGCGGCGGAAGCGGCAGTCGCCTACCGGGCCGTGTTGCGCCGCTGGGACCCGCAGGCGCCCTGCTACGACTTCATCGCCTGCGAGGAGCCGAGCCACGTGGTCCGGACGGTGACGCCCCCACCGACGGGCGAGACAGCGTCACTGACAGGGTTCTGTCACGACGTGGCCGCGGCCGTGTTCGAAACCCTGTCAGCCCAGGGGCACGCCGACCTGGAGTCGTCGATCATGGACGTCTACTGCGAGACCGCCGACGCTATCGACGACCCCGACGACCTCTGTCTCCATCTGTTACGGACCCTCTCGTTCGAGTTGGGGGCCCGGCTCCCGGAGGCGGAGCAGGCCGTCGTCCTTCGGCGGGCAGCGGCGGAACTCGCCAACCCGGACGACACCGGGCGGCCGCTCGAGGCGACCCTGCAGCGGTTACAGCGGCTCGACATCGTGGACGGGTACACCGTCGACGCACACGGAGACGGCTCCGATATGCGGGCCTGGACGGTGACGATCACGAACTACGCGCTCACCTCACAGTCGGCTTCGTTACCGACGCTGCCGATCGCCATCGACCTGCTCGGTCGACTCCCGGGCCCCACGTTAACGGTGTCCGATCCCCGGCGACTCGACGGCAGGCAGTGGCAGTTCGACCTCGCGGTGACAGAAGACGGGGTGTCAGGCGGGCTCGTCCGCGTCCGGGCCGACTCCTCGGTGTGAGACGGGCCGGAGACGGTCACCGCCGTCCACCTGCCCGGCTCGGACACCGGTTCGGTCCGTGATTTGGCCCAAGTCCTTATGCCCGCTCTCGGCTTACGCCGAGCCATGGCTGCATTCGGGTCGGTGTCGGCGACTGTAGTCTACGTCGGTCCCGACGGAAGTGCCGTCGAGCGAGCAGTCTCGCTCCTGGCCGAGGCTGACGAGGCCACGACGGTCACGACCGTCCCGAAAATGTCGGATGCACTCGCGGCCGTCGCCGAAGTGAACGCGAACTGCATCGTAATCGAGGACGACCTCCCGGACGGAACCGCGCCGGAACTCGTGGAGCGACTCCGCGAAGAGCACCCATCGTTCCCTGTCGTCGTCCTCGCCGAGGACGCCGAGGACGCCGCCCGGAGTATCTCCGCGGGTGCGACGGACGCGCTCACGACGGCGATGGCGGCCGCCAGCGAGGAACTACTGGCCAACCGTATCGAAAACGCGCTCCGGTCAGGCGACACGGCGGAGGCGGCGGCGGTGACGGGCCGCCAGTACCGGACGCTGATCGAGCACGCCGAGGACATCGTGACCGTCATCGCGCCCGACGGAACCATCGAGTACCAGAGCCCGTCGGTGGAGCGGATTCTCGGCTGGGACCCCGGTGAACTCGTCGGCGACTACGTGTTCAATTACGTCCACCCGGACGACCGCGAGGAGATGCGCGGGCGGTTCATCGACCTCACCGAGCGCGAGGGCGTCGTCATCGAGGGCGTCACATTCCGGTTCAAACGGGCCGACGGGTCGTGGGCGTGGGTCGAGACCGTCGGGAGCAACCGGAAGGACACGACCGTCGACGGCTACGTCTTCAATTCGCGGGAGATTACCGAGCGACTGGAGCGCGAACGGGAGTTGAAACGCTACGAGACGGTCGTCGAGGCCGTTCCGGACGAACTGTACAGACTCGACACGGAGGGCGTCATCAGGTCGGTCGTCCCGCCGGCCGGCCGCGACCTGACAGTCGGGGGCTACGAACCCGACGAACTCGTCGGTGAGCCGGTCTCGACGGTCATGACGGAGGACGGCATCGAGACGGCAGAGAACCTGATCAACGAACTGGTCACCGGGGACGGCACGCGAGGGTCGTTCGAGATGGACCTCGTCACCGCCGCCGGTGACCGGATTCCCTTCGAGAATCATATTGCCGTCCTGTCGTCCGACGACGGGACCTTCCGCGGGACCGTCGGCGTTCTCCGGAACGTCGGGGAGCACAGAAACCGCGAGCAGTGAACCAGCCCGGTGTGCGGGCTCGGGGAATCGGACTCTGCCAGCTTCACTGACACATACGGAACCCAGCAATTCAATAGCTACTTTACCGACTCGACGAAACATCAGGCCATGGCATCCGAGTCCCTCGCCGACCTCGACGAAGTGGTCCACGAGCCGAGCCGGGAGTTCGTCGAGTCGACAAATATCTGGGAGTTCATGCAGACACACGGCATCGACGACTACGAGGAACTAATCGAGCGGACCACGACGGACGTCGACGGCGTGCCCGAATCAGGTGTCGACTGGTTCTGGGACGAACTCGTCGATTATCTCGGCATCGAGTTCTACGAGAACTACGACACGGTTCGGGACGATTCGGCGGGCCCGCAGTTCACCGACTGGTACCCCGGCGGCAGGCTCAACGTCGCCCACAACGTCGTCGACCGTCACGCCACCACCGACGAGGAGCGACGGAACAAAGTCGCCTGCATCTGGGAGGGCGAAGACGGCGACGTGCGGGAGGTGACCTTCCACGAACTTCACCAACAAGCGAATCGGGTCGCCAACGCCCTCGAAGCACGCGGCATCGAGACCGGCGACACCGTCGGACTGTACATGCCGATGGTCCCCGAGGTCATCGCCATCCTCTATGGCTGTTTCAAGATCGGCGCGGTCGCCGTCCCGATCTTCTCCGGATTCGGCGTCGACGCCACCGCCACCCGCATCGAGGACCCCGAGTGTTCGGTGTTGTTCACGGGCGACGGCTTCCTCCGGCGGGGCGACGCAGTCACACTCAAAGGAACCGCCGACGAGGCCGTCGAGCAGGCCGAAACCGACGTGGCGTCGGTGATCGTCTACGACCGACTCGGAGCCAGTAACTCCGACGCGGACCCCTCGGTCCCGATGACCGACGGTCGCGACGAGTGGTGGAGCGAGGCCGTCGCAACACAGTCCGACGACTACGACACCAAATCACTCCCCAGCGACCAGGAGTCGATGCTGCTGTACTCGTCGGGAACGACCGGCAAGCCGAAAGGAATCGTCCACACCCACGCCGGTGTCCAGACGCAGTGTGCCAAGGAACTGTACTTCGGGTTCGACCTCAAGCCCGCGGATCGGTTCTTCTGGGTGAGCGACATCGGCTGGATGATGGGTCCGTGGACCCTGATCGGCAACCACACCTTCGGCGGAACCATCTGCATGTACGAGGGTGCACCGGACCATCCACAGCCCGACCGATTCTGGGAGATGATCGACCGCCACGACCTCACCCAGTTCGGCATCTCGCCCACCGCGATTCGTGCACTGCGTAAACAGGGCGACGAGTGGGTCGAGGGTTACGACCTCTCCAGCCTCCGCCTGCTCGGGTCGACCGGCGAACCCTGGGACCCCGAGTCCTGGCGGTGGTTCCACGACACCGTCGGCGGTGGCGACACGCCCATTATCAACATCAGTGGCGGGACCGAAATCTGCGGTTGTTTCCTGATGCCGATGCCGATCAACGACCTCAAGCCCTGTACGCTGGGTGGCCCCGGACTGGGTATGGACATCGACGTCGTCGACTCCGACGGGGAGTCGATCGCGGACACCCACGACCGGGGCTACCTGGTCGCGCGTGACTCCTGTCCCTCGATGACTAAGTCGCTCTGGAGCGGCGACGAACGCTACCTGAACGAGTACTGGTCGACCTGGGACGACCTCTGGGACCACGGCGACTGGGCCCAGAAGGACGAGGACGGCTTCTGGTTCCTCCACGGCCGAGCCGACGACGCGCTGAACGTCGCTGGCCGCAAAGTCGGCCCCGCCGAGGTCGAGGGCGCGGCGATGGACCATCCGGCGGTCAACCAGGCCGCTGCCATCGGCGCGGACGACGACACCACCGGCACCGCGGTCGTGCTGTACGTGATTCTTGAAGACGAGTTCGAGGCCAGCGACGACCTCCGAGCGGAGATTCGCGCACAGGTCGGCGAGGAACTCGGCAAACCGTTCCGGCCCCGCGAAGTTCTGTTCGTCGACGAGTTCCCGAAGACACAGTCGGGCAAGATCATCCGCCGGGCCGTCCAAGCCACCTACGAGGGCGAGGACGTGGGTGATCTCTCCTCCATCGAGAATCCGGCGGCACTGACGGCCATCAAGAACGCCCAGTAGTTACGACGTTCTGGTTGCTTCGGGCGGCGCGGTTACTGTCCGGGGAACTGTCAGGCCTACCCGTCCTGCGCCTGGCGCGACCGCAGGCGTGCCGGTACGTTTCCGCTCTTTGTCACCGTGAGCGGCGAACTCGTTACCGGCCAACAGCCACCGTGCAACCAGCCCGGACCGAGTAACACTCCCTCAATCCAGCACGTCGTCAGGGTCGAGACTCGACTCCCCGTCACCACCGACGACTAACGCCGGCTCCGGACCGGTGTCGGCCAGCAGGATCGGGGCACCGGTTCGGAGCGGTGCGAGGACGCCCGCGACGAGCGTTCCCGGTCGGGCGAGCGGCGCTCGGACCGCGACAGCGTCGCCGTCCGTCAGGTCCCGCTCGTCGACGACACGCTCGGCGGCCGTCAGCAGGTCCGCGTGTGTGTACGACCGGTCGGCCGTCACGAGCGCAGGCTGGTCCGCAGCCACCCTGTCCGGCGGCATCGTCGGGTTCTCGCTCCAGATGTCCCGCTCGAAGTGAATCACGTCTGGGTCGGACGGCTCGTCGCCGTAGAGTACACGTTTGGTGCCGGGCTCGGCCGTCAGCGTCTCAATCTCGGCAGTAGGTCCCACGACCACTCGGACGTCCGCCTCGGGCGGGAGGCCGAACCGAACGGGCGCACCCAGAAGCGCCGCCCCGAGGACGGAGAGCAACGATTGCGGTGCCGGGTCGGATGCGACGGCAATACCCCGTTCGCGGCCCACGGCGTGGTACCGGAACAGACTCGCCGTCTTCCAGGCATCGGTACAGAACTTGTGTGCGGTGTACGGCTGCGAACTGTCGCCGTACACCAGCGGCTCTTTCACCCGACGCTCGCGTGCGACGAGATCACCGATCACGTCCATACCGTCAGTAGCCACCGTGCCCGCTTAAGTTGTCTGCCACGGCACGCAGGTCACGTTCGCTCCACAGTGCCCGTTCGTGAGTCTGTGTTTCTCGGGGACGTGGTCGGAAAACGCGACCCGCTCTGCGCGCTCCGAACGCGTTCGGGTCGGTTGCTTACAGGTCGTAGCTCCCGGACAGGTCGAACTGTCGGAAACGGAAAACGGCGCGAGGCCGCCAAGGGGGGAAGGGGTGGGGTTGCCAATAACGGCCGAGTGACCGATACCGACCCCGCGCCAGTTCTAATTATATAGCTCATAATATTAAGTCTAATTGTGACAGAACTATCTTGATACAGTGAGAGAATTTTCCCCCCTCCCTGAGGGACGAGTGTTCCGACACTCGCTGTCGGAACCGAGGACTGAGCAGGGTGGGGGTGAATCGCATCGACCCCGAGGAGACTCCAGTGTGGGTTCTGCTTGCTGGATACTCTACCGTGAGTCGCAGCCACTGATTCACTCACGAGGATAACCGTGAAGACAAACAGTTCGGGTGTCAGAACTGCGAATACGAGGTAAACGCGGATTATAACGCGGCGAAGAACATTGCCAACCGATATTGCGGGTATATCCATCGCGGGCAGAAGTCTCGCGGTGGATGGGCCACCAGTCAACTGGCCCTCAACGCAGGGACGTTGAACGTGAATGGTGACTACACACCTGCCGAATTACTCGGCTAGAACGGGAGTCCACTGACAAGCCTCGGGGCTTGACCCCGAGGCGGTTGACGCAAACGGCGTTGGCTATGTATACTGAATCTGGCCGTCACCCGCATCTACGTCGGCACCAGGCAGAACGTTTCGATTGTTTCCAGTCGTGGTTCGAGTGCGAGGGAAAGACGAGACGGCGAATCCACCCGGCTACCGCAAAGACCGGCTCCGTACGTAGGCATTCGACCGCCTCTGCCAGCATCGTCGGTCCACTTGGTTGATACACCGACGGGAAAGGTAGCCCCGCAAGAACAAGTCACGGGACTGTAGACCGGCAAATATCACAAACCGCGGGACGAGAAGCTCCGTCGTTCGGGACGGTGGGGGTGTCACCGATCGATTCTCACCTCACGGGGTAGCCGGCAGCCGGGGAGTCAGAAGCTGTTTTTTAGCCGCTCAAAAAAGCCCTGTTCGACCTCCACTTCCTCGCCGCCGGCCTCGGCGAACGCCTCCAGCGCTTCGCGCTGCTCGTCGTTCAGGCTCTCGGGCGTAACGACCCGGACCCGCACGAACATGTCACCCCGTCCACGGCCCCGGAGTTTCGGCATTCCTTTCCCATCCAGTCGGAAGACTTCTCCACTCTGGGTGTGTTTCGGGATGTCCAGCTCGACGTGGCCGTCGAGCGTCGACACCGCCACCTCGTCCCCGAACGTGGCCTGTGGGAAAGAGATGGCGTACTCGTGGTAGAGGTCGTCTCCCTCCCGGTCGAACTCGGGATGCTCGTCGATAGACACTTCGATGAGCAGGTCGCCACTGGGACCGCCGCCCTCACCGGGCGCGCCCTCGCCCTCCATCCGGAGGGTCTGGCCGTCGCGAATGCCGCCCGGCACGTCCACCGACAGCGTCACTTCGTCTCGGACTTGTCCTTTGCCGCGGCAGGTGCCACAGGTCTCGCTGTAGAGAGTGCCCTCGCCCTCACAGCGCCGGCAGGTCGTCGTCTGCTGGACCCGACCCATCGGCGTCTGCTGGACGCGGGTGACCTGGCCGCGGCCCTCACACTCGGGACAGGTCCGGGAGTCGCTGCCAGGCGGGTGTCCGTCGCCGTAGCAGTCGGGACAGCTCTCGGGACGGGTAATGACGAGCTGTTTCTCGACGCCTTTCGCGGCCTCGTCGAGAGTGATGGACAGGTCCGTCCGGAGGTCGGTCCCCTGGCGGGTACCGCCGCGACCGCCGCCGCCACCGAAGAACTGCTCGAAGATGTCGCCCATGTCACCGAAGGGACCGCCCTGTCCGAACGGGTCACCACCGGCACCGCGCTGTCCGCGCCCGCCGCCACCAGCGCCGCTGAACCCGCCCTGTTTCTGGGCCTGCTCGAACCGCTCGTGTCCGAGACGGTCGTATGCCTGGCGCTTCTCCTCGTCGGTCAGCACCTCCTTGGCCGTCTTGGCTTTCTTGAATTTTTCCTCTGCGTTCGGGTCGTCGCTCACGTCGGGATGGTACTCCCGCGCTTTCTCCCGATAGGCCTCCTTGATGTCGTCCTCGCCGGCGTCTCGCGACACCCCGAGCACGTCGTAGAAATCCTCGCTCATTCGTTGTTCTACTCTATTCGGTTGAGACACTTGAAAAGAACGGGTCGGCAACCCGGGCCGACACCGAACCTCGACCGCAGCGATTACGACTGCAGGTCCGTGTCGAAGACAATCACGAGCGCCGTGAGCAACGTGCCGACAGCCACGAGCGATGGCGATAGCGCGCCGGGCATCGGCCTCTCTCGGGTCGCCTGCACCACCGGGAGTCCGAGCCGCGCCGCAGTCAGCACGAAGACGACGCCGCCGGCCACGGCGACTACCGCGCAGACCACGAGCTATCTTGATACAGCGAGAGAATCCCGCCGTTTACGGCGGGCGTGAATCGCGTACGCTCCGTGAAGCAACCACCATGATTGCTACAAACCGGAGATTATGTTTCTCCAATCTGTTACATGATATGTACCGAGGCGGCCTCGACCGCTCAAGTAACCGGATACTATCGGATTCGGGAAATCCACGTTCGAGGGAATCTCCTTCGGGCCGCTGGATTCCCAATTACGGTAACTCCGAATCCCTCTGTAGATAGGAGTAACGGCGGTCTGGCCTCGCCAGTAGACCCGTCGTGCCGACCGGTCTGCAAACCAGCAACTCTCCCAAACCTGCGGTAGGAAGCCTCGCCGTCGTCGGGCTACGCCCGACTGCTTGAGGGAGCTTCGCTCCCGCTCCGTTTACGACGAGGAGGAGGTCACACGTGATGTAGCAGAATGAGCATGTTGACGGGCTTCACCCTCGGGGTCAAGCCCCGAGGCACTCGCCCTGTTCCACCTGTAGATGTTCATGCGAGCGTACGCGATTCCCGCCCGCCCTGTTCGGCGCTCGGTCCCGACAGCAGGTGTCGGAACACTCTCGTGGTTCGAAAATCTCCGATTTTCGTCATCACGAGAATCTTCGATTCTCGAACGACCTCACGGTAAGGGTGGGACTCCCTCGCTGTCTTAGGTGGGACCGACGACCGGTCGCTCGTCACCCACGGAAGCTTGTTGTCGGTTCTTTGCAACGCACGCTCGCCTTGACGATGTTCGGACTGGGGACCCGGACTCGACTTACTCGTCTTCGTCGTCCACGTCCTCGAAGTCCGCGTCGACGTACTCCTCGTCGCCGCCGTCGGAACCCGCACCCGGACCAGCACCGCCCGGGCCAGCACCGGGACCTGGACCTGGACCCGCACCCGCAGCGCCCGCACCGCCTGGGCCGGCACCGCCAGCCGCCTGCTGGGCCTGTTGCTGGTACATCTGCTTGCCAATCTCCTGGAGTTCCTCAGAGAGGCTCTCGGTGGCCGATTCCAGCGCCTCAGAGGCCGTCTCCAGTTCCTCGCTGTCGACGTTCTCGTACTCGTCGAGGGCCTCCTGCACGCGGTCGACTTCGGCCTCGATGTCGCTTTCCAAGTCGGCGTCGACCTCGTCTTCGTTCTCCTCGAGCAGTTTCTCCGCGCGCTGGATGGCGGATTCGGCCTCGTTGCGGGCCTCGACGAAGTCACGGCGCTTCTGGTCTTCCTCTGCGTGCTGTTCGGCTTCCTCCTGCATCTCCTCGATCTGGTCGTCGCTGAGGCCGGCACCGCCCTCGATGGTGATCGACTCGGCGTTGCCCGAGCCCTTGTCTTCTGCCTCGACGTTGACGATACCGTTCTCGTCGATATTGAACCCGACCTCGATCTGGGGCGTCCCGGCCGGGGCTGGCGGGATGCCCGTCAACTGGAACTCACCAAGGAGCTCGTTCTCCTCTGCCATCTCACGTTCGCCCTGGAACACCCGCACCTGCACCGAGGTTTGGTTGTCAGCCGCGGTGGTGAAGATCTTCGACTCCTCCGTCGGGATGGTCGTGTTCTTCTCGATCAGTCGCTCGAACAGGCCACCCTTGACCTCGATCCCGAGCGAGAGTGGCGTCACGTCCAGTAGGACGATGTCGTCCACGTCGCCGGAGAGAACGCCACCCTGAATGGCCGCACCGAGCGCGACGGCCTCGTCGGGGTTGACGTTCTTTTTCGGCTCTCGGCCCGTCAGATCCTCGACTTTCTCCTGGATCATCGGCATCCGGGTCGACCCGCCGACGAGCAGGACCTCGTCGATGTCGCTCTTAGAGTAGCCGGCGTCTTCGAGCGCCTGTTCGGTCGGCCCGACCGTCCGTTCGACCAACTCCTCGGTCAGGGACTCGAACTTCGCGCGCGTCATCTTCGTCTCGAGGTCTTTCGGCCCGTCGTCGTCGGCCGCGATGAACGGTAGATTGACCGTCGTTTCCTTGCGGTTCGACAGTTCGATTTTGGCCTCCTCGGCGGCCTCGGTCAGTCGCTGGAGGGCCTGTCGGTCCTCGCGGAGGTCGATACCGTGTTCGGCCTCGAACTCCTCGGCCAGATAATCGATGATGGCATCGTCCCAGTCGTCGCCGCCGAGGCCGTTGTCGCCGTTGGTGGCGACGACTTCGTAGACGCCGCCGCCGAGGTCGAGAATAGAAACGTCGAACGTCCCGCCGCCGAGGTCGTAGACGAGCACGGTCTGGTCGGACTCGTCGTCGAGTCCGTATGCCATCGAGGCCGCGGTCGGTTCGTTGATTATCCGGTCGACCTCGAAGCCGGCAATCTCGCCGGCGTCTTTCGTGGCCTGCCGCTGGCGGTCGCTGAAGTACGCGGGGACCGTAATGACGGCCTTCTCGATTTCGTCACCCAGGTACTCCTCGGCGTCGCGTTTGATCTTCTGGAGGGTCATCGCCGAGACCTGCTCCGGCGTGTACTCCTCGCCGTCCATCTCGACGGTGTAGCCGTCCTCGCCCATGTGACGCTTGATAGACTGGATGGTGTCGTCGGGGTTCTGGACGGCCTGGTTTTTCGCCGGCTTTCCGACGAGTTGCTCGCCGTCGTCGGTGAATGCGACGATGGACGGTGTCGTCCGGTCACCCTCGCTGTTGACGATTATCTCCGGGTCACCCCCCTCCATCACCGCGAAGGCGCTGTTGGTGGTACCGAGGTCGATACCGAGAATCTTGTTGCTCGCCATGTTGTCCACACCTATCGGTCTGAATCGGTTAAAAGTTGCTAGATGCCTGGGCGCTCGAATCCGCTTGTTCCCGGCTCCCTCTGGCCGTTTTCTCGCGACAACTCCCGTCTCTCCGATGGCTGTAATCTATCACAATCGGACCGCTTCCAGAGCGTGGGCAGAATCGCGGTATACCCGTACCGGCCGAGCTTACCCGCGGTCATTTAGGCCTCTGGAAGGGACAGGTCCGCCAGAACCGGCAGGTGGTCGGATGGGTGTCGCCAGTTTTGATTCACGTCTGCCAGTACCGCGAACTGCCGAGCGGACACTCCAGACGACACGAACACGTAATCGATCCGTTTTCGATTCGTGTCCTCCTCGAACCCCACGTACGTCTCCGCCGGGCCGTGGACTGTCGTGGCCGCGTCGCGTGCGTCGGACAGTTCTGGGGACGGGTCGGCGGCCGTCAACGCTGCATACGCATCGGAGGCCGGTCTGCAGTTGAAGTCGCCGAGCACGACCAGGCCGTCAGCCTCGGCCGTCGGCAACCGGTCGCGAAGGAGGGTGGCACTCTCGCGACGTGCTCGCGGTCCCTCGTGGTCGAAGTGCGTGTTCGCGACGAGGAGCGTCCGCTCCGTCACCCGGTCGGTCAGACGCGCCCAGGTTGCGAACCGGGGGTACGAGGCGTCCCAGCCGACGCTCCCAAGTTCCGCTGGAGTTTCCGAGAGGGCGAAGACGGCCCACTCCTGGCACTCGAAGCGACTCCGGCGGTACGCGATGGGTGTGTGGTCGCCCCCCGCAGTCTCCTCGCCGACGAAGGCGTAGTCCGGCAGGCCCGCCTCGAGAGTCGCCTGTTGGTCCAGCCAGCACTCCTGGAACCCCATCACGTCGGGGCGGTGAAGACGACACACACCGATGACACCGTCACATCGCCGTTCCCAGGAGCGCACGCCGTCGTCGAGTCCCTCGTACCGGACGTTGTACGAGAGAACTCTGAGTCCCGTTTCCATCACAGTATCAGTCCGTTGGTGTGGCGTCTGAAGTATCGCTCGGCTGTGGACCGCCCGCCGCTTGGGCGACGGTCCGACCTGCCTCTACGTCGACCCGCGCCAGCAGTATCAGACCGCCACCGAAGAGCACGAGCAGCGAGAGGATACCCAGCCGTGTCGAGCCGGTTACCTGGCCGATTACCGAAAACAGGAGCGGGCCGACGATGCTCGCGAACTTCGAGCTGACGTTGTAGAACGAGTAGAACTCCGAGGTTCGGTCGGCCGGAACCATCGACCCGTACAGCGAGCGGCTGAGCGCCTGGGTGCCGCCCTGGACCGTGGCAACGAGGACGGCGAGCGCGAAGAAGTGCCACGCCTCGGTCATGAAGTAGCCGCAGATGGCGATACCAATATAAACGACGAGGCCGAGCGAGATGGCCGGTTTCGCCCCGATCCGGTCGGCGAGCGACCCGAAACCGAAGGCGAAGGGGACGCCAGCGAACTGGACGATGACGAGGGCACCGACGACCGCCGACTGTCCGAGGCCGATGTCGGTGGCGTATGCCGCCGACAGCGTGATGATCGTGCTGATACCGTCGTTGTACAGCCAGAACGCGAGCAGGAACAGCAGAACCTGCCGGTACTGGCGGACCTGGCCAGCGGTCGAACGTAGCCGACCGAGCCCGGTCCTGGCCGCCACGATCGGGGAGCCAACCGGCTCTGCACCGCCCGGGACGGCTGGTTCGTCCACGTTGTAGAAAAGTGGGATCGAAAAGAGCAGCCACCAGAGCGCCACGCTCAGCATCGCAATCCGTGACGCGACCGCCGTGTTCGGCAGGCCGACCAGTCCCGGGTTCAGAATCCAGATCAGGTTTATAACCAGGAGGAGACCGCCGCCGAAGTAACCCAGAGCGTACCCTGCCGTCGAGAGCGCGTCCATCCTCTCCGTGACGTGTGGAAGCAGGGAATTGTAGAACATGTTCGCCCCCGCGAACCCGACGTTCGCGAGTGCGAAAGCAACGGAGGCGGACAGCCAGTCGCCGCGTTCGGCGAAAAAGAGCAGGCTCGTCGCCACGACACCCAGGATTACGAACGCCCCGAGAAACCGTTTTTTGGCGGCTGTCCGGTCCGCGACAGCCCCGAGGACTGGCGAGAGAACTGCGATAACTGCGAAACTCGCCGTGAGTGTGTACCCCCAGTAGATCGACGCGGTACTCCCGGGCAGCGTCGCTCCCGCGACCTCGACGTAATAAACGGGCAGGACCGCTGCAAGGACGACAGTCGCGAAACCGGAGTTCGCCCAGTCGTACAGCGCCCACGAGAGCGGTGCCCGGCCCGAGAGGCCGAGTCGAGCACGGAGAGTGGCTAACCACTCGCTCATCACAGACCGCTCCGTTCCTGTCGTCGGCGTGAATGTCCGCTCATTACCGGGTATTGGCGAGCGGACACAAAACCGCAAGTAATTGGCCTACGTTCGGATACCGTCTCGATATAGCGGTACAGACAGGCGTCGAATCAGTCGTACGTGTCCGCTTCTGAGACCCGTCTACGGGAGCGCTGTCGCCGTCGTGTCCACTTACTCCTCGCTGACTGTGACCTGTGCGGTGCGGATGACTTTCTCGGCCATCTCGTAACCCGGGCGGTGGACCTCGGCGACCGTGCCGGCGGGCTGGTCGGACTCGACCTGGAGCAGGACCTCGTGACGCTGCGGGTCGACTTCCTGACCCGGCTCCGGCTCGATTGCCGTGACGTTCTCTTGGGTCAGTTCCTCGTCGAACTGACGGAGTGTCGCTTCGATGCCGTCACGAATGTCGGCGTCCTCGTCCTGTTCGAGGGCGCGTTTCAGGTTGTCACGAACGTCGAGCAGACGCTCGACCAGGTCCTCTGTCGCTCGTTGTTTCTCCTCCTCGCGGCGCTTTTGCATCCGCTTTTTGTAGTTCTGGAAGTCCGCTTTCGTCCGCGCGAGCTTCGACTCCAGCTCTTCGGCCTGGTCTTCCTGCGTTTCGAGTTCCGACTCCAGTGAGTCGACACGCATCCGAAGCGACGCGATTTCGTTCGCCAGTTGTTCGTCGTCGGCCGACGTGACGCGTTCGAGCAGGTCCTCGCCAGCCTCGAGCGTCTCGGCAGCGTTGCTCGCGCCGTTGCCGTTGCCGTCCTCCGCGACACCGTCGAGGGTCTCCCGCTCGTCGGCAGACGCCTCGTCGCCGGGGGTTGCGTCCGCTGTGTCGTCGGCTGCCGGCTCGTCGGCGTCGTCCGTTCCGGAGGCGTCCTGCTCACTCATACGTGTACACTGCTCCGCGACGTGTAAAAGGGTTCAGAAATCCGTCCCCGTAGCGGTCCTGTCTCTGGGTCCGGACCGCCTCGGCTGCCGACGGCCCCTTCGGTACGAGTTTTCGGCAGGCGGTGGGTTCTTTCCGGGTCACGACGTAGTCACGTTCGTGCTGACGCTGACATTCGAGGACGGGACGGTCCGCCTGGCCGGCGACGTGCCGACGGGGTTGCCCGGCGTCGAGCGCGACCCGCGCTCCCGGACCGGGCGTGCCCCGGCCGTTCGGTACCACGCTATCCAGCGAGCGCTCAGCGACCAGGGGGTCGCTCACGAGGACTGCGTCCTCGACTGCCAGTCCCTTCGTCTGCGGTCGGCGTACGAGCTCCGCGAGTACCAGCAGACAGCCCTCGACGCCTGGCTGCATACGGACGACGCGGTGAGCGAGGCGGCGGACGCCGGCGGCGACGACCAGCCAGCCCCTCGGGGCGTCCTCGAACTCCCGACGGGCAGCGGGAAGACGGTCATCGGTATCGAGGCGATCGAGCGACTCGGCGTGCCGACGCTCGTGGTAGTGCCGACCGTCGACCTGCTCGAGCAGTGGCGCGACGAGTTGGGGCGGGAGTTCGACGTGCCGATTGGCCAGTTCGGCGGCGGAAAGCAGGTGGGTAAACCCCTGACGGTCGCGACGTACGACTCGGCGTACCTCCGAGCCGACGACGTGGGCGACCAGTTCGGTCTGCTCGTCTTCGACGAGGTCCACCACCTCGGCGGCGAGGGCTACCGCGACATCGGCCGATTGTTCGCCGCGCCCGCTCGTCTCGGGTTGACTGCGACCTTCGAGCGCCCCGACGGTGAGCACGAGGTGATCGAGAACCTCGTCGGGCCGGTCGTCTACCAGCTCGACGCCGAGGACCTCGCCGGGGACCACCTCGCCGAGTACGACCTGAAGCGGATCGAGGTGGCGCTTACCCCCGAGGAACGCGAGGCCTACGAGCGCGAGCAGGACACGTTCACCGACTACCTGGCGCAGTCGAACATCGAACTCCGGAGCGGGAGCGACTATCAAGAACTCGTCAAACGCTCGGGGACCGACCCACGAGCGCGAGAGGCACTGCTCGCGAAGCAGCGAGCCCGCGAGATTATGATGAACGCAGACCGGAAAGTCGAGGAGCTGGCGAGCATCCGCGACCGCCACCGGGAGGACCGTCTCATCGTTTTTACCGCTCACACGGATCTGGTGTATCGGCTCTCCGAGCGCTTTCTCGTGCCGGCGATCACGGGCGAGACGACGGCCGACGAGCGCCGCGAGATTCTCTCGCGGTTCCGAGAGGGGACCTACTCGACAGTCGTGACGGCGAACGTCCTCAACGAGGGGATCGACGTGCCCGACGCTAACGTGGCGGTCGTTCTCTCGGGGAGCGGGAGCGAACGCGAGTTCACACAGCGTCTCGGCCGAATCCTCCGACCGGGGGGGACGAGCGACCGCAGGGACGGAGAGGACGACGGGTCGGGCCCCGGCCGGGCACTCCTCTACGAAATCGTCAGCGAAGAAACGGCCGAAGAGCGGGTCTCGCGGCGGCGACGCTAACTGCTGACAGGCTGTTCGCTGAACTCGAAGTCGAGCCCCGACCCGTCCTGGAACCGGTCGTAGGGCATGTCGAACACCACTTCAGCCGACTTCGTCTGGTTCACACCCAGGACGAGGTCCGTCGATTCCGCGACGGTCCGGTTGCCGATTTGACGGGAGACGGTCACCCGGACGCCCCGTCGCCGGTCGGCTCTGTTCCACACCTTCATACCGACCACGGTGGCGTCGTCGGCGGCCCGGGTATTAAACTCGGGAACGGAAAGTCGGTCGGGCGCCGGCGTCTCGACCGACGAACCGCCACCGGCGTCTACGTCGCCGGAGGGTGGTTGCGGCGTCGGCCGCGGCGCGTTCATACAGCCCGCAGTGAGAGCGACGGCCACAACGAGCGCACACAGGACCTGTCGGCGCTGCATACAGGTCGGTCGACAGCCACAGGGTATGAATCTTCTCTCTCGGACGCCACGGCTTTTTATCGCTCGCCTGCCCACCTCGGGACTGTGCTGACGAAAGACCTGCTTCGGGTGTCCAGAGTCGGGGGTGGCTACCAGCCTCGTTTCGCCGACGTCGACGACGAGGCGCTCGCGGCCCGCGTGATCGGCGTGTATCAAGGCCACGTCGGCCAGCCACGCGCAGCCCTCTCGGACGCGCTCGCCGACCTCGAACGCGAGGCCGCCGATTTCAAACTCGTCCGGGGGATCGCCAAACTCCTCGAACGGGAGGGGACCTTCGAGACCCGCGCACCGGTGACCCCCGAGCGCGCCAGGGAGGCCGCCTTCGGGGTCGCCGCGACGGTCGGCGTCGTGAGCGCCGACGAACGCAACCAGGCACTCTCGGCAGCGGCCGACCGCCTGGACTGCACGCCCGCAGAACTCGAACAGTCGCTGTACGCCGACCGCGACTGCGAGCAGATCCTTACCGATCTGAGCGCCCGCTGGGAGCCTGCCGACCTCGTGGCCCAGTACAATCTCTCGCTGGCCCAGACTGCCCTCTTCAACGCTACCGAGGTCCGAGTTCGCTCCTCGGACCCCAAAACAGTCGTCTCGGCGGTCAAGCGCCTCCGCCTGATGTACGAGATCCGACGCACCGACGAGGGTCGCGAGGTAGTCGTGACGGGGCCGGACGCCCTCTTTCGCGCGACCCGCCGCTACGGCACACGCTTCGCCCGCCTGCTCCGGACGGTCGCCGGCAGCGCCGAGTGGACCCTCGCCGCGACCGTCGACGACCGCGGCACCGAGCGCGAGATGAGCCTGACCGACGCGGACGTGTCCGTCCCCGACACTGAACCCGTGACCGAGATGACCTTCGACAGCGGCGTCGAGGCTGACTTCGCAACCCGGTTCCAGTCCCTCGATCTCGACTGGGAACTGGTCCGTGAACCCGAACCGCTCGCGGCCGGTGCCCACGTCGTCATCCCCGACTTCGCGTTCGACTACCGACACGCCGACTTCCGCGTGTTCTTCGAGATCATGGGCTTCTGGACGCCCGAATACGTCGAAAAGAAGCTCGACCGGCTGGCCGACCTCGAAGCCGTCGAGATGCTCGTCGCCGTCGACGAGAGCCTCGGGGTGGGCGAAGCAATCGAAGCCCGCGACCACCGCGCGATCCCCTACTCCGGGACCGTCCGACTCAAAGAGGTTCGTGCGGCGCTCCGGCGCTACGAGGACGACCTGGCCGCCGACGCCGCCGCCACCCTCCCCGACGAACTCGACCCCGACGACGACGTCATCACGCTCGCCGAACTGGCCGACCGTCACGGGGTCAGCGAATCTGCCCTCGAAGGCAAGTCGTTCCCGGGACACGAACTGGTCGGTCGAACCCTCGTTCGGCCTGCCGTGCTGAAGGGTATGGCCGACGAAATCGAGGCCGGGATTGCGCTGTCCGAGGCCGAGACGGTACTCGACGAGTACGGGCTCGACGATGCCAGCGCGGTCCTCTCGCGGCTCGGGTACCGGGTCGAGTGGGAGGGACTGGGCGGTGGGACAATTCGGGAGAAATAGGTCAGTCGTCCGCCGAGAGCGTCCCGTCCGTGTCGCCGCCGCTCACGCGGTCGAGACGCGTCGAAGTCGTGGCGACACTGACAGCCATGCCGGCCATGGCGAGGCCGAACCCAAACAAACCGACGGCGGCGGCGTACCGGAACGAAAACCCCGGGACCAGCAGGAGAATCGGGCCGCAGAAGCCGACGCTGCCGACCAGGCCACCGAGGCCGCCGTGGACGGCCGAAGCACGCCAGTTCGCCCCGTCTCCGGCGGGGAACCCGCCGAGTCGGTCGTAACCGGCCAACTAAACCCCGACGGCTGTCGCCCAGATCACGAGGTTCAGTCCCGTCACGAACCACGCGACAGTGGCCTCGACGACCGGTCGTGCGAGACCGTACGCGATGGCACCCCCCACCAGACCGCCGATCAGCGCGAGCGCGTTTCGAGTTCGGGAGTGCACGTGAACGCATCCGTGCCACGCGATAAAAATAATCGTCTGCCTGTCACCATCGGCGCGAAACGAAGCCATTTGGTCCCCCGGCATGACAGCGTCGGTATGCAGGACCTGACGGCACACCACCTCGGACTCACGGTGTCGGATCTGGATCGCGCGGTCGAGTTCTACCGGGACACACTCGGGCTCGACGTACTCTCGCGGTTCTCGGTCGGCGGGACGGCGTTCGCAACCGGCGTCGGCGTCACGGGCGCGTCGGCGGACTTCGCCCATCTCGACGCCGACGGCGTACGCGTCGAACTCGTCGCGTACGCTCCCGATGGCGACGAGCGGTCCGACGGCGAGTTGAACCAGCCCGGCGTGACCCACCTCGGCCTCGAAGTCGACGACCTGGACGCGTTCTACGCCGACCTACCCGAGGACGTGCCCGCAATCAGCGAGCCACAGACCACCGAGAGCGGGACACGGATCTGCTTTTTACGCGATCCGGACGGACACCTGGTCGAAGTGCTGGAACTCTAGTCACTGTCGAATGACCAATCTACCGAACGGACCACAGAACACGTCGCACCCGAGGTGAGAGGTGGCTCCGTGCAGCGCCGTGTACTGGTCGGTGTCCGCGCCGTCCTGAGGGCCGTCGCCGCCGTCCTCTTTCCCACGGTCCCGGGAGGGCCGCCTCGCGGACGAGGGAGAGCGCGAGTATCGAGTCGCGGTCCCCTGTCCAGACGACGGCGGGCGTATCGTAGGCGTCGAGCACCTGCCGCACTACTTCGCTCGCGCGCTCGAACTTCGCGGCCAGCGTCGGGTAGTCGGCGGGTGTCTCACCCGCGCCGTCCGTGTGGTCGACTCCGGAGTCGTCCGGAGCGCCGTCGGTCATTGCCGGTTGCTGGGTGAGCGACTGTGGTAGTTGTTCCGGGCGCGACGAACCCCCGCGCCCTCTCCGTCAACCCCCACAAACGCCACCGACGTGGCCGTTGCCGGCCGTCTGCGTGCCCTTATCCGGACGCTCGGGAAGCGTCGGTATGGCGCAACGACGGGGCTCGCGGGGCGGGCAGATGCGCGCCCGCGATCGGACCATCGCCGCACAGTTCAGAAACCGGAGCGACTACGCGATTCCCGACCTCCCCGAGCGGGTGGACGGACGGGATTGCGAGGGACGCCTGGTGTTCGCCGATCCCGACACTGGCGAGGCGTTCATCCGAGCCGAAAACCCGAGCAAAGTACGGCGGTGGGCGGGGCCGAAACGAGCATCCGCGCGCCGCAGGCGCGCCGTTCACCGGACACGAAACCGAAGGTCGAGCGTCCGGGAAGTTTTTGTACTAGATTTTTGCGAGTAATGCGGAACCGAAGGTCCCACATACCATGCGAACGGGCGGCTTTGCCGCCCGTGAGCAGAGAGAGGTTCGAGCCGGAGGCGCGAACCCGACGAAATAAAATTTAGCTTCCTACATGTAGCCGAGGTCGCGCAGGCGCTCCATCAGGTCTTCTTTGTCCTGGGCGCGGCCGGCGCGCTCGGTCGTGTTCTCCATGTCCTGCAGCCAGGCCGGTTCCTCGGCCGACTTGTCGGTGCTGACTTCACTGCCCAGCGAGCGGAAGCCGGCGAAGTACTTCGGGCTCACCGGCAGGTCGTCCTCGGTAAGGTCGCCGGGGATGTCGTCCTGGCTCTGCGGGACGTAGCCGTCGTCGGGGTACTCGTCGACGGTGTCCGGGACGACGAAGTGCCAGTAGGCGTTCCACACGTCGGGTTCGGCGAACTGCAGAATCGTCTGGATGCGGTCGTGTGGCGGGTAGATGTCCGGGTCGTGACGCGGCGAGTAGAACGTCTCGTCGGCGCGGGCTTCCTGTTCGTCCCATCGGACACCGCTGAGGATGCCGTCCACGTCGTGCTCCTCGATGGTCTCGTTGAGAGCCACCGTCTTGAGCAGGTGGTTACCGACGTAGGTGTCCAGCAGGAACGGGAAGGTGTCTTCCTCGTACTCCAGGATGTTCCGGATGTGGTGCTGGTTGTGTTCGCTGAGTCCGTCCACGGGGATATCGTCGCCAGGCGTCAAGTCGTTCTCGTCGACGTACTGGCCCACGTCCTCGTTACGAGCGTAGATGAGTTCCAGGTCCCACTCGTCGGCCCACTTCTCGACGAAGTCGAACAGTTCGTCGAAGTGCTGATAGTGGTCGATGAAGACCGCCGGCGGCACCTCCAGATCGAACTTCTCGGCAACTTCCTTGATGAAGTACAGCGTCAGCGTCGAGTCCTTCCCGCCGGTCCACATCACGACGGGGTTCTCGTACTGTTCGAGGCCCTCGCGGGTGACCTCGATGGCCTTTTCGATCTTGTCCTCGATACCGGGGTAGTCGGACGGGTCTTCACCCTCACCGTCGGTGTAGTCGACGTCCAGGTAGTCTGGGAATTCCGCCATGGTGTAATGAGATATAATTATTACCCGGTAAGTGTTTTTCGGGATTCCGTTCGTGTGAGAGAAGTCGTCACATTCCGTCGGCCGGTCGGGAACGCATGGCAGCGGGCCCCTATGTTATACTACCGGCCACCGTACGGTAGCATTATGAGCGAACTGCAAGCAGACCTGCGACAGGCGTTCGAGGGTGCGGGCTACGACGTGGACGAGGTGACGACCAACCGGGAGCAGGTACGGGTCGTCCTGCTGGCCGAAGGTGAGAGTGCGAACGACCTCGAAGCGATCACCTACGACGTCGTCGACGAGGACGACGTGCTCACGATGAACGTAACGGCCGAACAGGTCGACGGTCAGGGGATGAGTACGGTCGTGAGCTTCCGCCATCGAGACTGACGGAATCGCGCGGTGACACGGCGAGGAGCCGTTCCGCAGGAGCGGTCACGCCTCGAAGGAACGGCAGGGCTTTCGCTGCGGTTAGCCGACGCGTTCGCATGAGGCGATTGCTAGTACTGCTGCTCGTCGGAGGCTCGGTGTTGCTGACGGGGTGTTCGGGGCCGACTGGCTCCGAAACACCGACAACGACGGTCGATGACGAAACGGAAGCCGGTGTGGCCGCGTCGGTCGACGTGTCGACGGCGAGTAGGCAGTCTCCAGAACGGTCCGCGTGAACGCGAACGCCCAGCGGGGTATCACCCTTTGCCACGCGTTCAGAGAACCCGGTGAGTACACGGTCGGAGTCGCGGGCGAGTCGAAGACGGTGACGGTCGTTGGGAACCCCTCCCGGCGGCCCGCGAGCGGATGAAAAACGTCGAGACGGTCGTGACCGAAGAGCACCAATCGGTGAATCTGACGCTCCAGGACCGGCAGAACAGTCGATTGGTGATGGGGAGTGAGGGGACCGATATGTACGACATGGTTCGCAGCCATTCCTACGCCGACGTGGAGAACGACATCACGAGGTACGCCGAGTTCGTGGGGCTCGACGGTTCGGTCGATACGACGCTCCCACAGAGCGTCCACGAAGCCGTGTCGGGGACCGGGGCAGAGACAAGTTCGGGGACGGCGGCCGCAGGGGGGCAAGAGACCGTCGTAATCGAGACGATTGTCGGCGGAGTTTAGCTAATGAACTTGTTGTCCCGCCAGTTGACGCCGTTTGCGCCCTCGTCTTCTTTGGGTTCTTCGACGACGTTGACCGAGGCGGGCCGGTCTTCACCGTCGACGATGCGGGTTGCGTGGAGTTCGCCGTCGACTGCCACGACGGCGGTCAGAGTCCCTTTTTCGGCGATGGAGGCGATGCCACAGAGAACCTCGAACATCGGGTACTGAAGCGCGGTATTCTGGAGAACGGTCTCCCGGTCGCCTTTGAAACAGGCGTATTCGACGAGCTCTGACTCGATTTCCTCTTCTTCTTCCTCGAGTGTCCCCCACTGTGGGCTCCCACCGCCACCACCGGGGCCGCCAGGTCGGTCCTCTGGTTCTTCCTCGTACACCCTGTTTTCGGTGATGCTTGCTTTCAGTTGTGCTGTCGGCGTGTACTTGCTCATACTCTCGTCGGCAGCAACCGCACTGATTATCAGTGTATTGTTACGACGAGTGATGTCGATATCCTCCATCTCCACCGGGAGATCGGGGTCTTCGAAGTACTCGTACACGTCTTCGAGCGGCAATTCAAGTGTCGAATGGAGTCTGAATACACGGCTTGTCATGATTTGAATGAGTGGCGGCCGGCTGACACCGGGTCTGTTCGTCGGAATGTACGCATCCCAGTCATATATGGCCTGTCCTTCATGTGACCTGTGAAGAGTATGAACCGTGGTAACTGTACTCATAGTCTCGTTGTGGCGGGTTTCGAAGGGCGCTGGGTTCCGACGGCCGCGTTACGGTGACACGATAACCGGAGGGTAACCAGACAGTTTTGTATCGCGCGGTCTTACAGATATATACCAATGAGTGAGGCACACGAGTACGAAGTCGTCGTCGTCGGGGGCGGTCCCGCCGGGCTGACCGCGGCGCTGTACACGACCCGGTTGGGACACGACACCGCTGTCATCAATCGAGGCGGCGGCCGAGCGGCCATGATGCGAGATACGCACAACGTCATCGGAATCACCGAGGACACGTCGGGCAACGAGTTGCTCCAGACGGCCATCGAGCAGGTCCAGGGCTACGGCGCGGACTACCACCGTGACTTCGTGACCGACGCCGAGCGAGCCGACGACGGCCGAATTCGGCTGGAGGCGGGCGACATCACCGCTGTCACGGACAGCGTCGTCTTCGCCACCGGCTTCTCCGATGGCCGACCAGACCCGCCGGCTCCCCGGACGGGACGAGGGCTTCACTACTGTCTGCACTGTGACGCCTACATGTTCGTGGACGAGTCGGTGTATGTCATGGGCCACGGCGACAGTACCGCTCACGTCGCGATGATCATGCTCAATTTCACCGACGACGTCGATGTCCTGCTGGACGGCGACGACCCGACCTGGAGCGACGAGACGGACGAACTCGTCCGTGCCCACCCCGTCGACATCGTCGAGGAGGAGATTACGGGGGTCGAGAACGGCGACGACGGCTGGCTCGAAGCCCTCGAGTTCGAGGACGACACGCAGCGGGAGTATCGCGGCGGCTTCGCCATGTACGGGTCGCAGTACAACACGGACCTCGCCGAACAACTCGGTGTCGAGTTGAACGACGACGGGACCGTCGCAGTCGACGACCACGGCGCGACCAGCGCCGAGGGTGTCTATGCAGTCGGCGACATGGTGCCCGGCCACAACCAGATTCCGGTCGCGATGGGGCATGGAGCAAAGGCCGGTATCGACATCCACTACGACCTTCGGACCTACCCGATGTCGAGCGAAGAAATCGAGGCCGCGGGCGGCATCGACGCGGACGACGTGCCGGCGGTTTCCGACGACCTCCGCGCGTCGGCGCGGGCACACCAGGCCGAAGGCGGGGAAGCGAGCGCGGACGACTGAGCGTACGGGTCCAGCGAGCGGGAACCACAGAGCGGGCGTCACTGGGTGACCCGTGTGGTGCGACCACCGAGCGCGTCGTCGAACGAGCGGACGGGACAGTCGCGAGGCGAAGCTATTATTCCGGTTCCGTCCGGCTCTCGAGGCATGTCGACAGCGTTCCGGTCCGCAACTGACCTCGCGGACGCGGTCCGAGCCGGCGAGATGTCACCGGTCGAACTGGTCGAGACGTTCCTCGACCGCATCGACGACAACGACGACGAGTTGAACGCCTACGTGAACGTCCTGGAGCAACGCGCTCGGGACCAGGCTCGCGAGGCCGAACGGGCCGTCGAGAACGGCGAGGACCTCGGGCCGCTCCACGGCGTCCCCGTGGCCATCAAAGACCTCCACATGGAGGTCGAAGGGGTCCCACACACCATGGGCCTCGCCCCGCTCGCGGACAACGTGTCCGAGGAGTCGGGGGTCGTCGTCGAGCGGCTCGAAGAGGCCGGCGCGATTCCGATAGGGACGACCAACACGCCCGAACTGGGCCACACGATGCAGACGGACAACGAACTGGTCGGCCCGACGCCGACACCGTTCGATCTCGACTACAACGCGGGCGGGTCGTCTGGCGGCTCCGCGGCGGCGCTGGCGGCCGGGCTGGCGCCGCTGGCGACGGGGTCCGACGTAGGCGGCTCACTCCGGAACCCGGCGTCGTGCTGTCAGGTGGTCTCGGTAAAGCCGACGTTCGGTCTCGTCCCGAAGGACAACCGGCCGGACGCGTTCAGTTCCACGACGCCGGTCGGCGTCGTCGGTCCGATGGCCCGCACCGTCGACGACCTCGCGCTCATGCTGTCGGTGCTGGTCGGGCCGGACGACAGCGACCCGTTCAGCGTCGTCGCGCCCGAGACCGACTATACTGACGCGACCGGCCGTGAGGCGGCCGAGTTCGACATCGCATTCACCCCGGACCTGGACACGTTCCCGGTGGCTTCGTCCGTCACGTCGGCCTGCCGGGGCGCGGTCGACGCGCTGGCAGACGCGGGCGCGGCGGTCACGGACACCGACGTGGACGGCCCCGACAAAGGAACGCTGAACTACGCCTACGGGACCGAGGCGACGCCCCTGTTCGCGGTCATGGCACACTATCTGGACGAGGAGTACGGCGTGGACGTGACCGGCGAGGACGCCGACGACCTCTCCGACAGTTTCGTCCAGACCGTGCGGATGGGCGAGGGGTACGACGCCGTCGATTACCTGAAGACGAACGCGGTCCGGACGGACCTCTACGACGCGGTCGAGGCCGTCCTCGACGACCACGACGCGCTGGTGATGCCGACCCTCTCGACGCCGCCGCTGACCCACGACGAACCATACCCCTCGGAGATTGACGGCGAGCGGGCCGGTGGGTTGCCGATGGACTGGGGCCTCACCTGGCCGTTCAACATGACCGGCCACCCGGTCGTGGCTGCTCCCGCCGGCCGCACCGACGACGGATTGCCGGTGGGCCTCCAGATCGTCGGGTCGCGGTACGCAGAGGCCGACCTGCTCGGTATCGCAGCGGCACTCGAACGAGCGAACCCGTGGGCCGACGACTATCCGGACGCCTGAGACGGCCGGTGCTGTCGGGGTCAGATAAAAAATCGGCGTCGGACCGCAGGACGGTGTCGGTCAGTCGGCAGCAGTTCCTTCGTCGGTGTCGAGTTTGACGAGTTCGTCCACGCCGGGGACTTCGGCCTCGGCGTCGGTGATGATCTCGATCCTGCGGGTGAGTTTGTCGCGGGAGTACGCAACGAGTGGTGCGGGGTTGATTCCGACCGTCAGGTCGCTGAACGTGCCCGCGACGTGGGGCATGAGGTCCTGCAGCGTCTCCTGAACGACCGACTCGTCGACGTCGCCGTCCTGGACGTAGCTCCGGACCTTGTTCATCCCGAAGCCGACGTGGCGACCCTCGTCGCTACGGATGTTGGCGACGCCGTCGACCAGTCCTTCGGCGTTGGGCCAGTCCTTGACCGCGACCTCGTCCGAACCCTGGTCACTGAAGGCGGACTGGAAACCGTAGTACCCGGTCTGTGCCAGCACCGACTCGACGACGAGATGGTAGTGGCAGTAGGCCTCGACTCGTGCTTCCGGGGAGTCGTCCTCCAGCAGTCGCTCCATGGCCGCCTCGGTCTTGTCGAACAGCGCGATGTAGTGGTCGTTGAAGAAGCGCTGGTCCGTTGGATTGGTCACCTCGAAGCCGAGTGCCTCCTCGGACGGGTTGACGACCTCTCGCCAGTAGCGGTCGAAGAACTGTGCGTGTTTGGCCTCCTCGTAGATTTGGCTGGAGAGGAACATCTGGTCGTTGATGTCCTCCAGCGCCATCCCGAGCGGCATCAGGTCCTCCGTCACGGCTTCCTCGCCCGCACCGAAGCGAGCGAGCGCGGTCCGGAGCGTGTTAAACTCGTCTTCCTGCGGTGCCGTATCGATGACCTTCTGCTTGTCCGCTTCCAACCCTTCGACGTCGTACGGGTCCCAGTGTCGATAAACGGCGTTTTTGAAATACCCCTGTGCGAATGAGTCCGTGTCGAGCCGCATGTCACGACTCGTGTCCTCCACCTGTGTCATGGTCCACAGTATAGTTGGTAGTATACGCTATATTACCGTTGCAAGAAACCTTAGGCCATTTAAAATGGGGCAGCACGACGGGTGTTTAAGTAGTGTCGGATTCGGCCGCCAGAGAGCGGGCCACGTACAGCTCCTGCAGTGAGTCGTGTTCTCCGAGTTCGATGGCGTCCCGTTTCTCGTCGAGGATAGTCTCACCGTCGCGGAGAACGGTGACGTAGTCGATGTCGTCCTCGAACTCGGTGAGGTGATGAGTCGAAACGACGACGAGTCCGCCGTCGCGGTAGTCGGCCACAGGCCGAGCAGTTTCGTCTTCGACACGTCGTCCAGGTCGCCCATCGGTTCGTCGAGACAGACCACCGGCGAGCGGTCCAGCAGTGCCAGCGCTAGGTCGAGTTTCTTTCCGAACCCGCCGGAGAGGTCGCCGGCCCGTCGGCCGCGCCGCGGTCGAGGCGTCGTTCTCGACGACGTAGACCGTGTATCCCTGATACGTGCGCTGTTCGTAGTCGGCGCCGTTGGCAGTGGCCTCGACGAACGCATCGGTACCCCGGTCGGAGTCGACGACGGCGGCGCTGTAGTTCGACGGGGCGTCGTCACCGTACGCGGAGAAAGCCGTCATGCCGTGGAAGCCCTCCAGGGACGACCCGCTGTCGTTGGCCGCCTCGTTCACGACCGCCTCGAAGTCGTCGGGACCGCCGTAACTGCTGTTCGCCGGCGCGGCCACGTCGACGGACTCCTCGACTAGCGCGCGAGTCGTCTCGTCGTCGGTGACGTGGCCATCGACGTGCATCACCGCCTCGGCCTCCGCAGGGACCGTCCCGAGCATGTCGTCACTGGCCAACGGTCCGCCGGTCAGCGCCACGTACGTCGCGGCACCGCCGGCCGAAAAGACCACGAGGCTCGTCAGGGCGACCTGGAGTTTGTTCGTCGCCAGCACCTCCGGAAGCGCCAGCAACGGCCCTCTCGGGCTGCCGTCGGTTTCGTGCCCGGACGACCGCTCCGACTTCGGTACTGTCTGCTCATATCTGTAACCGCTGTATCATGACGGAAGAAAGATGATCGCCCTGAAACGAGGCGTGTTACTGCCTCCGGCGGGTCACTCGTGACGGCCTTTCAGGGAGTGCTTGTCGGTCTTGCCGACGTCGGTCGTCGGGACCTCGTCGACGATGTTGATCTCCTCGGGCATGGCCTGTTTCGGGACCTTCCCCTCTATGTGGTCACGGATGTCCGCCTCGGTGAGTTCGCCGTCGTAGTTGGGGTCGGGTTCGACGTAGATGACGACGACCTCACTGCCAGGCCGGTCCGGGTCGGGCGCGCCGATGGTGGCCGGGCGGTGGACGCCGGGGTGGCTGAACAGGACTTCGTCGACTTCCTCGGAGTACACCTTCAGTCCGGAGACGTTGATCATGTTCTTGACGCGGTCGACGATGTAGAAGCGACCCTTGGCGTCGATCTTCGCGACGTCGCCGGTCGCGACGAACCCGTTCTCGTCGAACGGAGACCTACTCTCGTCGAGATATCCCTTCATGCGCTGGGGCCCGTTGAGGAGCATCTCGCCCTCGAGGTCCTCCTCGATGGCTTTCCGGAGCGGAATCTCTTCGCCGCTGTCGACGTCGACGAGTTTGACGTCCGTGTCCGGCACCGGCACGCCGATGGTCGGCATGTCCGGCCCTTCCTCGCGGGTATCTTCCCCCAGCAGCATATCCTGCAGACCGCGCGTATTGAAGTTGGTCACCGGCGACATCTCAGAGAGACCGTACCCCTGTGAGACACCCTTCGACTTCTCCTCGAACTGCTCTTTGGTCTCGGTGGCCAACGGAGCCGACCCCGAGAGGCCGACGACGTCTTGATCGAGGTCCTCGTTGACGATCTCCATGAACTGCGTTGGGACGCCGAGCATGATCAGCGGCTCGCGCTCCTCGATCAGGTCGACCATCATCTCCGTGTCCCGGGCGTCGGGCACCATCAGGATCTCCAGCCCGAGTTCGATCAGCGAGTGCTGGACCGAGTAGCCGTACGCGTGATACATCGGCAGCGCCATCACGGCACCCTCGTCGCCGCGCATCATGTCCGCCATCCGCGACTGGGCGGCGTTAGCCTGCAGGGCGTTGGCGACGAGATTGCGGTGTGTGAGCTGGCAGCCCTTGGGCAGGCCGGTCGTCCCACCGGTGAACAGGAGTGTGTGGACGTCTTCTTCCACGTCGAACTCGACCTCGGGTGGGTTCGGCTCGGTCGACTCGATCACGTCGGTGAGCCACTCCACGCCCTCGACGTTTTCGTGGTCCGCGGGCGGGTCTGCACCGTAGTCGTCGACGGTGGTGAGGATGACGTCGTCGAGGTCCAGTTCCTCCTGGAGGCTCTCGATGAGGTCTCGGTGTTTGTCCTGTCCGATGAGGACCTCGGGTTGGCCCTGTTCGAGCCGGTAGATCAGGTCCTCCTCGGCGTCGAGGAAATCGTTCGGGATGTGGACCCCGCCAGCCCGGGAGATGGCGTTCTCCGCGACGGCGAACTGCACGGAGGTCGGCAGCACCGTCGCGACGCGACTGTCCTTCTCGACCCCCCGGTCGCGAAGGGCAGTGGCCAGCCGCTCGACGTGGTCGACCAGTTCCGGATACGAGTACTTCTGGCCCGACTGAACGAGTCCCTGGTCGGGGTACTCGTCGGCGGAATCGTAGAGGAACTGGTGGACCGGCTGGTCGGGGTACGGTTCGAGCGTCTCCGGCACGCCGAACTGCTCGTACTCGACGAACCACGGCTTCTCGGGTAGCTCGGATGCGTCTGACATCTGTCGTTACTTCTCATCCCATGTGGCTTAAATCCGCATGATTAGTCACCAATGACAGCCGGATTCGTCGGTCCCGCCTAATTTTTTCGGTGATTCAAAACTGTCCGGGGGGACGCCGTCAGCCGGAGAAGACGGCACTGATTACGACGAGGTTCCACGTCGTTAGCCCGACACCGAGGACCGAGAGCGCGAGTGGAACGCCGACGTTGTGTGGGGAGTCCACGGAGTACCAGACCCCGTAGGCGACGGCGAACGCGACGATTTTGAGGCCGACCAACCCCCAGATGCCGTACGCCGCTGCCGCCGACTCGACGACGGGGCTCCCTTCGGCGATGGGGCTGGACAGTTGCGTGGTCGCCGTCGTGAGGATGTCGCCGATTCCGTAGAAGGTGATCGAGAGCCACCAGAGCCACGGAGTCATTTCAGCGAACCCATTTAATGCGGCTCCGACCGGCGAGTCGTCCATCGCTACTGTGTCAACGCGAACGGACGGTGAATATCTTTGGGTCAGTTCACCGAGGGGGCACGCAGGGCCGCTCGCTCGTCCTATCGACTGTTTCGACCGGACACTCTGCCGGCCGACCGGCCGCCCTAATCGTCGGCAGTCGCGCCGGTCGAGCCGTCGGCGTCCTCTTCGAGACTCGGCGGATACTTCCCGCGGTCCAACACGAGGTCCGACGCGGGCCGTGCCATGCAGGTCAGGGCGTACTCCTCTTTCTCGTCGTCGGTGAACCCGTGGGCCGCCGGCTGAGTGACTTCGCCCTCGACGACCTCCGCCGAGCAGGCCAGACACATCCCGACCCGACAGGAGTACTCTTGGGCAATCCCCTCTTCGATACACCGGCGAAGAATCGTCTCCTTCCCGGAGACCGTGATCCGTTCCCCCGTCCCCACGAATTCAACGGTGTAATCGGTCATACCACTCGATTGGGCACCGTCTGTCAAAGGTCTTTATTCCGGCGGGCGGTCCGTGCTGACGGGCGACGGCCGAGTGTGGCTTCTATAAAGAGTTTTCTCGGTGGGGCGACCAGGGACTGGTATGGCTACACAGGAGACCGACGCCAGCAGTCCGAGCGTCGGTGGCGGAACCCGGACGTACGATATCATCGTCGTAGGGGCGGGGACGTCGGGGTGCTACGCGGCCGCAACCGCTGCACACGAGGGGCTCGACGTCGCTGTCGTCGAGCGGAAACCGGCGCAGGAGGCCGGTCACATCGCGTGCGGGGACGCGCTGAAAGGGGCAGACGAGTTTCCGGACAGCATCCCCAAATCGCAGATCGAATCTGCCTTTACGAACACCATCGTCGACCACGGGCGCTTCGAGATTCCCGCGGAGGATACGGTTCTCGACATCCCCGTGCCGGGCGAACTCGCCGTCATCGACCGCCTGGAGTACGGCCGGCTTCTCATCGAAGGGGCCGAGAAGGCGGGCGTCGAGTTCCACTACGACACGGTCGTCAAGGACGTTCACCAGGACGAGACTGGGCGCGTGACCGGCGTCGACGCCATGCGGCAGGGCGAGCCGATCACATACGAGGCCGACGTCACCATCGACGCCGCGGGTGCGCTGTCCATCCTGCAGGACAACGCCGACCTCTCGGGCGCAACCTTCGACACGAACGTCCAGTACTCGCAGTTCTCCTCGGGGTATCGAGAGATTATCGAGGTCGACGAACCCGTGGAGTGGTCCGACGCGCTCGTGTTCAAGCCGACCGAGCGAGCGTCGGGCTATCTCTGGTATTTCCCGCGGACGGAGACGGAGATCAACGTCGGGTTGGGCTTCCAGATGAACGAGGAACCGATGAAACTGGTCGACGACCTCAGGCGGGACGTGCGCAATCGGCCGGAGTTGAAAAACGCCCGGGTTACCGACAAACTCGGGGCAGCGCTCCCGACTCGCCGACCGTACGACTCGGCGGTCGCACCCGGCTTCCTCGCCGTCGGCGACGCCGCCGGCCACGTCAACCCGACGACCGGCGGTGGCATCGCCGGTGCGGCCTACGCCGGCCAGTACGCTGCACAGGAGGCCATCGACGCCATCAGCGGCGGCGACCTCGGCGAGGGCGCACTCTGGGAGTACAACAGCCGCATCATGGACCACTTCGGCGGGCGCTACGCCGCGCTGGACGTGTACAACATCTTCACGACCGCCTACGACCTCGGCGACCTGATGGCACTGCTGGCAGCACTACCGGGCGAACAGCTCGCCGAGGCACTGTACGAGGGGTCGACGGACATCAGCCTGCCACTGAAACTGAAAACGGCGGTCAAGACCTTCGGCCACTGGAAGACAATCTACGACCTCTATCAGACCAAGGACCTCGCCGACCGGCTCCTCGATCACTACGGTGACTACCCGAGTTCCCCGGGCGAGTTCGAGACCTGGCGCACCGACCGCGACGACGTGATGGACGAAATCTACGCGACGACCGGCGCCGATCCGAAATACTGAGCGGCGCGAGAGTCGACCGCGGCCAGCCATAGTTAAGTTCCCGTCGATCAATCGCTCAAAGCTTATTAGTTAGAATTGTAAATAGAACGTATAGGAAGGGGACGGTACCTACGTGGGCAGGCTGTGCTGTGCGGAAGCGACAGTGGGTTTCCGTGCCTGGTGGGGGACAACGATGAACGTCAGAACGCTATTCACAGACGACTCGGCAGTATCACCGGTCATCGGCGTCGTGCTGATGGTCGCAATTACCGTGTTGCTGGCGGCGACGGCAGCAACGTTCTTTCTCGGTATCGGGCAGGAAAACACGAACGCGACGCCACAGGCGGCGTTCAGTTTCGAATACGCACAGGACACAGAGACCAGGGCCAGCGCGCCTGACTACCGGACGGACACGCTGAAGATCAGTCACGACACCGGCGACACGGTCACCGCCGGGAACCTCGACGTGGCGGTGTCGGGGGCGAAGACGTACGAGGAGAGTTCGGACAGTACCACTGGCCTGGACGAACGGTTCCGGTGGGACGAACTCGATAGTGGCGTCGGTGCCGACAGCAGTGTCTCCGGTGGGACGAGCGTGCGGGTGAACGCAAACAACGTCGATTCGGTGATCTCCTCGCCGACCGCCGACGGTCTCAATCTTGACGGGGCGACTGTTAAACTCGTCTGGGACGACCCGGGGAGCGACTCGACGTTCACGCTGAATAGCTGGACGGACTGACGCCGCAGTTCGGCGGTTTCGGGTTTCGGTTTTCTCGCGGTCAGGGGGCCTCGCGTCCGAGGTGGGTGATGGTGTCCGCGAGGACCGCGACGCCGACGGGCAGCGAGTCCTCGTCCACGTCGAAGGTTGCGGTGTGGTGGCCGCCGGGATGGTCGGTGCCGACACAAACGAAGGCAGCCTTCCCGCCGTATTCCTGGACGCGTCGCATGAGGTACGTCGCGTCCTCGCTCCCGCCCAGTTCGTCGTGGCGCAGGACGGACTCGACGCCGTCGGTCCGGCCGGCCACGGTCTCGACCACGTCGACGAGTTCCGGGTCGTTCTCGGCGCTCGGGGCCTGCCCCGCGGTCTCGACTTCGACCTCGCAGTCGTGCATTGCGGCGGCGTGGTCGAGAACGCGGTCGGCGCGTTCCCGCATGTACTCCATCAGGTCGGTCGTCTCGCCGCGGACCTCGCCCTCGATGTAGGCCTGTTCGGGGACGATGTTCGCGGCCGTTCCGCCACCCACGTCACCGGCGTTGACCCGTGTCGCGCCGTCCTCGTGTCGCGGGATAGCGTAGAGATTCTGCACGGCGGTCGCCATCGCCTGTACGGCGTTTCGACCCTCGCTCGGGTGGCCCCCGGCGTGTGACGGGTCGCCGGCGAACTCGGCGCGGAAGTGACTCACCGCGAGAAAGCCATCGATGCCCGCGACGACCTCGCCGGTCGGGTGGTCGAGGCCGATGTGGAGTGCCAGCAGATAGTCGGCGTCGTCGAGGTGACCACTCTCGGCCACCGGGGCCGCACCACCGACGACCTCCTCGGCGGGCTGGAACAGGACTTTCAGTCGGCCAGCGAACGCCCGGTCCGAGAGGGCTTCGAGAACGCCCAGCCCGATGGTCGTGTGAGCATCGTGGCCGCAGGCGTGCATCGCGCCGGGATGCTCCGACCGGAAGCCCTCGGCCGCGGGGTGGTGGTCCGGGTCGTCGGACTCGACCCGCGGAAGCCCGTCGATATCGACCCTGAGTGCGATTGTGGGGCCGTCACGCTCGCCGTCGAGGACGGCGATAGCCCCGGTCTGCCCGCCCGCGAGTCGGTCGAGGAGGTCCGGGTCGGCACCCGCCTCACGGGCGCGGTCGCGCCAGGCACTCAGCTCCGCCCCGTCAGGCACGCCCATTCGGGCGTCGGCGTCGAGCACCTCGGGGCCGACGAGCGACTCGTCGACACCGATCCGGTCGAGTTCCGCAAGAATACGGGCGGTGGTCCAGAACTCACGCCAGGCCGGTTCCGGGTGACGGTGAAAGCCACGGCGGAGTGAGACGAGACGGTCGTGGTCGACATCGTTCATGTACGTTTGGAGCGCCGCGAGCGACTTATACTACTGGACGGGACGGTTCGTGCCCGACGCGTGTCGAAGCACAAAAAGACGGAACGCCTGTCGACGTCGGGGACCGGGAGTGAACTGACCCCTGCCTACTCACGCGGGGTGCTTGAGGCAGGGGCTTCCTGTTTCAACGACGGAACCTGCAGAGACAGACTCTCGCTAACGAACTGTCGTCTGGGAGTCTCGAGAGCTCAGTTCGTCTGCCGGCGCTGTTCGATCTCGGCGGAGACGTGGACGCCGTCGGGGAAGTCGCGTTCGGCGACCGACCGGGCGAACTCGTCGTGCCCGACGATCTGGATGGTCCGGGTGTAGACGGTGTACGTCCAGGGTTGAAACCGGTCGCCGTCGGCGACGAGGCGTTTGTGCTGGGGGACGTTGAGGTCTCTCGTGGCCTCCGCGTGTGGCCCCTTCAGTTCGACGCCCTTGCGTGCGGCGGTCTCCTTGATCGTGGTGACCACGTCTTCGAGGCGGTGGCGGTCGCCGCTTTCGAGCGTGAGCTTCGTGACGAAGGGCATGTGACTGGTCCAGAACGGCGACGGGCAAAAACCCATCTCTCCGCAGCCGCTGTCGACCGGTTGCAGGGCGCGATTCCTCCGGTATTCTCTTAAGTACTGGTTGAATAACGTAGGTCAATGATAGAGGCCACGAGCGCGGGAGCCATCCTCTTTCGCGATACGCGTGGCCGCAGGGAGTACCTCCTGCTCAAGAGTCGGCCTGGCGACTGGGAATTTCCCAAGGGCGGCGTCGAGGGCGACGAGGAACTCCAGCAGACCGCGATACGCGAAGTGAAAGAGGAGGCCGGAATCGGTGACTTCCGGCTCTTGGACGGCTTCCGGGAGGATTACGACTACGTGTTCGAGGCGAACGGCGAGACGATTCACAAGACCGTCCACCTGTTCATCGCGAAGTCGTTCGAGGCGAGTGCGGAACTGTCGAACGAACACCGCGATATGCAGTGGCGTGATTACGAGCAGGCGGTGAACACCGTCACGCAGGACGGCCCCCGCGAGATACTGGAACAGGCACACGAGTTCCTCGACGAGGAGACGGAGTTCTGAACGCGGTGGCCCACGGCGGGTGCGGATTGGCGACAACGGTTTCAGCCCCGGGTTCACAGAGAGGGGTGTGCCGACCGAACCCGAATTCGTCTTCGAGTTACGGGTCTGTCAGTGGGCCGAGCGCCGCTGGCCGCCCGACTGCGGTCGCGACTCCGACACCGCCGTGCTGGTCGCCCGCCAGTTGGGGACGAAGTACCGCCGCTGGGACACGATCGTCGTCGAGGCCGACCGGACAGCCCTTCGCGAGCGGGCCGCCTTCGGTGCGGAGGGCCTGAACTCGGACCTGCTGGGTGTCGTCCGCAACGCGCCCGTCGACTGGGCGTGGTACCGGGACGCGCTCCCCGAGCCGGACTATCCCTGGCAGTACGTCCGCGAGGCGGTCCACGACGCCGCCGACCGCGAACTGGTCGAGACGCGGCGGGGCGAACGGGGCCGCATCGAATTGCGACGTCACCAGTCGTATCCCGAGTGGGTCGACCGGATCGTCGCTATCGAAAACAAGCCCGACCTCGACGCGGCCGCAGCTCGTGACCTCGCCCCACAACTCGAACGCGACGTAGCGCTGGGGCTGGCCGACGAGGTCTGGGTTGCCACCGGCCGGGAGGGAGACACCGTCGAGCCGGCGCTCCTGGAGGACGTCCCCGTCGAAGCGGGCATCCTGACGGTCGACCCGGCGGCCAACGGCCCGGCTGGCGATGCGGTAGTCGAGGTTAGCTGGAACCCCCGGACGCTCACACCCGACGAACCAGGAACTCGGATTACCGACCGACCCGCAGGGAGTGGTCGGGACGCCTCCGCGGCGCGGTTCGAGTACGCCGACCCGGCGTGGAAGGCCGAGAAGCGCCGCGAGATCGCAGAGCGAGCCTACGGCCGGGGGTGGCGGGCCTACGCAGACACGATGCGGCCGGACTGTCGCCACTTCAACTTACACACCGAGGCGGGGGATGCGCTCCCGTGGTGTGCGGAGAAAGCCTGTCACCAGACGGGCGGGGAGTGTTCGGGTTCCTGTCCGGAGTTCTCGCCGGAGCCGCCGGCCTGGCGACAGCAGGAGTGGCCCATCGACGGCGGTCCTGGAAAAGCGGTCAAGCGCCTGCTCGACGCACAGCGTCGGCGTCGGCGGCCGGGGCCGTGAAACACGACAGCGAAGCGTGGTGTGCGGAACTTTATCACACTGGCCAGTGTAGTAATTGTATCTCGCTCGCTGGCGTGGGCCGGCGTGTCGAGAGGAGACTCATGGCAAAAATCGAATGTGGAAACTGTGGCCGGAAGGTGACAGTCGGACGAGAGGGGCAAGAATCGCGCGCGCCGATGCGGTACTGCCGTCGGTGTGGGGACGAACTCCCACAACACGAGGACCTGTAACGGGGACTGCCCGGCGCGGTCGGCGTATCGGAGCCGGAGTCGCGCACGAACCGGCCAGCGCCGTCAGTCGAGTTCTTCGACGGTGAACTCCTCGCGAGCCATCGCCAGTCGGAACGTAGGGACCGTGCGCTGGATTCGCTCGGCGACCCCTTTGTCGGAGAGACTTCGCAGCGCGGACCGGACGTCGTCGACGTCGGGGTCGTGGCCGGTGTCTCGGAGGTCGTGGAGGACCGAGACGACGCTCTGAGAGCGGTCCCCGGGGCCGGCCAGCACGTCGGTCACAGCGGCCTGGAGCGACGGGACCTGGAGGATACGCTCACCCTCGGGGTCGTCGGCGCCGACGAGCGCGGCGGCGTCCTCGGTAGCACAGATCAGGCTGTTCTCGTCGCGATAGTAGTACTCTTTCAGTTCCGATTCGAGGTACTGGTGGACCTCGCTGCCGCTCTCCAGGTCCCACTGGTCCTGGAGTTCGGCGTTTTTAGTCGGCTGGAGCGCGACGACATCCGCGAGTCGCTCGCGGGCCTCCTCCGAAAGCGTCATTAACCGTCGCTACACCGAGCATGTATTTTGATGTTCTGCATCGGACCCGACCGGTCGGGGCCAGCGCTTATTTACTCGCTGGCCGCACGAGGGGCTATGGACTGGGACACAGTCACCCTCGACCACGAGGACGGCATCACGACGCTGACCGTCGACCGCCCCGACCGCCTGAACGCGCTCAACGTCGAGACGCTGTCCGCGCTGGACGAGGCACTCGACGAAGCCGAGGACCTCGACACGCGCGTACTCGTCGTCACCGGCGCTGGCGACGACGCCTTCGTCGCCGGCGCGGACATCGCATACATGAAAGACATGGACGTCGAGGCGGCAAAGTCGTACGGCGAGAAGGGTCATCACGTCACTGGCCGCGTCGAGACGTTTTCCGCGCCGGTGATTGCGGCGGTCAACGGCTACGCGTTCGGCGGCGGCTGTGAACTCGCGCTGGCGGCCGACATGCGAGTCGCCAGCGAGCGCGCGGTGTTGGGCCAGACCGAAATCGACCTGGGAATCGTCCCGGGCTGGGGCGGCACCCAGCGGCTCGCCCGCCTCGTCGGCGACGAAACCGCCCGACGACTCGTCTTCTTCGGCGAACGGGTCGACGCCGAGGACGCCGACCGACTCGGGCTCGTCGGTGACGTAATCGCACACGACCAGCTCGATTCGTTCGTCCGTGACATGGCCGAGGACCTCGCAGCGAAACCGGCCTTCGCGCTCCAGGCCGCCAAAGAGGCGCTCAATCAGGTTCACCGGATGCATCTCGACGCTGGCCTGCAGTACGAACAGCGCGTCTGGAGCGGTCTGTTCGGCACCCCCGACCAGAGAGAGGGGATGACGGCGTTCGTCGAGGACCGCGAACCCGAGTTCGAGTGAGCGACGGGGTCGGCCGAGCAACGCGAGCGAACCCACTGGCCGTCCGGGTGCGACCGTGGATGGCAGCGCCTGTCGGTCGGCACGAACCCGCCGTGGCGGTGAACAACCGAAACAGACGAGCGACGGCACTGGCCCTCCCGACCCGACGGCCGCCGAAATCGACCACACTCACCTGCCAGGCCAGACAGTACACGGGGTGGCGCTCGGCGCGGCGACCGCCGTCCCGATTGCCGGACCCGCCAGCCTTAGACGGCTGAGACGCTACGTCTCTCGTGTATGTCGACGACTTCCCACGACCTCGACGGTGACGTCGCACTGGTAACTGGCGCGTCCTCCGGTATCGGTCGCGCGACAGCGAAGGCGCTCGCCGACGCCGGCGCGGCGGTGGCCGTCACCGCACGCCGGACCGACCGTATCGAAGCCCTCGCCGAAGAAATCGAGAGCGAGGGCGGGCAGGCCCTCCCCATCACCGCCGACGTGACCGAGACCGACGACGTAGAGCGGATGCTCGAGCAGACACGCGAGGAACTCGGTGGCCTCGACGTGCTGGTCAATAACGCGGGCGTCATGCTGCTCGCACCGGTGATCCGCGCCGACCTCGACGACCTCCAGCAGATGCTCGACGTGAATCTGATGGGCCTGATGGCGGCCACCCGCAAGGCCCTGCCCGGGATGCTCGAACAGGACAGCGGCCACATCGTCAACATCTCCTCGGTCGCAGGCCGGCGGGCCAACGAGACGTCGGGTGGCTACTCCGCGACGAAGTTCGGTGTCAACGCCTTCTCGGAGTCACTCAGAAAGGAGACCGCAGACAGCGGCGTCCGTGTGACCGTGATCGAACCCGGTGCGGTCGACACGGAACTGGGCCAGCACATCCCCGACGAACAGGTGATGGAACGCATGGCCGAGATGGTGCAGGACATGACGGTGCTCCAGCCCGAGGACATCGCGGCTGCGATTCGTTACGCGGTCACCCAGCCCCCACGAGTGAGTATCAACGAACTGCTGGTCCGTCCGACCGACCAGCCCTCCTGAACAGTGGATAGTTCTAACTGAACTTGGGTATATGTCTTCAGATGATGACTGGCGAACAGTATCAGAAGCTCCTCCAGCTGGTACGCGATCGAGCGGGCGATGCCTTTCGGGCGGCGGTGAAGTACGATGCACGAGACTGGGTGGTGCTGTACATCCGTGACGACGTGGCTACCGATGAGCTCAGGGGCGCGTTCGAGACACTCGCCGACCGAGCGCGTGATTACGAACCCATCGCCGGCGAAGCGGTGTATTCGGGTCTCGGCCAGACACAGGCGACAGTCGAGCTTCACGCCGACGCGGTCCTGCTCCACTTCAGAGAGAGCGACGGCGGCGTAGTGGTTTCGCTCGACCGGAACATCGCACAGGGTCTCGGACAGTTCGTCAACCGCTGTAACGGGGTTCTAAACCGGGAGTGAGTGTGTCTGCCGGACGCCGCTTGAATCTGTACTCAGAGGTCGGCCAGTGTCTCGGCCACGTCGTCCCAGTGGCTCCCCTTCCAGAAACACTGCCCGCAGTCGCGACACCGCCAGACGTCGGCCTCGGCCGCGTCCGGTGCGTACTCTGGGGTCGGTTCGTCGGTGTCGACGGCGACGGCGACACCGTTACACCGTCCACACCGCGCCGGCCGGGCGGCCAGTTCGAGTCGAAACCCCGCCGCGCGGAGTTCCCGTAACTGCTCGACCGGGTCCGGGGCCGAGAGCAGGACGGAGTCGTCGGCTCGGGCAGCCAGTTCGCGGTCCCGTGTCAGCAGCGTTCGCTCTTCGGTCCGGGCGAGCGCCAAGATGCGGTCGTCTGCCTCGAGTTCCCGGTCCAGTGCGTACACCGCGTCGTAACCGCACATCCGCAGGAACGTGGCGAGTTTGCCGAGCATGACGTCAAGCACGAGTCGGTCGCGGGCGTGAACCGGGTCGTCCCGGTCGGGTGACCGGTCCGTCACAGTCCCAGAAACGCACGCACGCTGTCGACATCACGGGCGTTCAGCACGTCGTCGGTCTCCGCCCAGCCACGGCGTGCAGTGTGGACGCCGTACCGGACGGACTCCAGGGTGCCGGGCTGGTGGGCATCTGTGTCGATGGCGATAGTCGCCCCGGTCTCGATGGCGGGCTTGACGAGACTCCCGTCGATGTCCAGCCGCCGCGGACTGCTGTTGATCTCCAGTGCAACCCCGGCGTCTGCCGCTGCCGCTGCAACCCGCTCGATGTCCACGTCCAGTCCGCCCCGCTGGTTGAGGACTCGGCCGGTCGGATGTCCAACTACGTCGACTGCTGGGTGTTCCGTGGCAGTCACCAGTCGGTCGGTGCCATCGCCGTCGAGACCGGCGTGTGGTGAGGCGACCACCAGGTCGAGTGCGTCGAGCACGGCGTCGCCCACCGAGACCGAGCCGTCGGCCCCGATGTTGGCCTCGACGCCCGCGAACAGGTCGACGTCGACCTCGGCGTCGACGGCCCGAATCTCGTCGATCTGGTCGCGCAGTTCCGCGTCGGAGAGGCCGACGCCGCCGACCATCCCCGGCCCGGTGGCGTGGTCGGTGACCGCCAGATAGTCGTGGCCGAACTCGGCCGCGCCCGCAGCCATCTCCCGGATCGTGTTCCCGCCGTCGGACCACTCGGTGTGCGTGTGGAGGTCACCGCGAACGTCGCCGTCTTCGATGAGAGCCGGGAGGTCGCCGTCGGCGGCGGCCGCGACCTCGCCCCGGCCCTCGCGGAGTTCCGGCGGAATCCAGGGGAGGTCCAGCGCGGCGTACATCTCGTCCTCGGTCGCCCCACCGACGCGGTGGCCGGCCCGTTGGTCGGCGTCGGGGTCGTCCACCTCGGACACGTCGAACACGCCATACTCGTTCATTTTCAGGTCACGGCCGATCGCCCGGTTGCGTAGCGTGACGTTGTGGTCCTTGCTGCCGGTGAAGTACTGGAGTGCAGCCCCGAACTCGTCGGTGTCGACGACCCGGAGGTCGACCCGGAAGTCGTCGATGCGGAGACTGGCCTTGCTCTCGCCGGCCTCGATCACGGTTTCGGCGGCGTCCCAACCAGTGAAGTCGTCGACGACGGCGTCGGCGTCGGTGCTCCCGACCAGCACGTCCACGTCACCGATGGTCGGCCGCCAGCGGCGGATCGAACCCGCGAGCTCAACCTCCGTGGCCGCATCGACGCCGGTCAGGAACTCCCGCACACGGTCGCCGTATGGCCGGGCCTCGCCGAGCAGTTCCCGCTCGTGGGCCTCTCGTGCGAACGCGACCCCCTCCAGAATGTTCTGTTCTGTCGTCTCGCCGAACCCCGAAATCTCCCGAATCTCGCCGTTCTCGGCAGCGGTCTCCAGTTCGTCGAGCGTGGTGATTCCGAGTGCCTCGTAGAGAGTGCCCACGGTCTTGGGGCCGACGCCCTCGACGCTCGTCAGCGCGGCCATGTCGACCGGGAGTTCGTCGCGGAGGTCGTCGAGTTCCTCGACACCACCGGTTTCGACGTACTCGACGACCTTCGAGGCGATGGCGTCGCCGACGCCGTCGAGTTCCTTCACCCCGCTCTCGCCGTCGGCCGCGAGGTGTTCGATAGCTGCGGGGTGCCCGCGGATGTTCTCGGCGGCGCGGCGGTACGTGCGGGGTTTGTACTCGACGTCTCTGGCTTCGAGCAGGTCGGCGAACTCCTCCAGGAGGCCGGCGACCTCGGCGTTACGACTCATTGGGTGAGCGTTAGGCCGCCCGAGGTATCAAACTGTTCAGCGGCCGCGGCCGACACCGACGCCGCTGTCATCCTGGTGGCCCAACGCCTTCTTCAGGAACTTCGTCCAGCGTTTCTTGTCCTGTGTCTCCTGTAGTTCGGACTCCTTTTCCAGGTCGGTCGGGCCGAGATTTTCCAGTGCGTTCAGCGCGCGGTCGATGCCGATGATCGCTCGGGCGATGGCTTCGCCGTCCTCGAAGCTGATGTCCTCGTCCTCGATGCGTTGCTTGCGCTGGAGACGTTCACGGCGAAGGTTCTTTTTGGCCTGCGTGACCCGTTCACGCTCGCCCTGCGGAACGGTCTCCCGGCGCTTGATCTCGAAGACGAACGTCTGGAGGTCGATGAACTCGCCCTGCACCTCGATCTCGTCGGGGATATCGGCGCCGACTGTCGCCCCCTCGCGCTCGATCCGTTCGAGGAGCTGCTTGCGCTGGAACTCCTGCACGGCTTTTACTCGGGTCGCAACCGATAAAACGTTCTCGGACGTACCCGGTGGCGCTCGGCCCAACCGGCCGTGCATGGCCGTCGGGACGGTGGGGAAGACCTTTCCGGGGGCGTACCTTATCGCGGCACAATGGCGAAGTGCGACGCGTGTGGGCGAGAGGAAAATATGCCGTACCAGTGTCGCCACTGCGGGGGGACCTACTGCGGTGACCACCGCCTCCCCGAAAACCACAGTTGTCCGGGGCTAGAAAACTGGAACGACCCGGACGGCGTCTTCGACAGCGGCTTCGACGACACCGTCGACGGGAGCGGCGGTGGCGGCTGGGGGAGTTCCACAGCCGAGAGCAACGGCATCGCGTCCCGGCTCGGAATCAACACCGGTCCCGGCGGGATTCTGGGCTACTTCAGAGGAAACGTGACATACCTGTTCCTCGGTATCATCTGGGCCGTCTTCCTCATCGAACACATCGTCCTCTTCACGCTCGGCGAGGCGGCGTTCAGAGCACTGTTCGTCATCTCACCGGCGAACCCGGAGTACGTCTGGACCTGGGTCACCTCGATCTTCTCCCACGCGCCGTTGAGCCTCTTTCACATCGGCGGGAACAGCATCGTGATCTTCTTTTTCGGCCGGATCGTCGAGCGGTACGTCGGTTCCCGGGACTTCGCGCTACTGTTCCTCGGGAGCGGCGTCCTGGCGGGCCTCGGCCAGATCGCCATCCAGGCCTACCAGGGCAACCCGGCGGGTGCACTCGGCGCCAGTGGCGCAGCACTCGCGATTATGGGTGTGCTGACCGTGCTGAACCCGAACCTCAAGGTGTATCTCTACTTTCTGCTGCCCGTTCCCATCTGGGTTATCACCATCGGCTACGCCGGGCTGAGCGCGCTCGGAATCGTCGGCGGGGTCGGCGGCGGCATCGCCCACGTCGCTCACGCCGTCGGGCTCGCGCTCGGTCTGCTCTACGGCCAGCGGGTCAAAGACAAGCTCAGCGCCCCCGGGCAACTCCAGCTCGGCGGTGGGATGGGTCGCGGCCCGGGCGGCCCCGGCGGGCCCGGTGGCCGCGGCCCGTTCTGAGCGATGGAGCCTGTCCACCCCGAGTTCGTCCCAGACGCGAGTCTCGACCGGGCGGAGATGGAAGCCCTCCAGCGTGAAATCGCCGAGAGAGCCACCTTCGAGGACGACTTCGACTTCGATCCGGGCCTGGTCTGTGCCGACCGGGAGAGCGAGCAGCAGGGACTCGGCGCTGCGGACGGCGGTGACGGCGACGGGCCAGCGGACGACTCCGACGCGGAAGTCCCCGTCGTCGTCGGTGTCGACCAGGCGTTCCTCGACGACGACCGTGCCGTGTCGGCGCTAGTCGCCTTCCAGGGCGGTGAGGTGATCGAGCGGGCTCACGCCGTCGTGCCGACCGACATCCCGTACATTCCCGGCCTGCTGTCCTTCCGGGAGGGCGGCGCGATACTGGCGGGCTTCCGTGAACTCGCCGTCGAACCTGACCTCGTTTTCTTCGACGGGAGCGGTCACATCCACTACCGGGAGGCCGGGCTGGCGACCCACGTCGGCGTCCTGTTCGACGTGCCCAGCGTCGGCGTCGCGAAGAACCTGCTCTGTGGCCAGCCCGCCGCGTCGACCGACGGACTGGCCGAAGGCGACCGTGTCGCCGTCGAGGCAGACGGGGAGGTGACCGCGCCCGACGGGACCGTCATCGGCTACGCCGCCCAGTCGAGACAGTACGACTCGTCGAACAGGACGATCAATCCGCTACTGGTCAGCCCAGGCCACCGAGTGAGTGCCGAGACTGCCGCGGACCTCACGCTCTCCTGTGCGGCCGGCTACAAACTTCCCGAACCGACGCGGCTGGCGGATCGGTACGCCGACGACGTGAAGACGGAGTTCGGAGACTGAGCGGTCATTCGCGCTCGCTTACGTGCGGTTCCGGCATCAGGTCCTCGAACGGCTGGTCGTCGAGCCACCCACAGAGGTTCACCAGTTGGTCGCTGGCGGCCTCGAACAGTTCACGTCCTTTCTCGGGGGTCGCGTCGGTCTGGTCGCCGAGCACGCCGTTGTTGGTGTTGTCCGCGGCGTCGTAGAACGTGGTCGCGCCGTGGACGGCCATGTTCTCCCACTCGAGGAGGCCGCCGTCGCGGGCGTCTTCGAGGCGGTCGTCGTGGACGAGTTCGTTCGCGATGTGCATAATCATCGCCGTCTCCTTGGGGCCGCCGTGGGGGCCGTTCTGTTCGAAGAGGTCGTCGACGAGGTCCGGGATAGACTGGTCCCACATCCACTCGATGGCGTAGGCGGTCTCGGTCTCGTGGAGGCGGCGACCGACTTCCCGGAGGTGTTCGACGTTCCCGCCGTGGGCGTTGACGTAGACGATGCGGTCGACGCCGTGGGACGTGAGGTTCCGGGAGAAACTCTCGACGTAGTCCCGGAAGACCGGAGCGTCGACCCACATCGTGCCGTGGAACTGTCGATGGTGGGGCGAGACGCCGACGTTGATAGTGGGGCTACAGAGATAGCCGGTCCGGTCGGCGGCGTCTCGGGCCAGCGCCTGTGCGATCATGTGGTCGGTTCCTTCGGGAAGGTGCGGGCCGTGCTGTTCCGTCGAGCCTAGCGGCACGATGACCAGCGACTCGTCCTCGAAGTACGCGCCCAGATCGGGCCACGTCTCGTCTGCGAGATACATGCCGTCGGCTGGAGGTGCGCCGGCCTCAATAGCCTGCTCATCCGTGCGGAGGGGTGACCGGTCGGGAATCCGTTGGAAACACTGGCAATTTAACAGCGCCCCGGGCGAGGCGTGCGGTATGGAAGACAAGACGGTGCTGATCACGGGGGCGTCGTCCGGCATCGGTCGCGCGACGGCAGAGACCTTCGAAGCGGAGGGGTGGACGGTCTACGCCACGGCACGGGACACGGACGACATCGAGGCGCTGGCCGAGGCGGGCTGCCGGACCCAGGAACTCGACGTAACAGAGCAAGAAGACGTCGACGCCGCCATCAAGCGCGTCGTCGAGGAGGACGGTCGGCTCGACTGTCTCGTCAACAACGCCGGCTACGCGCAGTTCGGTCCGCTCGAGGACGTGCCGACCGACCGCGTCCACGACCAGTTCGACGTGAACGTTTACGGCCCGCACCGTCTAATCCGCGCGGCCTTGCCCCACATGCGCGAGCAGGGTGAGGGGACGGTCGTCAACATCTCCTCGGTCGCGGGCCGGATTGCCACGCCGGGCATGGGCGTCTACAACGGCTCGAAGTTCGCCCTCGAAGGGCTGACCGACGCACTCCGGGGCGAGGTCGACGGGTACGACATCGACGCCGTTCTGATCGAGCCCGGACCGGTCGATACGAACTTCGACGACCGAGCCGACGAGGAACTGGAGAACGGCACCGAACGCTCGGGAGCTTACGACTCGATCTACGCGTTCTACGATGAGGGGCAGACATTCGGGGGCACGAGCGCACTGGCGGTCGCACCGACAGACGTAGCCGAGACGGTTTTAGAAGCAGCCTGCTCACCCGACCCCGACCCGCGCTATCCGGTCGGCCAGGTCGCGAAGTACTCCACGCTGCTCCGGTTCGTCCCGGACCGCCTGCGCGACGGCGTGTACCGACTGGTTAAAAAGTTAGCGTGATTCGGGACCGCGACGCCCGCTCACGGACTGCCGCCCACAGCCTGGCACTGGCCTGCATCGAGGCGGGCATCGACGCCGCCCGTCCCGAACGGGTCGTCCGCGACCGACTCGCCCTGCAGGACGACCGGCTCCGGGTCGCCGGTGGCCGCATCGACCTCGACGCCTTCGAGCGCGTGGTCGTCCTCGGCGGCGGGAAGGCCGCGGCGGGGGTCGCGGCCGCACTGGAGAGGGTCCTCGAAACCCGCCTCAACGGCGGCGTCGTGGTCACCGACGACCCCACGCCAACCGAACGCGTTACCGTCCGTGACGGCGACCACCCGATTCCGAGCGAGCGCGCCGTCGAGAGCGCCCGAGCAGTCCGGGAAGCGGCCGTCGACGCCGAGGAGGACACGCTCGTTCTGGCGGTCCTGACCGGCGGCGGGAGCGCGCTTCTGCCCGCTCCGGCCGACGGTCTCGCGCTCTCGGACCTCCAGCGGGTGACCGAATCGCTACTGTCGGCGAGCGCACCCATCGGTGCGGTCAACGCGGTCCGGAAACACTGCTCGGCGATCAAAGGTGGTCAGTTGGCTCGCGCGGCCGCGCCAGCGACGGTCGTCACACTGCTTTTCTCGGACGTAGTCGGCGACGACCCGGCGGTAATCGCCAGCGGCCCGACCGTCCCGGACCCCACGACGTTCGCTGACGCTCAACGTGTCCTCGAGGAGTACGACGTGGCGCCACCGACACCGGTCGAGGAACGGCTCGACCGCGGTGTCGCCGGCGAGGTGGCGGAGACGCCAACGGCCGGCGCGTCGGTTTTCGAGCACGTCCGGACGTTCGTCCTCGCGAACGGGCGGACGGCCATCGACGCGGCCAGCGGCGTCGCGTCGGATGCGGGTTTCACGCCACTGGTACTCGGCGCGGGCATCGAGGGCGAGGCCCGGGAAGTGGCCAAGACCCACGCGGCGGTGGCCCGGGAGAGCCGCGAAACCGGGAGTCCCGTCTCGCCGCCGGCGGTCATTCTCTCGGGCGGGGAGACGACGGTCACAGTCGACGGCGACGGCCGTGGTGGCCCCAACTGCGAGTTTGCGCTCAGTGCGGCCCGCTCGCTCCCCGAGGGAGCCGTACTAGCGAGCGTCGACACGGACGGTCAGGACGGTACGAGCGGGGTGGCCGGTGCGCTCGTCGACGTCGAGACGGTCGACGACGAGGCGGCAGCGCGTGCGCTCGCGGACAACGACGCGGCGTCGCACCTCGGCGAGCGGACCGCCCTGCTCCGGACAGGGCCAACGGGGACCAACGTCAACGACCTGCACGTGTTGGTCGTCACGGACACCGAGTGAAATCGACGGCGGCTGGCTGTGTTTCGGGCGACTTTTTATTTGCGGGAGGCAACTGGAACGTATGGACTTCGACCTGGGGAAGGTGGTGCTGTCACTGCATGTGCTCATCGGAATGTTGTTCGTCGGGCTGGGAGTCCAGAACTTCGTCAACGGCCGTCAGATCGGCCTCGTCCTGAACGGCCTGCTCGGCCTGCTTATCGTGGGGATGGGCGTCGGCGTCTCCCGGCTCGTCGACTAGTCGAGACAGGCGGCGACGACTCGCAACAGATTCTCCCCGCGCACCTCGTCGGCGAACAACGGAACCCGTTTCACGTCGTGCCCCCGGAACAGGTCCTGGGCCTCTTTGAGTGCCTGCTGCTGAACCTGCCACCGGCGTTGACAGAACTCACAGTCGTCCAGGTCCGGCGAGACGGACCAGTCGCTCTCGACGTCCGCCACGTCCGTGAGGTCCTGCATGACGCGGTTGACGACGACGGTCTCGACTGGAACCCCGAACGTCTCCAGTCGGTCCAGCAGCCGCTGGGACTCCATCACGCTCAGTTCCTCGGGCACCATCACGATACGGAAGTCGGTCATCGCGGGGTCGCGAAGCACCGCGCGGAGCCGCTCGATGCGCTCGCGAAGCACCTCCAGGTCCGCCATGTCGGCCCCCTGCTCCTCGTCGCCGCCGCCGAACGGCAGGGAGTCGAAGAGACCGCTGAGCCGCTGGCGCAACTTCAGGAGACGCCCCATCATCGAGTCGAGCAGTTCCGGCAGTTCGAGCAGCCTGAGCGTGTGGCCCGTCGGCGCGGTGTCGACGATTACGCGCTCGAACCGGTCGTCGTCCATGTACTCGAGCAGGAGCCGCATCGCGGCCGCCTCGTCCATCCCGGGCATCGGCCCGGCCAGCGGGTCCGCGGCTGCGGCCTCGTCCTCGGCACCGGACGCATCTGCCTGCTGGCTCTGTCCGCCCATGCCGCCCATCGGGCCGCCACCGCCGAGCAGTTGCCCGAGACCACCCATTCCGCCGAGGCCACCCTCGGCGTCGAAGGGGCCGTCACCGACGGCCTCCTCGGGGTCGATCTCGGCGGCGTAGAGTGGAATGTCCTTCCGGATGCGCTCGGGGTCGGCCGGAATGTCCGTTTCGAGGGTGTCGGACAGCGAGTGGGCAGGGTCGGTCGAAACCACGAGCGTGGTGGTGTCGTCGCGGGCGCTGGCCAGCGCCGTCGCGGCCGCCATCGTCGTCTTACCGACGCCGCCTTTCCCGCCGTAGAGGACGTAGTCGGCCGCGTCGACGCCTGTTGGGACGGCCGTCTCGTCGATTGCCTCGACGGCCTCTACCTCGAGATCCATATCTAACGGTTCGGCGGGGGACTTGTGTAGTCGTCGGTCCCCAGTTTCGGGTCGCAAGCTGTAGCTGGGGGTGGACGGGGACGAGCGAGACGAGTCGTCGGTAATCGGGGAAACGAGAAAAGGGGTCAGGACCGCGAGGAACGAGCCTCGCGGACGTCGTTTCCGTCCCTGATCTTGTCCTCGCAGTTAGGACAGACACGCGGTGCGTCGAGAGTCTCGGGCGTAAACACCCGGACGTACGCCTCAGTCACGAAAGAACCGCAGTTCTGACACTCAGGCATCCGACTGAAAGCGGGGAATCACGCCACATATGCTTTCTGAAACGAGGTCGCGGGTCGGTCGACGGCCACGGTCACTCAGGTGCGTCGTGGTCGCTCCAGAACGAGTCGAACTGCGGACCGAGGAAGTCGGGCGTCATCCGAACGAACTCGCGGCGTTCCGCCGGAGAGAGATACTCGTGGACGGAGTGGACGGCGTCTTCCGTGTAGCGCTCGCCGACGAGCATCCGGACACCTACCTCGTCGGTTCCCCGGACAACCCGGCCGATAGCCTGGCGCGCGCGGCGGACCGCGGGCACGGTCAGCGCGTACTCGAAGGCCACGTCGTCGCCGAACGCGCGGCCGTATGCGGCCCGGACCGCGCGGACGCGCGGCGAACCGATGTTGACCAGCGGCACACCGACGACGGCACACGCGTGGAGTTTGTCCCCGTCGTAGTCGACGCCCTCCGTGAGCGTCCCGCGGGTACTCGTGACCAGTACCTTCCCCGGACCGCTGAAAAACTCCCGTTTGCGGTCGTCGGTGGCTTCGTTGCTCGAACTCTCGTCGACCAGAACGTCCTTCTCTACCACGTCCCGGAGGTAGCTGCCAGCCCAGGCCGCCTCCCGGTAGTTCGGCATCGCGACCAGCACGTTACCGGGGCTGCGTGCCACGGTCCGGAGCACCTGTTCGTACTCGTCACGGACGCGGTTGCCGTGGTCGCGGACGGGGTCGCCGCGATTGCGGGCGGTGTAGGCCGTCGCGTCGACGAGCCAGCTCGCACGGTTCTCCTCGGGGAAGGTCAGCCCGTAGGACCGGGTCTCGACGGGCCGGCCCGGGTCGTCCTCGGAGGCCGATAGCCCCCCCGTCCCGGTCGTTTCGATGGCGTCCAGTCCGGAGACGCGGGTGAACACGTCAAGCGGTTCCAGCGTCGCGCTCATCAGGACCCCGCCGCCGAGTTCGTCGAGGATCGTCCGCAGGGCCTGTGCAGGCATGCAGTCGAACAGCAGGAGGCCGGCGGTGTAGACCGCCTGCCAGGGGGCGGCGGTCGCGCCGGTGTCCGAGGGGGAGTGTTCGAGTTCGACCTCCCGGAACGCGGTGGCGTGGTCGCGCTCGTACCAGTTGCCCATCACCGCCCCCACTGCGGCCGCGACACACTGCCGGCTCTCCCCGAGTTCGTCCAGCGTCGTCTCGACGGCAGTCCCGACCGCGGCCAGTGACCGCCACAGGTCGCCGGAGTACCCCTCGCGCTCGGCCCACTCGCTGAGGTCGTCTCTCTCCTCGGTTTCGGGGTCACGGAGCGGAACCTCCAGGTCCTCCTCGGGGAGTGAGCGGAGGTCGTTCTCCCAGCCGCGGCCGAACTCGGAATCGAGATGGTCGGTCACGCGCCCGTCCAGCCAGTCCACCAGGTCGTCGTAAAATTGCCGGGCGGTGGCGACGGCCTCGCGGGGCACGTCGTGGCTGGCCAGCCGGTCGTCGACCTCGCGCTCGTGGTCGCGGCTCTGGTTCGAAAGCTGGAGCAGTTGTGCGCAGTCGTTGCGCGCCCGAACGAGCGTGTGCCGTCCCACACGGTCCGAGAGCAGGTCCCGGACACGGCCCTCCAGCCGGTGGGCCTCGTCGACGATCACGAACGTGTTCTCGTCGAGGACCTGCGACAGGAGAGGCCGGGAGTCGGGGTCGAACAGGTGGTTGTAGTTGCCGATCACCACGTCGGCCTCGCCCAGCAGAACACCCATCGCGCGGTGGGGACAGGTGCCGTGGGCGACGGACTCGGGCAGGAACTCGGTCGAGGTGAGGACGTTGTCCTCGCCGTCGGCGAAATCGACGGGCGAACCCCTGTTGCGGGCGTACCAGTCGGCCTCGAAGGGACAGTACAGCGGTGGGTCGTCGCCGTCGGCCATCTCCTCCGGGGCGCGAGGCTGTTCGGGGCGGTAGGGGGACTCGACGCCAGCCGTCTCCAGCCGGGCGTCGGCCACCGTATTGAACTGCTCCGGGTCTCGGCGAGCGGCCGTGGCGAGATCGGCGCCGCGTTTCGGGTCCCACCACTGGTCCTTTTCGTCCGCGTCGGCCCCGACGGCGGCGTCGGTCGCGGCCCCGCTGTGCGTGTCGGTTCCGCCGTCGGCCTCGACGAGGTGAGCGGTGTCTTCCCGGAGGTCTTCACAGCGGTCGTGGACACTTTCGTCCCGCGCAAAGAGGTCTTCGCGGCCGTACGGACAGAGGTCTCGTTTGCCCACGAGGGCGATGCCGTCTAGCGGGTCGTCTAGCCCGGCGTTGACCGCCCGGAGGTCCGCGACGAACTGGTGGAGTTGCTGTTTGACCGGCGTGACGACTACGACGCTCTCGTAGTCGTCCTCGCGGACGAGCGTCGTCGCGGCGGTCAGCGCGGCCATTGTCTTGCCGGTCCCGCAGGGGCCTTCCATCGCGAGGTAACCGTTCTTGCGACCCACCTCGATGGCCGCCTCGACGGCGTCGGGCTGGTTCGCGTAGGGCTCGTCGTAGCCGAAGTACGCCCGCCAATCCGCGTCGTCGGCGTCGCTCTCCGCGGTCGCCGGCCGGCCGGCTCCCTCACGGTCACTCATTGACAGAGAGTGGGGGCGTCCTCGGGTATGAACCCCCGGATTCTCAGTCGAAGTACCCGGCCAGTCGTTCGGCGGCTTCCTCGGCGCGAGGGGTCACGAGAGCGAATCGGAACCAGTCCGTTCGCGACTCACCGAAGGCCGCGCCGGGCATCCCGGCGACACCGGCCTCGTCGATCAGTCGCTCGACGTTGGCCATGGTGCCAGAGAAATCCGGGAAGCGCGCCATGACGTAGAAACTTCCCTGTGGTGTGGTGTACTCCGCTCCCGCGGCGTCGAGAGCGTCTGTGAACGCCACGATTCGCTCGCGAAGCATCTCGCGGTTGCGCCCGTAGTAGTCCGGTGGCGTCTCCCTGAGTGCCTGCCAGACTGCGTACTGGGCCGGCCGACTGCTCGTCACGTTGGTCAGCATGTGCCGGGTCCGGAAGCGGTCGACGAGCCACTCCGGAACGATGGCGTACCCCACCCGGAACCCGGTGATGGCGAGGGACTTCGAGAACGCGTTGGTGACCACCCGATGCGCCGAGTCGACCGCGAGCGCGCTGGTGAACTCGCCGCCGTAGTCGAAGTGGTCGTACACCTCGTCGCTGACCAGCAGGGCGTCGCAGGCCTCGACGATATCGACGAGTTCGCGGACCGTCGCCTCTGAATAGACCGCCCCCGTGGGGTTGTTCGGACTGTTGACGACGACGAGCGCGGTGTCTTCGCTGGCGGCTTCCCGGACTGCGTCGGGGTCGAGTTGGCCGTCGTCGTCGACCGCGACGTAGCGTGCCTGCCCGTCGAGCAGGTTCGTCCGGCCGGCGTAGTAGGGGTAGACCGGATCGGTCAGAATCACCTCGTCGCCGGCACCCCGTGTGAGTCCCTCGGCCATCGCGAGGTGGTTTGCCTCACCCGCGCCGTTCGTGACCAGCACCTGTTCGAGGGCGACGTTTCGGCGGGCGGCGATCTCCTCACGCAGCTCCAGCAACCCCTCGCTGGCGGGGTACTGAAACTGTTCGGGGTCGCCGTCGGCGTACTCGACCAGTCCGTCCCGGAGCGCCCCCGGCGGCTCCCAGTCGGGATTCCCGCTCACCATGTCGATGACGTCCCCCGCCGCGGCGTCCGCGTACTGCATGACGCGGAAAAATTGCGGCCGCTCGTAGTCCATGCACAGTCTGGGTCTGCCCGAACCCTGTGTCTTTCCCACTGCGACCGAGCAGTGAGTGGCCGGCACCGCCGGGTTCAAGCCCACCGCGGTCCTAAGTCTAACCATGCGCGAGTTCGCCGCAGAGCCGCCAATCGAGGAAACCGTCGGCGACCGTCTGCGTGCGGCCGACCACACCGTAGCCGTCGCCGAGGGGTGTACCGGCGGTCTCGTGACGACGCTTCTGACGGCCACACCAGGCGCGAGCGACTACCTCGACCGGGGGCTGGTTCCGTACTCCTACGACTCGCTGCGAGAGTTACTGGCCGTCGACCGCGAACTGCTCGACGAACACGGCGTCGTCAGCGAACCGGTCACGAGAGCACTGGCACAGGCCGTCCGGGACACAGCCGGAACGACCTGGGGCCTCGCAACCGCCGGTGTCGCCGGCCCGGGGGGTGGTACGCCAGAGAAACCCGTCGGCACCGCGTTCGTCGCCGTCGCGTACGCTGGCGAGTGGGGGACCGGCACCTCGACGGCGACCGTCGAGCGCTACGATATCGACGGTGACCGCCAGGCGGTCCGCGAGCGAGTCGCGCGACGGGCGCTGTCGGATCTGGACGGTCGGGTCGCCGACCGGACGTGACCGGACGGGAAGCTCTTTTACTGGGCCGAACCTGTCACCGGACGGATGAACAAAGAGGGCCACGTCCTGAACGCTGTACTCCTGGGCATCGGCCTGGGGTATGTCCTCGAACCGGCCGGTGACGTCGCGACGCTCCGCACCATCGCCGAAGTGACGATTCCGGTGACCCTGGGCGCACTCTTTCCCGACGTGGACACCGCTTTCGGCCGCCACCGAAAAACGCTCCACAACTTCCTCGTGTTGGGAGTTTTCCTGGCGTATCCGTTCGTGTTCGACAATCTCCAGTTCGTCTGGTTGGGTGTGTTGACCCACTACATTCTGGATCTCGCCGGGAGCAAGCGAGGGCTCGCGCTCCTGTACCCCTGGGACAGGGAGTTCAGGCTGCCCATGGGCGTCTCGACTTCGAGCGATTACGCCAGCCTGGTGACCCTCCTCATTACCGGGTTCGAGTTGCTAATCGCCGGGTCGCTGGTCTTCTACGCGCCGTCGTACGTTCCCCAGGAACTGATCGAGCACGGAACGACGGCACTGGGCGCCTGACCGGTTCAGTACAGTCGCGCGTCCTCGAACTCGTCTCGGTACGCGATGTGGCCCGGATGGGTCGGCTCGGTCCCCTGTAGGTAGATCCGGTCGAACTTCTTGTAGGTGTTCTCCCAGAGCAGATGCGAGAACTCGGCTTTACACCGTAACGCGTGCACGAGGCCGTCACGGTGGAATATCCGACGGTCTGCGCCGGCCTGCAACGCGGTCACGAGGTCCTGTGTGCTTTCGATGGGGCGGTCGAAACGTGTCCAGACCTCGCCGACGGTCTTTGGAAGGTGGGCATAAGAGGAGGCGAACGCTGGCAGGTCGGTCTCGCGAGCGACCTCGCGAGCGCGTTGGTTGTCCCGGTCCAGGTGTTTTGGATTGTACACCTCAACGGCGTTGATCTGGTCGCGGTACTCCCGGATCTGCTCGCCGTCGAGGCTCACCGTCAGGAATTCTGGATGGGGGACGACGACAGCGGCGTTCTGCCGGCGGAGCTCGGCCATCGTGCCGTCGAGAGTCAGAAAGTCGGGCACGGAGTCGGTGAGGCCGATAGCGAGGACGTGACGGCGCGACCGCCAGTCCCCGGTGAACAGTTCGCGGGCCGGGACGACGAGCAGTTCGTCGTCGGAGTACGCCCGTGCTCGTTCCTCGATGTCGGGGAGGCGCTCGAAGTGAGGCGCGTACACCAGCGCGTCCAGTCCCCGTGCCTTCGCCCGGCGGACCACCTCGTCGTCGAGAATCTTCACGTGCATGTCGACGCGGAACCCGTCATCGCTCGCCCTACCGGCCATTGGTCGTAAGCCGATTCCAGTGGTCGTGGCATATGGATTCTGGTTTCGCGTGGCCGAGGCTAGCGAACGTTTTTATTCGTCGCCCGACTGTACCAGGTCGATGCCACATTGGGAGTGTGCGATCGAAGGCGGCACGGACCGGTTCGAGCGTGTCGAGGACCTCATCATCCACCAGGCGACCGAACACGGCCGTATCGAATGTCAGGTCTGTGGGACCGTCCTCCCGGACGGCTACTTCGCAATCCGACACGCCTTCGACGAACACAGCCGTGCCGAGTACGTCCGCGCTTACGACGCCACCAGCGACGAGGTGCGCCGCCGCGAGAAGGTCAAGGAAGCAATCGAGGACGAGGCCGATATCAACGAGGTCATCGACCGCCTCGAAGGCAACGGCCGCACGGCCTGACGTCCGAGAGCGGTCGCCTGTTCGGTTCTCCGGCCCGGAAACCGCGCGTCGGAGGTTCTATTCCTCGTCGCGCGGGACGGACTCACGCTCTCGCCGTTTCCCGCCAATGCCGGTGCTTTCACCGTGACCCTCGCCGGCGTCCACGGGGTCCCGTTCGCGTTGTTCGGTCGCGGCGACGGCTGACTTCACAGCCCGTCGACCACGTTCGACCCGCTGACGGCCTCCGGAATCACTACCGTATCGGCGCCGGCACGACGGGCGACCGACTCGTAGGTCTCGTCGCCGACCCGGACGACGAGGTCCGCGTCGGGGGCGAGTTGGCTCGTCACGATGGCGATCTGGATAGCGACGTTCGAGTCGTCGATGGCCCCCGACCACGGCGCTGGCGCGGGTGACGCCGGCCCGTTCGAGTACGTTCTCGCTACGCGCGTCGCCCTCGGTCACGAGGGGTTCGTCACTGGCCGCCTCGACGACCACCACGTCCTTGTCACGCTGTCTGAGTTGCCGTGTAACTGTCCGGCCGAACATCCCGTACCCGCAGATAACGACGTGACCGGACGTGCCCTCGATAGTCTGTTCCGTTTGCACGCGTCGTAGTTCCTCCCGAAACTGCCCGCCGAAGACCGTATCCGGGACCGACTCGCCGATCCACAGTCCGGATAGGGTCAGGCTCGAGAACACGGCCAGCGTGAACCCCTTAGTCACCCGCTCTGGTCCGGAGTGGCGCTGGAAGTGTCGTTCGATGCTGGTTGGATCCAGGAGCCAGAAGGCTGCGTCGACTGGTGAGATACCAGCCAGTACGACGAATCCGACGACACCCGCGATACCGGTCGCGACGAAGAGCCCGATCGGCACCAGCGCTGCACCGATCCGACTCCGGACTGACCCGACCGTCCCGGACACGCACAGTTAGCGGAGCGTACAGTTAATAAATTGTAGTGACAGATACACGCCAGAGAGGGGTCACCAGGCCGGTACCGAGACCTCAGTATCGGTATACACTCGACGGCAGATCACTGACGAGTATAGTTAAAAAAGAACACGATTCATTACAGTAGCCCCGTCGGGTACTTCTAACAGATGTCCACAGAATTTACCGGGCTCCAGTGGGACTTTTTTATCAGCGGTGCCGCTTGTGGTCTGTTTCCTGTGTCTGGGGGTGGTGACGGCGGTCGGTCCCGCGGCGGCACAGTCTGCGGGCGGAGAGGCGCTGACAGGCGAGGGCGATAGCGCCAACCACGATGCCGAAGGCGTCGGTGACGGAAACCACGTTGAAAACGACGATGTCGCTGGAGACGATGGCAGTGTTGCGGACAGTAGCGACAACAGCGCCGAAGCTGATAGCGACACCGGGGACAACGGCGGCGCTGAAGCTGACGACGGTACCGAGGACGGTGGCGACACCGAGAACGACGGTGACTCCGGGGACGACGATGGCACCGAGACTGACAGCGACACAGTGCAACGCAGCGGTGCTGGGGACGAACGCGAGAACGAGGGCGGCAGAAGTTCTCAGGAAGGCAGCGGGAGAGGCGGCGGGGACAGCGCCAGTACCGTGGGCGACAGCGCCGCCGAACCCGACGACGAGGACGATAGCGACGGTACCGAAGACGAAGTCGATAGCGACGACGACGGAGCGACGCTGGACGTGCTGACCCGTGGTGGAACCGTCGTGACCGGTCCGCCCACCGTCGGCGAGGCAGCCCCCACGGACCCCGACAGCGACCGTCTGTATGAGGACGCGAACGGCGACGGGAACCACAGCTACAGCGACGTCGAACTCCTATTCGAGAACCTCGACCAGTCGAGCGTCCCGGACCACCCGAACGTATACGATTTCAACGACAACGGGCAGGTGGACTACGGCGACGTGGTCGCGCTGTACGACGCGAACTGACCTCTTCCCGACTCGCTCTCCCTGACGGTCGCCGGGTGGCGCCCAGTTCGTCGGGTCGCAGCCACAACGCGACCGCTCTTCGGACGGGTCAGTACAAAATTGCCTGCTGGTTGGCCACGTTCCGGAGTTCCTGCCGGCGAAGCGAGAGAGGGCCGTGAGAACGCGTTAGCGTTCTTCGGAATCCAGCACGCGGATCTGGTCGCCTCGAACCGTCACCGGAATCGGGACCGTCGCCTCGTACAGCTCGACGGTAACCTGGTCTTTGGACTCGTCGATACGCTGGACCTGCGCTTTCTCGCCTTTGAACGGCCCGGCAATGAGTTCGACGATGTCGCCCTCGGCGATTCCCTCCACGTCGGGTTTCGGCGAGAGGAAGTGTTCGACTTCGGCGATGGAACTCTTTCCCTGGACGACCCCGCGCATATGTGGAATCTCGTCCGAGATACGCTCGAAAACGGCGGCATCGTCGGCCTCAACCATCACGTAACTGGTGAGGCTGTCCGGCGCGAGGACGGCGTGGATGGACGACTCCTCGCGGCTCATAATCATGTCCGCGACGGTGCGTTCCTGGCTGGCCGTGGTTTTGACAGCGAAGATACCCATATTAAACGGGAGGGGTTGTAATGAAGCTCATCAACAGGAAGATGATGAATCCTAGCAGGCCGACCAGGACGATTCCGGCTCCCGCAATCTTGGCGATCTGGGAGAACTCTTCCCACGATGGGGTGCTGGCGAGTTTCAGCACCCGAACGTAGGAGGTGAGGTCGTACGGTACTTGCATGCTCAGATGTAACCCCCGCCCCTTTTTTTATCTATTGGTGCGAATCCGCGCTCTCAAGCGGGGTGACAGTCGTAGACTGTTCACGGCGTGAGTGCGCTGCGGACCGTCTGCGGTGACTGTCCTGCTCGGCGGATTTGGCCGGTCGTTGTCCTCCGGTCAGAGAACGTACAGCCGGCGGTGGTTCGTCGAAGACGAGCGACCACCTGCTGATGCTGGACGAGGTGACGGCCGAAGTCGCCGCCACGTCGGCGGTCGAGCGCGAGAGCGTAGTCTGTGTGACGATTTCGGGAGACGTGACACTGCCCGAGAGGGCAAATTAAACTCCTCTCGGGCAGTCAGGTTGTCCGACCGGTTGGCCGTCTCGTCTTTCCGGCGGCGGAGAATCAGGTCGACGCGTTGGTACCAGATACCGAGCGAACGGAACGAGCGGTCAAATGGTGCGGGGACTCCTGTACGACGCCCGCGGGAGGGAGTAGAGCGGGAGAGTCCGCTATTCCACGTAGTCGATGTCGTCGCCGAGGTTCTCGGCTGCCTGTTCGACTTCTGTCTCGTTTTGACCGTAGATCTGTGGACTCTCGACGCCGGTGACGACGATCATGGTCTCCATCTTGCCCTCGAACTCCTGATTGACCGACGCGCCCCAGATGATCCGGGCGTCGGGGTCGATCCGGTCGTAGATCTCCTCGACGACGCCCTCCGCTTCCTCGATGGACATGTCCGGACCGCCGACGACGTTGACCAGCGCCGAGTTGGCACCGTCGAACTCTACGTCGAGTAGCGGTGACCTGAGTGCCGATCTGATGGAATCCTGAGCCTTGTTCTCGGAGTCGGACTCCCCGAGGCCGATCATGGCGACGCCACCGTTCTCCATGATCGTCCGAACGTCCGCGAAGTCGACGTTGACGAGACCGGGCTTGGTGATCAGTTCGGTCATACCCTTGACCGAACGCATCAGCACACGGTCACAGATTTTGAACGCGTCCTGCAGGGGCATCGAGGGGGCGTAGTCAAGCAGACGGTCGTTCGGGACGACGATCACGGTGTCGGAGACCGCACGCAGGCGCTCCAGCCCCGCGTCGGCGTTGGCCCGACGTCGCTCACCCTCGGCAGTGAACGGAATCGTCACGATGGCGATGGTCAGCGCGCCTGCCTCCTGGGCGGCCTGAGCGACGACCGGTGCGGCACCCGTCCCGGTTCCGCCGCCGAGCCCGGCGGTCACGAACACCATGTCCGAATCGTCGATGGACTGTTGGATGTCCTCGATATTCTCCTGGGCCGCCTCCTCGCCGATCTTCGGGACCGACCCCGCACCGCGGCCGCCGGTCCGTTTCTTGCCGATGAGAATCTTCGTATCGGCTTTCACTTCGTCGGCGAGGTGCTGGGCGTCCGTATTCGCGGCGACGAGTTTCGCGCCGTGGATACCTTCGTCCATCATCCGCGTAACCGTGTTGCCGCCCGCACCGCCACAGCCGACCACGGTGATTTTCGTTTCGAGGTCTTTGACGACACTCGCCAACTCCTCGTCGCTCATCTGTCCCGATGTCGAAACGTCTTCGGTCGCCGTCGTCCCGCCGGTCTCGGTTTCCTCGGGTGCTTGTGCCGGCTGCTCCTCGCTATCCTCCATGGCGTCGTTAATAATGGAGTCCATATTTAAAGTGGAATTGCGGAGCAGCATTAATTATCTTTCCCCTCCTGTCAGCCACACGTCATACGTTTCGTTCGCGGTGGTGCGAGCGAATAAAACTAGAGGGAAAACCGGTCGACCTGTTCGGACCGGACCTGGTCGGGAGGAATCGTCCGTCCGTTCACCTCGACCGGTTCGCCAGCTGAAAGTTGACCGAACTTCGGGCCTTCCGGCACGCCGAGCGTCTCCGCCTTCTCCGGGTCGAAGCGGTCTCTCCGAGCGATCACGACGTCCGTGCGTCGCTCGACTGTATCGTAGGCTGTGCGGAGCATCTCTACGGCGCCGTCGACGATAGCGGTGTAATCTCCACGGGAAGCGACGGCCGCACGGCCGGCGACCCGGTTGCCGTTCTCGGCGGTGCGGAACGCCAGTGCGTGCGCTGCCACGCGTTCCCGCGTCCGGTTCTGATCGATTCCCTGAGCCGCGGCGACCAGTTCGTCCGGGAGCGACACGACCTGGAAGTCGGCCTCCGGGGCGGCCTCGCGAGCCGGTTCACCGAACCGCAGACCGGCTTCGACCGTGACGAGTGCGTCTTCCAACCGGGCGGCGAGCGCGAGCGGGACACCCGTGACCGCCCGTAACCACGTCTCGCCGACGACCTGGTACCCGAGGTCCGCAATCTCGGACCGGAGGGCGGGACGGTCGCCGTCCACGAGGGCGTGGGTTGCCGCGCTCTCCACGAAGGCGGCGTCGAGCAGGTCCCGGTTCAGGTCGGGTTCGCCCATCGCCGACAGTCCCCAGTCGGCGGCGAGGTGACCGACGGCCCAGTCTGTCTCTCGGACGATTCGCTCGAACCGTGGAGCGTAGTGACCACCACCGAACCCGACGAGGTGGCGACGGTTCTGGCCTGTCGGGTCATTGTCGACGCTGGCGGGTTCCAGGTCGGCGTCGGGCGCGACGGCACGCAGGTCGAGAATCGCCCGCGCGACCGCTCTCGCGGCTGCCGGGTCGTCCCACTGGGGTTCATCGCTACCGACCTCGACGAACATCGAGGGGGCACCGACGTCGGTCGGGCCGTGATGCGTACACTCCATCCCGACCTCGTAGTCTTCGGGTGCGTGCGTCGCGAGTGCGTCGAGGACACGACGGTGGGCGTGCGGACAGGCCCGTGCGAGGGCGTCGTCCTCGCCGCCGTGTTCGGCCGGACCGAAGTTGCCCGTGTGGTGTGCCGTGAGAAGTGGTCCAGTCTCGCCACTGTGCCGGGAGGCGAACACGAGCAGGTCGAGGTCCGCAGGGAAGGCGTCGGCGGCGTCGTCGAGGTCGAGGTGCCACGCGTCGAACTCACGGAGCTGTGCCCCGTCGGTCTGGGAGACGGGACCTGCAGCGTCGGGGTGGGCGGGTGCGTCCACCGGCGACCAGTCCGCGAGTTCCCGGAGACGATTGCCGACGTGTTCGGAGGCCCGATCCGCGCGGGAGACGACGATTCCGAGCATCAGTCTGCCCGTTCGACGTCGGCAGGCTCGCGACCGACGGTGGTCCGGACCGCGTCGCCGGCCAGGCCGAACAGCCGGCGTACCGAGCCTCGGCGCTCGATGAACAGTGCGACGCCCAACAGCAGATAGACGCCAGTGTAGACGAACAACAGCCCCTCGCTGGTTACCGGCAACTCGATCAGTCCCCCGACGAGCGCGAACTCCAGAGCGACCTGGGAGAAAAGGAGGATGAACAGGACAACTGCCTCCCTGGTCGAGATTTCGAAGTCGATCAAAAGCGCCAGGGCGAAAAACGACTGGGCGGCGGTGATCCATATCTCGGCCGCCTGTTTGCTGTCGAACGGGAGCGTCCCGACCGCGCCGAGTGCCAGTGAGTAGACGACGGCGATTGTCCCGACCAGCAGCGTCCACTGGTTGAGCTTCGACGAGATGAGGGCGTTGAACCCGGCCGTCGAACGAGCCTTGTTGACGAGGACGGCGATAGCGAACGCTCGCGGCACGTCTTTCTCGGCAGTCTCGGCGCCCCACGCGAGCAGAAACGAGGCGCCGAGAATCGCCACACCACTGAGCGCGACTTCCGCGACGATGTCGACACCGGCTCCAACGAGGACGGTCGCGACCCACGGCACCGTCAGGGCGACCGCGACGGCAACCGCGACGAGCGGATGGCGAAGTCGAGTCACTATCCGACCGGAAACGGCACCGGAAGGAAAGCTTTGTCAATTCTACCCTACCGACTCCGACGGCACGGCGCCAAGGTGCCCGGCCGCCGTCGCGGAACCGGGGCAGGAGCGGTGCGGTTATGCCGGCCCCGCGACTGCCACCGGTATGGACGTGTACGGACTGATCGGGAACCCGGTGGGGCACTCGCTGTCGCCGCCGATGCACGAGGCAGCCTACGAGGAACTGGGAATCGACGCCCGCTACGTCACCTTCGAGCCGCCCGCTGACGCCGGCCAGGCGGCCGTCGAGTCGGCCGCGACAGTCGGCGTTTGCGGACTGAACGTTACGATTCCGTTCAAGCAGGACGTGCTGGACGCCGTCGAACCCGCCCCGCTGGCCGAGCGCATCGGTGCGGTCAACACCGTCGATTTCGCCACCGACCCACCGACGGGGTACAACACCGACGCCGTCGGCGCGACCCGTGCACTTCGCTCACACGACGTTGGCCTCGACGGCGAGGCGGTCGTCGTCGGCGCGGGTGGCGCAGGTCGGGCGGTCGCGTTCGGCCTCGCCGACGAGGGGATGACCGTCGACGTCGCGAACCGAACCGAGTCGACGGCTCACGACCTGGCCGCCGAAGTCCCGGACGCGACGGGCCACGGTCTCGACGCGCTCGACGAACTGGTCGCCGACGCCGACGTGCTGGTCAACTGTACGAGCGTCGGCATGAAAGAAGACCGGTCGCCGGCCCCGGCCGAGTCGCTGCACGCGGACCTCGGGGTGTTGGACGCCGTCTACGACCCCGTCGAGACACGACTCCTGCGCGACGCCGAGGCGGCCGGCGCGACGACGGTCGACGGCGCGTGGATGCTGCTGTATCAGGGTGTCGAGGCGTTCGAGCAGTGGACCGGCGCGGACGCGCCCGTAGAAAAAATGAATCGGGTTTTGCGGGAGCGTCTTTAAGTAGGCGGGTTGACTACATCTGAATATGGGGCTGTTCAAGATACTAAAGTCGGTGATCGGACTCGACGGTTCCGGGTCTCGTTCGACGTCCGGAACCGCCGAGCCCGGGCGCAAGGACGCCGGCGTAACGGTCGAACACGAACCCGAGCCCGATACTGCCTCCGAAGACGCAGTCAAGGGCACCGGCGACGAGACGACCGCCGACATCGAATCGAGCTCGGCCGCCGAACCCGACGCGGCCGGTGAAACCGACGACGAATCCTCGAGCGAAGACGCCGAACGCCAGGCCGAAGCGACCGAACCCGAAGTCCAGGCTGAGAGTGCCGAATCCGAGGCTGAGGCCGACGCGGTCGAGTCAGCGGTCGAGAACGCCGATGCGTCGACGGACACGATCAAGGGTATCGGTCCGTCCTACGCGGAGACGTTGGCCGACATCGGCGTCGAGACGGTCGGCGACCTGGCGGCGGCCGACGCCGCGGACATCGCGGACGGAACCGACCTCTCGGAGAAGCGCGTGGGTCGCTGGGTCGCTCGCGCTCGCGGCGAGGATGAGTAGAACCGCAAAACGGTTACTGTTGTATCCGCTTTCTTCGAGCAGATGACCACGCCGAGGGTCGTGACAGACAGGACCGCCTTCCGGAGCGTCGCCGACGGTGTTACACCCGGGACACGCGTGCCCGTCGAACTCAGGGTGACGGTCGAAGACCCGTTTACAGCCTACCGGCGTGCCCGGCCGACCGACGGAAACGCCGACAGCGAGTCGCCCGACGGTGTCTATCTCGAAACCACGGGCGGACAGTCCGGTTGGGGCTACTTCGGTGTCGACCCCGTAGACTGGGTGACAGTCAGCCCCGACGACGGGGCAGCACTGTCGACGCTGTGTGACCGCCTCGACGCCGAGTCGCTGGCGCGGGGCGACTGCGAGGTGCCCTACCCCGGCGGTGCGGTCGGTTGGCTCTCCTACGACCTCGTTCGGGAGCTAGAAGAACTACCGAACGACGCCGAGCGCGACCGCGACCTCCCACGAGTACAGGTGGCGCTCTACGACCGACTGGCCGCCTGGGAGGAACCCCGTGGCGAGGAGACGACGCTCCGGGTGACCGCCTGTCCGCGAGTCGACCCCGACGGCGACCGAGGGCGACCGGTCGCGGCGGCGTACGACCACGGACTGGCGAGGGCGCGCGAACTGGTCGAGCGGGCAACTGCGGGCGACCCGGCGGTCGGTTCGCCGCCGGTCGAAGCCGCGACAACCCAGTTCGAGAGTGACTGTGGCCGGACGGCCTTCGCCAGCCGGGTCCGCCGGGTCAAAGCGCACGTCCGCGACGGGGACACGTTCCAGGCGAACGTCTCCCAGCGACTGACAGCGCCGGCAGCAGTCCACCCCGTCGAGGCCTTCGACGCACTCCGTCAGGTCAACCCCGCACCGTACTCCGCGCTGGTCGAGTTTCCCGGCGTCGACCTGGTGAGCGCCAGCCCGGAACTCCTGCTCGACCGCGACGGTGACACACTGGTGACCGAGCCCATCGCGGGAACACGTCCCCGGGGGGAGACCGAGGCCGAGGACGACGAACTGGCGGCAGATCTGCGGGCCGACGAGAAAGAGCGCGCCGAACACGCCATGCTGGTCGACCTGGAGCGAAACGACCTCGGCAAAGTTTCCGCGTACGGGAGCGTCGCGGTCACCGACTACCGCCGCGTCGACCGCTACAGCGAGGTGATGCATCTCGTCTCGGAAGTGCGAGGCCGCCTCCGTGACGGTACAGACCTGGCGGACGCTATCGAGGCGGTGTTCCCCGGTGGGACAATCACCGGTGCGCCCAAACCACGGACCATGGAGATTATCGACGAGGGAGAGGCCACGCGCCGTGGCCCCTACACTGGGAGCGTCGGGTTGTTCGGGTTCGACAGTCGGGCAACACTTTCCATCGTCATTCGGACGCTCGTACGCTACGACGACGAGTACCACCTCCGGGTCGGCGCAGGGATCGTTCACGATTCCGAACCCGAGCGCGAGTACGAGGAGACCCTCGACAAGGCTCGGGCGCTGGTGACGGCGGTCGACGAGGCGCTCGGCCAGCGGGGTGACCTGGCTGTCGAGGTCGCGGCCGACGGAGGGCAGTCGTGAGAGTGCTCGTCGTCGACAACTACGACTCCTTCGCCTACAACCTCGTCCAGTACGTCGGTGACGTCGTCACGTCACCGGGCGGCTCAACGCAGTCGGAGAGGGCGGGTGGGGTCGTCGCCAACCGGTCGTGTGGCGACTCGGACGACGGCGAGGACAGCAGGGATACTGAGGCGGAGGAAGTGGTCGTCCGCCGCAACGACGCGATTACGGTCTCGGGCATCCGCGACCTCGACCCGGACGCGATCGTCGTCTCGCCGGGACCGGGCACTCCGGAGGACGCGGGCGTCTCGATGCCGGTCTTCGCCGAACTCGCGTATCCGACACTGGGTGTCTGTCTCGGCCACCAGGCGTTGTGTGCGGCCAACGGTGCGCCGGTCGGCCACGCCGAGGCGGTCGTCCACGGCAAACCATCCACGGTCGAACACGACGGCCAAGGGCTGTTCGCCGACCTTCCGAATCGCTTCGAGGTGGGGCGGTACCACTCGCTGGCCGTCGAACGCGCCGACCTGCCCGACGTGTTGACCGAAACCGCCTGGACCGTCGCGGGGGACGGGGAGCACACGGCGACCGACGGGCAACGAGGCGTCGAGCCGCGAGTCGTCATGGGCGTGCGCCACCGTGACCGGCCACACTACGGCGTGCAGTTCCACCCGGAAAGCATCCTAACCGACATCGGCAAGCAACTGATCGCGGCCTTCTGTACACAATGTCAGACTACCGTTTCCACGTAGACGGCGAACTCGTCCCGGCCGGGGACGCGACCGTCAGCGTCCGCGACCGCGGATTCATGTACGGCGACGCGGCTTTCGAGACACTGCGTGCCTACGGCGGCGAGGTCTTCGCGTGGGACGCCCACGAGGCCCGACTCCGCAACACCTGCGACCTGCTCGGCTTCGCCGACGCCGTCCCCGACGACCTCCGCGAGCGCGTCCGGGCGACTCTCGACGTGAACGACCTCAACGACGCCTACGTCCGGCTGTCGGTTTCGAGAGGGGCCCAGCCTGGGAAACTGACGCCGGACCCCGACGTGGATCCAACGGTCGTCGTCATCGTCAAAGGCCTCCCGCGTGGCGGCGTCGAGGGAACGACCCCGTGGGACGACCCGGCGGTGGTCCAGACCGTCAGGACCCGACGGACGCCCGACGCTGCGACCCCGGCAGCGGCCAAAACGCACAACTATCTCAACGGGATTCGGGCCAGACTCGAACTCCGGCGGGCCGCAACGGACGAGTTCAAAGCGGACGAGGCGCTACTCCGAACGTTCGACGACGTGGTCGCGGAGGGCGCGACAAGCAACGTCTGCTTCGTCGACAGCGGCGTCCTCAAGACCCCGAGCGAGGACTGTGATATCCTCCCCGGGGTGACCCGGGAGGTGGTGCTGGAACTGGCTCGCGAGGAGGAGTTCCCGGTCGAACCCGGCCGCTACGAGGTCGGAGACGTCCGGGACGCCGACGAGGCCTTCCTGACGAACACGACATGGGAGCTCAGACCGATCGCCAGCGTCGACGGCATCGACATCGGGACCGGTCCGATGACGAAACTGCTCTCCCGACTGTTCGACGAGCGGGTCGAACGACGGCACTACCAGGGGTGAGTCAGTTCCCGCCGAACGTCGCGTCGTCCAGTACGGTCTCGAAAAGCAAGACGACGTACACCGCGGCGGCGACGAAGACCGCCGCCGGCCAGTCGACGCCAAACGGTAGGAAAAACAGCGCCCCGGCCAGAATGGCAGCGAACCCGCCGAGCGCGAGCGCGAATCCGATCCGTGCCCGGCGTGTGAGTTCGGCGGCCATTTTATCTCACGTCCTCGCGTTCGACGCCCGGCAGGTCGAGAACGAGGTCCGGGCCGTAGGCACCCGCAGGAGTCTGGTAACCGACCGGCGCGTCCCCGTCGAGGACGCGTTCGGCAATCTCCAGTGCGGACTCGACAGTCAGTTCGTAGGTTTCGGGTGTTTCCAGGCGAGAGACAGCGCGACCGCCGTCCTCGTCGGACACCTCACCCCAGACGGCCCCCCGGCCACGCTCACGGGTGCGCGCACCGGGACCGGTCACCGCGGTGTCGATGACACTCTCCAGTGTCGTTTTGACCGGTTCGATGTCGAGCAGCGGTGCGACGGGGCGCGTGCCGCGCATCGCCCAGATGGCCGGCTCCGGCACAGCAATGTACACCTCGATGTTGTGGATGCCGGTCGTGTGATAGCCGGTGACCACGTCGCCCCAGGGGATAGTGACCGCCGAGCGCTCGCCCGACCCGAAGTCGATCCTGCGAGTTCGGTAGGCGGCCGGCACCGATTCGACCAGTCCGTCTCGGCGGACGTAGCCACCGTCGCCCGCGTAATTCAGCATCGTCTTCATCGTCCCCGGTGAGATGTCTGCCAGCCCTTTGAACGCCAGCGCGAGATGAGTCGCCTCGGGGCGGCGCTCGTGGAGATGTGCGGCCAGACAGTCCGTGGGGACCACGTCGAAGCCCACGCCGGACATACACATTACGTCGGCCTCTACGGCCCGGTCGTCGTAGTCCGCGACGGCCCGAAACACGTCGATCTCGCCGGTGATGTCGAGGTAATGAGTGCCGGACTCGATTGCGGCCTCGACCATTGGCTCGTACGTCTCAACGAACGGACCGGCACAGTTGAGGACCGCATCGACTCCGTCGAGGGCGTGCGTAACAGCAGCGTAGTCGTCGACTTCGAACGCGGCCATCTCGCAGTTCAGCTCGGCGGCCTGCTCGGAGAGGGTGTGCTCGTTGCGCCCAGCCAGTATCGGGTCGAGGCCGCGCGCCGTGGCTTCCTCGACGATCAGTTCCCCAGTGTACCCGTAGGATCCGTAGACGAGCAGCTCGGCCATACCCCGAGGTCGGGGGGCCTGCTTCGTTAAGCTAGCGGGTCGGACTCGTTTCGATTTCGAACCGAGGCGTTGAAGCCCACGAAGACCGATACTCTGACATGGACGAGGACAGTCGGATTGCGACCGTCGACGACGTACCGACGGACTCTACGTTCCTGTTCCGGGTCCGGGACCACGACACCGACGAGGAGAAGGAGGCGATCATCGTCCGCGTCATCGACGACGAGGACGCTAACACGGACAGCCCCGGCGAACTGGCCTGCTGGCTCAACTACTGCCAGCATTTCACGCACATCAAACTCGACAAGGGGTCGGGAGCGCCGATGCGTGACGGCGAGGTAATCTGTGCCAACCACGGCGCGTACTTCGAGAAGGACACCGGCATGTGTACGCACGGCCCCTGTGAAGGAGCGTACCTCCAAGCCGTCGAGGTCGAGGCGACCGACGGCGGCGTCTACCTGACCGACGAGGACTACGCCCTCGTCGGTGTCGGCCCGGGCGAGCAGGACGACGTCGACCTCTCCTCGAACTCCAACTACGAGTTCTGATCCGGCGGTCGGCGCTGGCTCATCTGGAGGCCGCGGGCGGTCCCGACCAGGACCATTAGGGCACCGACGAACGAGAACAGGACCGACCCGAGCAGGGCGAGCAGCGAGTTGCCGAAGTCGAACCCGGCTGCGAGCAGTGACGGCAGGCCGATTGAGAGAGACGCTCCTAACAGAACCGAAGTCCGCTGGGTCCGCGTAAACGACTGTTCGCGAAGGAGCAATCGAGACGACCGCCCGGGGACCGCGAGCCCCGCAGCGGCGACCGTCAGCCCGCCGACGACACACACGACAGACATCACCAGCGAGCCCGTGTCCCAGCCGGGTGTGCCGCCGCGCTGGCTCGGAACCTGAGGGTCATGCTGACCACCGTCGGGGAGTCCGGTCAACAGTTGCGGAAACGCAAGCGTCACGATGCCGGCCAGCAGGACCGCGACCCCCAGCCCGACTAGTGCCGTCCGCAGGACGGCACCCACTGTTCCGCGCACGTTCCCGTCATCCCAGTTGAAGAACCTATAGTTTGCTACTTTCGACCGCCGTGCCAGGTCTCGACGCTCGGCGCTGTCGCCGCACAGTTCCGTCGGGAGTGGGAGTTCCTACTCGATCCGGAACGCGGGCTCCTCGACGCTCTCGCTTTTGCACTCCGGACAGCGGCCGGGCCGGTTCAGGAGGTCGTCGAAGTCGTCGAACCCGCAGTCACGACAGGTCGGTGGTGCGACGAGCAGTTGCTCTGCTGTGTGTTCGAGTGACTGGGCGATGTGTTCGACGTGGCTAATCGCCGCGCTCGCCTTGATGTCGAACTCTCGAGCGATGGCCGCAGCGGGCATCGCCTCTGTCCGGAGTCGCTCGGTCACGCGCTGGCGGGTCGTCTTGTCCGTCTTCGCCTCACGCATGGCCGACGTTCGATTTGGATTGACATACCTCTTCTGGACGACGCAATCGACTGGACAGGACGCGCCTCCGGACGTGTACGGTCCAAAAAGAACTTACTCCAGTGGGCTGACGCTCCGGATATGGAAGCAGTGGTTCTCGCTGGTGGCTACGCGACGCGTCTATGGCCGGTCACGAAACACAGACCGAAGATGCTCCTTCCGGTGGGGGAGACGACCGTCATCGACCGTATCCTCACAGAGCTAGAGACTGACGACCGCATCGAGGACGTTTACGTGAGTACGAACGAGCGGTTCGCACGGGAGTTCGAGGCTCACATCGAAGCGCAGGGATACGAGAAGCCCTGCCTCTCCATCGAGGACACGACCGAGGAAGACGAGAAGTTCGGTGTCGTGGGTGCGCTGGCCCAGCTGGTCGAGCGCGAGAACGTCGACGACGACCTGCTCGTCGTCGCCGGCGACAACCTGATTGGCTTCGATACCTCGAACTTCCTCGATTACTTCGAGGCGAAAGGCGCGCCGACGCTGGCCGCCTACGACGTGGGCACTTTCGAGAAGGCAAAGTCCTACGGCCTGGTCGAACTCGAGGGTGAACGGGTCGTCGATTTCCAGGAGAAACCCGACAACCCCAACAGCACACTGGTGTCGATCGCCTGTTACGCGTTCCCTGCCGAGAGCATCCGTTTCGGAGAGTATCTCGACGGCGACAACAACCCGGACGAACCGGGCTGGTTCATCCAGTGGCTCCAGTCCCACGAGGACACCTACGCCTTCGCCTTCGACGACGCCTGGTACGACATCGGCACCCCCGAGAGCTACCTCGAAGCCGTCGCCTGGGAACTCGACGACGGACAGCTCGTCGCGGAGAGCGCGACCGTAGAGAACTCGGACATCGGCGACAACGTCCACGTGCTCCCGGGTGCCAGTGTCGTCGACTCGACCGTCGAGTCCGCCGTCGTCTTCTCCGACGCCACCATCGAGGACTGCGAGATCCGAGACTCCATCATCGATAAGGAGACTCACGTCGAGAACCTGGACCTCGCGAGCGCGCTGATCGGCGCACATACCCAGATCACGAACGGCGACTGACGCCCCGACTCGTTACTCGCCGGGTCGGACCGTCCGCTGGCCCAGTTCGCCGGCCAGTGCGACACCGTGCTCCAGCCGGATGGCCGTCGTTGCCGCGTCGGTCTCGGCGGCCCAGGCCTCGTAGGCCTCCCGATCGGCGAACGCGTCGGTGTAGGGACAGAACAAACCGTACATCCGTATCGAGTCCGAACCTGAACTCGTCGATTGTCTCCAGCTATACCGTTGAAATCGAAGTTGTCGAGCTGTGAGGATCAAAGTATAGGACCGACTGCGAGGAGACGAACTCACCACAGAGATGGCCTGTGCTCCGAAGAACAACGGGTGTCACTGCCTGCTATCGGGGGTGATGGATCTGCTCGGCCGGAAGTACGTGATGGGTCCGGTGTGGCCCGTCGAGGCCCGCTGGCAGGTCCGGTTCGTGGAGACCGAGGCGCACCTGCCCGACGTCAGCACGTCGACGCTGTCGACGCGACTGGACGAACTGGAGGCCATCAGGTTGCTCCGGCGCGAGCGGTACGGCGAGATCCCGCCTCGCGTCGAGTACGAACTGAACTCCCCTGCCCTGCCGCGTTCGGGGCTCCCCGCCCCTCGCTTGTGGGGACAGGGCTTCCTGTTTCTGTGTCGGAGTTTATCCCCGACGTGGGCACAGGGATTCCAGACTCCGCAGGCGACGTCCCGTCACAGGTGGTTCGGAGTGTCCCACTCCTACGAAAACGGGGCAGAGTCGGGCGAACGACTGGCGCCGCTACTGGAGTGGGCACAGGAGTACGAACCGAATTACTCGGCTCGGTCCAACCAGGCGTCTTCGACGTCGATATACCCCCGCGACCCCTCCCACACCGTGTCGTAGTCGAGTCGAATCGAACGGTCCATGTGCGGGCCGTCGGTGACCAGCGTCTCGAACTCCCCGCCTTCGCCGAGGACGTGGACACCGTACTCGTCGTTGAGCGTTTCGAGGGCCGAAAGGGCCTCGTCGTCGAGCGTCCGGCCGAGCCAGGACTCGTCCAGTCCGTAGGCCGCGACCTGAATGATCCGGATCTCGAAGCCCGCAGCCAGCATCGCATCGGCGAGCTCACTGGGGTCTTCCTGCCAGAGCGGGGCGAAGAGGTCGGCGTCGAGCCGGTCGGCCATCGCCTCGATACGGCTGGTCTGGTACTCGCTCTCGACCGCGCCGGCGGTCAGACCGGCGATTCCACCGGGAAGGTCGGCGTCGAGTTCCCGGAGCGCGGCCTCCAGCGGTTCCAGTTCCGTGTCACCCTGTTCACCCGCGTCAGTCGCTTCGGCCGCATTGAAATCGTCGGGTTCCACGTCGACGAGGGGCGTGCCGACGCTCTCGGCGGCCAGTGCCGCGAGGTCTGTCGCCGGGACGTGGTACATGTACGAATCACCCTCGGGATGGACGGTGACGAGCCGCTCGACCGACAGACCCTGTTCGAGCGCCTGATACAGTGCCCACGAAGAGTCTTTGCCGCCCGAGAAGAGACTGACCCACGCGCCGTCGTCTGCCATGTTTCCGTGTTGTCGGCGGTTGCGTAAATCCACACCGGTCCCGACCCCGGTCGGCGGTCACTGCTGTTCGGCGAGTTCCTCTTCGATGTCAGCCTGGTTGAAATACGACGAGAAGCGCACGCCGACGAGGGAGACGAAGATGCCAGCGAGAATGAACAGCAACAGGCGGATCCGGGGTTCGAGGGTCAGCCCCTGGACCGAGACGGCGCCGAAGTCCATCGCGGGCATCTGGAACGACGGGAACACGCCCGCAGTCTCGAGGAAGAACGCTGAAAAGCCCCGGACGACGAGGCCGACTGCAACCGCACCGAACGGCAGGTTGACGTACGCGCTCCGTACCCGGTCGTCGCGGATAATCTCGTCGAGCAGGCGGCCGGTCGAACCGGCGAAGGCCGCCGCCGTCAGCCACGGAATCGCGTCGAAAGCGAACCGCATCGCGAGGATGAACGGTGCCTCGTTGGCGGTAGCGGACACGCCGATGACCCCCGCAAAGACACCGATGAGCGCCAGTCCGACGGCCACGACATAAGTGACGAGCGATACCTGCCCGGAGTAGAGTGCGTTCTGAATCTGCCCGGGAAGGGAGGCCAGCACGGAGTCGACGCCAAGTCCCTTGTACAGAAAGAAGACACCGATGACAGCGGCGATGGCACCGGCCGCGACGGCCGGGCTGTCCGCGAGCGTCATCAGCGCCGGGAACGCGAGCAAAGCGACGCCGACCGGTACCAGCACCGTCTTCCGCAGTTCCTCGTCGGCCAGGAACTGCTTGAGCAGGTAGTAGGTGGACTCGATATCGCGGGCCTGACGGACGACGACGCGGTCGACCGCGTCCACGCGCACGCGACTCTCGACGATGGGCACCAGTCGCTCGTCTTCGGCGCTGTCGACGACGACGACCGCGGATTCGAGGGCGTGCTCGTCGGTAAGCTGGTCGGTCTGCGTCGCGACCGCTCGGTCGGCCGAGACGGAGTCGCCGGACGCCGAGAGAACTGCAACGACCACGTCCTCGCCGTCGTCACGCATGTCACGCGTGACCCGCAACGCCTCCAGCACGCAGTTAACGCGGCTGTCCTCGGGGTCGGTAACGCCGAAATCGGTCACGAGCGACTGGACAGCCTCCCAACCCACGACCGGTGGCTCCGCTCCGATGGTCCCCGTGCGGTCGATGCACGCCACCAACGTGGTCACAATCGATTGTTGGTGCGCCAACGAATAAAAAACATTGCAGGCCGATTCAGAGCCTGAAATCGAACCCGTCGGCGTCGTCGAACACGCTGGCGACCCCAGCCCCGAACGCGTACGCGACCGACGCCGCCCCGCCCCCGACGCGTTCACGCAGACCCAGTGACGGCGTGAACGTCCGGACGCTGACCGGGTTGCCGAGTTGCTCCGCCAGTCTGTCCTCCACGTCCTCGCGCGTCCCGATCGTGTCGACCAGCCCGATATCGTTGGCTTCTCCACCGAGGTAGATCCGAGCTTCCGTCTCGCGGACCCGATCGGGGTCCATGTCCCGCCCCTCGGCGACGGTGTCGACGAAGTCGTCGTAGTAGTCGTCGACGATCCCCTGGAGGTACTCGCGGTCGTCGTCCGAGATGTCTTTCAGCGGGACACCCGCGTCCTTGTACTCGCCGGCGGTGAACTGCTCGTAGCTCACCCCGAGTTCGTCGGCCAGGTCACTGACGTTGACTCGCGACCCGACGACACCGATGGAGCCGACGATACTCCCGCGTCGTGCCCACAGTTCGTCACAGCCACTGGCGATGTCGTACCCCCCGCTCGCGCACACGTCCGTGGCGTACGCGACTGTCGGGCCGTCGAACTGTTCGGCGGCCAACCGGATGTCCTCGCTCGGGACGATCTCGCCGCCAGGCGTATTGAGTTTCAGGAGCAGGGCCTGGGCCGCCCCGCTGTCGGCCCGCTCGATCTGCTCGACGATGGCGTCGGCATCGGCCCCGGTCGGACTGGAGAGGACACTCCCACCCGTCGACCGCGTGATCGGTCCTTCGACGGCGACCTCCGCGACGTTGTACCCCGGCAGGAGAGCGCCGGCGACGGACCCGCCCACCCGGACGGCCAGCGGGAGGAGTGACGCGACCAGCACGACCCCGACTAGTGTCGTCAGGTCCTGCGGATACACGACCAGTGCGACCCACGCGAGTGCGACGATTCCGACCATACAGACGAGCGCGACGACGCCGCGGCCCAGCGCCTGCAGCCGCTGTCCAGACATATCCGCGGTTCGGGACTGCGCGGTAAAAATCTGCTCGCTCGAGGACCGCCGGTCGGTTCCGGGCGTCGGGGCAGGCACGGCAGTGGCTAGCCGGCTCGAAGAGAGAGAATCTGATGTCGTCGTGCTGGCTTAGAGCAGCCCCGTCTTCTGAAGCTTCATCAGGTCTTCGGTGTCGAGGGTCTCGCCTTCTTTGAACTTCTGGTAGATCTCCTCGGCCTCCTCGCGCGCCGCTTCCTGCTCTTCTTCGCGCTTGCTGCGTTCCTCCTCTTCTTCTTTCTTGTCGAGTTCGCGCAGGCGCTTCTGGACGCGCACGAAGTCCTCGTGGTGCTGGTCTGCGGCCTCCTGGGCCTCCACGAACTTCTCGTGCATCTCGTCGGCTTCGTCGCGGATCTCGTCGGCCTCGCGGTAGGCCTCGATCATCTCGTTGTGATGTTTCTGAGCCTCGTCGGCGAGTTCCGTGACCTTCTGGTGGTGCTGGGAGGCTTCCGAGCGGATTTCTTCGGCTTCGCTCTTGAGCTCCTCGACGTCACCGGTCTGGTCGAGCTTCTCTTGTTTCTCCTGGAGTTTCTCGCGTTTGTCTTCGATTTTCTCGATGAGTTCCCGCTCTTCTTCCGGGTTGAGAACCTCCGTCTGCTGTTTGAACTCCAGGTCCTCGATCTCCTCTTTGAGCTGGTCGATGGAACTGCCCTCGTCGAGTTCGAGGTCGGACTTCATATCCTCGACCTGGTCGAACAACTCGTTGGCCTCGGCGTTGAGCTGGTTGCGCTTTTCCTTGTGCTCCTGTACCTGAGAGTTGAGGTCGTCGCGCTGCTCGCGGTGTTCTTGGGCCTCGTCGACCTTCTCGCGGGTCTTCGCGTTGAGGTCGTCCCGCTCGGACGCACGTTCGGAGGCGAGCTGGTTCAGATCGTTCCGTCGGTCGCGGAGCTGACCGGCGAGTTTGATCAGTTCACCTTTGGATTTGTTTTCGATGTCGTCGTCTGTTACTTCAATATTTTCGGATTCGTCTATTGACTCTGCCATAGTTTACACCTCTATGCCATTACCGCTCCAGCACGCGACAGTCGGGACTGCATAGTGGCAGTCAGTACCTGATAAGTAGGATTCCCTGTCATTCTACGGGCATCGCGCGATACTGCCGGAACGCTGGAGGCGTTCTGGTAACTCGTTATACCGGTGAAGGCAATTTAAATATTCCGGTCGTCGGGACCCCTGAAAACAGCTACCAAACGCCCGACGGGGCCACGGTACAGTCACCCACAGGCACGGGGTCAGTTGCCGAGTCGGTAGCTGTTTTCGACGACCCGGTCCGGGAGCGACAGCAACAACGTCGCCGACTCGGCGTCGGCCGGTATCCGGATCGAGTCCGGCGTCGCGGTGTCGCGGGCACCGACGCCGACGTCAACCTCGCCACCGTCGTCGCCGGCCGACCACTCGACCGTCCCCGAGACGTGTTCCGGCCCGTCGTTGACGACCGTTAGCAGTGTCGACTCGCCGGGAGTCGGGGCAGAAAGCGTGGCCTGGACAGGTTCGTAGGCCCGCCGAAGCGCCTCGTATCCGGTCTTCGGGTCACCGTCGCGTTCGACGGTGCCCATTCCGGCGGGCGCTACGTCCCGGAGGGTATGTGCGGCGAACAGCGGCGTGTCGCGCCGCCGGAGTGCCTCCGCGACGCGCTTGAGAACGCGGGCCTGGTACGCCTGTGAGGCGTCGGTTCCGCCGTCGACGTGGGCGTCGTGTTTCGACCGGTCGAACGCCGGTTCGTCGTCTGGCACGACGGCGCCGAACGCACCGGCCCCGAACTCGCCGACAACGCCACCGACCTCGAACGTATCGAGTAGCCAGGCCACGTCGTCGGCCTGGCCGTAGTCCCAACCCGGATACAGCGTCGGCGCATCGGCCCCGCTGCCGAGTGTGCCCACCACCGGGAAGACGAGGCGGTCGTCGGGGAACCCCTCGGCGACCGACTCCGCCGGCCCGCGGTCGTAGCTGGCGCGCCAGGTCCGCCAGCGCGTGCGCAATCGGTCGACGGTCCCCGAGCCCATCGGGTTTGGAAAGATGTCGAGTGGGTCGTCGTGAACGCTGTAGGCGAAAAGCGACGGGTGACGGCCGTACGTTCGGTCGAGCCCACTCGCGAGGGTCCGGCCGCGGTCGACGTCGAACGCACCGGGACCGGTCAGTGGGAGGTCCTGCCAGACCAGCAGGCCGGCCTCGTTGCAGGCCTCGTAGACGGCTGGGTCAGGCGCGTGGGCGTGCATGCGGACGAACGTCGCGTTCACTCTGACCGCCCGGTCGATATCGTCTGGAGTCGCCGAGAGGAGTGTAACGCCCCGACCCGGAATACGTTCCCCGTTGACGAGCAGGCCTTCGGTATCGCGGTCCACGGAACAGAGGCCGGTCACGGCCGAGCGGGTCGCGTCGCCGATCTTCGCCCGGACGTCGTACTGGTGCTGTGAGCCGTGTCCACGAGGCCACCACAGCGACGGGTCGCGCACGTCGATAGTGTGCTCAACGACGGCCTGCTCGCCGGCGTCCGCTACGACGGCCGCCCGGTCCATCATGCCCCGGCTCTGAAACTCCCCTTCCGGTCGGAGAGAGAACGTCAGGCGGTCGTCGAGGGCGGTGTCCGTCTCGACGACCGCCCGAACGTCGATCTGTGCCTCACCGTCGACCAGCCGTGGGTGGAGGTCCAGGTCGTAGATGTACGTGCTAGGGTGTGTCTCGACGGTCGCGCTCCACCAGATTCCGGGAATTCGGTCGCTCTCCGGGACGCGGTCGGTGTCGTGGACGCCACCGAAGCGGCCCTCGGGCGGGCGGCACTCGACGACCACCTCGTTCCGGTCTTCGGGTTCGAACGAGTGGCGGAAGGGTTTGAAGTACGCGCCGTGTTCGCCGACGAGGTCGCCGTTGAGCCAGATGCGGGCGTGGGCGAACAGCCCGTGGAGTTCGATGACGGCGCGGTCCTCGTCTCCCGACCGAGGGTCGTCGAAGACGGAACGGTACGCAGCGGCCTCGGCGTCGGAAAATACCTGTGGACGGCCCGGTATCTCCACCGGCGTCCACACGTCCGGTTCGGGTTTGCCCGCCCCCGGCTCGACCGACGTCCCGGTCCACTCGCCCAGCATGTACGTGTTCGGGCGGCCGCCTGTGCTATATCCTTTACGCGATGATCGGGCCTCGAAGGAGAGCCAGCCGACTACGTTCACTTCCACTCCGCAGAGGGCTCGTTTCGAAGTCGTCCACACTGACATGACCGAAGAGCTGTCCTGTACATGCGGTGGTTGCGACCGGGAGTTCCGCGCGGAGTCGCGCCGAATCACCTACTGGACCGAGGCCGGCGAGCGCCGCGCCGACGAGTGTCCTTGTGGAGCCGTCACGATCACTGTCGCACGGTGAAACGACCCGCTGAAGTGGACCGGGTGGATACGCCGGAGCATGGAAGAGGTCATACACGCACGCGGTCACGAGAACGTCTCGGCCGAGCACGCGAGCACCTTCGAGGTCACGAGCGACGACCACCTCACCCCGGCTGGCGACTGTATCCTGGGGGTCGGAGCCGACCGCGTCCCCGCCGATTTCGACGCCGAGTTCGTCGCTGCCTGCCAATCGGCCGACGCGACGATCACCGTCACGCTGGCGGCGGATGGCTACACCGAGACCGTCAGCGGTCGTGGCCATCCCAGCCTCGTCTTCGAGAACGAACGCAGCGCCGTTGGCCGCACGAGCGACTACGTCGACGACCGCACGATTGTGCTCGACGCCGACAAGGCCGCCGGCGGCCTCGACCGTGACCTCGTCGCGGCACTGACCGACGGCGCGGACCTGACGGTGACACTGACCGTCGAGTGAGAACCACAATCGGACAGTCCTGCTCGAGAGTGAATCGGTTTTAACACATCGACCGGAGGCGAACGCATGTCACGACAACAGCAGGGACTGCCGTTCGAAGCGGAGCGACTCGTCAAAATCGTCTTCGCAGCGGCGGCCGTCGTCCTCGTCGGGACGGTTATTTAGCTGAATGCAGGCGCTAAGCCCCCGTCCTCAACAAGCACCGCAGTCCGTGCAAGCGGACAAGGGGCGCAGTGGGGCGGGGATACAGCGTCCCCAGAAATCGGCGATTTCTGGTGTGCGAACGAATCGCGGAGCGATTCGTCCACGCCGTCATCGTCTTTTTGCACCTTCCTGTTGCTGGCCCACAGGCCCACGCAAGCATTTTTATCCGAGAACGCTCAGTCAGAGTGTAAGATGGGCGTTCCGACCTGTGAACTTCGACTCACTGGTCGTTCCACGTCGAACGGCTCGTTCCTTGCGAAGTTCCCAGTCACGGACAGCGTTAGAACGCGACAAGAAGCGTGCGCTGTCCCACGGAACGCTCCCGTCGAGACACTAGGAGTGGGTCACTCCGAAGGTACGCCTGTGGAGACTGCGCTCCCTACGGGAACCACGCCGGTTCCTGCAAAGCGCGTCGTGGAAGCAGGAAAACCCACCCTCAGCGAGCGCGTCAGCGCGAGCAGGGTGGGGTAGTTCACGCTGTACTCAGTATCGCGATCCAGGGTGGACGGGTCGACGCCGTCGACTCGTTCACTGGCCCGTTGACCAGCGTACCGTGCCGGCCTCTTTATTAGGGTCGTCTGGGCAGCGATGACTCAAGCGAGCAGAGACGCGTTGCTCAGGGGTAGTCCGCTGGTGTACGTGGGGTCGCTGGTGGGGAGGATTCCGAGTTTCGCACTGGCCGGCGGTGGGGTGGGATCGGGACGATACCCGGGCCGGTGTACCAGGTCACATTCTTTCTCGGGTTCGTAATGGCCGTCCGACTGTACCACGGAAAGAACATCCCCCCTGGTGTCGGCGTCCGTTTCTGAGGATCCGGTGGGCCTTTTGAGGCTGGGTCGCTAGACGCAGTATGTCCGACGACCCCGAACCGGCCGAGAATATCAGCGGTGGGACCGCGGGCGGTGGCTACACCGACACCTTCGACGCCGACACGCCCGCGACCCGCGCCGAAGCCGTCGTCGACCGCCTCGGCGACCTGTACTGGCAGAAATCGTACGGCGGCCGGGACGCGTTCGAGTGCCTCGTCCGCACGATACTGAGCCAGAACACCAGCGACGTGGCCAGCCAGCCGGCCTACGACGCCCTGATGGACCGGTATAGGGCGCGAGAGGAACAACGTGGCTCGAATAGCGCGGGCGGTGAGCAAAGCGAACCGCGAGCAGAGGATGACCTCGCGGTGGCCCTCGCGAACGCCGACCAGCCCACACTCGCCGAGACGATCAGTTCGGCTGGACTCTACAACCAGAAGTCGGAGCGGATCGTCAACGTCGCCGCTCGGGTCGTCACGGAGTACGGCGGCGAAGCGGGGTTCAACGCGTTCGTCCGCGAAGACGGCCCCGAGGCGGTACGAGACACGCTGCTGGACGTGACCGGCGTCGGCCCGAAAACCGCGGACTGTGTGTTGCTGTTCGCGGGCGGCCGTGACGGCGTCTTCCCCGTCGACACACACGTCCACCGCATCGCCCGCCGGATCGGACTCGCGCCGCCCGAGGCCGACCACGAGGGCGTCCGGGAACATCTAGAACGGGACGTACCCGGCGGAAAGTGCGGTTTCGGCCACACCGCCATGATTCAGTTCGGACGCGAGTACTGTTCGGCCCGGAGGCCCGACTGTCTCGACGACCCCGAGGCCTGTCCGATGGCGGACATCTGCGAGCGGGTCGGCGTCGACCCGGCGAGCGGCGACGCAACCGACCCCGCCGAGGCCGGGGTGGCCGATGACTGAGACGACCGGCGGTGCGAGCCGCTATCTCGACACGGAGGGGGTCTACAGCCGGGTCGCGGAGCGCCTCGGCCGGGCCGAGACGTGGTCACTTAGCCACCACGACGCTGGACTGGGCAACGAGACGCTGTTTCTCGGCTGGGGGCCGCGGCAATTCGTCCTCCGCCGACCGCCACTCTCGGGGACGGCGACGGCGAGCCACGACGTGGGCCGGGAGTACCAGGTGTTGTCGGCGCTGGACTGGACCGACCTCCCGACGCCACGGCCGGTGCTAGCCTGCGAAGACGAAGCCGTCGCTGGCGCAACGTTCACCGTCCAGCAACGGCTGTCGGGGGACGTACTCCGCCACGGCGAACCCGTCGAGTACGCGGCGCCGAGCCATCGAGAGACGGTGGCCGAGGAACTCGTCGACACGCTCGCGGCGATTCACGCTGTCGACCCGACAGACGTCGAACTGGCCGACCTCGGCCATTCAGACCTCTCGGCCCGACTCGAAGCCTGGCGCGGCCGGTTCGACCGATACCGCGCCGAAACGGACCGCGAGGTTCCGGACGCCGACGCGGTGGCCGGCTGGCTCGCCACGAATATCCCGGCGTCGGTCGACCGAACGCTCGTCCACGGGGACTATACGCTGGCGAACGTGACGTTCAGCCGCTCGACGCCGCCCGAGCTCGTCGGTGTGTTGGACTGGGAGCGGGCAGGTGCCGGTGATCCGCTGGTCGACCTCGGCCGGTTGACGGCGTTCTGGTTCGAGGACGAGACAGAACGCGCGGCCCTCCCCACGGCCGCGGTGCCAGGGTTCACGACGCGCGAGGGGTTCCCGGCGCGGTCGGCACTCGTGGACCGTTACGAGCGCGAGACCGGCCGGACGTTCACGAACAGCCAGTTCTACCGCGCGCTCGCGGTGTACGAACAGGCCGCCGTCTGCGAGGGTTATTATCTCCGGCACCTGCGAGGCGAGTCGGACCGGCCGGCGTTCGCGGCGATGGGCGACGCGGTTCCGGCACTGGTTGGACGCGCCAGGCAGATAATCGAGGGAGCAGCGCGCGGACCCTGAGCGGGTGACCCCGCTGTGACCGTCATCCCGGAGAGCCGGGGGGTGAGCGAGCAGGCGACACGGGGGGTGTCCGACGGAGCGGCGTGTCGCACACTCGCCAAGTCCGCTCCGCGGCCGCGGTCAGGTCACGGTCGGGGCTGGTCGGGGTTCGGGGTATAAATCTACGGCCGGTATGGCCGGCGGCTCGACGCGTAGCAACTGGCGGCCGGTTGGTAATCGATAGCACTGAGAGACACCGGTGGCCGGTGAGACCGTCGTTTGCGAGGCGGGCGACGTCCGCGACGTGTGTCGAGTCAGACGAGTCGTTTCGCACTCTCGTGCTCGAAGCCGACTTGGACGACGGTCTGGCTCCGATCAGAGAAACCGGAACGTCTCCAGGTTCTTCGGCGCGAACGTCCGCATGTTGAATTCGTGGTACAGCGCCGAGGACAGGTCCTGTGTGGACTGTTCGTCGCCGTGGACACAGAGTACTTTTTCCGGACGTGGGTTCATCGTCTTCACGAAGTTCTCGAGGCCCTGTCGGTCGGCGTGGCCGGAGAACCCGTCGACGGTCTCGACGTCGCAGTTCAGCGTCAGCGAGTCCGACCGCCCGCGACCGCGACTGTTGCCCAGCGGGACCTTGTCCTGGCCCTTCTGGATGCGGCGGCCGAGCGTCCCCTGTGCCTGGTACCCGACGAACGTCAGCGTCGTGTCCGGGTCCGGCCCGAGGTGTTCGAGCCAGGACATGATCGGGCCGCCAGTGACCATCCCCGAAGTCGAGAGGATGATGGCGGGGTCGCCGTCGGCGACCTCCTGACGCTCTTCCTCGCCGCCGTCGATGTGGTTGAACTGGTCGGCCAGAAACGGGTTCTCGTCGTCGTGGAAGATCCGGTCGCGCAGGTCGTCGCGCAGATACTCCGGATAGGTGGTGTGGATAGCCGTCGCCTCCCAGATCATCCCGTCGAGGTGAACCGGCATCTCCGGAACGTCGCCGCTACGCATCGCCTCCTCGATGACGAGCATCATCTCCTGAGAGCGGCCCACCGCGAACGCGGGGATCAGAATCTTCCCGCCTTCGTCGTGGGTCTCCTGGATGACGTCTTTGAGTCTGCGCTCGGAGTCTTCCTGGTCGGTCTGGTAGTCGTTGCGCCCACCGTATGTGGACTCGAGGACGAGGGTCTCGACCCGAGGGAACTCGTTGACTGCGCCATTGAACAGGCGTGTGTCCTCGTAGTGGATATCGCCGGAGAAGGCGACGTTGTACAGTCCGTCGCCGACGTGGAAGTGAGAGATGGAGGAACCGAGGATGTGGCCCGCGTTGTGGAGCGTGAGCTTGATATCCGGCGAGATGTCGGTCACGTCGCCGTACTCGAGGGGGATGCAGTGTTTGATCGCCTCGCGAACCATCTCAGACTCGTACGGCGGCGCGCGGCCCTCCTTGGCTGCTACGTCGAGATAGTCCAGCGTGAGCAGTCCCATCAGGTCACGGGTGGGTTCCGTGCAGTAGATCGGGCCGTCGTAGCCGTATTTGAACAGGAGCGGGATGAGCGCCGAGTGGTCGAGGTGGGCGTGAGTCAAGACGACTGCATCAAGCGAGTTCGCGCCTGACCCCAGCGCCTCGGGGACCTGCAGGTATGGCACTTCGTCCTCGGCACCGGGCTTGTCGCCGCAGTCGACCAGGATTCTGGTCTCCGGCGTCGAGAGGATGAACGAGGCGCGCCCGACCTCCCGGCAGCACCCGAGGGTGGTGATACGCACCCACTCGTCGTCGGACATCTCCTCGCGGTGGATCTGTCGGCCGATCCGTTCGAGGATGTCTCGGCGTTCGTCACGTTCCTGTTTGAGGAAGTTTCGAACGTTCGAGACCGTCGAGGACTCGATAGGCGGTGTCCGAACGACCTCGGGGGTCCAGCCGACCAGCTGTGTGATCTCCCGTAACGTCGATCCGTGACGGCCGATCACCATGCCGGGTTTCTCGGCTTCGACGACGACTTCACCGGTGTCGGCGTGGAAGTCCAGATCGGTGATACCGGCCTCCTCGGGCGTCACGTCCATGATCTGCTCGCGGGCCGTGTCCGGCACCGAGAGCACGTCCGGGTCCGGCCGGACGGTGATGCGTTTACGCAACTGGCTCGCCAGTTGCCGGATGAGATCGCCGTTCTGTGCGAACTTCTTCGGGTCGCGTGTGTACACGACCAACTCGGGCCCCTCGTACTGGACGTCCGAAATGGAAATGTCGTCGGGGACTTCGCTGACGATCTCTGCTTTCAACTCGTCTAACTGATTTTCTACCGTACTCATAGCTCGAAAATGGCCGAAAAGCGGTCCTGCATCCCAGCGGTGCGTCGCTGGCGGATGGTGGGGAGGTTCTCCACCGGCCCCCAGACGGCGGGATACAGGCTATCTCCTGTAAGGGTCATAGTGTCTTTGTGATCCGCTATATGCGGTCCGAACGCCTCGTTGCAGGATGGGTCCGGAAAACCGGCCTGTATGCGGCTTTATTGCCCCTCCATTATAAAAGCCTTCGCAAAACAGTAGGTATTTCGAGACGAGAGGTGTGTATGAACGTCTCTCAGTCCGTCGTCGCCGACGAACACGAGTGGGTTCGCAACCGCGCACCGACCGTCGTCGCGTTGATCGACACCGTCCGGGCCGACTTATGCGACCAGTTCGGGACCGAAGTGGGCACAGTAACGCTTGGCCAGTACCACGCAGCCGTCGACGAGGTGTTCGCCAACGGCGACTTGGCGGTCAACGTCGCCGCGCTGACCCGTTTGCTGCGGGACCTCGATGTCGACGGGGACTACCCGGGATTCGTCGTCGACGAGTTGCTCGGTCGGGAACTGGCTGGCATGGTCGCAGGGACCCAGCCACTCCGGTTGCTGGGTGAGGCGACGTTCCATTACGCGGACGTGCTGACCCACGGCGACGCCGGCGACCCGGCCGGCGCGGACGACCTCGACGCTGCACTGGCCGCGGGGTTCCAGACGCGCCTGCCTGGTTGGGAGTGGACAGAGAGCCGGAGTCCGTTCGAGAGCGAGTGATCGACCGGCCACGGCGGGCGCTCGGAAACAGGTCGGAAACCATAGAACGGCGAGCGCGAGTTGGTGCCACCCTCTGGGCCACACCCCAGTGGTTCCCACTGTACCCCCCCAGGTACCGTCGCGAGGGAACCGATTGCGTACCACGGGTCGTTCCCCGATGGCCCCCTCAACCATCGGGCTACGTATTTGCAGACACTCTCGGGTCCTGTAAGCTTCGCCGGATATAGATGGGCATTTATATTAGCTACCGCCCGGATGGTGGTGCCAACGCGGTTCGGATCCACGGGTGACTGAGGACAGTCGCCCGGGACTGCAGCCTCGGCCCGAAAGGTCACGTCGAGGCACTGGTCGACCCAATCAGGATGGTCCGCGGCGGCGACGATACCGGTCTCCGGGTCGGACTCGACGAAGCCGCAGGTCAATTCGGCCCGCGTGGCGTTGCTGTACTCTCGGAGGTAGTGGAAGATGAACCGACGGGTGTAGTTCGACAGTGTTTCAAGACGGTCCTCGTCGGGGTGGGGCGGAACGGGGATAGCATCGCGACGCATAATCACATTTGAGCGCAGGCTGGTTATTTATTTTCGCGGCGTGGCCGCGATATACTCCGGCGGTAACTCCACCGGACACGGCGGGTTTATTACTCTCGTGTCGGACTACGGTATATGAGCGATTCGCAGGAACTCGGCATCACCGAGAGCAAAGAACACGCGACGGGCGAGTGGTACGCAGAAGTGATTCAGAAAGCCAAACTCGCTGACTACGCCCCGATGGGCGGGTTCATCGTGACGCGTCCGCGTGGCTACGCGCTTTGGGAGCGCCTCCAGAACCATCTCGACGCGTGGTTCAAAGACACGGGTGTCACCAACGCGTACTTTCCGATGTTCATTCCGGAATCCTACCTCGAGAGAGAAAAGGACATCGTGGAGGGGTTCGACCCCGAAGTGGCGTGGGTCACTCACGGTGGCTACGACGAACTCGAGGAGCGCCTGGCCGTGCGCCCGACGAGCGAATCGATCATTACGCCCTTTCTCGCTCAGTGGACCCGGAGCCACCGCGACCTCCCCCATCGGGTCAACCAGTGGTGTTCGGTCGTCCGCTGGGAGGCCACAGAGACCAAGCCCTTCTTCCGCACCAAGGAGTTCCTCTGGCAGGAGGGTCACACCGCCCACGAGGACGGCGACGAGGCCCGGGACGAGGCGATGACCCGTCTTGACCAGTACGAGAATCTGTACGAGGACGTGCTCGCCATCCCGGTGCTGCGCGGTCGCAAGCCGGACCACGACAAGTTCCCGGGTGCCGACACCACGACTACCGTCGAGGCACTGATGCCCGACGGCAAGTCCGTACAGGGCGCGACGTCACACTATCTCGGGACTTCCTTCGCCGAGGCCTACGACGTGACCTACGTCGACGAGAGCGAAGACGAACAGACCGCACACACTACCTCCTGGGGGCTGTCTTGGCGCTCGCTGGGCGCGCTGGTAATGACTCACTCCGACGACCAGGGACTCGTCCTCCCACCCGCCCTGGCACCCGAACAGGTCGTAATCGTTCCCATCTGGCAGGAGGACACGAAAGACGACGTACTGCGATACGCAGAGGAACTGGAGACAGCGCTCTCGGACCGGTTCCGCGTTCACTTCGACGGCCGCGACGAGCGCAATCCCGGGTTCAAATTCAACGAGTGGGAGCTCAAAGGGGTCCCACTTCGGATCGAGGTCGGCCCCGACGAGGTCGACGACGAGGAGGTCACGCTGGTCCACCGCCCCGACGGCGAGACCGAGACCGTCGACCGCGACGGACTCGCAGGCGCCGTCGACAGCCACCTCGACACCGTGTTCGCCAAGCTGAAAGCCGACGCCGAACAGAACCTCGAGACGAACGTTCGCGAAGCACACAGCCGCGAGGAGATCTTGGGTACCATCGGCCAGCACGGTGGCTACGTCAAGGCGCCGTGGTGTAGCGACGAGGACTGCGAGGAGCCAATCAAGAACGCCATCGCCGCCGAGATCGTCATGGTCCCGATGGACCCCGACGAGGAGCCCATCGGCGACGAGTGTGCGATCTGTGGCGAGTCGGCCACAGAAACCGCATACTTCGCGAAAAGCTACTGAGCCCCGGAGAACAACCAGCCGATCTCGTCCCCGACGCGTGGCAACCCGACGCTCTGACCGGTACTCCCACGCGGCCGAGTCCAAAACGTCCGCCGGTCGGGGGCAGGTTCCAGCGGTCAGAGGCAGCCGTCCTCTATTCTTCCTCTCTGTCATGTTCCGGCAGCGTCGTAATGAACGTGTTTATATGCCCTTATTTGCGTTTAACAGACCCTTAGCCCTTGAGGGACAGTCTCTTAACTGGTCAGTCTTACTAGTGTGTATGGTTGGGCAACGGACTACTGATGAGTCTGCGAGCGAGGTCGGGCTCGCGGATCCCACTGACGCACGGTCTAACTGTGGCGTTGGCATCGTGATGGACCTTGACGGGGGTCGAGATAACGATGTCGTCGCCGACGGTTTGGAACTGCTCGCGAACCTCGAACACCGCGGAACGACGGGCGCGGAGGAAGACACCGGCGACGGTGCCGGAATCTTGCTCCAGATGCCCCACGAGTTCTTCGACGCCGAGGTCGACGCCGAACTCCCGCCTCGGGGTGAGTACGCGGTCGGGTCGCTCTTTCTCCCACGGGACGACGAAACTGCCGCTGGACTGAAAGACCTGTTCGAGTCGGAACTCGCGTCTGCGGGGCTGGAAGTGTTCCACTGGCGCACCGTCCCGACGGACAACGAGACGCTCGGCTCGACGGCGGTCGAGTCCGAGCCGCGCGTCGAGCAGGCGTTCGTTCGCCCCGACGGAGCGGTGGACGACGAGGAGTTCGACAAGCGTCTCTACGTCGGGCGACGGGTCGTGGAGAACACGGTCGAAGACGAGCAACCGGCGGGTCACGATCGCTTCTACGTCGTCTCTCTCGATCAGGACACGGTCGTCTACAAGGGTCTCCTGCTCGCGGAACAACTCCCGGACTACTACCCCGATCTCACCGACGAGCGGATGGCTTCGACGTTCGCGATGGTTCACGCGCGGTTCTCGACGAACACGCTCGGCGCGTGGCACCTCGCACACCCCTACCGCAACGTCATCCACAACGGCGAGTTCAACACCATCCAGGGGAACATCAACTGGATGCGCGCCCGCGAAACGGACCTCTCCGCGGAAGGCTTCGCCGACCACTACTCCGACGAGGAGATGGAGAAACTCATGCCGATCATCGACGACCCCGAGCAGTCAGACACGGCCAGCGTCGACAACGGCCTGGAACTGCTCATGGAGGGGGGCCGTGACCTTCCCCACGCCCTCCGAATGCTCATTCCGGAGGCCTGGCGCGGCGAGGCCAACATGATCTCCGAGAAGCGACGGGACTGGTACGACTACCACGCCTCGCTGGTCGAGCCCTGGGACGGGCCGGCGCTGGTCGCCGCAACCGACGGCGAACGAATCGGCGCGGTGCTGGACCGAAACGGCCTGCGTCCCTGTCGCTACGACATCCTCCAGGACGGCCGCCTCGTAATGTCCAGCGAGGCCGGCGCGCTGGACCACGACCCCGCGGAGATCAGGGAGCGCGGTCGCCTCCAGCCGGGCCAGTTGTTCCTCGCCGACCCCAACGAGGGTCGGGTCATTCCCGACGACGAAGTGTTCGACCGGCTCACCGACGAGAAGTACGCCGAATGGGTCGAACAGGAACAGGTCCACATCGACGACGTGGCCGACCACGAGACCGACCCCCGAGACGGAGTCGACGCGCTGCGTGCTTACCAGGCATTGTACGGCTACACGTACGACGAGGTCGACCACCTCATTCAGCCGATGGCCGAGAAGGGGAAGGACCCGGTGGGTTCGATGGGCGACGACACGCCGCTATCGGTCCTCACCGACCACAACCGGCCGCTGTTCAGCTACTTCAAACAGCTGTTCGCCCAGGTTACGAACCCGCCGCTCGACTACATTCGAGAGGAACTCGTAACCTCGCTTGAGTCCCGACTGGGCCACCAGCAGAACCTGCTAGACGAGAGCCAGGACCACGCCCGCCAGCTCGTCGTCGACTCACCCGTCCTCACGGACGAGGAGACGGCAGCTATCAAGAAGCTGGGGTCATCTGACGATGCCCCTGCAAATCAGAGCTCTGCGAGCTCTGGTGAGACCGACGAGAACGGGCTGTCGACGGCGGTGGTCGACATCACATACGACCCCGAAGAGACGGATCTCCGTGAGGCCGTCGAGGGGGTTCGGGCGGAGGCCGACGAGGCTGCGACCGAGTACGACATCCTCGTCCTCTCCGACCGGAGTGCCGGCGAGGACGCCGTCCCGATTCCGAGTCTGCTTGCCGTGGGTGGCGTTCATCATCATCTCGTCCGTAACGGCCTGCGCAACCACGTCGGGCTCGTCGTCGAATCGGGCGACCCCAGGACCGTGCACCACTTCGCGACGCTGATCGGCTACGGTGCTGGCGCGGTTAACCCGTACCTGGCCTACCAGACCATCGAAGACCTCGTGGCCGGCCCGGACGGTGCGAACCTCGACGCCGCAATCGAAGCCTACATCGGGGCCGTCGAGGACGGTCTCCTCAAGACGATGGCCAAGATGGGCATCGCCACGGTCGAGAGCTACCAGGGCGCCCAGATTTTCGAGGCCGTCGGTCTCGACTCGGACTTCGTCGCCGAGTATTTCACGGGGACGACCTGCCGTACCGATGGTATAGAGATAGAGGACATCGAAAACGATCTGCAGGCCCGCTACGGCGTGGCCTTCGGCGACGACCCCGAAATCGAACGCCAGGGCGAGTTCGAGCACCGGACGGGCGGCATCCATCACCAGTGGAACCCCGAGACGGTCGGCACACTCCAGCAGGCCGTTCGTCAGGGCGACTACGAGAAGTACAGGGAGTTCGCCGAGAAAATCAACGACCAGACACGGAAGCTCCAGACTCTCCGGGGACTGCTCGAGTTCGAGGAGGAGCGTGAGTCTATCCCGGTCGAAGATGTTGAGCCCATCGGAGACATCGTCGAGCGCTTCGAGACGGCCGCGATGAGCCTCGGTTCGCTGTCGCCGGAGATGCACGAGAACAACGCCATCGCAATGAACCGGTTGGGGGCCAACGCCAACACCGGCGAGGGCGGTGAACCGCCAGAGCGCTTCGGCACCGAGAAGGAGTGTACGACCAAACAGGTCGCGTCCGGCCGCTTCGGGGTCACCAGCGACTACCTCTCGGCCGCCGAGGAGATTCAGATCAAGATGGCACAGGGGTCGAAGCCGGGTGAGGGTGGTCACCTGCCTGGCAAAAAGGTCAACGAGATGATCGCCCACGTCCGGTACGCCACACCGGGCGTCGGTCTCATCTCGCCGCCGCCGCTGCACGACATCTACTCCATCGAGGACCTCAAGCAGTTGATCCACGACCTCAAGGCGGCCAACCCCGACGCCGACGTCAACGTCAAACTGGTTGCCGAGGACGGCATCGGTACAATCGCCGCAGGTGTGGCAAAAGCCAACGCCGACAAAGTCCACATTTCCGGTCACGACGGCGGGACGGGTGCGTCGCCGAAGACCTCGATCAAGAGCGCGGGTCTGCCCTGGGAACTGGGCGTGGCGGAGGCCAACCAGATGCTCCGGGCGACGGGTCTTCGTTCGCGAATCAAGGTCTCGACCGACGGCGGAATGAAAACCGGCCGCGACGTGGCCGTCGCCGCTCTGTTCGGCGCGGAGGGGTACGCCTTCGGGACCGCCTCGATGGTCACCTCCGGCTGTGTGATGGCCCGGCAGTGCCACGAGAACACCTGCCCGGTCGGCGTAGCCACCCAGAACGAGAAGTTGCGCGCTCGGTTCCCTGGCACGCCGGAGAACGTCATCAACTACATGACCTTCGTCGCACAGGAACTACGCGAGATTATGGCCGAGCTCGGCTTCGAGACGGTCAACGAGATGATCGGTCGTGTGGACGTGCTCCAGCAGCGTGACGACGTCGAGCATCCCAAGGCCAGGAAGCTCGACCTCTCGTCTATCCTCGCCGAACCCGCGGGCGACGACGACCGCTACAAGACTCGCGAGCAGACACACGAAGTCGACGAACAACTCGGCTGGGACATTCTCGAGGAGATCGGCGACACGATCGAGACGGGCGACCCGGTCAGCCTGTCGATGGACATCGACAACGTCGACCGCGCGGTCGGCGCGACGCTCTCGAACCGTATCTCACAGGAACACGGCGCACCCGGCCTCCCCAGCGACACCATCCGCGTCGACTTCGAGGGTGTGGCCGGACAGAGCTTCGGTGCCTTCCTCCAGGACGGTGTCACGTTCGAGCTGACCGGCACCGCCAACGACTACGTCGGCAAAGGTCTCTCCGGCGGAAAGATGGTCATCAACACACCCGCAGAGGCGCCGTACGAACCAGAGGAGAACACCCTGATCGGCAACGTCGCCCTCTACGGGGCGACCCAGGGCGAGCTCTACGTCAACGGTCAGGCCGGCGAACGGTTCGCGGTCCGAAACTCCGGCGTGAAAGCCGTCGTCGAGTCGGTCGGCGACCACGGCTGTGAGTACATGACCGGCGGTGCGGTCGCGGTGCTTGGCGACACGGGCAAGAACTTCGCAGCCGGCATGTCGGGCGGAGTCGCCTACGTCCTCGACCGGGAGGGCGACTTCCCGCAGAAGGTGAATCGCGGGATGGTCTCGACGTCCGAGACCCTGGACGAGCGGGACCGCTCGATGCTCCGCCGACTGCTCGAGAACCACGTCGCGTACACCAGTTCGGACCGGGGTCAGTACATCCTCGAGAACTGGGAGGACGAGTTGAACAACTTCGTGAAGGTCCTACCCGACGCCTACGCGGAAATTATCGAAGAGGACGACGAGGCCGACGTGCGGACCGAACCGCCCGAGGCTGCGACTCCGAGCGCCGAGGCCGGCGAACGGGCAACGGGCCAGGCTGACGACTAACCACCGTTTTCCTCGGGTCGCCTCCGGCGGCCGCTCATCGAAAAACGTGGGCGAAAAAGCCGTGAGCGCGCCGACGGCGCGCTCGCGGTTGCTGTGCTCGCCGCTCTCCGCACCCGTGACTACCCATCTTTTCGCCTTCGCGCCGCAAAAAACCGACCGGGTCGGCGACGTTAGCCGCTGTCCCGGAGGCCCTCGATTCGGGCTTCGAGGTCGTCGATGGCCGCCCGGACGTTCTGCTTCGCCGACTCGCTCATCTGCTCGGTTTCTTCGACGGCGTTGTCAAAGGCGTTCCAAAGGCGTTCGAGCGCCTGGTCGGCCTTGTCCGGGATAGGCATCCGTAAGATGTCACTCGTGAGTGGTGAGAGTTATCGGCGGATCGGAGACGATTCCAGCACCGGCCCAGGCCAGGGGCGCGGTCAGGACCCATCGGCGTCGTCGGTCGCGGCCATCGTGGCTCACCCGAGGAGCACGTCGAGGACGTTGCTGACGTTGCTGTCTGCCCAACACTCCGCGGACATGTTCGGCCATCCACGGAGTAGTCATAAATAGTTTTGATGTCAGCTGAACTGAAACAGACCGTCCCGACGCCGAAGCCACGCTCGACGAGGACCGACGACCGAGTGGGGGACGGACGCTCCACGGACGGACTTTTTTGAGCCGTCGCATCGAGGCTGTCCCATGGACACGGCGCTCGTCATCGGCGGGACGCGGTTCATCGGTCGCCACACTGTCGCCGAGTTGCGCGATCACGGCTACGACGTAGCGATCTTCAACCGAGGCGAACACGACAACCCCTTCGCCGACACGGCCGTCGAACACGTCCGGGGAGACCGGACCGACGACGCGGACTTGGCGGACGCCGCCCGCGCAGTCTCCCCTGACGTGGTGATCGACTGCGTGGCATACCGGCCCCGCGAGGTTCGGACGGCGACCCGCGTCTTCGACGATGCAGACGCCTACGTCTACGTCTCCAGCGGCGCGGCCTACGGTGAGGAGGCCATCCCGAAACGCGAGGGCGAAACCGCGCTCTGTCTGTGCTCGGACGAGCAGGCAACTGACGACTCGAACGCGAGTTACGGCCCCCGGAAGGCCGAGGGGGACCGCGCCGTCTTCGACGCCGCGGCCGAGGGGGTCCGGGCGATGAGCGTCCGGCCGTGCAACGTTTACGGTCCCCACGACTACACCGGTCGGGTGGACTACTGGATCGAGCGCGTCTCGAATCACGACCGCGTCCTCGTTCCCGGCGACGGGACGAACGTGTGGCACCGAGCCTACGTCGAGGACGTGGCCGCGGCGCTCCGGTTCGTCGCGGAGAACGGCGACTCGGGCGAGGCGTACAACGTCGGCGACCGTCGGGCGACGACACTGGACGAACTCGTCGGGGGCATCGCCACAGTGTTGGGCGAGTCGGTCGAGACGGTCCACGCCGGGTCGCGGGAACTCGCGGCCGGTGACATCGACACCGACGACTTCCCGCTCTACCGGTACTATCCGCACCTACTGTCGACGACGAAACTGGCGAGGCTGGGCTGGGAATCGACGCCGCACGCGGAGGCACTCGCCGCCACGGTCGACGAGTACGTCGAGAGCGACCGCGACGGGTACGAGCACGGCCCCGACCGCGAGGACGAGGCGAGGGTGCTTAACGTGTTGGACACGCTGGTGTAGACGACGGTACCCCGAAACAACGGACGTCTCGGCGACACGACCGACGTACGCTTCGCTGTCGAGACGACCCTCGCTGAACGCGCGTGCACACTCGCCGTCGATGTGGAACCGACCGCGATACTCGTGCCTGTCGCGGTCGGCCCGGCGTCCGACCAGTCGGTCGATTCTGTCACTGCCCGTGAGTAACTCTGCTGGACTGCCAGTCGGGCAGACAGGTGTCGAGGGCTTCTATCGAGAGAAAAGGGTTTCAGGTGTCGGCCGAGACAGAAACACATGTTCGATAAGTCGACGTGGATACGCCTGCCCCGGAACGTGGTGGTGGGGCACGGGGTTCTCGACCAGACGGTCGACGCGGTCGCGGAACTCCACCTGGCGGGGCGGCCGCTCGTGGTGACGAGCCCGACGCCCAAGGAGGTGGCAGGGAACCGCGTCGTCGGGGCGTTCGAAACGGAGGGGACCGACCCGGCACTGACGACGATTCAGGAGGCCAGTTTCGAGGCCGTCGAGCGCGTTATCGAGACGGCTCGGGCCGCGGACGTCGGGTTCCTGATCGGCGTCGGTGGTGGGAAGGTCATCGACATCACGAAGATGGCCGCCGACCAGTTGGGGAGAGGGTTCGTCTCGGTGCCGACGGCGGCCAGCCACGACGGGATCGTCAGCGGCCGCGGTTCGGTGCCCGGAGAAGATACGCGCCACAGCGTGGCCGCCGAACCGCCACTGGCGGTCGTGGCGGACACCGAAATTCTCGCGAACGCCCCCTGGCGGCTGACGACGGCCGGGTGTGCGGACATCATCAGCAACTACACCGCCGTCAAGGACTGGCAGCTCGCCCACCGGTTGAAAAACGTCGAGTACTCCGAGTACGCCGGCGCACTCAGTCAGATGACCGCCGAAATGCTCGTCGAGAACGCCGACTCTGTGAAACAGGGCTTGGAGGAGTCGGCCTGGATCGTAGTCAAGGCCTTAGTCTCCTCGGGTGTGGCGATGTCCATCGCGGGGTCGTCGCGGCCAGCCAGCGGTGCAGAGCACCTTTTTTCACACCAGCTCGACCGACTCGTGCCCGGAGCGGCGCTCCACGGTCATCAGGTCGGTGTCGGCTCGATTGTTATGGAGTACCTCCACAGCGGCGAGACGGAGTGGCGAAAAATTCGAGACGCGCTGGCCCGGATCGGGGCACCGACGACCGCCGAGGAGCTGGGAATCGACGACGAGACCGTCACCGAGTCGCTGACGACCGCCCACCGCATCCGGGACCGTTACACGATCCTGGGTGACGGCGTGAGCGAACCCGCGGCCCGCGAAGCGGCCCGCGCGACCGGCGTCATATGAGGCGGTGACTCCCTCACGGTTCGGCGCGCTACCGACGTGCGTGCTCGTCGGGCGGACGACCACCCGATACACCGGCCCGGTCTGGGTGTCGTGGGCGTTCTGAACGTCGCGATGGCGACGGCCTGCGCTCCGTCGATCCAACACCGTCGTCTGTGACCTGTGACCTGGAGAGGACCCGGACACGAGCTGTCGTGGAATGGGCCCGTCAGAGTTTCTCGACCTCTGTAGAAGGGCACAACCCTCGACTGACGCTGGACTGGGGCAGGGTGGTGTCGAGTAGCGAGTCGACCGAGAACGGGGGTCACCCGAGGTCTGCGTTCCGGAAGACGTTGTAGGCCAAGAGGCCGCCGAGGACCGCCCAGAGGATCAAGACGAGAAACGCGAGGTACTCGGAGAGCAGGAACGACCCCGACTGTTGGGCCTGTGCGGCACGCCGTGGGACGCCGTCGATCGCGAGGCTGGGATGTCTAACGAGCAGGTCCAGAGCGGACGCCGCACGGGTATAAGCGGCGCTCGGGGCGAGATACGTGAGGAACAGGTACCAGTCCGGCGGACGAAGAGGGACGCTACCGCCGCCAAAGAACAGGTAGACGAACTGCGTGAACCCGGTCCAGACGGCCTGAGTGATGAAAAACAGCGCGACGACCGAGAGCATCGCTCGCCGTCGCGTACTCACCACTGCCGAGACACTCACCGCGAGAGTGGTGTACACCGCACCCAGGAGGACGGTCAGGAAAAAGAGACCGAGGAATCGCCAGAGGAAATCCGCCAGTTCTGGTACGCCGATGAACACCACGATGCTGAGCGCGACTGTGACGAAGCCGGCGGCGACGCTGACGGCGATGACCGCGGTTCGGCCGAGCATCTTGCCAACGAGGACTTCCGCTCGCTCGAACGGGAGTCCGAGCAGGATCTTCATGCTCCCCGAGCGCCGCTCGCTGATTACAGAGGCGTATCCGGCAACCAAGGAGAGAATCGAAACTACCCAGCTGATCCACTGCGCCACTCCGTTGAGGGCGACGAACGGGATAGCACTTTGTGGGAAGTCCGGCGGGACGGCCTGAGAAAGTTGATACGTGATACCGACGACGAGCAGTGCGAAGATACCGCTGATGAACCAGACTGTTTTCGACCGAATGGCGTCGTCGAAGTCCTTCCGGGCCATGACGACGAGTCGTCGGTCTCTCATGCCGATGCCTCCTCGACGGCCTCGTCCTCGTCGATCAGTTCCGCGAACAGGTCTTCGAGCGAGGACTCCGTGGTCTCGAAGTCGGTGACCGTCGCGCCCGCCTCCTCGATCCGGCTGACGACTCTGGCCTTCGCCGTCGAGTCCGACAGCGTCAGGGTCAGGTCGGGACCGTCGGCCTCGGCGTTCGTCACGTCGTCCATCGCCTCCAGATCCGACAGCGTGAGCTTCGGCTGTTGGTCGACGGTCACGTGCAACGTCGTCCCGACGCCGATGGCATCCCGAATCTCGTCGAGGGCGGCCACCTCAATGAGCCGGCCTTGGTTCATAACGCCGACTCGGTCACAGACCGCCTCGACCTGGCTCAGGATGTGACTGGAGAAGAAGACGGTCGCACCGCGGTCGACCTCCTCGCGGATGACGTCCCGCATCAGGCGGATACCGTTCGGGTCTAGTCCGGTGGACGGCTCGTCCAGAATCAGCAGGTCCGGCTGACCGATCAGCGCCATCCCCAGCACGAGTCGCTGTGCCATTCCTTTCGAGTAGTCCCCGGCGTTGCGGTCGGCGTCGTCGGGATCGAGTCCGACTCTGTCGAGGACGTCGGCGGGGTCGTCGTCGGCCTGGCGGGCCCCGGCGACGAACTCCAGGTGCCGACGGCCCGAGAGCCGTTCGTACAGCTGGTAGCCGTCGGGCAGGACCCCGACGCGTTCGCGGATGTCGACGGCCTCCCCCCGGGTCCGGTGGCCGAAGACGCGCGCCTCCCCCGACGTCGGCGGCGTGTAATCAAGTAACATGTTGATGAGCGTCGACTTCCCGGCGCCGTTTGGCCCGAGAAAGCCGAACACCTCCCCCTGTTCGACAGTCAAATCGACCGAATCGACGGCGACCACCTCCCCGTAGCGCCGCATCAAGGCGTCCGTCTCGATCGCTGCCATATACTCCCTCTCTACTGCCCCGTGAACAAGCTTTCTGATTCGGCAGTGATACGTTACACGTGTCGGTCGAGGAAGTCGATCACGGCCGTGTAGGCTTCGATCCTGTTTTCGAGTTTCGAGATTCCGTGCCCTTCGTCCTCGAAGACCAGTTTCTCGACAGGAACGCCCTGTGACTCGACCTCCTCTGCAATCTGTTCGGCCTCGCCGACGGGCACCCGCGGGTCGTTCGCGCCGTGGAGGACGAACAAGGGCGCTTCGATGCGGTCGGCGTCGTTGAGCGGGCTGATCGATTCGAGGAGGTCCCGGTCGTCGTCCAGCGAACCGTACTCGGCCTCGCGGTGGTCCTGCCGCCAGGCTCCCGTATTCTCCAGGAACGTGACGAAGTTGGCGATGCCCACGGAGTCGACGCCGGCCGCCCAGAGGTCCGGGTACTCCGTTAGCGCCGACAGGATCATGAACCCACCGTAGGAGCCGCCTTTGGCGACGACCCGGTCGGGGTCAACCTCGGGACGCGCACCGAGCCACTCGACGGCCGCCCGCAGGTCTTTCACCGAGTCGAGCCGCTTTTCGACGTCGTCGAGGTGCGTGTAGGCCTTGCCGTACCCCGTCGAGCCCCGGACGTTGGGCTCGAAAACGGCGTAGCCCCGCGACAGAAAGTACTGTGTGAGTCCCGAAAACGAGGGGCGACGCTGGCTCTCGGGGCCGCCGTGGATGTCGACGACGACCGACACCCCGTTCCCGTCACCGTCGTTGTCGGCAGACTCGCCGTCGGTAGCCCCTTCGGGTAGCGTAAAGTACGCCGGAATCTCACGCCCGTCGAAACTCTCGTAGTGGATCAGTTCAGGGTCACGAAACGACGAGCGGGGGATGCCGGCGGTCGAGGCGCAGGTCCACTGTTCGGTCTCGCCGGTCTCGAGCGTGACGCGGTGGACGTTGGTGTTGCTCGTGCGGCTGGACGCAGAGAGCGCGAGCGCCTCACCGTCGGGGCCGAAACTCACACCGCCTGCGGTGCCGTCGGGGAGGTCCGGCGTGGGCCGGGTCTCGTATGTGGTCTCGCCAGTCAGTTCGCCGACGGTGAGTTCAGTGTAGCCGTCGACGTTCCGGGAGTAGGCCAGGTGGCCGGTCTCGTCGTCCAGGGCCACCCCGTCGACGTTCCACTGGCCCCCACTCTCGACCAGTTCGAAGTCGAGCGTGTCGAGGGCGAGTCGTTCGAGCCTGAGAGTGTTGCTCTCCCGGTCGGTACAGCAATAGATTGCGTCCCCGTCGGGCCCCCAAGAAGGGCTGTTGTAGCGGACGTCGCCGTCGTGGGGTGTGACGCGTTCGAGGTCGCCCGAGTCCAGATGGAGGACGTACAGATCCGTGTCGAACGAGGAGGCGTGTTCGGTGACCAGCAGGCGGTCGTCGTCGGGGCTCCAGCCCGCGAGCGCGAGCCAGCCGTCACCCTCGTGGACCAGTTCGGCCTCGTCACCGCGTTCCTCACGGCCCTGCACGTGCACGTCGAAGACGGACTCGTCGCGACGGTTTGCGGCAAACGCTATGCGGTCGCCGCCGTGAGACCAGCCACCCCAGTAGTGAATGGCGTCTGGCATATCGGTGAGAGGTGTTACCTCACCGGAGGCGAGGTCCAGCCTGAATAGCTGGGTGAACTCGTCTCCGCCATCGTCCATGCCGAAGGCGAGTTCGCAGCGCTCTGGTGAGAACGAGCAGAATGTGACCCGTTCGTCGTAGAAGGTGCGTTGCTCGGGCCACTCACCGGGTTCGTCGAGCGTCCAGACCTGCGGCGTGCCGGTCGTATTCATGAGGAACGCGACGGTGCCCTCCGGACCGACGGACGCGCCGTACGCGCTGCGGACGTTGAGGTACCGTTCCAGGTCGTGCATGGCTGTGGGTCGGACGGACGCGGTATACGTTTTGTGCGGGCCGGGAGACCCGACCGGAGAGGGCTCGGGAATCCCTCAGGCAACCGGCGCCACGCGCCGGCGACGAAGGGAGCGTCTCCGAACGCGCGAGCGCCGCCGCGTCGGGCAAAAGACCGGGATTTTTGAGCGGGCGCCGTGTCCCCCCGGTATGCGGGTCGCTATCGTGTCGGAGCGGACGGTGTTTCACGAGTTCACGGACGGACGGGAACGCCTCCACCGCATCGCGACGAACCTCGACGCTCGCGGTCACGACGTGATCGTCTACTGCGCCCAGTGGTGGCCGGACTACCCCGAAACCATCGAACACGAAGGAATCACGTACCGCGGAGTCACCGTCTCCGAGTCGAAAGCCGCCTTCCTCACTCGAATCCCCTGGGTGGTGGCGCTGGACCGCCCGGACGTAATCCACGCGACACCCGAACCGCCAGCCGTCGTCGCCGCCGCGAAGTTCGCGGCCGTTCCTGCTCGCGCGCCGCTCGTCGTCGAGTGGTTCGGTGACGAGAGCCTGCCTGACTCGCGGGTGACGAGATACGCCGCGAAGATGCCAGACACGGTCGTCACGCCGTCGGAACTGGTCCGGACCCACGTCCGCGAACACGGCGCAACGAGCGAGAACACCCGTGTCATTCCCGAGAGTATCGACGCGTCGCTGATCGACGGCGTGGAACCGGACGAGGACGCCGATATCGTTTACGCCCGCGGCCTGGACGCGGACGCGAACGTCCAGACGCTGTTGCTCGCTCTGGCGGAGTTGCGTCGGCGGGACTGGTCGGCGACGATTATCGGCGACGGTCCGCGTCGCGAGGCGGTCGAGTCGGCGGCAGCAGACCTCCGTATCGACGACCGGATCACGTTCGCCGGCGACCTCGACCGAGCGGAGCGACTCTCGATCTATCGGGGGGCTCACACCTTCGTACACACCGCCTTCAGGGAGAACTTCGCCACGGAGTTGCTCTGGGCGCTCGCCTGTGGCTGTATCGGAATCGTCGAGTACCAGGCCGAATCCAGCGCTCACGAACTCATCGAAACCTACCCACGGAGTTTCCGGGTTACCGACGACGAGGAACTCACGGAGGCAATCCGCGAGGCCGCCGGCATGGAACGACTGGACCGGGACCCTAGTCTGGACCGGTACGACCACGAAGACGTGCTTGACCGGTACCTCGACTGCTACCGAGACCTGCGCGAGGAACAGGGGCTGTTTTGAGGCGGCTTACTCGTCGGTAGCGGTCGGATCGTTCGCGGCGTCGACGGCCCGGACGGCAGCGACGTTTTCCTCGACGTCGTGGACCCGGACGATGTCGGCTCCGCGCTCGGCGGCGATGGTCGTCGCCGCGACGGTCGCCGCCAGTCGCTCGTCGGGGCCGCGGTCGATACAACCGAACATCGACTTGTGGGAGTGACCGACCAGAACCGGGCATCCCAGCGCCTGGAACTCGTCGACCCGGCCGAGCAGCTCGAAGTCCTCGGTGGGGGACTTGCCGAAGCCCAGTCCGGGGTCGACGATGATCTGTTCGCGGTCCAGACCGGCCTTCTCGGCCAGAAGAATGCGTTCGGTCACCTCCTCCAGGACGTCCGTGACCACGTCGTCGTACTCGCGCTCGGTGTCGGGATCGACCGGTGTCTCCTCACTGTGCATCACGACGACGGGCACGTCGTGGTCGGCCGCGACCAGTCGCATCTCCGGGTCTTCGAGTCCGGAGACGTCGTTGAGGATGTCCGCACCCGCATCGAGGGCCGCCCTGGCGACGGCCGCCTTGCGCGTGTCGACGGCGACCGTGGTGTCGAGGTCGCTGATCTGCTCGATAACCGGAACAACGCGGTCGATTTCCTCGTCGGCGGGAACCGGGTCCGCACCAGGTCGGGTCGACTCGCCGCCCACGTCGACGATGTCGACGCCGTGGTCGACCATCTCCTCGGCACGGGCGACGGCCGCGCCGAGGGCGTCGTACTCGCCACCGTCGTGGAAGCTGTCTGGCGTGACGTTCAGAATGCCCATAACCGCGGTACCGTCGTCCCACGGATACCCCCGGTCGTCCGGACCGTGGCCCTCGATCTCCAGTGCCGCCCGGATGTCGTCCGAAAGCGGCGAGAGCCCGTAGGGCTGGCCGTCGAGCTTTCCGGCGAGGCGCTTGAACTGTGCCAGCGTCCCCATCAGGACCGCCTCAACGTTCTCGCGGTCCTGGTCGGCCAGCCCGGAGACGCTACACTCCCCGCCCAACGAGAGCATCTCCTCTTTGAGGTACTGGGCCTGTCGAGGTTGAACGCGGGTTCGCAGAACACGGTGGACTCCTTTGCCGCCCATCCGCCAGACACCCGCGTCGGTAACGTGGGCGTCCGCGAGCGTTTCACGCGCTCCAGCGATCGAGTCGACACGCTTGGGGACGGTCGGCCGAGTCCAACCCGTTCGGGCTTCCGCGACGCAGTACAGCGAGCCAGTCACCAGGACGCAGTCGTCGGGACCGGCGGTCTCGCGGGCCGTCTCGAACGCGCCGGCCACGTCGCTCCGGGTCTCGACCGTCGCGTCACCCTCGGCCTCGAACGCACGTGCGAGCACGTCGTCGTCCTCGGCGCGTCCGAGGTCCGGTTCGCAGGCGACGACGTAGTCGGCCTCGGGCAGCGCCGCCGCGATTCCGCGGTGGTCCTTGTCGCTCATCGCACCGACCACGACGTGCAACTCCTCGTACTCGAACGACGCGAGCGTCCCGGCGAGTGCGTCACAGCCACCGGGGTTGTGGGCGCCGTCCAGCACGATCAGCGGCTCTCGGCTCATCACCTCGAACCGACCGGGCCAGTGTGCGTTACGCAGGCCCCGTGCGAGGTCGTCACCGTTCACGTCCGCGGCCTGTCGGGCCAGCACGGCCGCGACACCGGCGTTTCGGGCCTGGTGTTCACCGAGCAGCGGGAGTTTCGTATCGACTCGCCGGCCGTCGCTATCGATAGAGATCGCCGCCTCCAGCCCGTCGCGGCCCGCGTAGGCGACGGTACAGTCGTCGTCGGTATCGGGGCCGACAGTGAGGAGGTCACCGGCGACCTCGGCGGCGGCCTCGCGGGCATCGCCGGTCGCGCCAGTGACGAGGGGCGCGTCGTCGGGAGCGACGTGGGCCTTGTCGCGGGCGATTTCGGCGACGGTGTCGCCCAGCAGGTCGGTGTGTTCGATGGTGACGGTCGTGACGGCGCTGGCGACGGGGTCGACGGCGCTGGTGGCGTCGTAGCGGCCGCCGATGCCGACTTCGAGGACAGCGACGTCGACTTCGGCACGGCGGAAGGCCCACAGCGCCATCACTGTGAGGGTCTCGAAGAAGGTGGGGGCGTCCCCGTCGGCCGCGCTGTCGGTGATGTACGGCTTGGTCGTCTCGACGAACTCGACGAGGGCGCCCTCGGTGAGCTTGTGGCCGTTGATGCGGACGCGTTCGCGTACGTCGTCGAGGTGCGGAGAGGTGTAGAGACCGACGTCGAGACCCGCTTCACGGAGAACGCGTTCGGTCATCCGCGCGGTGCTACCCTTCCCGTTCGAGCCGGCGATCTGGATGGCCCGGACGGATTCCTGCGGGTCGTCGAGATGTGACAGAAAGTCCCGCGTCGCCGCCGTGCCCGTCCGAGGCGGATATCGGCGCAGGTCGAAGAGGAAGTTCGCCGCGTCGTGGAACTCCATACCGCGACCGAACGGAGCGGCGCGCTTTAGACTGTCGGACTCGGCCGTCTCCGTCAGTCCGGACCGACCTGAGAGATGATTCGAGACTCGATCTTCCGGAGGTGTTCGCCGACGGTGCTGGTCGAACAGTCGAGTTTCCCGGCAATATCCTCGTTGGTCGCCTGACGCGGAATCTCGTAGTAGCCTTTCGACAGAGCGACCGCCAGCACCTCGTGCTGGCGCGCGGTCAGCAGTGACGTGACGTCGACGCGGTCGACGGGGCCGGAGTCGTCCTCTTGAAGTTGGATATCTAAGTTGCCAGGGCGCATCCGGGCAGCCTCGCGAATGTGCTTGAAGTCACCCGCGACCGACATGTGTAGGCCCCCGTCCTCGTCGATGTCGACCGGCGGGTCGATAATGAGGTCGTACTCGTCCATCAACTGGATCATCGCCGAGAGAGTCGTGTTAGCCGCGAAGCGAACGTGAGCACGCACGCCGTCGCCGTCGACCTCGAACACGTCGTAGGAGAGTGCGCTCTCCTCGTCGTCCAGAATGGCTTCGAGTTCGTCGGCGTCACCGGTGAGGTGGTACAACAAGACACTCGTCCCATCGGACATCAGGTCGAAGTGAAGCGCGGCCTCGCGGGTCAGCTCCGGATGCTCGACGATAGCCTCGTCAAGCGGATTGTACGTGCCGTCCTCCGCTTGAAGGACGATATTGAACTCCCGCATATCACCCACTTCTAGCCAAGGGAACAAAAGGTGTTCGGCAGTCATGTGAGGTGAGCGGCCCGGTAACGGGAGTCACAGAGGCTAAACGTCTCTTTTGATGATGACAAACGTGGGTCGCCAGTCGGAGCGGATACCCCCGGCGTTGGTGCGTGCCCGGTCGTATCCGTTGTCCGACGGCTAATTCCGGAATCGACGGTGTCGATAAAAAGGTCCTCATATCACTGGGGGTATTTGTATCAGCCAGTGTGGTGTACTGTAGCGTGGGTATGGACGCCAGCACTGATCAGATCAAGGCGGGGCGAGTCGACACCGACAGTCAGTACTACGAACTCTACCAGAAGTCGGTCGAACTGGGGACGTGGGACGCGGAAAAGCTAGTTCGGAAAGTTGGTTTCGAGGACGACCGTGAGGTCTGGGGAGGACTGAACGACAACGAAAAGGAGCAGTGGGCGCGACTCATTTCGTACTTTATCGACGGCGAACAGGCCGTCGCAGCGGACGCGCGCCGGATCATGAAGACGGTGTCCTCGCCGTACTTCGATCGGTCCATGGAAAAAGAGATGATGGCCTCGGCGCTCGGACTGGAGGAGGCGAAGCACACGCAGTTTTTTGACCTGTACCTCACCAACGTGATGAGCGACAAGTTCCCCCAGTACGAACTCGACAGCCGTCGCGGGGGAATTCAGATTCCCCGGACGGAGGCCTGTGGTGCCGGTGAGATGTTCGAGCGGCAGGGCACCCTCCAGGCGCAGGCGGCCCACGGCGGTGACCCCGCGGACATCGCCCGTGCCGCGACAAACTACCATATCGGTGTCGAGGGAATCCTCGCCCGTGGTGGATACTTCGCCAAGAACCGGATGATGCAGGAAGCACCGCTGAAACTGCTCAACAAGGGCTTCCAGTTCATCAGCACCGACGAGGGGCGGCACATTACCTTCGGGCTGGAGCTCCTGCAGGAGCTGATCGAGAAGGAACGCGAGGGGCTCCCGGACTACCAGGGCGTCGAAAACGCCATCTGGGAGCAGGCTATCGAAGATATCGGATACATTACCGACACTGCATACTTCATCACCGCGGACATCAACGACCCGCTGGATGTCGACTTCAGCGAGCTCGTCAACCGGGGCGCGCGGCTGGCCGGCGACATGATGTTCGACACGCTCGACCTGGATGCTGGGAGCGCCACGGAGTTCATGCAGGCCTCTGCGGACGCCATGGAGAACGCACAGGGCAGCGACTACGACGACGTGATCGACAGGTACGACCACATCTACTCACAGAAGATGGCCGGTGACTGACGATGACGGAACTCACCGACATCGAGGGCGCGGAGTTCACTGCGGACGACGAGCGGATTCAAGAGGCGGTCGACGAGGCCGCGGATGACCTCGGGATGACTCCCGAGAAGGTCGAAGAGGAGGTAGCCTACATCCTCGACTCGGGCACAGGCCGAGCCAACAACGAAGGTGTGGCCGGCGCAGCAGCGGCCGACAACGAAGACACCGACAACGACCCGCGTCTGGAAGCCTTAGAGATGTTCAAGCTTCGTCAGGAGCTATGAGCGGACGGGCAGACAGGCAGGACGAGGCGAGCGAGGAGGCCGTGGCCGACGGCGGGACCCACGAGGTGACCCTCGACCACGAGGGCGAGGAAGTCTCGTTTTCCGTGGACGAGGACGAGTACATCCTCGACGCGGCCGAGGAGGTGGGACTGAACCTGCCTTACTCCTGCCGGAAAGGACAGTGTACCTCGTGTGTCGGAACCGTCGGGGACGGAGAGGTCGACCAGAGCGAGGGTGCGGCGCTGGACCCGATGCAGAGAGACGACGGGTTCGCACTCCTCTGTATCGCCTATCCCGAGTCGGACTGCACCATCGAGACCGACACTCAGAGCGATATGTTCGGCGGCGACATGGATATCCTCTGAGCCGGTCGATGCGGTCGGTTCTCACTTTTTTACCGAGTGTCGGGTATGCGTCGACGGTCTACTTAATAACCCGAACTTTCGACATCGAATCGTGTTTAAATAACCTCACATTGACGGGGTAACTAATTTATTAATCTCCGATGTTCATTCGGGTGGATCCGTTGGCGGGCACGGCTGGGGGACGTTCCCGCGCAACGGGGTGATACCTATGAGTACACAGGAACAACAGTTCGAACTCGACGATTACTTTCCGACCACGGCATGGCTTACCAGGTACCAGCACGCGCTCGACGACAGCCAAGAGCTCGAAGACACGGGTGGAGGCTGGGGCGTCGGCTGGAACGGTGACTTCGTTTTCGAGATGCTGAATCTTCCGATCGAGGAACGGACGGTCGGCGACCTTCCCGAGGAGGTCTGGGGGGCCCTCGAAGAGGGGATCACGCAGCTGCCGGAGAACACGCTCGAGACAGTCCTCGAAGACGCGCCCGAGGACGTCGCCGACGGGATCGAGGCTCGCGACGGGCCGCTCCCCGAGCGGGCCGCTCAGGAACTGCTGGAGACGAAGATCTCCGAAGCGCCCGAGAAGGTCTGGCCCGGCCTCCGCCGCGTCATGCCGGACATCATGGACGACCTGCTCGACGAACTCGAGCAGAACGTCACCGACGACGGGACGGTCTACGCCTGGATCGGTCTGGAAGACGGGGGCTGTTACAACACGACCACGATGGACAGTCTCGACGAGCGCGACCACGGGTTCGTCCTGACCGGCGACTTCGACCAGTGGGTCGACCTGGTCAGCGGCGACCTGGACGTCGTCGAGGCGATCATGTCCGGGAAACTGGAGCTAGACGGCGACATGCAGAAAATTCTCCAGTACTCCGACGCCGCCCTGACGATGACGGACGTCGCCAGCGACTTGGACAAGCGGTTCCTGTTCTAACTGTCCGGAATCCAATATTTTCTCGATACGCGAAGGTCGGTTTCAGAGCCCTCAGTGGACAAATTTCCTTCGTGTTGTTCAACAAATGGGATTGTGTCCGTGCTGGCATATAAAACCGCCTCACATGCGACGGAGTAGCCTCAGGTGGATAGCGCGAAGATGTAGTGGTAGCCATCGGCCACAGGGTGCCGGTGGGGAATGGGCGAAACTATGTCAGACGAACTCATCACACGCGTCGAGGGAACACTCGACAAGAACGAGGCACAGCTCAAAGGCGACCTGCCGGGTCTGCTCGAGGATATCCAGGGACAGGAAGCGGAACTCGTCGGCGAGAACCCGGAACTGTTCGCACAGGTCATCGGCCGGATGGACGACATCGACATCGCGAGTTTCTACGAGGAGGAACCGGAAGCCGGCGACCAGTTCCAGGACCTGCTCTGGACGGGCGTCAATATGCTCGTCAAGGAGAACCCCGGCATCAAAGACCAGATCGCCGCCGACATCACGGCCAACTTCGAGGCCGACGACTGCCCGATGCAGGGTCACCTTGACGTCGACGCCGGCGAGGAGACCATCACGGGCGGCTCCGGGACGGTTTCGGACGCCGACCTGACGCTGAGCGGTCCCGCCGACACGCTGACCGGGCTCATCACCGGCGGCATCGACCCGGTGCAGGGCTTCATGCAGCAGCAGTACGAGTTGGACGGCTCCGTACAGAAAGGCACCCAGCTCGCCTCCGTGATGGGCGAGATTACGGACAACGTCCCGAACTAACGTCCGTTGTGGCTGCGAGCAGGAGTTATCCACAGGCACATCACGTGGACACCGACCCGAGCACGCGGGACAGCGTACTCGTTTCGGTTTGACGACGTCCCGAACTACCGACCGACAACACGCGTCGAAGACGACACCCTCGATCCATCAGATCAAACAAACACGATTAACCATGCAATTGACTGAACAACAGGAGGCGTTCCGGAAAGAGTTGCGTGCGTATCTGCAGCGCGAAGTCGAGCCAGTCGTCGACGAAGCAGATCAGGAACCGTTTACCCGCGACGAGATGGTGAAGTATATGAAGGATCTCGAAGAACTCGGCGTCGGATTCAGTCCGGATACCGTCGAGGAGTTCTTCGGTGACCTGCGTCAGTTCGCCATCGTCTGTGAGGAGGTCAGCTACTACTGGCCGAGTCTCAACGTCGGACTGATGATGGGCTTTCCTGCCCAGTTCGTTCGCTTTGCCAGCGAGGAGACGCAGGCAAACCAGCTGTCGAAACTGGAAACCGGCGAGTGTATCGGCTCGCTCGCGGTCTCGGAACCGGAGGGTGGCTCCGATACGGCCCAGCCACGGACCGTCGCTCACAAGGAGGGTGACGAGTACGTCCTCGAAGGGGGGAAGACCTGGGTCGGCAACGCACCCATCGCGGACGTTTCACTGGTCGTCGCTCACGACGAAGAAAACGACGCACAGGACATGTTCCTAGTCGACCGCGAGTACTCGGACTACGAGGCGGACACGCTGAACAAGATCGGTTGGAAAGCCGTCAACAACGGCCGGATGTACCTCGACGGCGTCCGTGTTCCGGAGGATAACAAACTGTCGGCGATCATCGGCAACGCGCTCCGTGACGGGAACGAGTTGACCGACGTGGTCCCGTTCCCGGATTCGGTCGCGGAACTATTCTTCGAGCAGAAGGCGCTGAACGCGACGTTCTCGTTCATGCGGACCGGGATGTCGTTCATGTCCGTCGGCATCATGCAGGCGGCGTTCGACGAGGTCGTCGACTACGTCGAAGAGCGCGAGACGTTCGGCAAGCCGATCGCCGAACACCAGCTCGTGCAGGAACTGCTCTACGACATCCGGGTGGACCTCGAAACGTCCCGGCAGCTCTCGCGGCGGGCGGTCGAATCGCTGGAGAACGGCGATAGCGACGCACGCCTGCTCTCCTCGATGGCGAAAGGGTATACTGCCGAGAAGGCCCACGACGCAACCTCGAACGCTCTCCAGGTGATGGGCGGCGAGGGACTCAAGACCGAGAACCGCCTCGAACGCTACTTCCGTGACGCCCGTGTCATGCCGATCCCCGACGGGACAACGGAGATTCAGAAGCTAATCGTCGGCAAAGAAATCACGGGCCGGTCCGCTTACAACTAACCCGCGGCTCCGTTCGTGGCGTCGGCGTACTGTTTTCTGACACGCTCGACGAACAGCCGTATTCCGACCAGCGCGACCATCCCGACCGCTGGCGCGATCCGCGGCGGCCCGTCGTCGTCTGTGTTCTCGTTGCCGTCACCGGTGTCCGCACTCGCCTCGAGCGTCTCGTCGGTCACGTCGGTTCCCGTCTCGGTCGCGGCGTCGGTCTCGCTATCACTGCGACCGTCGAGGGCGTACCGGAGACCGACACCGAGTGCCGCCAGTCCCAGTCCGGAGAGGGCAAGTAGCGTCGTCCATCGCCGAGAACCGGAGCCGTCTGCCTCGTCGGCCACACCGTCGTCACTCGAGTTACCTGCCACGTTCCCCGCACCGTCGGACTCTCCGCCCGGCAGCCGTGCGGCGATCGTCTCGGGAACGCGCCCGCGGAGGTTCGGTCGATTCATTTGCCCGCGGCTACGGGTGCCAGCGTATTACGTTTGCGGCAGTCGGTCCCAGTGTGAATCGCCTCGGGGTCAAGTGGTTCGAGAGACGTCGTCTCTCGCCATCACGGAAAGCGGAGTCTTCCGTACAACCCCGAGGCTTCCCGTTTCTACGACGTGACTTGCAGACACCGGAGTCGTGTCCGTAGGAGCGTAGTCTCTACGGGCGTGTCTTCGGGCCATCCCAGCCCAGTTCAGAAAAGCCGCGTTGTAGGGCGTTCATTGTCGCGTTCGCATCTCTATCCGTCTCGAACCCATACGACGGACGGGAGCGTTCCCCGACCCAGTGGGCTTCGCCGTCTCCACGCCACACGACGCACACTCTTTCGTGGTACGTCGCGCTTCGACCTGCTTGCCCTGACAGTCACACAGGTCGGCGTTGTATTGAGGAGAGTGATGAACTGTCGTCACGCCGTATCCTGCTTGTTGTGAGCGTTGTGCGACTGTTCCAGCATCCGCTTCGGGTCCAAGTCCTCGACGAATACGGCGTCGTACTCGCGGACGAGCCACGTCGTGACATCCTCCCCGGGCTGAAGGGCGAGGATTCCTCCCGTGGGAGCCTCAGTCGTTCTGAGCCTCTCCGAGAGCGATATTCCCGCTAGACGCGGTACTCTGGTCTGTGTATTCCTCGTTGGCCGTTGTCTCCAGCGCAATGGAGGGCGGGGTCTGGTGGTCCCGCCATTCGTGATTGTTCCACTTAACATACACAGGGCGTGCCATCGCCCCGAGTTCGTTGTTCTGCCGTCTCAAGAACGATTCTGAAGCCACAGGGTCAGCGTGCCCCTCGAATCCACACGGGCACGTCAACGAATCCTCGCGGCGAATCGTCGCTTCGCGCTCTCCGCACTCGGGACTGACGATTCCCGACGGCACCGAGGAGATCATGAAGCTCATCGTCGGCTACGAGATGACCGACATGTCGGCCGACGCCTGACCGACACCGACCACGGAGCCGAGCACCACCGCCGGTTTCGACTTCGCGTTGCGATCACTGCTCGGGGCTGCCCATCGAGTCACGGCCTCCGTCCCGGTCGGTGTTCTGCCACGGATTCTGCCCGGGGCTTCGATGCTGTCCCGAAGACCCCCTGGTAAACTCGGGAAGTGAAAAGCCAGTCAGTCGTGTCGAAACGCCCGACTGCCTGTGAACACCATCGCCATGTCGTGTTCGTCCGCGGCCGCGATCACGTCGTCGTCGTTGACCGAGCCGCCGGGCTGGACGACCGCCTCGATACCGGCCTCGGCGGCGGCCTCGATCCCGTCAGGGAACGGGAAGAAGGCGTCCGAGGCCATGACCGCACCCGCGGCCGACTTGCCCTCGGCGTCTTTCTCGGCTTTCATTTTCGCGATCTCGACGGCGTCGACCCGGGAGACCTGTCCCGCACCGACGCCGACAGTTTCCGTGCCCGTCGCGAACAGGATGGCGTTGGATTTGACGTGTTTGACCGTCTGCCAGGCGAACAGCAGGGATTCGAGTTGCTCGTCGGTGGGTTCGCGCTCGGTGACCACTTCCAGGTCCGCGCGAGTGGGGGCCTGGGTGTCCCGTTCCTGCACGAGCGTGCCGCCGACGAGGTCTTTTTCGGTAACGGGTTCGGTCACGTCGTACGCATCACTCACGTCCAGCACACGGAGATTCTCCTTCTGTAAGAGAGTGTCGAGAGCGTCGTCGGTGTAGCCGGGCGCGACGACGACCTCCTTGAACGAGTCGACGATCTGTGCCGCGGTTTCCTCGTCGCACTCGCGGTTCAAGCCGACGATACCGCCGAAGGCACTCTTGGGGTCGGTGGCGAGGGCGTCGGCGTAGGCCTCGGCGAGCGTGTCGGCAGTGGCACACCCCGCGGGGTTCGTGTGCTTGATGACCGCGGCCGCTGGCTCGTCGAACTCCTTGACGATGTCCAGGGCGGCGTCCGTGTCGTTGTAGTTGTTGTAGGACATCCCCTTCGCGCCCTCGTTCAACTGGTCGGCCGAGACGACGCTGGCCTCCTCGCAGGTCGGGTCGGCGTACAGCGCCGCGTCCTGATGGGGGTTCTCCCCGTAGCGCAGTTCGGCGTGGCGGTCCTCGCTGGTGACCCGTCGCTCCGGCAACTCGCCACCGGTGTCGTCCTCGACGTGAACCAGATTGTTCTCCCAGTCGATCTCGACGCGGTCCTGTGCGAACCACCTGACAGCGCGCGGATACGCTTTCATCTCGCCCTGGTAGAGGACGCGCTTTTTTAGGGCCGCTTCGTCGTCGCCCTCGTAGACAGGGACCGGTTCCTGAGCGAGGACTGGGCCGCCGTCGATCTCGTCCTCGATCAGCGAGCCGTCCTCCGCGACGGCGTTCGTGACGGCGTGGACGGTACAGCCTATCACGTCGACGCCGTACTCCAGAGCGTCGCCCCACGCGTCCATGCCTGGGAAGGCGGGCAGCAGGGAGGGGTGGACGTTCAGGGTGGTCGGCATCGGCTGTAAGAACGTGTCCGAGAGGACGCGCATGTAGCCGTCGAGACAGACGAGGTCGAAGTCGTAGTCGTCGAGCGCCTCGACGACACGTCGTTCGTGTTCGCGTCGGCTCTCGTCGTCGTGCTGGACGACCGTCTCTGTCGGAATACCACGCTTCTCGGCCTTCTCGACGACCGGCGCGTCCTCGCTGTTAGTGAGGACGACGGCGAGTTCGGCTCCGCCCGGTGCCAGGTCGTGGACGTTCACGAGATTGCGGCCGCGGTTGCTGGCCATGCCCGCTAGCTTCATATGCGGAGGGGCGCGGTCCGGGCGCAAAGGCGTTGCGAATCGCTCAGCCGTGGCTCTCCGAATCCGGTCGAAAGGGGACGGAGGGGCGAGGGGAGACGTAGGGGTTCGGGGACGCGAGGGCAGGCGTAGAGTGAACCTTGGTGGGGGTGACAGACTCCCCACCGGCAGTTTACGAGCGATTGCTTATTATCGTTTCTAATTTAGCCGTTTGAATCTTACAGCGTTCAGAGAGAGTGATGTAATTTTATTTCGTGTAATTCTCGATGGAGCGAGCGCCACGGGTAGGGCTTCGCGTTCGCTCGTGGCGGGTCGACGACCAGCGCGTCCTCGCTCGGCGCGTCAGCGCCGTCGACGCGAGTGCTCGGGCCCGGGTGGCGACCCCGGTGCTGGTGGGGTGTCTGGGAAGCTCGCGTCGCCGCCAGGCTTCGACACCCCTTTGGGCCGGAGTCGCCCATCGACGGGTATGACAGACCGCAGTCCGCTTTCCGCCGTCTCGCCGCTGGACGGGCGGTACGCCCGCTACACCGAACCGCTCGTTCCCCACGCGAGCGAACAGGCGCTGGTCCGCGCCCGCGTGCGCGTCGAAGTCGAGTACCTGCTCGCACTGGCCGGCCTCGACGCGACCCCCCTCGAAATCGACGCCGACCAGCGCGGTCACCTGCAGGCCCTTTATACGGAGTTCGACGAGGGAGACGCCGAGGTGGTGAAGGCTCTCGAAACGCAGGGCTGGAAGGATTACTCGGCGACCAACCACGACGTGAAGGCCGTCGAGTACTTCGTGCGGGAACACCTGCCCGAAGAACTTGAGGCGGCACAGTGGATTCACTTCGGGCTCACGAGCGAGGACGTGAACAACCTCGCCCACCGGCTGCTGGTCAAGCCAGCCGTCGAGGAGGTGCTGGTGCCCGCACTCCGTGACGTGCGGGACGCACTGGCAAAGCTGGCCCGCGACCACCGCGACGTCCCGATGCTCGCCCGCACCCACGGCCAGCCAGCGACCCCGACGACCTTCGGCAAGGAGATGGCCGTCTACGCCGCTCGCCTCGGCCGGGCGCTCGGACGCATCGAGCGCGCGACAGACGGGCTCTCCGGCAAGCTCGCAGGTGCCTCTGGCACATACGCCGCCCACGACGCTGCCTATCCCAGCGTGGACTGGCCCGCCTTCGCCGAGCGATTCGTGACTGGACTGGGCCTCGACCACACGGAGCTTGCCACACAGGTCAACCCCTGTGACGACCTCGAAACGCTGTTCGACGCGCTCCGGGGCGCGAACAACATCCTGCTCGACCTCGATTTGGACGTGTGGCTGTACGTTTCCGACCGGTACCTCGGGCAGGAGGCTACCGCCGGCGAGACTGGGTCCTCGACGATGCCCCACAAGGTCAATCCGATCGACTTCGAGAACAGCGAAGGGAACCTCTCGAAGGCCAACGCCGACCTGGTCTTTCTCGGCGACTACGTCACGACGTCGCGGCTCCAGCGAGACCTCTCAGACTCGACGGTCAAGCGCAACGTCGGCGCAGCACTGGCTCACTGTCTCGTCGGCTACCGGAAGTGTGAGCGGGGGCTGACGACGGTCGTCCCGAACGAGCAGGTGATGCGCAACGACCTGGAGGCGACGCCGGAAATCATCGGTGAAGCCGTCCAGACCATCCTCCGCCGGGAGGGCCACACGGACGCTTACGAGCGAGTGAAAGAACTCACGCGCGGTCGCCAGGTTACGCTGGCGGATTTCCGCGACCTGTTCGCCGACCTGGACGTGAGCGAAGACGTCCGCGAGGAACTGACAGCCCTGACGCCAGCCGGGTACGTCGGCGTCGGTGACCGACTGGTCGGGGAGTTAGACGGGTGAGGTGGCACTGTCGGTACCAAACGCATATGCTGGTCGGGCGCAATCACTGAGCAAATGAGATACGTCGAGGGCCTGTTGACGCCGGACCGCGGGTGGATTCACCCCATCGAGCGGCGCATCCAGCAGGCACCGGGCATCGAGAACGAGCGTATTCTCCAGATGGAGTTGCTCGACGACGGGACGGTGACGACGATGTACGAACTCAGCGGCGACCGCGAGGTCATCGAGTTCGCCGCCGAGTACGTCCCCGAACTCATCACCTACCAGGTCTCGCCGATGCAAGACCGGATTATCACCTACGCGCATCTGGAGTCCAACGAGATGCTCACGGGCCTGCTGGAACTGCCCCACACGTACCAGATCGTCCCGGACTTCCCGATCGAATTCGGCGGCAACGGCGGTATCAGGCTGACGGTCGTCGGCGACGAGGACCAGATTCGCGAGGCGATGGACGCCGTCCCCGAGGGGATTACGGTCGAACTACAGAAGTTGGGCGACTACGCGCCGGAAAACGAGCGGCTTCTCTCGCGGCTCACTAGCCGACAGCGCGAGGTCGCCGAAATCGCCGTGCGAATGGGCTACTACGACACGCCGCGCCAGGTCACGTACGACGACATCGCTGAGGAAGTCGACGTAGCCCCGGGCACTGTCGGTGAGATTCTCAGAAAGGTCGAGTCCCGCCTGCTGAACGCTCTTCTTGGGTGAAGCCACCGGGAGTCGCCGAGCGCTCGGGCAACGGGCTTCCGTCCGTTCCGCCCGAGTGTCGCAGGTCCGTCGAGAATCCTGCTGCGTGCTGTGGAACCGCCGACGCGACCGGCAGTGCTGTCTACGCGGTTCAGCACTCGTCGATACGGACCGGTGAGGCTCGGCTACTCGCCGGCGAAGTAGCTGGTGAAAAAGCCCGAGAGGAACGCCGACACTGCGACCGACAGGAGCACCTCCTCGGAGCTATACCCCTCGTCGGCACTGTCCGACATGGCTGCCGTTGCGACGACACTGATGACTAGCGAAATGAGTCCGTTGACCGTGTGCTTCGTGAATCCCATGCGTGTGTTATGTCACCGGGATTGTTTATGTGTTGGCCTCCCGCGATTCGCCCGATGTCGCCCCGCACCGGCTCCACGCCAGGCAGTTGCGCGCAGTGGAGTCGTCGTCGCGGACGGCGACGGCTGAACGAGCGGGACGGGGGCAGCCACCAGTCGACTGGACACCGGCCGTTCCAAGCCGGCGGCCTTTACTGTGTGCCGCTGTTGTGCTACGTGTATATGGGTAACAATCGTCATATGGTGATCGCTGGCGGCGGACGGGTCGGGTTCAGGGTCGCACAGTTCTTCAAACAGCGTGGCAACAGTGTAACCGTTGTCGAGCGAGACCCAGGTAGCGTGGACCGGCAGGAGTCGGACGACATCGAGGTCGTCGTAGGTGACGCGACGAACCCGTCCGTGCTATCGGACGTTCTCACCGACGAAACGACGGTTATCGGCGCGCTGACCGACAGCGACAGCACCAATCTCGCGGTGTGCCTGGCTGCCAGGGAGTTTCGGCCGGACATTCGGACGACCGCGCGTATCACCGACGCCGATAGCGACGAGTACGAGCAACTCGTCGACGAGGTCGTATTTCCCGAGCGAGCGGGCGTCAGAACCGCAGTGAACGCGCTCAGCGGGAGCGACGTGCGAACGTTCGAGGACGTCACCGGCGAGATGGAGGTGTTCGATATCCGTGTCGCCCCGGATTCGCCGATAGCAGGACAGTCGCTCGACAACGTCGACCTCCCGGCAGGAAGTCTCGTGATTTCCGGGGCCGGGGGAGAGCGGACAGCCACGTCCGAGACGCGACTAGAGGCCGGCGAACGGTACGTTATCGCGGCCGACCCCGACGCCGCAGATTCAGTTATCTCGGCTTTCCGCGGTGAGTGACACGCTCCCCGCGCTGAAGCGCGAGGATTTCGAGCGTATCAGGCGGGTCGACATCGACCGACGGCGGTGGCTCGGAGTCCGGGAACGCGAACGATGGTGCGTCGCTATCCGCGCGTGAAACTGCTTTTTCGCGACCGGATCGACAGCTCCTGCCAGTGCTTGATCGCCCAGTAGCCGAAACCGGTGGCGATCATTCCCGCCGCCAAAAAATAAAAGAGCAGTTGCGAAGTGAGGAGTGCGTCGGGGTTTCTGACCGCGTGTAACACGCCCTCACCGCCCAGTGTCAGGATGACGAAGGTGCCGAGCGCAGTCGCGCCCGCGGCCCCGATGACGCTCCGGCCGTCGAGGCCGCGGGTCTCTGCGATCAGGACGGACCCTACGAACGCCGTCGCCATCCCGAGAACGTACACCGGGAGGCGGTCGCTCAGTCCGGTCGCCTCACCCGACACCAGTGCGACCAATCCGAGAAAGCTCGCCGTCAGAACGAGTGTACACCCGGCGACCAACACGCCCGCCCGCCCGAGCGATTCCGCGTCGAGCCGTCTTCGCCGTGCCATAGACATACCCGTACCTCCAGAGTCCCCGAATAAAAGCGTTTACGCGGCGTCTGACGGGCGTCTGCCACCTGACTGCCGGGGGCTATCAGCGATGGAAACGGTGACCGAACGGACGTGCTGTCGCGTATCGGTTCGCTGCTCAGAGCGAGGGCGGGTCGGTGCCCGTGAGACGGACGCCGGTGACGGTCAGCGTGGTGTAGCCGGCGGCCGTTCGGACCCGTGGTGTGACCAGCGGGCGGCGTCGTTTCCTCGCGGTGGTGCCGACGATGGCGTCTCCGAAGCCGGTGACCAGCACATCGGCGAACACCGCCCCGAACACCAGCGCCAGCGTCGTTACGTCGGAGGACACGCCGGTGTATCGCCCGCACTCCAGAGAAGCTGCCTCGCAGTCAGTTCAGTAGCGACTCGACGGCCGCCGTCGCGACCTCACCGGCCCGTTCGACCTCGGGGCGGCGGACGTACTCGCGCTCGGCGTGTGCCACTGCACCCGCCTCGTCGGCCAGGACGCCGGGACCGAACACGACCGTCGGCGCGTCGGCGGCGAAGTACGAGGCCTCCGTCGCGGCCCCGAACGGCCGGACCTCACCAGCGCCGGCGTCCCGGAGGGCGGACACGACCCCGCTGTCCGTGGGCGTGGCGAACGCCTCCAGAAACGGCGTCTCGCGCTCGGTGTACTCGAAAGAGAGTGTCATCGACGTCGGAATCCACGACTGGAGGTGGGCCGCCAGTTGCTCGCGGAAGCCGTCCTGTGTCTCGGGCGGGACGCTTCGCCGATCCACCGTGATCGCACACGCACCGGGGATCTGGTTCGTGGCTTCTCCACCCTCGACCACCGTGGGTTCGAGCGTCGGCCGGCCGAGCGAGTCGTGTTCGGGCGGCCCGACCGTCTCGTCGTAGGACTCGATGGCCTGCAGGACGGGCGCGACCGCACGAATCGCGTTCGCACCGCTCTCGGGTTCGGCGGCGTGGGCCGCTGTCCCCTCGACGGTGACTGTGCCCTCGAACCGGCCCTTCGCCGCGTTACAGATGTCCAGCCCGGTGGGTTCACCGACGATGTAGCCGTCGGGCGGGCGAGACATCGTCTCGTGACTCGTCGGCGGTCCGACGACATCGAAATCGAGTGCGGCCGCACCGGTCGAGTACACCTCTTCGTCGGGCGTGACCGCGAGCGTCAGTGTTCCGGCCCCGACCTCGGCTTCGAGGAACGCGGACAGCAGCGCGGCCAGCGGCCCCTTCGCGTCGCAGGCCCCTCGACCGCGGACGACTGCCCCGTCGGTTTCGAGCGGGACGTGAGGCGGCACCGTGTCGATGTGCGTATTGAGGACGATATGTGGCCCGTCGTCCTCACCCGTCCGGGTTGCCAGCGTGTTGCCGGCATCGTCGACGACCGGTTCGAGACCCGCCTCCCGGAGCGTCTCGACTAGGAACTCCCGCATCTCGGTCACGTCCTCGTGGGACGGAATGTCGACGGCAGTCTCGTGGAACCCGAGCAGATCGAACGTCATCAATCGTCACCCACGATGCCGTCGAGCTCCACGTCGAAGGTCGACGAGTCGACGACGGTCACAGTGCCGGTGTACTCGCGCTCGACCGGACCCTGGAGGAGGGCGTCGCGCTCGGTCAACTGGACGACGAGGCGGCCCCCTGGCGGGTGGACCGGGACGCGCTGACCCCGCTCGACCCTACCGAGGCGTTCGGCGACGGCGACGATAGCGACGGCGCCCGTCCCACAGGAGTCGGTCTCGGCCTCGACGCCCCGCTCGAAGGTCCGCTGGTCGAAGCCCCGAACCGTTCCCGCGTCGTCGTCGCCGTCCCGGGGTGTCGCGAAGTTGACGTTCGCGCCCTCGGGGAACACGTCGGCGTCCCGGACCGCAGGCGCAACGGCGTCCACGTCGACCGTCGTCACCTCGTCGACGAACGCGACGGCGTGGGGGACGCCTGTGTTGACCGCCGTGACGCGCAGTCCCTCGACGTCTCGTTCGACGAGGGGTTCGTCGCCGACGACAGGGACGCCGTCGGTATCGAACACGGGCGCGCCCATCTCGATGGTAACGCCCTGCTCGCCGACCTCGGCGCGGCGGGTGCCGGCCTGCGTGTCGATCATGACTTCCGTCGCCCCCGTGCGCTCGGCGACCCACTTGGCCGCACAGCGGGCCCCGTTGCCACACATCGCCGCGACGCTGCCGTCGGGCTGGACGAGCGTCATCACGACACGGGGGGGCGAGTACTCGCGTTCCAGCGCCAGAAAGAGAACCCCGTCGGCCCCACGTTTCCGCGCGTTGGGGTGAGAGAGTCCACGCTCCCGGTCGCAGAGGTCGGCCGCGAACGCCCGGCGGTCCGGAACGTCCTCGGCCGCGTCGACGATAATGAAATCGTTGCCCGTCCCGTGGTATTTCTCTACTCCGACCATGTTTCCAGTCCTGTGATGTCCGCGACTGCTTCCCGGCGAACCGCCAGCCTCCCCCCCTCACCCTCGATGGCGACGACCGCCGGTCGTGGCCGGGAGTTGTAGTTGCTACTCATCTCGTAGCCGTAGGCCCCTGCGTTGCCGACCGCGAGCAGGTCACCCCGCTCGGGGTCGGACAGGGGCCGATCCTCACACAGTACGTCCGCGGTCTCGCAGATGGGGCCGGCGACGGTCGTCGGGACCGTCTCGCGTTCGTCGGCGTCACCTGCCAGCGAGCGGACCGCGTGGTAGGAACCGTACATCGCTGGACGGACCAGCGTCGTCATCCCGGCGTCCACGCCTGCGACGGTGGTCTCTGGGGTCGGCTTCACCGTGTTCACCTGCGTCAGCAGGACACCTGCGTCCGCGACGAAGTACCGACCGGGTTCGATTCCCAGCCGAGCATCCACGTCGCCGAAGGCATCCCGTGTCGCCGTCGCCACCGCGTCCAAGTCCAGCGGGTCCTCGTCTGCGCGGTACGGAACCCCGATACCGCCGCCGACATTGACGAAGCCCAGAGAACTCACGTCGGCGATTACGCTCCGGGCCAGTTCACCCATGCGTGCGACGAGTTCGCGGTGTGCTTCGAGGTCCTCACCGGAGATGCCGCTGCCGGCGTGGGCGTGCAGACCCACCAGCTGGAACCCGCGGTCGACCGCCTCGGCCGCGAGGTCGGGGACTCGACCCATCGGGACCCCGAATTTCGGGGCCGCCCCGGTTGCGACCTTCTCGTGGTGGCCGGCACCGACACCCGGGTTCGCGCGGATGCAGAGCCGGCCGTCGAAGTCGCGCTCGTCGAGACGGTCGAGCGCGTCTGCCGCCCCCACGGTCACGACCAGGTCGTGGTCCGCCGCCACGTCGGTCACGTAGTTTAGGTCTCGCTCCGGTGGGTTGACTGCCGTGTACCGCACGTCTTCCCCCGCGAACCCAGCGGCGAGTGCACGCTCGACTTCGCCTGCCGAGGCACACTCCGCTCCGACGCCTGTCGCCCGGAGCGTCGCAAGCACTGGGCGGGTAGTGTTTGCCTTGACGGCGTAGCTGATCTCTTCGGCGTCGAAGGCCGCCCGGAGGCGGGCGGCGTTCTCGCGCACCCGCTCGGGGTCGAGGACGTACAGTGGCGTGTCGTATTCGGCGGCCAGACCGCGCAGCAACTCGGCGTCCCACGCGGACAACCGGCGAACCGCGGGCCCGGTCGTCATTCTCGGAGTGCGTCTTCACGCTCGGTCCCTTCGAGGGTTTCGGTCTCGATATCCGTGGCGACGACCGCCGGCTTGTACGCTGCGCCGGGAATCAGGTCCTCGTCGCTGACAGAGGATTCGACGTAGCGGGCGAACGCCCGGCGCTCGGGCGGGAGTTCGCCGTACAGCACCTCGTCGTCCACCAGGTCGTACACCGGAATCCGCGGCGTCAGGAGGGTATTCTCGCCGACGATGGAGTTCTCACCGACGCGGAACCCGGACGTGACCCGACAGCCAGCGCCAAGCGAGACGCCGTCCTCGACGATCACAGGGTCGTCCTCTACCGGTTCGAGGACGCCGCCGACCAGCGTGTTCGCACCCAACTTGACGTTCTCGCCGATCTGGGCACACGACCCGACCGTATCACACGAGTCGACGAGCGTGCCGTCGCCGACGTACGCGCCGATGTTGACGAACGACGGACTCATTATGATCGCGTCACTTCCCACGTAGGCACCGCGACGAATAACGGTTCCGTCCGGCGTGTTGCGGGAGCCACGGTCGCCGATGTCGCCGGTCTCGCGCAGGGGCAGCACGTCGTGGTAGGCCACGTCGCCGTACTCGCGGGACTCGATCTCGCGGAGGCCGAAGTTACACAGGATGCCCTGTTTGACCCACTCGTTGACATGCCAGTCGCTACCGGCGGGTTCGGCGGCACGGACCTCGCCGGCCTCGAGGGCGTCGAGAAACGTGTCGAGCGTGTCGGCGTCCTCGGCAGTGGCGCCGTCGGCGGTCAGGCCGTCGTCGTAGCGGTTCCACAGGTCTTCGATGTCGGATTGCAGGCTCATTGGTCGATGACGTTCCCGAAGTCGTATCGGCCGGGCTCCTGGCTTTCGATCCAGACCGCGGCGTCGAGCGCGCCGGCCGCGAAGACGCTCCGGTCCTCGGCGTGGTGGGACAGCGAGAGCACCTCGTCGTTGCCCGCCGCGATCAGTTCGTGTTCGCCGCGGATATCGCCGGCCCGACGGGCGAAAACGCCGATCTCGTCCTCGTCGCGCGGCGCACGGCCCTCCCGGCCGTAGACCGGTTCCACGTCGCGTTCGTCTTGAACGGTTTCGAGCATCGTCTTCGCCGTCCCGGAGGGCGCGTCGATCTTCCCGTTGTGGTGTGTCTCCATCAGTTCGAGGTCGTAGTCGGACACCGCGGGCAGGGCCTCCGAAATCGCCCGGAGCAGGGCGTGGACGCCGCGGGCGAAGTTGGTAGCTTTCAACAGCGGGACGGCCTCGGCGGCGTCGTCCAGCGCGGCGAAGCCGTCTTCGTCGAACCCGGTGGTGCCGACGACCATGCCGACGCCCGCATCGGTGCAGGCCTCGGCCAGCGAGCGCGTGGCGTCGGGGGCGGTGAAGTCGACCGCTACGTCGGCGTCGTGTTCTACGAGCGCGTCGGCAGCGGCGGCGGCGTCGGCGACCGGCACGCCCTGCACCTCGTCGGGACCAGACACGTCGAGGCCGACGACGACGGTCACGTCGTCGCGGTCGGCCGCGGTTTCGATCACGGTCTGGCCCATCCGGCCGGCCGCACCGTTGACCGCGACCCGTGTCATCGCTCGACCTCCGCCGGTTCGGGGGCGTCCTCGTCGGCGAGGTCCGCGAGCGTGTCACGGAGCGCGTCAAGGGTCGCCTCGCCGGCACGGGACAGTGGCGAGCGCATCCGACCGGAGTCGTAGTGTCCGCGTATCTCCATGGCCTCCTTGACCGGGATGGGATTGCTCTCGGTGAACAGGACCCGGAAGAGTTCGCCGAGTTCGTGGTGATACTCCCGGGCGCGGTCGTAGTCGCCCGACAGCGCCGCACCGACCATCGCGCAGGTCCGGGCGGGTTCGACGTTGGCCGAGACGCTGATACAGCCACTGCCACCGGTTGCGATGATGGGCAGGGTCATGGCGTCGTCGCCCGAGAGGACGGCGAAGGTCTCCGCACGCGTGCGCTCGATGACCTCGGTGATACGGTTCATGTCGCCGGAGGCGGCCTTGTAGCCGACGACGTTGGGGTGGTCGGCCAGGTTGACAGCAGTCTCGACGGCGATGTTGCGGCCCGTCCGGGAGGGGACGTTGTAGATGATCTGCGGGAGGTCCACAGCGTCGGCGACCTGCCGGAAGTGGTGTTCCATGCCGGCGGGTTCGGGCCTGTTGTAGTACGGTGAGATCAGAAGCAAGCCATCGGCGCCGGCGTCGGCGGCCCGTTCGGAGAGGTCCAGCGCTTCGCGGGTGCTGTTGCTGCCCGAACCGGCGACAACTGGCACGTCTTCGACGGCGTCGGTGACGGCCTCGATGACCTCGACGTGTTCGTCGTGGGAGAGGGTCGCGCTCTCGCCAGTCGTGCCCATCGGCACGACGCCATCGACGCCGCGCTGCTCGAGCCACTGTGCGTGGTCGCGGAGTGTCTCGAAGTCGATGCTCTCGTCCTCGTGGAACGGCGTGGTCATCGCGGGGAACACGCCGGTGAACGTCTCGTGTGTCATTGCTGTTGTGTGTCCGTGAGTTGGGGTCGGTCGGAAGTCGGTGCGCGCGGAACAACGAGTGCGGCCCGCGACGGGGATGCTACGCCCGCCGTGAGCCTACCGCGTGCGTTTACCGTTCACGTGGCGGCTCTGCCGCGACGCACTGGGCGAGTGGGCGCTCGCCGCCCGCGAGCGAGTCCCCCCAAAACGGACCGCGCCACACCGACGGCTGGTGACTGGACCAGACAGTTCCGGCGTGGACCGTTGCATACACGAGCGAGTGTGACGAGACGACTTAGGAGTTGCGACACCTCTCCACCACGTTCCCAGCCGTCGCCCATCCGACAGCTTTTATCAGATGGGGTCTTCAACAGTTGCGTATGACTGACGTGCATCCCGGGCAGCGCGTGGCGATGCTCGCCGACGCGCAGAACCTCTATCACACCGCCCGGAGCCTCTATACACGCAACATCGACTACGCGTCACTACTTGAAGAAGGCGTCAACGGCCGGGAGTTGACTCGCGCGATCGCCTACGTGATCCGCGCCGAGGCCGAAGACGAGGAGAGTTTCTTCGAGGCGCTGGTCGACATCGGGTTCGAGACGAAGATCAAGGACATCAAGACGTTCGGCGACGGCTCGAAAAAAGCCGACTGGGACGTCGGTATGAGCCTCGACGCGGTGACGCTGGCCGACCACGTCGACAGCGTGGTCCTCTGTACGGGAGACGGCGACTTCTCGCGGCTCTGCCGTCACCTGAAACACGAGGGCTGCAAGGTCGAGATCATGGCCTTTCGCGAGTCGACCGCCGAAGAACTGGTCGAGGCGGCCGACACGTTCCGCGACCTCAGCGAAGAACAGGAGACGTTCCTGCTCTAAACCGGCTGGCCGCCCTCGGAGGTACCCAGGAGCACCGACCCGGCCGCAAGCAGCATCGCCGCGACGCTGGCGGTGACGGCTGGCATCGGAACCTCCTGGAGGCCCGCCCCGAGGATGAGCACCGATCCGATCAACAGCAGGACCGCACCAACGATGATTTTCACCGAATTGCGTGGCATGTTGTTCCGAGCTATGTAATTATAGCGTATAAATCCATCCAAAAACCGCCAGCGAGGGCAGTGATAATTCGTGACAGTATGGAAGTATCACGTGGATTGGTAACGCAGTTCACGGACTCTGCCACGGGTGGAAGGTGTTTAGTCGTTGGCTCGGAAACGAAAACGCAATGAACAACGAGGACGGGCGGACGCTCCGCCGGGTCGCAGACTACCAGTTCGGTGCGAGCGCGGGCGAGGCGCTCTTTCCGCCCGACGAGGACTTGGAGGTGTATCGGACGAGTTCCGGCCGGCCACAGCAGGTCGTCGCCGACGCCGGTCGGCTGGTGACGTACGCCGTCGATGGCCGGTTCACACTCAGTCCAGCAGGGGCGCGACGGCTGCTCGACGCGCTCGACGGGCCGGCCTATCGGGTCGTCGTCGGCGAGGACAGCGACCCGTTCGTTCGGGAGGGGCGCAACACCTTCGCGAAGTTCGTCCAGCAGGCCGACCCGGCGGTCCGGCCGGGCGACGAAGTGGCGGTCGTCCGCGACGACGACACCCTGCTCGGCGTTGGCCGCGCCGAACTGTCTGGCTGGGACATGCTAGATTTCGAGACAGGGATGGCCGTGTTCGTGCGCCACGGGGTCGGGCCGGCCGAGGATGGCGAGACGGACGCGGACGGGACGGAGGTAGAGGGGTGAGCAGGGCGGTGGTGGTGCGGTTGTGGAGGCGCTCACACAGCACCGGAACTCGTGCGCGGCCCGAGTTCCGCTTTTTCACCCACTTTTGCGCCGAGTGAGTCGCGGCCTTGCCGCGAACCCGAGGCGGAAAAAGGTGGTCCCGAAGGGGTTTTCCGCCAGCGCCGCAACCTCCGAGTATGTTCGGAGGAGGCGGCTTCGATCCGCAGAAGATGCAACAGATGATGGACCAGTTCGGCATCGACATCGAGGAACTCGACGCCGAGGAAGTCGTCATCCGCACAGCCGAGGAGGAACTTGTCTTCACTGACGCCGAAGTGCAGCGGATGGACGCCCAGGGCCAGGAGACGTACCAAGTCATCGGCACGCCCGAGTCCCGCGAGGCTGGCGACGGGTCGGCAATCGAGGGCGGTGATCCTAGCGGGAGCGGTGACAGCGATGGCATTCCCGACGCCGACGTCGAGATTGTCGCTAACCGCGCCGGTGTGAGCGAGGACGACGCGCGCGAGGCCCTCGAGGCGGAGGACGGCAACCTCGCGGCGGCCGTCGAGCGCCTGGAGTAGCGTGGCGCTGCTTCTGGTCCGGAACGACCGCGAGTATCTCCTGGAACGGGGCGAGACCCTAGAGACGGATCTGGGGATTCTCGAGGTACCCGAGGACGCCACAGCGGGCGAGGTCGTTACCACGCACCTCGACGAGGCGTTCACCGTTCGTGAACTCAGGGGCCCGGACTGTTTCAATCACTTCGAGCGCACGGGCGCACCGATGATGCCCCGCGACGTCGGACTTATCATGGGCCACACCGGCGTCTCGGCGGGCGACACGGTGCTGGACGCGGGGACGGGAACCGGCGTGCTTGCGGCGTACATGGGGCGGGCCGGAGCCGAGGTGACCACCTACGAACGCGACTCCGAGTTCGCCGAGGTGGCACGCGAGAACATGGAACTGGCCGGCGTCGCCGAGCAGGTTGACGTGCGGACGGGCGACGTGACGGCCGAACTTGACGTCGGGCCGGTGGACGTGCTGACGCTCGACACCGAGGACGCACCGACGGTGGTCGAACACGCCGCGGATCTGCTGACGCCCGGCGGCTGCCTCGCAGTGTACTCACCGTTCGTGGAGGGGACGCGGGAGGCCGTCCGGGCCGCCCGCGGTGTCGGGTTGGAGGGCGTCGAGACGCTGGAAACGATCCAGCGGCAGATGGACTTCGACGAGCGGGGGTCTCGGCCGTCGACGGCGGGCGTCGGCCACACCGGCTTCCTGACGTTCGCTCGCCGGGAGTGAGCCGTGTCCGACCGACGCGACCCGGACCGGCCGGGGCGTCTCGAAGTGGTCGACAGTGCACTCACGATAGCGGCTGCGCCCGCGGTGGAGGCGGCCGTCAACCTACTGGTCGACATCGACGACGCGCGCCTGCGTCTCCCGTCGGTCGGCAGGCCGGTCCACATCGAGATCGAGCGGTTCCGGGAGGCTGTCCGTATCGTCCGAACGGAGGGCGAAACGCTGAAACGACTCGACACGATGCTCCGGGCCGGCGGGTACACGGCGGAGGTGTACGTCGGAGAGACCCGAGTGGCGTTGCTCGGCGCCGATGCAGCGCCCGGGCGGGTGCGTCGGTAGCTCGGTAACGGGCGGACCGAGTTGCTGGCGACTGGTGTGTGTCGCGGCGTTCAGAGCGGCTCAACGAACGGATTTGACGATCGAAATCAGCTCCTGACGGAACGAGTTGGGGTCGATGTCAATGCCGGGAATCGAGATGCCCAGCAGGTCAGAGAGCGACGCCGCAGGATAGGCGCCGCCGGCGAGACGGAACTCGCCGCCGGTCGACCAGACGGCGAGGTACCCCTCGACGGGCACGTCCACGACGCTGGTCTCGATAGCGGCCTCGTAGGCCTGCAGCGAGGCGCGGTCGCCGCTGTCCACACGAATCCGGTCGTGACCGGCCTTCGACACCTCGCCGAAGCCACGGTCCTGCAGTCGGTTCTTGAACACGCTGTTTGCCTGTGTGCGGACGGTGGTGAACACGGCCGCCGGGCCGACGGCCGGTGGGAGCGCCGGGGTGAACTCGAGTCGGGTCGCAAAAAAAAACCGCCACATGCGGTCGACGGTTCCTCCGGTGAGACCGCTCACCGCAGACCGGAGGTCCTCGTCGTCGTAGACGGCAGTGTGGCCGACGACGCGGGCGACCGGCAACTCGAAGACGGTTTCGCTCGACCTGTCGGTGACGGCCCAACCGTCGAGGGCGTCCTCGGGCACCCGCGGGGTTCCGTCACCGCTCATCCGTCAGTGATCGTCTTCACGCCACTTGTGGCTACACTCGGTGCAGGTAAAAAACCGGGTTTCGCTCTCGTCGGCGGCACGGATCTGTTTCATCTCCCAGAACGCGCGGTCGTTGCCACACTCCGGACAGCGGGTCTCGGTGGTCGGTCCCATGTCCTCGGCCTCCACCTCGGAGGTGTCGATGACTTCGCTTTCCTCCTGGGACTGGATGGACGTCATCGCCATTTCGGTCTCCTCGTCGCGAGGGGTCTCGTGCCCACAGCTTCCGCAGATCCACATTCCGTCGTCAGTTTTCATCATCGAACCGCACTCGTCACAGAACTCCATGTTAGCTTTCGATTACACGATGGCCCCATAAAACCCCTCGGATTACACAGCAATCGGCGCCGGTCTGCGGGAACTCCGGGGGTCGGACCACAGCGACCGCACAAAGAGTGCCTTCATATGGACAGACGTTCGGGACGGACCGTCGGATGCTGATTCTCGCGCTGGCGCGGACGGCTGACGCGGTTGCCGGCCCATCTCTGGCCGTCGTGCTACCGCTGTCCATCGCCGGCGGCGTCGACATCACGGAGGTGGTCGAGACGGCGCTGGGGCCGCTAGCGTCGGGTTGTCTCGTCCGTTTTGATTTCCTCGTTCCCTTCGCGTTTGGCGCTGGCCTCGGACTGGTTACACTGGTTGTGGTCTACACACGGGTCGCGGAGACACTCCCGGGCACCGGGTGCCACTCGGCGATGGCCGCTGGGACAATCGGTATCACCGTTCCATCGCTTGAGCGAGCCGCGAGCCAGACCCTGTAACTCTCGGAACCGGTACTGAGGGCGTTCGAGGCGTTCGTGGCCGGTCTCGTCGGGGCGTCCCCAGTTGCTTGGCGGCGTCGTCTCTGCCGTCCTCGCGTACGTCAGCAGCGAGGCGGTGACGGCCGTCCTCCGGCCGGTTTTGTCCAGAACCAGACCCACCGAACAGGGGCTCGTCGTCGGTCTGATCGTGCCGCTCGTGCGCATCTCGCCCTGGTTCGGAGCCAGCCTCGCACTGTTGGACGTCGTCGGTCTCGGCAGCCTGGCTGCGAGTCTCGGGGCCGCAGTCGGGTCCATCGCGCTGGGCGCCTCCTACGCCCTCTCGGAGGTGATTGAGGACACGGTAGCAGGCGTCTTCCTGCTTCGCGCCCCGGATTTCAACCGCGGCGACACCGTCACGACGAGCGCAGGGACGGGCGTCGTCGACGAGCTCGGACTCCGGAAGAGCCGGTTCGAGCTGGACAGCGGTGACCGGCTGGTGGTCGTCAATCGGGACGTCGAGACCAGGTAAAAAAAGCGGAGCGACAGACCGGCGGGGCGACGGGGTCAGTTGTTGGCCCGCCACTCGTCGCAGGCCTCCATGTCGTTCATAACCTCGGTGTGGAGGGTGCAGGCGGGGCGGATCTCGTCGTTGACCCGAACGTACTGAAAGTGTTCACAGTTGCCACAGTAGGCGTCGGGCTGGCCGCGGGTTGAGGCGGCCTCGACAACCTCGTCCGGGACGGGTTCAGCGTCGTCTATCCCACCCCGCTGAGCCGCTGCGCCGCCGTCGCTCGCGGCCTGCTGGCCGCCAGTCGGGGTGGTGGTCTCTTCGCGTGCGTAGAGGACATCACTGTCGTCGCCTCCAGTGGGGTTGGTCTGTGTCTGGACCTCGCCGTCGGGGTTCCGGCCGAACAGGCCGATCCCGCCCAAGCCGGGGACGGAGCCGGTGACTTCGAGGATGCGCGTGGTTCCCTCGTCAGTCACCTCCATCCGGACCGTGCCGCCGGGGTCGGTGCGAGTTTTGAACTTGGCGACGGCGAGGAACAGACACCAGAACAGCGTGAGCGTCCCGAGGAGGTAGACGACGACGACAGGCAGGGTGAGGCCCGGACCGCTCGTCGAGCCGACCCACCGGTAGGGATAGGCCGCACGGAACAGAACAACGCCGAACACCGAGAGGCTCGCCCCGATTACGGCCGCGGCCCTAGCGCGCCGCGAAGCGGGGAGGACGGTGAAGCTACCGAGGAAGGCCGCCGGTAATCCCAGCCCCGCGAGGACGCCGGCCAACTCCCGCGCGCCGAAGGTCGTGAGGCCGAATAGGTCGGATAGCCCCGTCGTCGCGACGGCGATGGCAGCGACGACCATCACCGTCCCGAGGCCGAACAGCGACAGCCCGAGGACTCGCCGCCGTCGACCCACGACGCCGCCGTCGTAGACGTTCGTCAGATTTGTCATGCGGGGGGATACGTGACCGGTCCACAAAACGACCCGTCAGACACGCGGCAGACAGTTCGGGTGCCCGGTGACGAGGCACCAAACCTCAAAAGGGCTGGCTCCATACGCCAAACGAATCGATGGTCACGGCACTCGTCGTCGTCGGCCTGCTCGTCGCAGCGTTCGTCGGCTACAACATCGGCGGTTCGTCGACCGGTGTCGCGTTCGGGCCAGCGGTAGGCAGCCGAGTCGTCAGGAAGACCACCGCAGCGGCGCTGTTCACTGGCTTTGCCTTCGTGGGTGCGTGGACCGTCGGGCGCAACGTCATCGACACCATGAGCGACGGCATCGTCCCGGCCGCACAGTTCTCGCCGACCGCCAGCGTCGGGGTCCTCTTTTTTACGGGACTGGCGCTTCTAGTCTCGAACATCTATGGCGTCCCCGCCTCCACATCGATGACAGCGGTCGGTGCCATCGTCGGTCTGGGGCTGGCGACCGGGACGCTCGACGGAGCGCTGATGTTCACCATCGTCTCGGCGTGGATCGTCGCGCCGCTACTCGGCTTCGGCGTCGGTGCCCTCATCGGCCGTTATTTCTACCCTCATCTTGACGCTCGCCTCTCTTTCGGTCGGATGAGTGGCCCCCTGTTACGGATCGACCGGTCCAGAACCGTCCCACGGCCCAGACTCAACGAGAACGCCTCACGACAGGACCTGATCGGCGCCGGGCTGGTGCTCGTGATCGCCTGCTATATGGGGTTCAGCGCGGGGGCGTCCAACGTGGCCAACGCCGTCGCGCCGCTGGTCGGCAACGGCTCCATCAGCATGAATCAGGGCATCCTGCTGGCCGTCGCGGCAATCAGCCTCGGCGGATTCACCATCGCCCGGCGGACGCTGGCGACGGTCGGCAACGACATCACAGATCTGCCGATTCTGGCGGCGCTGATCGTCTCGCTCGTCGGTGCGACAATCATCACCGTCCTCTCACAGTTGGGCATCCCGGCGAGTCTCGCGGTGAGTACGACCTGCTGTATCATCGGCCTGGGCTGGGGACGGGCGAGCCGCACCGCCACGCTGGCGGAACTGGCGACCCCCTCGCCGCCGGGCAGGGCCGAGGCGGAGTTGGGGACGGGATCGCTGACCGCCTCACCGGCCGCCGACGAGGGGGCGGGACCGACCGTCGGTGAACTCGCGAGCGGTGAAGCCGAAGCGCCAACGGAGCCCCCGGAGGAAGTCGACGTTCCCGGAATCGGGAAAGAAGAGCCCGAGGAAGTGACCGCCGAGAGCCTGTTCGACCCCGCCGCGACGGCCCGAATCGTCACGCTGTGGGTCCTCACGCCGGTGCTGTCGGTCGTCGGCTCCTATCTCCTCTTTACCCTGCTGGCGTGACCCAACAGGTTTGTCGACGTCCGTCGTAGGACAGGCATGCACGTTCTCGTCCCCATGGACGACTCCGAGATGGCCGAACGGGCGCTCGAATACGCACTCGACGTGTACGACGACGAGGACGACGCGGTCACCGTTTTGACCGTCGTCGGCGGGCCGTCGTTCCTGTGGGGAGAGGCCACGTCGATAGCCCTGGCCGACGACATGCAGGAGGCGGCCGAGGAACACGGCCAGGCGGTCGCGGACCGGGCCAGCGAGATCGCGGTCGACCACGACGCCGAGGTGGACGTGAACGTCCGGACCGGCCATCCGGCGCGGGCGATCCTCGACACTGCCGAGGGCTACGACACAATCGTCCTCGGCAGCCACGGTGGCTCGGTTGCCGACCGGTTGATGGTCGGAAACGTCGCGGAGACGGTGTTCCGGCGGGCGCCGGTGCCGGTGACGGTCGTTCGGTGAGAGCGAGGCGACCCGCGAGTAAGCGCGTGGTAATCGAGCACGAGCGGTCGAAAAACGGTGACCGGCGGTTCAGGACAGTAGCGTCGAGCCGTCGAAGGTCGTCCGGTCGTAGTCGAGGTCGAGCAGGTCCATCAGCGTCGGCGCGATGTCGAGCAGGTCGGCGTCCTCGATGCGCGCGTCGGCGTTGTCGACGAACAGGCTGGCGTTGTCGAAGCTGTGCATACCGTTACGTGGCCCCTTGCCGAACACGTCGTCGTCGCCTTTGAATCCGGATTTCAGGTCGAAACCGTGGTTCGGAACGACCGTGAGGTCGGGCGCGATATCGTCGTGGTCGCCACGGAAGGCGTCTTCCTTAGTGACCACGCGGTCGGCGACCTTCCTCCCGTCCGGTCCTTCGAGCGCTTCGAGTTCCGCCTTGAGTTCGTCCCGGACGTCCTCGTAGTCGTCCTCCGGGACGAGTCCGCGAGGTTCGCGGTCCTCAAGATTGATGTAGAAGCGACCGGGGATAAGCGAGTAGGCCATCGTCTCTTCGCCGACGTCGCCGAGTTCGTCGTGGTCGTCGGTCTCGTAGCTGAGCCAGCCGTTCTGGGCGAGCCACTCGTTACAGTGGACCTCGTAGTCCAGCGTGGTGAAGCCGTGGTCGGAGGCGACGACCATCGTCACGTCGTCGGGCAGCAGCTCGCGCATCTCGCCGAGATATCGGTCGACTTTCCGGTAGAACTCGAGGAACTCCGCTCTGTACTCGCCGTCCCTCTCGTAGTCCTCGAACAGAAAGTGGTTGACGCGGTCGGTCGTCATGTAAACGCCGAAAAACAGGTCCCAATCGTCCTGTTCGACGTAGTGTTTGAACGCCTCGTGGTTGCGGTCGATGGTCTCGTGGGCGTCGGCGATAAATTCGCTTTTGTCTTCCTCGTGGCCGAGTTTGGCGTTCACGTCGATGCGGTAGTCGATCTCGTCGAGGTGGTCCCGAAGTTCGTCCGGGTAGGCCGCCTTGTCGATGCCGGGCGAGAGAAAACCCGAAACCATCCGCTGGACGTCACGTTGTGGCGGGAACGTGACCGGGACGTTCATTACCGTCGCCTGCCGGTCGGCGTTCTCGACACGGTCCCAGACCCGGGTGGCCTGTACGTCCCGCCCCATCGGGACGTACGTCTCATACGAACCGACTTCTCGATCCTGAAAGCCGTAGACACCAGTTTCCCCTGGGTTGACCCCGGTCGTCAGCGACGGCCAACAGGCGCTCGATTCGGGGGGCACGATACTGTCGATGGCCCCCGCGCTACCGTCCTCTGCCAGTGCGGCAAGGTTCTCGAACTCGTCGAAGTGCTCCGAAAGCATACGATACGGAACCCCGTCGATGCCGAAGAACGCAACTCGAGGACCGTCGTCGCCACGAAGCCGATCGAACAGACCCATATCGTCAGCTATCAGGAGCGGGCACAAGAAGCTTCTTTTCCCGGAGGAATATCGGCGGCCGTCCGGGACACCGGCAAAACCTGTCTTTACTCTCGGTCGTCCTGATCGGCGTCGTCGGTCGAGGACGCTGTGCGGGACTCGAAGTTTTCGGGGACGACCGTCACGTGAAA
>NZ_JAQCNH010000003.1 GCF_028275115.1 Halorientalis sp. | reverse complement strand
GCACGGTCGGCGTACTCCGTCGCCGCCTCGCCGCCGTACAGCACCCGTTCTTCGCCGGTGAGTTGATCCTCGTAGGTAGCCAGACAGGTCAGCGTCCGAATCGTGTCCAGTCCACCCTCGCCGTCCGGGAGGGCGATTACGGTCCGGGTACTCCCCAGTTTAACCCCGACCGGAACCGGTCCATCCGACGCCGTGTCATCGTCATCGCTCATGATTGGCCCCGGCTACTCACGGCTCTGGTATATATTCTCTCCCTGTACCCGGAACCGAAACACGTCGCCGTAGTAGAACGGCCGGCCGGTCACTGCATAGAGACGAGTCGCGCGATGTAGACGAGACTGAGCTTGTGGTCGTCGACGGTACCGCCGTGTGGCTCCTCGCCGGAACTCTCCAACCCGAGCAGGTAGTCGTTCAGGCGACTCTCGACGTCCTCGGTGAGCCAGCCGACTGACTCGTAGTACTGCAGTGCCTCGTTGGTCCCCTGGTAGCCGAAGTTCGAGAGCAGAAACTCCAGCCACTCGAAGACGACGTACTCCGCGGCGTAGCTCTCGGGGAGCCCGTCGAGATACGGCTTCTCGAGGTCGTCCACGCCGGCTTCCAGCGGCAACAGCTCTCGGTAGAGTCCGTCCTGGAACTGGTCACGTGACGGGGCCTCCGTATCGAGGCCCTCGAAACCGTTGGCGTCTGGGCGTGGGCTCTCCTCGCTGTCGTTGGTGGGTGGTCTGGGTGCGTCACCGCCCTCGCCACCCGAACGAGGTCTGTCACCCCGCTCCCGGGCCATCTTCCGGAGTTCGTCGAGGTCGTAGTCGCGTGGGTTGATGGTCATATGCTCGTTCCGTACTGATTTCTCCCCCAGTGTGTTAAACCTTACACCCGCCCGAGCGCCCTCTGTGGGTTCTCTCCGCCGGAAATCCCACTCCGTCTGTCACACGTCCGACGGAGGGCAGACGACTGACAGCCGGTCGGCGCCTCCCGCGAAGGCCGACGACACTGGTTTATCTGACCGGGACGCGTCGGTGCCTGCACGGTGAACCGATTCCGGGTGCGACAGTCCTCGGTGCCATATCACGGGAGAGGGCGTGGCCGTGACCGCGGCGGTCGTCGGCGGGACCGACGGTGCCGAGGTCGTCGTCACACTCGTCCTTCCGCTCACCTTCGCACTTGGTGTCTGTGGTACGGACGTCGCCGGGAGTCCGTCTGGCGTGCCGAGTCAACCTGACCACACGGCTACCTGGTAGTCCTGCTCCCAGTGGGACCATCGCCGTCGACACGCTCGGCCGTGTCCAGCGAACGGGCCCGCGTAGCTTTCGCCCGCCGACACCGTTCGTAGTATTAAGTGGCACGCTGAAATAGTCTGGGCAATGACCGGCTCGCGCTTGTGGCCGTCGGTCCCGCAGAATGGCCGTGCCGTCTCGAACGTCCTCGGGGTCGTGCTCGTCGTGGCGATCGTCGTCGTCCTGGCCGCGGTCGTCGGCAATCTGGCGCTTGGCTTCGGCGACTCGATGGGGACGCCAGCACCCGCGTTCACCGTCGAGTCTCAGTACCAGGCCGACGGGGCCGGGAACACCAACGACCGGCCGTACCTCAACATCACACACACCGGCGGCGATACCGTCGACGGGACGGCGCTGTTCGTCGTTGACGGCGACGGGAACTCGGTCGCCTGGGCCGACGTGTGGACGGGCGGCGAGACGGTCAAAGCGAGCGACAAGGTACACATCGACGGGTTCGGCAGCGACGGCGCGTTGAATCCGGCCTGTCAGGGGACGACCTACAAACTGATACAGCGACCCGACCAGCAGTCTTCGACGGTGCTCCGGGAAGTCCAGATCGAGCAGGCGGTGACGGGACAGGCGGCCGCCCAAGGACACTGCTAACCCACCGCCAGCGGCACCAGCAACACACCCATCAGCGTCGCGCGTCGCGAACCGAACCGCGGCGGAAGCAGCCCGACCACTGTCGCGACAGCGAAGATACCGACCCCGACCGGACCGGCGAGGGCGAACGAGAGGGCGAGCAGCAAGGCCAGCACGGCGGTCGAGAGGCGACGGTAGTCGAGCGAACCGATCAGCGACAGATAGCGGTCGCCGACCGTCGGGACGAGGACGAACCCGACGGCCGACGCCAGTGCGACACTGGCAAGCAGGAGCGGGAACGCGAGCGGTGCACCACTCGATTCGAGCGCGACCAGGACGCCCGTTCGCGGCGAGCCGAGTGCACGCAACGCCAGCAACGCGAAGATCGTATTGGCTGTGTTCACGCCGCTCGTAATCACGACGAACCCGCGCGCACCGAAGCGGTACGGGACGGCGAGCAGTGCACCCGTCGCGGCGACGGCACTCGAAACACCCGGAATGAATCCCACGACCGCCCCGGAGAGGGTCCCTGCGACCGAGAGTCCGCCGACTGCAGGTTTCGAGAGCGCCAGTGTCGCGTCGTCCTGTGGCGGGACGCCGCCCCCACCCAGTGCCTCAATGAGGACCGGCGCGCCGAACAGCCCCGCGAACAGCGGTGCCAGCGTGCCGCCCGCACTCACCAGCCCGCCCGTCGGAAGGTCGAGCGTCAGGAGTCCGAGGACGCCGCTGGCCGTCAGCGCGAGGCCGGCACCGACTGTCCCGCGATAGGTCCCTTCCGTCGTCACTAACCCCACCGCGACGGCCGCCAGTACGACCGACAGGTTGTCCCGAATCGCCGGATACAGTGCCGTTACGGCCTCGGTGACGGGAATCGCGAGCGGCACGGCCAGTGCCACTGCGAGGCCGCTCCCGAGCGCCGAAAGCCTGAGCGCCTCTCGGCCCCTGCCCGCGAGGACCAGTTCGTGCCCCGGCAACGCCGTCGCCGCCATCGCCGGGTCCGGAACGCCGAGCGACAGCGCCGGAACGACGTCGAGGAACGTGTGAACCGTCCCTGCAGCCAGCATCGCTGCCCCGACCAACCGCGGCGGTCCGGGCACCGAGGACGCCCCAGCGGCGAGCAACAGTGCCATGTTGTTAGCGTGGAGTCCGGGGACGAGTCCGCTCACGACGCCGAGCGCGGCACCACCGGCGATGAACGCGAGCGCCACGGCCGCCGCCGACGGCGCGACTGCGATCCGAACACCGAGCCACGTCGAGACTGCCATCGAGTCGGGGTGGCCCCGGCTTCGGATTTAAGTGGTCGGCCCGGTCGGCGTCGCCACTCACCAGCGGATGAATAGATGAAGAAGAGTTTCGAGTGGCCGCGATCAGCCGAACAACTCGCCGAGGCCTTCGCCGCCGTCGCCCTCGTCTTCGTCGTCGTCGTCGTCGCCTTCGTCTTCGGCTTCGGCTGTTTCTTCCTCGCCGCCCTCGTCGTCGCCCTCTTCGAGTTCGGCGTCGGCGCTCCCACCCGCGGGGGCGGCCGCACCGCCGGCCGGAACCGCTGCGGCCTGTTCGACGGCTTCCTCGATGTCGATGTCTTCGAGTGCCGCGACGAGGGCCTTGACGCGGGACTCCTCGACGGCGACGCCCGCCGCATCGAGGACGCCTGTGATGTTGTCTTCGTTGATCTCTTCGCCTGTTTCGTTCAGGATGAGTGCTGCGTAAACGTATTCCATGGTTCGTAGTCTTGTTGGTAGTATTTAGTTGTTAGCCGAACATCGCGCCCATCGCATCGCCCGTGTCACCGTCGTCGTCATCGTCATCGTCATCGCCGTCGGTGTCGCCGGGCTCTGCGTCGGCATCGGTTCCGTCGTCCGCGCTATCCGCTTCGTCGTCCTCGTCTGGCTCTGGCTCTGGCTCGGCCGTCTCGACGTTCTGAAGCGCCTCGGGGAGCGCCTCGGGGTCGTCGATCCGGGCCGCCAGCGCCCGGACCTGCCCGTCCGCCTTGCTCAGGAGGTCGGGCATGAGTTCCTCGTCTTCGATGGCCGCCTGGAGGCCAACCGATTTTGCCTCGCCGGCTCCCTTGCCGAGCAGCGACCCCGCGGTCTGTGCGGTCGGGTAGACGGCGTTGATCGACAGGTTCCGGGCGGCCGCGGTGGCCGCCTCGATGTCCGCCTGGTACTCGTCGATGTCCAGTTCGAGCGCTTCTGGCTCGAAGAGAACGCCGTCTGCGAACACCGCCTGCAGGTCGAGCCCGACTTCCTTGGGCTCGATTCCGAGTTCGCTCAGCACGTTCGCGAGCTGGCTGTCGACGGTCTCGCCTGCGTCGAGCACCGTGGAGTCGGCCATGACCTGGATCGACCCCTGTTGAATGCGAGCCTCTGCCCCGACGGCCTGGAGTTCACCGACGAACTGGCCCGGGTCCATCCCGGTGTCGCCCTCGGGAACTACGATGTCGTTTGGAGCGACCTCACCGTCGTTGATCGGCGCGGACGTTTTCGACGCCTCCAGTTGCTGGTACAACGTGAACGGGTTGTCGTTCGTGCCGATGAGGCCGACCTGGCCAGTGATAAACTCGGTGAGGTCCTCGAAGCCCGCGGCGACCTCCTCGAGGGCACGCGTCATCAGCGTGTTCCGGCTGACCCGGAGTTCGGCGGTGCCGTGGAGATTGCGCCGCATGTCCTGGAGTTGTCGGCTCGGAATGCCGGCGATGTTGACGATGCCGACCGAGTCGTACCCTTCGAGCGTGGCGACGAGTTCTTCGACCTCCTCTCTTTTCCACTGCGGGATGGTCTCTGTTTTGCGTTCTGTGCTCATACTATGCCACCTCGAAGGCCGGGCCCATCGTCGTCTTGACGAACACCGAATCAACGTTCAGCGGCCCCTTCTCGAGTTCGGCGTGCAACCGTCGGAGAATGACGTCGATGTTGTCCGCGATCGACTCGGCGCCCATATCCTCTGCGCCCACGCGCGTGTGGAAGGTCCGCCGGTCACGGCTCCGGAGCTGTACTGTGTTTTTCATTCGATTGACGACCTCGACGACGTCGTCGTCGGGGTCGAGCGGTTCCGGCATCTTCCCGCGCGGGCCAAGCACCGTCCCGAGGTAGCGACCGATGTTCTGCATCATGTTCTGCTCCGCGATGAAGAAGTCGGTCTCGTCGGCGAGGTCCTTGGCCTCGTCGTCGTCGCCCAGTTCTTCGAGGTCGTCGCCGTCCAGCACGTCGTCGGCGGCGTCCTCTGCACGCAGAGCGGTTTCGCCCTCCGCGAAGACGACGATACTCGTCTCTTGGCCTGTCCCCTCTGGGAGGACGACGCCAGTGTCGACGCGGTTCGACGGGTCGTCGAGGTCTAAGTCGCGCAGATTGATCGCGAGGTCGACCGTCTCGCGGAAGTTCCGCGGCGGTGCGTCCTCGAGTGCGCTAGATACTGCTTGCTCTATGTCCTGATCTGCCATCGTTCACCTCCGTAGTACGCGTACTGCTCCTACGGGTCAGTGAAACAGGCGAAGCCTGTCTCACTCTGACGGTGGCCAATGCGAAACTTAAACCCGTCGAACCGGCCCCAGCAGAGCCCTCTCCGAGCGAGACACCAGGTGCTCGCGGGAACGAATGTCCACAGAACGGCAGGCCGTCGCAGTCGGACTTCGGTCGCGAACTCGCAGAAACGACCGGCAACACTCATCGGTTCTTCCGAGTTCCCGGCGAGCGACCGCTCAGGCGGCCGCTTCTTCGCCGAAGAGGTCGTCGTACTCGCCCTCGTCTATGCGGTCTTTGAAATCGCGGGGATCGTTGCCCTCAATGGTGACACCCAGCGAGGTGCAGGTGCCAACGACTTCCTTGGCGGCGTTTTTCAAGTCGTACGCCAGCAGGTCCGGGTGTTTCTGTTCGGCGATCTGTCTGACCTGATCGACCGACAGGTCCGCGACGAAGTTCTCCTGGGGTTCACCGCTCCCGGTCTCGAAGCCCGCCTCGTCTTTGACGAGTTCGGCCGTCGGCGGGACACCGACCTCGATGTCGAAGGCACCCTCGTCGTCGTAATCGACGGTGACGGGGACTTCGGTGCCGTCGAAGGCTTCGGTCTGGTCGTTGATCTCTTGAACGACTGCCTGCACGTCGACGGGCGTCGGGCCGAGTTCCGGGCCGAGCGGCGGTCCGGGGTTGGCCTCCCCGCCAGGGACGAGTACTTCGATGGTTCCAGCCATATCGAACGTATCGTGGAGGCGCGCTTTTAATGGTTGCTTTCCCCGGCGGGTGTGCCGACAGGGCACACGCCGTCCGGTTGGTCGTTCACGTCACGGCGGTGACGGCCGGCCGCACCCGATTACTGGACCGAAATTCCGTTCCGAGAGAGGTACGCGCTCGCTTCCTTGATTTCGACTGGACTGCCGAGAATGCGCACCCCCTGCTCCTCAGAGCGAATCGTTAGCGTAAACCGGTCCTCCAGCTCCCCCCGGAGTCCGTCGAGTGCCGCCTCCGAGAGCAGAATTTGTGTACTGTCGCGCAGCAGAGCCGCGTCGGTCATCGCCTAAATAAAAGCCACGTCGCCGTATAGGTGTATCGAAACGGCTCTGAACACCGCCGGTCACGCCTCCGTACCGGCCAGTTACCTACGCAGCGGGTTCATCGCCTCCGCGGCCACGTTCGGTTCGACTGCGACGACGTAGCGTTTGCCGGCGTCGAGCGTCGTCTCCGAACCGGCGATTCGGCCGCCGTCGTCGTCGGAACTGACCAGCGTCCCGGTCGGGAATCGCACGTCTGCGAGTTGCCTGCCCGCGGCGGGCGCGCCCTCGGCGACCCGGACCCGAATTATTTCGAGGGTCTCCGTCAGTTCGCCTCTCATCTCGACGTCGATGCCGATGATCTCGCTCGCCGCGAGACCCGCGCCGGAACGCTCGGGATAGATGATGGCGTCGACGAACCGTGTGCACTCTCCTCCACCCCTGCAGTCGGTTCGGGCGACGGCCCGAATCCCGTCACTCTGGACGACCGTGGCCACGTACTCGTCCATCACCGCATCGCACGTATCTTGATCTTCCGCGATGATGGTAACGTCGTGTTCTCTGCCGGCGAGGGTCGCCGTTGTCTGAAGACCGACGCGTCCACCGCCGGCGATGACGACGTTCAGGTCTCGGGTCATGCTCGTTGTCCTCCTGTCGAACGGTCCGGCAGTCGTTGCTGGCCCGTTGGCCCCGGACGACCGGTACGGTTCGGCTCGGGGGAAGTCAGCCAACCGAACAGCACCCGGTCGGTGAGTAAAAGCCTCTCACATTCGGCACGATACCGATGCTCGTGACCGGGCCGGCGACTCCGATGGCCGGCTTGGCCGAGCGGATGGTGGTCGCGACGCTCGGACTGCGTCCGCCGCTGTTTAGACGCTGCCTCTCGGCACTCACATCGTCTGACCTCCGCTTCGGAGGGCGGTCCACCGTCCGTCTACAGCCCCTTTCCGCTCCAGCGACGTGAGTCGTAGCTGTCGGTACGCCCGAGTGCAACCTCTGCTCGGCGAGACTCCGACGGGACCCAACGAAAGCGCTTTTGAGTCGTGGTTGCCGACTACCTCCCAATGGGCCTGGAGGAGGAGATCGAGGAGATCGAAACGGAGATAGCCGAGACTCCCTACAATAAGTCGACTGAGGCCCACATCGGCCGACTGAAGTCCAAACTCGCACAGAAAAAAGAGGAACTGGAAAAAAAGCAGTCGAGCTCCGGCGGCGGCGGCGGGTACGCCGTCGAAAAACACGGCGACGCCACCGTCGCGCTCGTGGGCTTTCCCAGCGTCGGCAAGTCCACACTGTTGAACGCTCTGACCAACGCCGACAGTGAAGTCGGCGAGTACGAGTTTACCACGCTCGACGTCAACCCGGGTATGCTTCAGTACAACGGTGCGAACATCCAGATGCTCGACGTTCCGGGGCTCATCGAGGGAGCCGCAGAGGGTCGTGGTGACGGGCAGGCAGTTCTCTCGGTCGTCAGGACAGCAGACCTCGTGGTCTTCGTCATGGACGTCTTCGAGATCGACCAGTACGCGCGCCTGCACGAGGAACTGTACAAGAACGACGTTCGAGTCGACACCGAGCCCCCGCGGGTGACGATCCGCCGGAAAGGGAAGGGTGGACTCGACGTGAACGCGAGCGTCGACCTGAATCTGGACGAGGAGACGGTCACGCAGGTCCTCCGAGAGAACGGCTTCATCAACGCCGACGTGACCATCGGCGAGCAGATCGACATCGACCAACTCATCGACGGCGTGATGGACAACCGCGTCTACCTGCCCTCCATCGAGGTCGTCAACAAGGCCGACCTGATCGACAAGGCGTACCTGCCGACCGTCGAAGAGAACCTCCGGGACCACGACATCGACCCCGACGAGGCAGTGTTCATCAGCGCCGTGGAGGGGAAAGGGCTGGACGCACTGAAAGAACGGATCTGGGACGCGCTCGGCCTGATTCGGGTCTACATGGACAAGCCCGGCCGGGGCGTCGACTACGAGGAGCCGGTGATACTGCGGTCCGGTGACACCGTCCAAGACGCCTGCGAGAAACTCGGCGGCGAGTTCGAGGAACGGTTTCGCTTCGCTCGCGTCTCCGGACCCAGCGCCAAACACGACGACCAACAGGTCGGCACGGACCACGAACTGGCAGACGAGGACGAACTCCGGCTCGTAACTCGAAAGTGACAGACGATAGTTCCGACCCCGCGTCCGAGGCGGCCGCCGAAACCACCCGCCGGTACCGTCGGGTGTCGGTCTTGGTCGCAGTCGCACTCGCGCCGTGGACCGCAGTCTCCGCGAACGGGTTCGTCTCGTGGTTTCTGCCCATCGGCATCGTCAACCTCGACCCGCTTGAACTGACGACCATCTTCGAGTACTACTTTCTGTTCACCCGGACCCTCCCGCCGTACCTGAACGCCTGGGGGTCGAGTGTGGTGTTGTTCGCCGTCGGACTCGTGAGCGCACTCGTCGGCCTGGTCTGGCGCGAGGATGCCCGCGTCACGGCGTCGATGTTCGTCTTCGCCGGCCTCGGCCAACTGGTGTTCGCACTCGGTTTCTTCCGGCGTGGTCCAGGGTACGCCGCCGTCCCCATCGGGACGCTCCTGCTGTGGGGGGTGGTCTGGCGGTACTACCGGACGGATCTGCTGTCGATCTTCCGGTACCCGGACGGGACGGAGTAGTCGCGTCGGTATCCTTTTTGACGCGCCACCCCAGCACTCGGACATGCACGCCACGCTCGACCACACGATGATGCGCGTCGAGGACCTCGACGCGTCCTTAGACTGGTACCAGACACAGTTCGACTACGAGGAGTACGGCCGCTGGGAGGCCGACACCTTCACGAACGTCTTCCTCGGTCCCCCCGACAAACACGAGGACGGTGCCCTACTCGAACTGACGTACAACCACGACGGACGCACCTACGACTTTGGCGACGCCTGGGGGCACATCGCCGTGCGGTGTGCGGACGTGTACGCGGCCTACGACGAACTCATGGCACAGGGTGTCGAGGACTACCGCGACCCCGACTCCTGTGGCGGACAGTACGCGTTCGTCACCGACCCGGACGGCCACGAGATCGAACTCGTCGAGCGCGACCACGGCGCGAGGTGGAGCCTCGACCACACGATGCTCCGCGTCGAGGACGCCGACGAGGCCATCGGCTGGTTCACCCGGAAACTGGAGTATCAACTCTTCCGCCGCGGGGAGTTCGACGACTTCGCGCTGTACTTCCTCAAGCCCGCCGAAGCCGCCCCCGAAGAGATGTCCGTCGAACTGACGTACAACTACGACGGGCGCACCTACGAGGTAGGCGACGCCTGGGGCCACGTCGCAGTGCAGGCCGACGACCTCCAGGGATTCTGGGACACCCTGCTGACCCGCCACGCCGCGGACTACCGCGACCCCGAGAGCTGTGGGAACCGGTACGCCTTCACCAAGACGACCGACGGCCACGAAGTCGAAATCGTCACGAACTGAGCGACGACACGACGACCCGACAGGTTCGTTCCGAGACTCATTCTCGGCGGTCTCGAACGCGCGCCTGCGCTCAGACCGGCGCTCGGTACCGCTCCGGACGCTTCCATCTCCCCGTCCGACCGCGCGCCAGGCGACGACCGGTCGTGATTCGCCCGCTCGTGTCAGACGCCTGTTAGCCGTTCGCGTGACGCCCGCATATCTGAGTCGAAATCCCGGACGCGGACCCTCGAGACGGCGAAATACGGGTATGTGGAGTGGTGTCAAGCGGCGAATTTGACCACAAAGCATTTATAATGGGCACCAGTTGTTGAGAGCGTACCCTTACCCATGGTGACAGTATCGAGTACGGTCTGGCAGTCTCCTTGCGGTGGCCGTGCGGGCCGGGGCTGTTTCACAGGAAAGGTGCTGGCACCGCCCGAAAAGCACAAACACAAACTATGACAGGAACACGCGACAAGATACGCAGTCTGTTCCTCGCGACGCTGATGGTAACGTCGGTTTTCGCCGGCTTCATCGCGTTCTCGGGA
>NZ_JAQCNH010000059.1 GCF_028275115.1 Halorientalis sp. | reverse complement strand
GCGGGTGCGCTTTTGTTATCGGCGGTCGTCATCACGCGGTTCGGCCGGGACGATGACCTGCTGTCGCCACTCCGTGAGCGGTTCCTGTACGCCGTCCCGTGGGGGACTGCAATCGTCGTCGCGATCGTCCTCATCGTCTACTACCTCGTCCAGGGGGGCGGACAGGACGGCGGACCGATCGTCGCGGGGTTCCGGTCCTGGTCGTTTTGGTATCCACAGGGTATGGTGTTTTCGGCCTTTGCCCACGCGAGCCAGTCCCACCTCACCGGCAATCTCTTCGGGACGCTCGCGTTCGCTCCGCTCGTGGAGTATGCCTGGGGCCACTACCCGACAGACAACGACGCCCCTCGTCTGTGGCCGACAACGCCGCGTAGCCGTATCGGGCTGTTCGTGCTCGCTGTCGTTCTCTTTGGGGTCCTGAGCAGCCTGTTCGTGCCGGGCGCAGTCATCGGTTTCTCGGGTGTCGTGTTCGGGTTTGCCGGGTTCGCCGTGGTCACAATGCCACTTGCGACTATCGTCGCTATCGTCGCCATACGCGTGATCAGACTCCTCTGGGAGGCGATTACCAGCCCCGTGATCGTGGCGGAGGCACAGCCCCGGTTTGTCTCCCCAGGGTGGGCGGATGTCGCTTTGCAAGGACACGCCTTCGGATTCATCTTCGGTGTGTTGCTCGCGGTGTTTCTGTTGCGCCGTCGGGGGCAATGGCCCCGCGTCAGGAACGTCTGGCTTGCAGCACTCCTCTTTGCGGTCACACGGTCTATGTTCGCAATCTACTGGTTTGCAGGGACGGATCGGTGGATCCTTTATCAGGCGTTCGGGGCAGGGACGGTGCTCGTGCTTGCCTCGCTCGTGGCGCTTGCCGTCATCCGCACCGACAGAGTTCTCGTATCCACCATCGATCTCTCGGTCCGGGAACTCGCTGTCGGCCTTTTGTTTGCAGCCGTCCTCGCAATCGCGCTGGCTGCGATTCCCTATACGTTCGTGTCGGTCGATCCCGGCGGGGACATAGAGAACGGTCTGGAGGTCCAGGATTACACCGTCGGATACGTCGAGAACGTCGACGACCAGTACGTCTCGGCCATCGACGTACCGCTGGTCCGTGACTCGCTGTCCGTGGAGGTGAGCGGCGTCGTCGTGGCCAGCGACGACAGAAACGTCTGGGGGGTTCCCGTCTCGAGCAACCAGCTCGCATTTCAGGGCCGGGCGACGATTCCAGTCGGGGACGCGAGCTGGCGCGAGACCGTCGTCGTCAACCGGACGACCTGGCGGTTCATCGACGGGAACGCGACGTACAAGATCTTCGGGCGAAGCGGTGACCGCCCACGCAAACGGCTCCACGCCGCGGATCCGGCCCTTTCACACGTCCGTCTCAACGATAGCCGGGTCGCCATCCGACCAGCCGAGGAGTTCTACGACATCGTCATAGCACGCGGCGGGAACGTAGTCGGTGCCCGGCAGATCCCGCCAGCCGGGGAGAACGCCACCGTTGGCGGAATCACGTTCCAGCGGGAGAACAGCACCCTGATCGCACGCCACAACGGGGCCCGAATCAAGCTAGCAAAGTACGAACTGCGAAGGCTGTAGCGGGTCCGTTGCTCCGGATACCGACTGCGGCAGTCGGCCGACCCCTTGCCGAACGCGAGTGCTCTCAGAAGCCGTAACTCGCCGCGAGCAGGTCCTCGCGGCGTTCACCGTACACGTGCGTTCCACCCCCGACGACGTCGACGGTCACCTGTGCTGGGCCGAACAGGTCGAGTGGCAGTTCTTCGTGGTTCCAGTCGACCTCGTCGAAGATATCTGCGAAGGGGGCCCCATACGTTTTGGCGGCGGTGGAAACCACCTCGTCGAACCGGTCGAACGGTTCCTCGACGGCGAGGTGGACCTGACCACCGTAGGCAAGCGAATCGTTCGTTCTGGTCATTGCCGCCGCTTCGCTGTCAGCAACGGGGGCGAGCGGTGCGGACCCGGTCGCTGACAGCACGTCGAGGGGATCGTAGCCGAGTTCCGAGAGCCGGAACGTTGCGAGTTCGGCTGCCCGCGCGGCGGCCACGACGCTGCCGGTGATCGAAGCGGTCGAAAACGTTGGCAGGAAAACAGCACTCTCGGGGACGTTGGCGCGTTCGGCAACCTGTGCCGTCACGCTCTCGGCTGGCAGCGTGTCGGCTTCGACAGCCAGGACGGCAAAGTCGGCGTCTTCGGCGTAGCCGATCCGCTGGTAGATGCGTTCCTCGGCGACGAGTGCGCGGGCGGGCCCGCTCCCGAGCCCATCGAAGTCCTCGGCGGAGAGCTCCCACCCGCCTTTCCCGGCACAGAGCAAGGCAAGTGCGGGCTGATCCGTGGACAACTCCACGTGGGTTAGTGAAGCGCCAGCGACCTCGTCGACACGGGTCTGGACCGTGGCCAGTCCGGCAGTCTGGATCTCGGTCAGCAGCAGGCCGGCCTCGATCCCACCGGGAACGTCGACCCCGAAATCGAGTACCGCGGCGTCACCCGCCAGCGCGTGTACGTCGATTGCGAGTTCCTCCGCGAAGTCGATGGCCTCGTCGACGAGTTCGGTGGCCATCCGATTGAGCGTCTCCATACACACCCCTCGCGCGGCCGGAGGCTTAAGTATCCTGCCGATCGCTGCGTGCGGGCCGCCCGAGTTCCTCCTCGACAGCGTCGACTTTCTGCCGAGCCGGGGCGTCTACCGTCCGCTTGTCGTCTATAAAAGAGAACAGCGCGAGTACCACGGGCCACCGGGCCCGTGGGTGAAGCGCGTCAAAACACGAACGTTTAATAGATAACGAACCATGCTGGAATCCAGTGCAGTCGTCTAAACTCACCCAAACGCTGTCGTTCGGACTAGACATTCACACGGGGAGTGGCGACGACCTGCAAAACGGGTGTATCGAAGCTCGCCGCATCCGGAACGAGACAAACCGCCTCGACAAGCACGGGTGGGAATGGGACGAGATCAAATCAACCGTTGTTGACAACGCTAATCACGTCAAAAACACGAGCCAACTTATCGTTGACAAAGCACTCGGTGAAATCGAAACCTATCACGACAACAAAGACGATGGATGGGGGCGACCGTACCCATACATCGACGGACTATATCCGATGGTGATGAACCACGAGGAAGGCTACCGCCTGTTCCTCAACGACGATGAGACGGTTCGGTTCCGGATTAGTGCCGAACCACGCAACCACGTCAAAGGTGAACTCCGTGGTAGCCCCGACCACTTCGAGCGCCTCCGAACCGCGCTCACCGATGACGACTGGCGAGTGGGGACTGCTGAAATCGTTCACAAGCACGATGAGTGGCGACTCCATGCCACTATAACGCACAAGAATCATCGAGTCGCCAGTAAAGCCGATGCAGACACGATTGTTGGCGTTGATGTGAACGAGGACTGCATCGCACTCGCTGCGATGAGTCGAAGCGGTTCGGTGAAAGACTCTGTAGTGTTCGAGTATCCTTCTGTCAAAGAACGACGCCACGAGTTCTTCACCAAGCGGAAGCGAATGCAGAAAGCCGAGCAGAACGCGTTCGAGACAGTCGTGCAAGCCGAGGAACGCGACTACGTTCACGACTGCTTGCACAAAGTCTCGCGGAAAGTAGTTGAATGGGTATCGCAGTTTTCGGATCCGGTACTCGTCTTTGAAGACCTCAAAGACATGCGAGACACCATCGACTACGGCACGCGGATGAACCGTCGCCTACACTCACTCCCGTTCGCTGCACTCCAAGACATGGTCTCGTACAAGGCTGACTGGAACGGAATTCCCTCTGATGAGGTTGATCCTGAATACACGAGTCAGCGGTGTCCGCGAACGGAGTGCCAGCACACGGAACGAGCGAATCGCCACAAGAAGCGGTTCAAGTGCTGTGAGTGCGAGTTTCAAGACCACGCTGATCGAAAAGCAGCAGTGTGCGTAGTCCAGGCGTGGTTCGAAGAGCAGTATGGAAATGTGCCGTCTCTCGAAACCCTTCCTCGTATAAAGAAGGTGAGACGGGCGGCATCGGGGGCTGGTGGAGGCCCCGACTCTCACGGATGTAATTTGCATTCGGGTGTTGACCGACATGGAACGTTGGCGCGACCGTCACAGGGAGCGCGAGAGGAATTAAAGTCCGTTGCCTCAGCAGTGCAGGATTAAACACGGACGCCCCGCGCCACCGTGCGCGGGGTACTTCACTTTCAGAAACGTGCTGACTCGGTCGGCGTCGACGGCTTCGTGAGCGGCCTGTGCGGCCGCGAACACCTCGGTGGCGTCCTCGGCCTCGATTATCGTCCCCATCGGCGTGGTCTCGTATGCAACGTCGTACCCCTCGAGGGCCGCAACCG
>NZ_JAQCNH010000140.1 GCF_028275115.1 Halorientalis sp. | reverse complement strand
GCTGGGGCTCGACGCCACACTGGAGTCGTTCATCATGGCCACCTCGGATTCGAGCCACTCTTTGAACCACTTGACCCGTTTGAGCCGGCGGTGAACGACGCTTTCGGCCGTGTCGCTCTCGACGCGCTCGGCGGCGTCCCGACCGCGTTCGAGGACGCGTCCGACCATCTCGGCGGCGTCCATGTGTGTACGGGACTCATAGCCCATCCGCAACAGCATCAGCGCCGTGCCGTTCGCGCCGACCTTGTCCAGCAGGTCGGCCTCGATCAGGCACTGTGTCTCTAGGGAGAGGTCGGTGAGCGGCCCCTGATACGAGTGGTCCCGGACCGCGGTACAGACTTCGTCGACGAACGATTCGGGGTAGTCGCAGTGGGTAGTCAGGTACTCGCGTGCGATGCGAGCGCCCTCCTGAGCGTGGACGTCCTGGTCGGCCTCGAGTTTGGCGATGTCGTGAAAGAGGGCCGCGATACGAGTCACATCGATGTTCGCGCCCTCTTTGCGCGCGATATCGGCCGCTAGCTCGACCACGTTCATGATGTGGTTGAACCGATAGGCCGCCGAATGCCAGGGATACCACCGCATCCGCCCGCCCTCGTCCTCGTTGACGACGCTCGCTTCGAGATAGTCGTGGACGAAGACCTGCATCGCCTCAAATTCCGCGTCCGAGACGGGCGACTCCCGTATTTCAACACCCACGGAACCACCTCCCGACGTGACGTTTGCTGTTCATCTTACGGATATAAAAGCGAGTGCGGGTCTTTAGCGTTACGACACCCTGAAATCTACAGCACCCCCGAATTCGACCTCGGACGGAGTGCACCACCCCGACGGTGCACGCGCAGACGGGTCACTCTGCAGTCACTGGTTCTCCGTGACCCAATATGGCGTGACATGGATTTATGAGAGCTACTACCGTACCGTAACATATGGAAGTCAGAGCGGCAACCCCTGACGATCAGAAAGCGGTTATGGAAATCGCCGAGCGGTCGCTAGAGGCGTCCTACACGCTCAGTCCCGGGACCATCGAGGGAACGGTCCACCAGTGGTACGACGAGGCGGAGTACGCCGAAAAGGTGGACCGCGATGACATGCTCTTCCTGTTGGCCGAGTACGCGGGCGAACCGGCCGCGTTCACCGAAACGGTGGTCCACGACGACGAGACCGGTGCCGACCTGCTGTGGCTCCACGTCCACCCGGACTACCGGGGCGAGGGGCTCGGTTCGGACCTGTTCGACGCCGTCCGGGACCGCCTCCACGAGCAGGGAATCACCCAGCTCCGCGGGCGCGTGCTGTCGATGAACGAGGTCGGGAACAGCTTCTACAGGCAACGTGGCTTCGAGAAGGTGGGCGAAGGAGAAGTCGAGATCGACGGGAGTCCCTACACCGAGGCACTCTACCTCGAGGCCGAGCCAGAGGGTCTGGAGCCGCGCACGACGGACGAACGGACGGTGTACATCGACCACGACGACCTCGACAAGGGGTCGGCCGGTCCGTTCCACGTCGTCTACGCCGGTGAGAACCGCGAGGAGAAGTACGGGTACCACTGCGGGAAGTGTGACTCGCTGGCCAACGCGATGGACGCCATGGGCCGCATCGAGTGTGGCGAGTGCGGTAACAGCCGCAAGCCCACACGCTGGGACGCAGCCTACATGTAATCTCGGATGGATTTCGCGGCAGGTCCGTCTCAGCCCGTAGCTCGGCCACCTCCTTGTCGCTCTCTGCAGTCCCTGTCGTCGCGAGTGAGCGAACGCTGCTATCGAGTTGCCGAACCTCGTCGTCGGGCACCACAAGAAGGTGCCCGCCGGTGTGGGCGAGGCTGTTCAAAGAGAGATTACGACCTCCGGCGCCGCGTTCGCGGTGGCCTGTCAGCGGTCCACGCTACGGAGGCGTCCGCAGACGGGCCACCGCTGGCATGAGGCCCGGCAACGCAACTGCTGTGGTTGCGGCCGACCGGCCTCGGGTGTCGTGGATGTGAGAAGGGTTGGAGTAGCCCCGAGCGGATTCGAACCGCTGTCCTGGGCTTGCTTCGGAGTACACCATCGAGAGGCGTCGAATCGTGTACGAGGTGTACCCCTCCAAAGGCCCAGATGATTGGCCACTACACCACAGGGCTACGTGTACGTCTAACCTTATGTCCGAGCAGGAAATGATACTTTCGTCTCGGTTCCGTCGTCGTGGCGTTCTCCAGGCCAGAGCCACTAACCGAGTTCGGTTACTGTGGAGAGTGGACAGTCAGTCCGCCGGGTCGGCTTCGATTTCCAGCAGTTTACAGGCGTCGTCTTCGGGGTCGAAACAGTCCGGACACTGCGGTGCACGGTCGATGATGGTGTCGAGTCGGTCGGCGACAGTCTCGTCGATGACGGGTTCGAGTTGCTTGGCCTCGGCGCGGAACTCCTCGACGTCGAGCACCCCCAGCAGGAACCGCTCGATGATACAGTACGTCTGGAGGCCCTCACGAGCGCGGACGATACCATCGTCGGTGAGGCTGACACCTTTGTACTTCTCGTGTTCGAGGAGTTCGCGGTCCTCGAGCTTCCCGATCATCTCGTTGGCGCTGGCTGGGCTCACGTCGAGCATGTCGGCGACGCGGCCGGTCGAGGCCGGCCCGTCCTCCTCCTGCTGGACGAGGTAGATTGCCTTGAGATACTGGTCGGACGTGTTCACGCGAAATCCACTCCGTTCGAATAGCTTCGGATCATTCTCGTTTCTCCATGAGTGCCGCGACTTCCTCGACCCCGTCGGCCTCGTCCGCCCGGATGGCTGCAAGCGTCTGAATCAGTTCTCGCCGGTCGACGCTGAGTGTCGCGTTTGACTCCTCGATGGCCGTGATGAGGTCGTCGTAGAACTTGTAGGCTGTTTCCTCGTTGCACAACTGGTCGTAGAGAACGCCGTCGAAGTCCGCTTCGGACTCGTACCGGGCCTTGACCAGTCCCTTGACTTCCTCGAGCGGAATCGTGTCGGCTTCGAGGTCGTCGATCAGATTCTCCAGTTGCTCGCGGTGGTCGGCCGACTCTCGGGCGGCCTCGTCGAGTAGTGTCTCCAGTTCCGGGTCGGCGGCGTCCATCGTCCGGGCGTGTTCGCCCGCCCGTACTTCGACTACCTCTTCGAGAACGATGCCGATCTGCAACAGCCGCGTCAGCTGGTGGTCGCTGGAGACCGGTTGCTGGACGCTCACGGTGACCACCGTTTACGATCTCGACTCTGTCCCACCTGCATACTCTAATATCGGGAAGGCGGAAACTTAAGCCGTTCCCTCGGGACCGACACCCCTAAGCGGCCGCTGTGGGACCGGTACCGCTACGCGTTCGACGATGAATCGTCGGTGACCCCGACTCTCAGCCCCACATCGAGGCCGAAATCCGGGACAGGACGCCTCCGCCCCCGGCGGAACCGCCGGCCGTCACCGACCACTGGGGTGTGGACCTGAACCCGCTCGACGTGACCGACGAAAACGATACCCGCTGCCTCCGGGCGCTGGTCCTCCCGGACCACCAGCAGCGGCACGAACGGCTAGCTGCCGCACTGGAACTGGCCGTCGACCACCCGCCTGAACTCGCCGCCGGTGACGCCGCCGAGGCACTGCCAGCCCGTCTCGGCGCTGTCCCCACGGACGCGACGCTCGTCGTGTTCGGTACCATCGCCCACTACCAGTTCCCCGACGATGGCGTGGCGGCCGTCCGCGGAGTGCTGTCCGACGCCAGCCACGGCCGACCGATTCACTGGCTGCCGGGCGATCCGGCAACCCCGCCCAGCGACCCGGCGTACCGCCACGTCCGCTTCGAGGACGGCGGGGCCGAGACCGGCGAGATCACCGCGTCCGGGGCGTACGGGGGCTGGTTGTCCTGGCGGGGACGACGTGGAATAAAAAAGCTCTGTGGCGGCGCTACTCGCGAAGCCGCTTGGCGATCAAGCCGTCGAGGTCTTCGCGGAACTCGTCGACCGCGACTTCCGAGAGGACGGGCTCGAAGAAGCCCTCGACCAGCATGTTCTCCGCGACCTGCTCGGGAATCGACCGCGAGGTCATGTAGAACATGTCCTCGGCGTCGACCTGCCCGACCGTCGCCGAGTGGCTGGCCTCCGTGTCGTGGTTGTTGATGATCAGCTTCGGGGACGCGTCGGCCTCGCTCTCGTCGGAGAGCATCAGCGTGTTCTCGCGCTGGTAGGAGTTGGTATCCCAGGCGTCTCGCCCCACGTCCTGGACACCCTCGTAGACCGAACGAGCGGTGTCGTCGAGGACGCCACGCGTCACGAGGTCGGCGGTCGTGTGTTCGGCTTCGTGCCAGACTCGACTCCCGAGGTCGAAGTGCTGGTCCTCGTGGCCGAAGAACGCGCCGACGATTTTGCTCTCGGAACTGTCGCCCAGCAGGCGCGTCTCGACACTGGTCTTGGTGAGCCGTGAGCCCACGTTGCCCTCAATCCAGTTGACCGTGCCGTACTGTCCGGTGTGGCCACGCTTGACCTGGAAGTTGTACGTATCCTCGTCCAGATTCTGGAGCGCACCGTACTGGACGTGTGCGTTCTCGCCTGCGACGGCTTCGACGACGCCGCTGTAGTAGCGTGCGTCCTCTTCGGTCGCGGATTCACCCGTCTCCTGGCGTTCGAGGATGGTGACCGAAGCCGACTCCTCGGCGATTACGAGCGTGTAGTTGAACAGCGCTCGGCTGTTCATCCGGGTCCGAATCTTGACGTCCTCGGCGTCGATGCCGTCGGGGACGTAGACTACGGTTCCGGCCGAGAACAGCGCCGTCGACAGCGCCGTGAGGTAGTTGCGCTGTGGATCGACGACGCTCCCGAAGCGCTCTTCGATCAGGTCGCCGTGCTGGTCCAGCGCCTCGGACCAGGAGAGCACGTCGACACCATCGGCGTCGATGCGGTCTTTCTCCTGAGCCATCTCCAGCGGGTCGACGAAGCTCTCGTAATCGAGAGCGTCGAGGTTCGTCCACTCCCGACCCGGCGTCTGGATGACCTTGGGCATGTCGAGGTCCTCGAGCGCGTCCAGTGCGTCGAGTCGCGTCTCTAAGAGCCACTCGGGCTCGTTCAGCTGATCGCTGATTTCCGTTACCTGCTTTTCCGTGAGGTTCGCGTGTACCTGCGTGCTCATGATGGATTCGGGGGTTATCCGAGCGAACCCTCCATCTCCAGTTCGATGAGACGGTTGAGTTCGACCGCGTACTCGATCGGCAGTTCTTCCGTGATCGGCTCGATAAACCCGGCGACGATCATCTGCTTGGCGTCGTCGTCGTCGAGTCCGCGCGTCTCGAGGTAGAACACGTCCTCGTCACCGATCTTGCCGACGGTTGCCTCGTGAGCCACGTCGACCTGGTTCTCCTGAATCTCCATGTACGGCATCGTGTCGCTGGTCGACTCGTTGTCGAACATCAGCGCGTCACACTCCACGCTCGTACTGGAGTTCTCGGCACCGTCGGACATGTGGACCAGTCCGCGGTAGTTCGTCCGGCCGCCGTCCTTGCTGATCGACTTGGACTCGATGGTCGATTTCGTGTCTGGGGCGTTGTGGTAGACCTTCGCACCCGTGTCGATGTTCTGACCCTCGCCAGCCATGGCGATGGTGATGTGGTTGTCCGTCGCGCCAGGCCCCTTCAGGATGGTCGACGGGTACAGCATCGTGGCTTTCGAGCCCATCGATCCGGACACCCACTCCATCGTGCCGTCGGCCTCGCAGATGGCGCGCTTGGTGTTGAGGTTGTAGGTGTTTTTCGACCAGTTCTGCACGGTGGAGTACTGGACGTGTGCGTTCTCCTTGACGAACACCTCGACACCGCCACTGTGAAGATTGAACGCCGAGTACTTCGGCGCGGAACAGCCCTCGATGTAGTGGACTTCTGCGTTCTCCTCGGCGATGATGAGCGTGTGCTCGAACTGTCCCATCCCGTCGGAGTTCATCCGGAAGTACGCCTGGACAGGCATGTCGACCGTGGTGTCCTCGGGAACGTAGACGAACGACCCGCCCGACCAGATAGCGCCGTGCAGCGCCGCGAACTTGTTGTCGCTCGGCGGCACGGCCTTGGTCATGAAGTACTCCTTGAGGATTTCCTCGTGCTCCTGGACGGCTTTGTCCATGTCACAGAAGACGACGCCCTTCTCCTCCCATCGCTCCTGCATGTTCTGGTAGACGATTTCGGACTCGTACTGGGCGCCCACGCCCGAGAGGGCGTTTTTCTCGGCTTCCGGAATACCCAGTTTGTCGAACGTGTCCTGAATCTCGTCGGGGAGGTCCTCCCAGTTTTCGGCACCGCCGCGCGTCTCGATGTCCGGACGAATGTATGGGACGATCTCGTCGACCTTGACTTCGCTCAGGTCGGGAGCGCCCGGCCAGTCGTCGGGCATCGGCATCTCCTGGAACTGCCGGAGTGCACGGAGCCGTCGGTCGAGCATCCACTGCGGTTCGTTCTTGTCCTCGCTGATAACCCGGATGGTCTCCTCGTCGAGGCCCTTTTCGGCCTCGAAGGCCGAATTCTCCTCCTTCTTGAACTCGAAGCGCTTCTCGGTGTCAGTCTCCTTGAGGTGGTCTTGATCTGAACTCATTGTTGGTGTATGTGGTTTGTTTCTCTAAACATATTAGCCTGTCCTAGCCCTGAATGGTTACGCGGCCTCGGCGACCTCTTCGCGAACCCAATCGTACCCTTTGTCCTCGAGTTCCTCGGCCAGCGAAGCGTCGCCGGACTTGGCGATTCGGCCGTCGAGCATCACGTGAACGTGGTCCGGTTCGACGTAATCGAGGATCCGCTGGTAGTGGGTAATCTGGAGGACACCTGCGCCCTCCTCGTCGCGCAACGCGTTGATGCCGTTCGAGACGTCCTGCAGGCGGTCGATGTCGAGCCCGGAGTCGATCTCGTCGAGAACGGCGATCGAGGGCTCCAGAATCGCGGCCTGGAGGACCTCGTTCTGCTTTTTTTCTCCGCCAGAGAAGCCTGCGTTGAGGTACCGCTGGGCGAAGCTCTCGTCCATGTCCAGTTGCTCCATCTTCGCCTGGAGAATTTCCTGGAACTCCGCGACACCGATGTCGCCTTCCTCCGGGTCGCCTTCCATCGGGGAGGTGTCGTAGCCCGCCGCGTCCTCGTTGGTGTCGTCGGCGTCGGCTGTCTCCTCCGTTTCCTCCTCGTCCTCGTCTTCGAACAGCTCTTTGCGCTCTTCGAGTTTGGCGTTCAGGGCCGTTCGCAGGAAGTTGACCATCGTCACGCCCTCGATCTCTGCGGGATACTGGAATCCCAGGAAGATACCGAGCGCCGCACGCTCGTTGGGCTCCAGATCCAGAAGGCTCCACGTTTGAAGATCTTCCGGGATCTCCTCGTCGAGGACATCGAACTCGTCGTCTTCGATGTGCAACAGAACCTCGCCGCCCGTTACTTCGTATGCCGGGTGGCCGGCGATGATCTTCGCAGTCGTCGACTTCCCGCTCCCATTGGGACCCATCAACGCGTGGATCTCACCGGATTCTACTTCGAGGTCAACTCCGCGAAGGATCTGCTCGCCGCCCTCCTCGGCAACTTCAGCGTGTAAGTCGGATATTTCGAGTGTTGCCATTATTTAAGGGACACCTATGTCATCTGTATATCGGGCCGAGACGCTCATAATACTTTCGCATTCCCCTAGTTACGCTTTCGTGAACGGAAAATTTGATTTCGTATTCTGGAACCAGGACGCCGCCGACTGCGGCGCCGACTACCGGGGTTGTGCATCCAAGCTACGGGGGGCCCCCAACGGTGTGAAGCCCACTTGACTGTAATCGACAACCCGTCTCGACGAAACGGCCCCCGACGCCGACTCGATTGGCGTCTCTCTGAGCGTGACCGGACGACCGGGGCACAGCGACGTCGCTACGAGCAGAGAAGCCGTCTCGGAGGGCAGAGCGAACGCCTCGGGATATCCGCGAGCATCCTCTCTCACCACCTCCGCAACCGGGCTCGGCCGAGAGCGGTGTCCGGGTTGCGTCTGCAACCATCGCTACATGAAGTTCCCGAGTCCCGTCTGTTCCTGCCCGCTTTTGACCTCGTCCCAGGAGATATCCAGCCCCGCCAGAATGCGCTCGATCGGCCCTTTGAGCGTCTTGTCCAGCATCTTCTCCCAGTCGATCTCGAACTCCGCTGGAATCTGGTCCTCGTACTCGAAACAGATTACGTCCGGCTCGCGGCGGAACTCCCCGTACAGCGGATCGGTCGACGGGTCAAGGCCGTGTTCGCGTTCCACAGTCTCCCAGAAGTCCGAGTGAACCCGGTCCAGATAGACGCGCTTAGGCTTCGAGCCCGACGCGAAATTCGTCCCCAGCAGGAGGTTGGCGTATTTCGCGCCACGAACCTGCGCCGTGTCGGTGTCGTAGTTGTCCAGTTTCTTCCCAATACCGCCGGGGATGCCCACGTCGTCGAGACTGGCCTCCCCGGCCTCGAAGTCCTGGATGACCTCGTGGACGTACTGTTTGATCTCCTCTGTGTCTGCGCCCGTCACGATGCGGTCGATGACCTCCTTCTGGACCTCCTTGGTGATCGGCGCGATGTCGGACCGCTGGTACTCGAAGCCCGTGATATCGATGTCTTCGACGTTTTTGCCCTCCTTCCAGACGATGTGACCGGCGTAGCGTTTCTTTTTGCCCGCCTGGAAAAAACGGCGGTACAGCTTCTCGAACTCGATCTGGAAGCGATGTTCTTCGCCGGCGTCGAGGTCGACGTTCAGTTCCTTTTCCGCGAACTCGTCGTAAGCGTCGTTGATCTGCTCTTCCAACTCGAAGGACTGCTCGATGGCCGACTCCTTCGACACGCCACCACCGAGTTCTATCATTACGCTGTCAGTGTCACCGTAGACGACGTCTTTGTCCATCCGTCCCGCCACTTCGTCGGTGTAGTCGATAACATCTCTCCCCGTCGCAGTGACGGCAGCGCCCATCTCCTTGTCGTACAGCCGGAATCGGTCCCATCCCAAAACGCCGTACAAGCTGTTCATGATCACCTTCACAGCGGCCTGCTGTCGGTCGAACTGCTCGTACTCTGAACTATCTGGGTCGTGGTCGTTTCGCCGGGATTTCTTCTCCTCACGCTCGGTCAGCAGTTCGTCGACCATCTCCCGGATGACGCCGTCGGGTTCCTTCCGGAAGTGCTGGCCGTTCGGGGCGCGGAACGTGTCGCCCTCGTAGCTGTCGGGATCGACCTTGGTCTCCGGGGATGCGTTGATCGTTACCATGCACATCGGGTATAGAGATTTCAGGTCTAGAACGGTGACCATCTCCCGGACGCCGGTGATCGGGTCGAACACCGCACCGCCCTCGTAGTCCTCAGTGTCGTGTCGGCCCTTCGAGGGGAGCGCGAAGTTGCCGTGGAGCTTGTGGAGGACGTACATGTCGACGGCGTCGCCCGGCGTGGTGGCGTCTTCGAGTTTGCAACCGACGAAGGAGGCGACTTCCTGCCAGAACGGGATGATCTCCTGTTGTTCGTTCAACTCCACACAGAGTTCCACGTCCCGGAGATTGTACTCCAGCAGGCGCTCGGGGTCGTCCTCCCAGAGGTCGCCGATGTCGCCGGGGTAGCGCTCTTTACCGACGCCCAGTTCCTGTTCGCCGACCGCGTCTAGTCGGTAGGAGTCCAGTTCGGTGAACTTCGTGCGCTGGTAGGCGTACAGCAGATCGAAGACGACGCGCCCTTTGATGTTCGGGCCCTGCCAGTTGTTGCGCCAAACCTCGTCGACGCGGGAGAGCCGTTCGATCGAGAGGTCGTAGTCGTGGTGTGGGCCCTGTAACTCTTCGAGACGGTCGAGAAAGTACGGCGCGTCGAAGTCGTCGAAGTTCCAGCCCGTCAGCAGGTCGGGGTCGGTCTCGTCGATGTACGTCACGAACGCTTCGAGCATCGCCTCCTCCGTCTCGAAGACGCGCACGTCGGCGTCGAACTCGTTCTTGATGGGGTCGTAGGCGGCCAAGGCCTCGGGCGGGTCGCCGCCCTCGTCCGCATCGAACAGCCACGTGATGTAGTCGTCGTCGTAGGAGTCGTGTGAGGTGAGACAGACGATTCGCTCCTCCCCGTCCTCGGGGAAACCGCTGCGGTCGTCCACTTCGATGTCGAACGTGTTGACACGGGGCTCGGCGGTGGCGTCGACCGCTTCGACCTCCTCGTGGGGCACCCGGATGGGCTCGCCTGCGGCCTCACGGCGGACGGGAACCCGGATGCCGCTGGTAATATCCTTGTCGATGAGCAGGCGGTTGGGAAAGAGAATGTCGGCCTCGTAGTGGTCGTACTCGTCGCGCATCTGGCCCACGTCGCGGGGGGTCTGGCCGAAGATTTTGATCAGCCGCTCACCGCGAATCGACTCGTAGGGGTCGCCGTCCTCGTCTTCGTCCTCCCAACCGGTGATGCGGTCGCGCTGGAGGTCCGCGTCGGTGAGTGAGTCCGTGGGCGCGTAGAAGTACGGCTTGAACTCGTAAACTTCGACGTGGACTGGCTCGCTGGCTCCGGGCGTCCGGCCGAAAAGGTGGACCACCGGGAACTCCTCGTCACCTCGGCCCTCAACGGTGTAGTCGACCTGCGTGACCGCAAACGTCACGTACTCGTCGGCGTCCGGATAGCGAATGTCCTCGAGATCGACGATCTCGAAAACGTCGCCACCGCTGCCCGCGACGGCCGCCGCTTCCGCGGCCGCCTCGCGGTCGTCGTTCTCACTCCCCGTCCCGTCCTCGAACGCAGAGAGACCTATCTGATCTTTCTCTTCGGTCTCGGCCATACTATCTACTTTTTGCGACCCCCGATTAAAATCCCGACGGTCCCCGCGTTTCGAGGCGCGACGGGAACACAAGGTATTTGCCATGATACGTCATACCATAGACTGGAGCGACATGACGGACCGCGCAAACGGAAATCAGTCGGAGTTGGACAGTGCCGAAACGGGACCGGACGGCCCCGAAGTCGAGACAATCGAGGCCTATGAGACCGACGACGGGGTAGTCCTCTACGACGCGCAGAACCCGCTCGCGTGGGTCCAGTCGAGTGCGGCAACGACGCTGGACGACGCGGTGTAAGCCGGTCACGGAACGCTTTTCTCGGCGCCTGCCCGACAACTCACGAGTGAGCGATGACGACGGCCGCTGGCCGAACGAACCGGACGACCCGGGGAGCGCCGACAGTCTCGAACCCGACCCGGAGTCGGATCTGGCCCCCGACGTTCCGGAGGTCACCGTTCCCGAGCCGCCGGGTCCGTCTTCCGGCGACGCGTCGGAGGGCCTCGTCCGGTCGTTTTGGAAACTCGTCGCCATCTTCAACCTCGCCCTCTTTGCAGTCTCGCTTGGCCCGATGCTCGTATTTTTTCGCGGCGAGTGGGTCAACGGTGGGGCCGTATTCCTTCTGGGCGCCGGCGTCTCTTATTATGGCTACGTTCGCTACCGGCGCGCCAGGGCACAGTTCGGCGACGACTGACGGCGGTCCAGAACGGTTACCCGTTCACGTCGACTATAGCGTGTGATGCGCACCGTCCACGACGACTCCGGGACGCGACTGTTGCTGGTCAAGCGGTCCGGCGACTCCAGTCGCGTCCGCGACCCAGAGACTGGCGAGGAGCAGTACGTCCCGAACGACGCGCTGGAGTTCGTTGACGAGTCCCCGCTTGAAACCGCCGCTACCACCGTCCCGGACCCGGCGCGGACGGTACTGACCGCCGTTCGCGACGACCGGGCGCTGGGTCTGTTGCTCGAACTCGACCGACGCGGCCCAGTCGCCGTTCGCGACCTCATGAGCGGCTACGACCTCTGTGAGAGTGATCTGCACGGCCTGCTCGGTGAGTTCCGCGCTGCGGGTCTGGTCGACGAGGCGACTGTGGCCGGCGAACGAGGCTACCGGCTCACCGACAGAGCGGCCGAAGGGCTGACTCACCTTCGGAGCGGCGGCGAGGACGCTTAGTCCGTCGCGGCGTCGGCGACAGCCTCTCGCGTCGCCTCGTCGGGGTCTTTCCGTGCTACTGTCGACCGGTTCGTCGTACCGTCTTTCGAGACCATCACCAGGTCGTCGGCCGCACCGAACAGTTCCTCGTCGTGGCTGACGACGAGAATCTGCTCGACACCGAGGTCGTGCATGTGCCTGACGAGGTCGACGAGCCGTGAGACATGGCCTGAGTCGAGAAAGACCGTCGGTTCGTCGAGAATCAGCGGCGGCATCGGGGCCGCGCCTTCGATGCCCTCTGCCAGGAGCTGATAGATTGCACACCGTAGACTGAGGTTGAACAGTGCGCGTTCGCCCCCCGACAGCTGTTCGGGGTCGAGTGGTCGCCCGTCCTTCTGGTAGACCGTGAGTTCGTACTCGCCGTTGAGTTCGATCCGGGAGTAAGAATCGTTTGCGTAGATCAGGTCGAACGTGTCGTTGAGCATCCGCTCGAGGCTCTCGACGTTGCGCTGGCGCAGTTCCGCCCGCAACTGCCCGTACATCTCCTGTAGTTGCTCGGTCTCGTCGTACAGCGAGTGGAGCCGGTCGACCCTGGCTTCGAGGTCGTCGTGGCGCTCGCGGAGGGTCTCTAGCTCCTCGATTTCCTGTTTGACGCCACCGATCTCGTCGATCAGGTCGTCGCGCTCCTCGCGGAGTTCGTCGAGTTTCGGCTCGACCTGCTCGATGTACTCGACGGCGCGTGCTCTCTCGGTGCGCGCCTGTTCGACCGCCGACTCGTCGAACTCGGCCTGCAGTTCGTCGCGCTGGTCGCGCTTGTCTGCCAGCCGGTCTCGGCGTTCGCCGTTCAATTCGGCCTTGTTGGCCCGTTGCTCGCGCAGGCGCTCCGTCTCGTCTCGGCGGTCGGCGGCTCGTTCGAAGGTCTCGCCGATGGCTTCCAGTCGGTCGAGGCGCTCGCTTATCTCGCTGCGTTCCACGTTGCACTCGGCGACCGCCTCGCGTTCGGCCTCGGCCGCCGCCTCGGCCTGGGTCGCGGCCTCGCGTTTGGCCTCGGCCTCGGCGTTTAGTTCCTCGGCTTCCTCGCGGAGTCGGTCGATCTTTTCGACGGTCTGTTCGAGCCCGTCTTCCTGTTCGTCGACCAACTGCTGGACGTTCTCCAGGTCGTTCCGGAGCGTCCGGAGTTCGTTCTCGCGGTCGACCAGGTCGCTGGCCGCCTCGACCTCGTCTTCGAGCCGTTCGCGTCGCTGTCGGACCGTAACCAGTTCGTCCTGAAGGTCGTCGATGCGCTCGCGGTGGTCGGTGATGGACTCGACGTGAGGTGAGTCTTCGACTGGCTGCCCGCATTCGGGACAGCGCCCCTTCTCAAGAAGGGCCTCGGCCTCTTCGAGCCGTTGCTCTGCATTTTTCAGTTCGGTTTCCAGTTCTTTCTGGCGCTCGCGGGTGTCGTTCAGTTCGTCCGCGAGTTCGTCCCAGTGGTCACTCGCCTCGCCGACTTCGACGGGCGCGTCCTCGAAGGACTCGCGTTTTTGCTCGATATCGGCGTTTAGCTGCTCGATTTGCCCGCGTCGTTTGGTGAGTGTCTCCCGTGTCGCTGCGAGTTCGCTGGCCAGTTTCTCGGCCTCCCCGCGCTTCTCGTCGGCCCGAGCAGCCAGGTCCTCTGCGGTCTCCCGGCGCGACTCTGCTTCGCTCGTGTGTTCGCTGGCCGCGACCCGATGGTCCTCGATGTCGTCACGCAACTGCTCGTCCCGGGCTTCCAACTCGTCGATGGTCTCGGCGACCCTCTGTGCGTCGGGGTCTTCGAGTGCCGACCCGGCCAGCAGGTCGTCTCGTTCGGCCTCTATCTCGTCGAGTTCGGTTTTCAGAGCGCTGAGCCGCTCTCCGAGCCGCTCGCGCTCCCGTTCGGTCGCTTCGATCGTCTCGGTCAACTCCTCGACCTCGGTTTCGAGGGCGTCGAGCCGCTCGCGCTTCTTCTCGTGTTCGTCGAGGATAGCCTCGGCCTCCTCGCGTGTGTTCACCGCCTCCTGTCGGTTCTCGTCGAACCGTTCGATCTCGGCTTCGAGCTCTTTACGCTCGGTCTGGAGCGCGTTCAGCCGCTCGTGCAGGTCTTTGGCTTCTTTCCGTTCGATCTGGGCCGCCAGGTCGTCGAGCAGTTCCCGTTTGCCATCCCGGACGTGTTTGACCCCCAGTCGGGCCTTACTGGCTCGCTCGCGGTAGTCCTCGAGTTTGCCGAGCTGGAGCAGGTCGTCGATCATGTCCTGCCGGTCCGCCGGGGATGCGTTGATGAGCTTGTTCACTTCGCCCTGCCGGACGTACGCGCAGTTGACGAACGCCTCGTGGTCCATCCGGAGCAGTTCCGCGACGCGGCCGCGAACGTCGCGGGCCCCCTCGTAGGTCGTCTCGGGCGTTTCCAGCACGCACTTTGCCGTCGTCGCTCGGTCGTCGGTCACCCGCACCCGTCGCTCGATGTGGTACGAACCGCCGCCGTGAGTGAACCACAGTTCGACGGTCGCGTCCTCTGCGCCGATGGTCACCACGTCGTCTAAGTTCTCGTCAAGGGCACGGGCCCCGTACAGTGCAAAAAAGCAGGCCTCCAGGAGCGAGGACTTTCCACTGCCGTTCAGGCCGTGGATGACCGTCACCCCACTGTCGAGGGCGAGGTCCGCGCTCCCGTAGCATTTGAACTGCTCCAGTCTGATACGCTCGAACTTCATTCGAAGTCACCCAGTGAGGGCTGTCCGTTCCGGTCGCCGTCGCCGTTCGTGTCGGCGTCCGTGCCAACGGCAGTCGACTCCCCGTCGTCCGCGTCGCCGCCGTCGGTTTTTGTCGGTTCCTCGGTCGTCGCCCGTTCGGCCGTCACCGTCGTTTCGCCGGCTTCGTCATCCGGCGAGTCGTCTGTCGCAGGCTGGAAGGCGTCGGGGTCGGCATCGTCGAGTATGGCTTGAACGCGGCGTTCGACCTCGTCGGTGACGTTCGAGTCGGCGGTCTTGCTCGCGCGGACGGTCTCGTCGATATCGCGGGCCGCTGGGCTGAGCCCTATCTCGCGAATACGCTCCTCGACCGCGTCGTCGGGGTCCGCGAAGTTCACGTCGATCTCACCGCTGTCGGTGACCTCGCGGTGGTCGGTGACCCGAGCGACCAGCGCCCCCTCTTCGTCGGCGTACTCCTCGATGGTGGCCGGCGCGACCGGGTCGCCCTCGCCCTCGACGTGGACGACGACGACCGCGTCTTCGAGGTCGTGTTGACCGACCCGCTCCCGCACGCGCTCGACGCCCTCCCCCTCGCCGAGTTCGATCTCGACGAAGACGAACTCACGGGTCGAGAGCCCGCGTCGTCGGATCGACACCCGCTCGCCGAACTCGACGATATTGTATCCCCGGTCGTCGCGCTCGTCGGCGCTGGCCCGCTCGGTCGACCCGCAGTATGTGATCCAGGTGTCCTCGATTTCCGCCTTCTGGGGTCTGTGATTGTCGCCGAGCAAGACGGCGTCGAAGTCGACGTTCGACTCCGACAGGAGACGTTCTGTGTCCCAGTCGGCGTAGTCGAACGGCTCGAAGAGGCCGTGAGCGACGAGGGCAGCGTTGGCCCTGTCGTGGGCCTCGAAGTCGTAGTCCAGTGCCTCGCGCTGCGACCGCGGGGCGAAATCGAGCCCGTAGAAGGCTGTGTCCCCGATGATGACTGGGTCGTCGCTCAGTCGCGTCGCGAGGCCGAGCGACTCGAACAGGTCGAGCCACTGGGCGTCGCGTTTCGTCTCGTGGTTGCCGACGATGGCCAGGAAGGGGATGTCGGCAGCCGCCAGGTCCCGCAGTACCGAGAGGGTCCCGAGGATGTCGGGCAGATCCGGTCGGCGGTCGTGAAAGAGGTCGCCCGCGTGGACGAGAGCGTCCACGTCGTCCTCGACGGCATCCTCGGCGACCCGACGAAAAGCGTCGAGGAAGTCCTCGCGTCGCTCGGGTCGGTGGTACTGCCGGTACCCGAGGTGGGTATCACCCGTGTGTATCACCCGCGTCATTTCCAGTAGCTTGGGCACCACCCCCTAAAGTGGTTCCGCGACCGGAGTGAAACTGGTCCGACCGAACCGCACGCCGGAAGTCGGTCAGCGCGCTCCGGGCGCGGCGGCCGCGGCGAGCAGCTGCGTGGTCGCCCACGCTCTCGGCCGCATCGATGGCTGCCTCGAGACGGTCGAGCCCGTCTGCATCCAGAAAGTCGACGACGGCCGCGACGGACTCGACGGCGTCTTCGGCCACCGTAACGACTGTTCGATAGTCGTCGTCGGCGAACCAACCGCTGTCGACGGCCGGCGCATCCGCTGGCTGTTCTGCGAGACGTGCGAGAGCCCGCTTGACGGTGTCTGTGTCGGGCACGTGAGTACGTGGTCGCGCCCTAACATTTGAACGCTCGGACAGCCTCCAAGTCGATGTGGAGCGATCAGCGGGACTCGTCGATGGTCAGTGTGTAGATGCGTTTTCGTGCGTCCGAGAAGGAAAATCGCGACTCGACGGCGCCGACCTCTTCGAGTCGGTTCAGCCCGTAGCGGACGGTCCGGGGCGGTAGCAGCGTCTCCTCAGCGAGCTGGCTCTGTGTCAACGTGTCGTTGTACTCCAGGGTCTTCGCGACCAGTTTGGCACTGGGCGGGAGCTCGCGCACCGCGTCCCAGTTCCCGGCGTCGGCGTCCGTACCCGCGGACTCTGAGGCACTCATATCACCCGAACATTTCGCATACAGGCTAATAATATTTCCTGTTCTATTTTATTCCCTGTGGTAATCGTCAGAACACGGGATCGGTGCCGTCAGGCCTGCTCCGCTGCTTGTGTCTACCCGAAGTCTCTTATTACTACATCTCCTATCTTTTGTCAATGACTGACACCGTGGAGAATGTCGAGTTACCATACGACGAGGATGCCTCTCAACAGGAGAAGATCAACGCTCTCCAAGAGCGCCTCGAGGTCCTCGAATCGCAGAACGAGGAGATGCGCGACAAGTTGCTGGACGCGAACGCGGAGAACAACAAGTACCAGCAGAAACTCGAACGGCTCACTCACGAAAACAAGAAGCTCAAACAGTCCCCACTGTTCGTTGCGACGGTACAGGAACTCACCGGCGAGGGCGTCATTATCAAACAGCACGGCAACAACCAGGAAGCTCTGACGGAGGTAACCGACGAGATGCGAGCGGACCTCGAACCCGATAGTCGGGTCGCCGTCAACAACTCCCTCTCGGTCGTGAAGTCCCTCGACGACGAGACTGACGTTCGCGCCCGTGTCATGCAGGTCGACAAGAGCCCCAGCGTGACCTACCAGGATATCGGCGGCATCGAGGACCAGATGGAGGAGGTCCGCGAGACCGTCGAGATGCCGCTCAAGAACCCCGAGATGTTCGAGGACGTGGGAATCGACCCGCCGAGCGGTGTCCTGCTCCACGGCCCGCCAGGAACGGGGAAAACGATGCTTGCGAAGGCGGTCGCGAACCAGACGGACGCAACGTTCATCAAGATGGCCGGCTCCGAGTTGGTGCATAAGTTCATCGGTGAGGGGGCGAAGCTCGTTCGGGACCTGTTCGATCTGGCCCGGCAGGAGGAACCTGCCGTCGTCTTCATCGACGAAATCGACGCCATCGCCGCCAAACGCACCGAATCGAAGACCTCCGGCGACGCCGAGGTCCAGCGGACGATGATGCAGTTGCTCTCGGAGATGGACGGCTTCGAGGACCGCGGCGAAGTTCGTATCATCGCGGCGACCAACCGCTTCGACATGCTCGACCGCGCGATTCTCCGCCCCGGCCGCTTCGACCGCCTCATCGAAGTGCCCAAGCCCAACGCCGAGGGCCGCGAACAGATTTTCCAGATTCACACCCGCGATATGAACGTCTCCGACGACGTGGACTGGGCAGCACTGGCCGAGATGGCCGAGGAAGCGTCCGGCGCCGACGTGAAAGCGGTCTGCACCGAGGCCGGGATGTTCGCCATCCGGGACGACCGGACGGAGGTCCGTACGACGGACTTCGAGGAGGCCTGGGAGAAGATTCAGAGCGAAACCGACGAGGAAGAGGAAGTCTCGAAGACGTTCGCGTAATCACGAATCTGTTCTCAGAGGTCGGGGTTCTGACATCGAGACGAGACCAACAGACAGTCCCGATAGAACTCGTCACAGAAGTAGAGTCACACTGTCCGTATCGAATCGGAGATGTCGCGCCACGGGGACTCCGAGTTCGTCGCCGTCACAGCATCGAGAAGATGAGAAACGGAACGACGAACAACAGCACGAACATTACCACGAGGATGAGGCCGTAGCCGGCGACCGTTCCACCGATGGTGAACCACGATGGATGCTTGAATTTCTCGATGAGGTCGTCCATAGCCATAACCATCAGATTCGGGGCGTGGAATTTAGTTGTACCGACTCGGTTCAGGCGAGAATCTCGGCGATGCGGCGTGGCTCGCCGGACAGCCCCGGATTTTCGGCGACGATTTTCAGCACTTCGTGGTCGGTCACGTCGGGATAAGACTTGCCGATAGCGTCCTCGATGAGGGATTTCTCCAGGCGGAACTCGGTGCCTTGATACACGACGTCGACACCTTGTTCGTCGAAAGAAAGCGCCGTCATAGAGTTCTGTTATGCCGTCGTCGGTAAAAAACTGCGCGGTGTCACAGTTAGCTATCCGGACCCGCCGGTACTGACGCCGTCACAGCGTCAGACGTCCGTCAGACGTTTGCCCCCGATTTTAATACCGGTCCCGACGGTAGTCCGAGTGTGCCGCTGCGCTCGGACCTCCTAGACGAACTGCAGATTCCAGACGGGACTACCGTCGAGGAACACGACCTCGTCACCGACGGGGACGTGATCGTCGGCGGTCAGAGTACCGTCGAGTTCGGCGTCCGCGGGCACAACGTCATCGCCGGCGAACGCGTCCGCTTCGGCGGCGATATCGAGGCCGAAGGCGACTGTCGACTCGACATGTGGAGCGACGTAGCCGGGAACGTCCTCGTCGGCGAGAACGCGTACATCGGCGAGCGCGTCCACGTCGGTGGGCAACTGATGGTCTCGGGCGACCTCGACATCGGCGACGACGTCGACATCGAGGAGGGGTTCGAGGCCAGCGGCTGGATCGTCATCCGCAACCCGATGCCGACCATCGTCTTCCTCTTCGTGTACCTCTCGCACCTCCTCCGAATCGGCGAGGAGGAGACCGCGAACGAAGTCGCCTCCGAGGTGCTGGGCGAGGACAGCGCCGACTGCGACCCAGTCCTGATTCCCCGGAACGGAAGTGTCAGCGACGACGCCTGGCGTGTCTCGACTCCGGCCACCGTCGGCGACGACTGCCGACTGCACGGCAACCTCCGTGCGGAACGGCTGGCCGTCGGCGAAGACACCGTCGTCTTCGGGAGTCTCCGCGCCAGGTCCGACATCCACGTCGGGACGGGCACGGAGATCAAAGGCGACGTGACGACCCGCGACGGCACCGTCAGCGTCGGCCCGGGCGTCACCGTCTGGGGCGACATCTCGGCGACCGACGTGCAACTGCACGATGACGCCACCGTCGAGGGGTCCATTCGTGCGCGCGGCGAGGTGACGATGCTGCAATCGGACTCCGGAACTGGAGCGCCGGAGGCCGACGACTCGGCCGAAGAGGCCGAGGAAACGGGCGACTCGGCCGTCCAGTCCGGAGACGACGACACAGCCGAGGACACCGAGCGTGTGACTGTGCCCGAGGAGGGCGACGCGGATGTAGAACGTGTGACTGCCGAGGACCCGGAGGGTGAGCGTGTGACTGTCCCCGAAGATGGGTCCGACACCGACGATGACTACCGCGAGAACGGCCACGAGGCCGGTCTCGCGGAGTAGATCGGCTCATTCTGTCGGCGACGAGCGCCGAGGACGACCGGTAGGAAGGTCGAGCAACACGACCAACGGCGTCTGAGGAACCGAAAGCCCCTTCCACGCATCCCGGGTAGCAGGGGGCATGCTATCGGTCGCACTCGCCGGCAAGCCAAACGCCGGCAAGTCGACGTTCTACACGGCCGCGACCAGGGCCGACGTCGACGTGGGCAACTACCCCTTCACCACCATCGACGCCAACCGCGGCGTCAGCTACGTCCGGACGGAGTGCCCCTGCCTCGGACGCGAGAAGCGCTGTGGCGACGAACACTGCCGGGACGGCAAGCGATACGTCCCCGTCGAACTGCTCGACGTGGCCGGTCTCGTCCCCGGTGCCCACGAAGGCAGAGGACTGGGTAACCAGTTCCTCGACGAACTCTCGAACGCCGACGCGATCCTGAACGTCGTGGACGCGTCGGGCGGCACCAACGAAGAGGGCGAACCTGTCGAGGTGGGCGAACACGACCCCGTCGAGGACGTGGACTTCGTCGAGGAAGAGATGGACCTCTGGCTGGCGAGCATCGTCGAGCGCAACTGGGAGTCGGTCGAACGACAGTCGCGCTCGCCGGACTTCAACATCGACGAGTCGCTGGCGGAGCTGCTCACCGGCGTCGGCGCGACGGAACTGGACGTGGCCCGCACACTTCGAGAACTCGATTACCCGGAGGACCCGATTCAGTGGACCGACGAGCACCGGGAGGCACTGGCCCGGCAGATCCGCCAGCGGACCAAACCCATCGTCGTCGTCGCCAACAAGGCCGATATCGCGCCCGAGGGCAACGTCGAACACCTCCGGGCGGCCACCGAGTACGTCGTCCCCGCGACCGCCGACGGCGAACTGGCGCTGCGCAACGGCGCGGAAGCAGGCATCGTCGACTACGACCCCGGCGACCCGGACTTCTCCATCGTCGGCGACGTGAGCGACCAGCAGGCCGAGGGACTCGAACGCATCCGTGAGGTCATGCAGGAGTGGGGCGGAACGGGCGTCCAGCAATCGCTCAACACGGCCGTCTACGACCTGCTGGATCACCTGACAGCCTACCCCGTCCAGAACGAGAGCAAGTGGACTGACGGCACCGGGAACGTGTTGCCCGACGCCCACCTGTTACCACGGGACTCGACGCCGACAGACCTGGCCTACGCCGTTCACTCCGACATCGGCGACGGCTATCTCCACGCGGTCGACGCGAAAAACGGTCGCAAGATTGGTGACGACCACGAACTCGAAGAGGGCGACGTCGTCAAAGTTGTCAGCTCTGCAAAGTAATCAGACCTCTGCGATTTCGACTTTTCCTGCGGCCCGCTGCTGTCGCGAGGCGAGCGTGTCCAGCACCCGCTGGAGGTACTCGCTGTGGTTCACGTCGCCGAGCACGCAGGCCCGTGCCCAGTCGGCGTCGATGACGTACGACGCCGTGGGCACGGACGCCTCGCCGGAGTGGATGTGAACTGTCAGTTGCGGCCGGCCCGCGCCGTCGCGGACCGCCAACAGGTACGCACCTGCGACGGCCGCGACCTGCTCGGTCACGGCGCCCGGGTCGTCCGTGTCCTCGACACGATAGCCGAGCGACATCGCGTCGTCGGAGACGACCAGCGATTCGAGTTCCGCCTCGGTAACTTCCAGTGCGTTGGAAATTGCTCTCTGAAACGTCGGCATGTGACCCCTTCCCGTACGTGTATCGAGAGTCTACTCCCCGGTAGGGGTGATGCCGGGTATAGCCCCTCATTTTTAAGAAAGTTGATTATTACAAACGGGACGAGTCGGAAAGCAATTCCGCCGCCTCGTGGTGCTGGCCGACTCGGCAGTTTCGAGGGCGGCGAGGTGGTAGTGGCGGTTATCTAGCTGCGACGGCCGCCTGGTCCATACTCTCCAGTGCCGTCTTCAGCGTCTCCACGTTGACGGCGTAGGAGATGCGTGCGTAGCCCGCCCCGTGTTCACCGAACGCCTCGCCGGGGACCACCACGACACCACGGTCGACCACCTCGTCGACGAACCCGTCCGGGACCTGCGGCATCGCGTAGAACGCGCCCTCGGGCGTCGGGCAGTCGAGCCCGATGTCGGCCAGTCCGTCGAGCAACACGTCCCGACGCTCCTCGAAGGCCGCAACCATCTCCTCCATCGGGTCTCGTGGCCCCGACAGGGCGGCCTCGGCGGCGTGCTGGGAGACGGCGGTCGCACAGGCCTGGCCGTACTGGTGGGCCCGGAGCATCCGTTCGATCCGGCGCTCGCTCGAAGTGATCCAGCCGAGTCGCCAACCCGTCATCGAGTAGCTCTTCGAGCACGCGCCGACGACGGCGACGTTGTCCGTCTCGGCGTACTCGAGCGGCGACCGGTGTTCACCGTCGAAGACGATGTCTTCGTACACTTCGTCGGAGAGACAGAGCACGTCGTGTTCGTCGGCGATACGAGCGAACTCGCGCATATCCGCCGGTGACTGGACCGCACCCGTCGGGTTCGCCGGAGAGTTCACGACGAACACCGCCGTGTCGTCGCTGATGGCCTCCTCAACCGTCGCGGGGTCCATCGTCAGGTCCGCCCGGAGCGGGACCGGATTCGGGTCGCCGCCCGCGATGTGGGTCAACGCCTCGTAGGAGACGAACCCGGGGTCGGGGTATATTACCTCGTCGCCGGAATCGACGTGAGCCTCCAGCGCGATGTGGAGGGCCTCGCTGCCTCCGGCGGTCGCGACGACGTGTTCGGGGTCGACGTGGAGGCCGTAGTCGCGGTCGTACTTCTTGCTGATAGCGTCCCTGAGTTCGCGCGTCCCCTTGTTGGAGGTGTACGCGTCTGCGTCGCCCGCTTCGATGGCGTCGATGGCCGCGTCCCGAACGTGGTCTGGCGTGGGGAAGTCCGGCTGGCCCAGTCCGAGGTTGATTGCATCCTCGCCGGCGGCCTCAAACACCTCGCGGATGCCCGAGATCGACACCTGCTCGATCCGTTGTGAGAACTCCGTCATATCATATTCGCGGGGACCGACCCCGATAATTCCCCCGGCTCGCCGCTCGTCCGGACGGCTCATTGAGTTCCTCCCACCCGTGAACGGGTGGGCTTCCGCTCGCTACGTGTCACGAGCCTCGTCGAGGTCCTCGATGTGCCCGCGGAGTCGCTCCAGCGCGATGTCGGGGTTCATGTAACCCTGGTCGTACTCCTCGAACACGGTTTCGGCTTCGGCGAGGAACGCTTCGACGGCGGCGTCGGTGTCGGTCATACGAGTCCCTGCGAGCGGCGGGCGGGTGAAGGTTGCGAAGGCGGGTCGAGCGTGTAAAGAGACACTACTGGAAGCCAATGGGATAGGCCTGTGAGCTCTCGTCGCCGGCCTGTCCCATCTGCTGAGCGAGTTGCTGGCGGACCTGTGCGATCTCTTCGGTATAGTCGACCAGTTTCTGGGTGTCGACCTCGATTCCAGCGACAGGCGCGACGGCGCCGAGGGGCAGTTTGCGCGCGGCCTCAGAGTCGGGGAGCTCCGCGTTGGACTCGACGACGAACCCCAGGCTGTCGAGACCGTTCTGTTCCGCCCGCGAGAGCAGGTTGCCGGCGTCCCCGGTCGCAATCCCGTGAAGCGCTAGCAGGCCGTCCTTCTCCGCCGGGAGGCCACTGAGATACAGTGGCAGGGCGTCCTGCTCGTCGAGCCACCGCGAGAGACAGGCTGCAAACTCCGTCGCGTCGCTGGGCGAGACTGGGACGTCGCTCTGGATGCGAGCCGGTCTCGCTCGTGGTCGGCATAGGTTCGGACTGGCGGCTCGACAGCGGGGTCGCCCCCGTGGGAGACGGCCACGTCGGGCAGTCCCTCACACCGACAGACGGCGTGGTAACTCATATTTAGCGTGTCGACGAGGTGGTCGGTGGCAATCTTCCCGACGAGACCGGCACCCAGCAGCCCCTCGGTCAGTACCAGGGGTTCAAGCGCGCGGTCGTTACGGAGTTCGACGTATGCTCTGACCGACCATCCGACAGGTACGTACAAAACGTCGCCGGAGAGGAGTGCAATCGGGCTGGCGACCGACTGGCACGGAGAGGTGGACGGTGGCTCTTTCCGGCGGCGATTCCGCGAATATTATGTACAACTGTGCAGAAGAATTGCGTGATGATCCTCGGGGAACGGGATCCGGAAGTGAAGGCTGGGGTACAGGGCGTGGACATGTCCGGGCAGACGGTGTTGGTGACCGGGTCGACGAACGGACTCGGTCGACAGGCCGCTATGGCGATAGGACGGCTCGGGGCTGATGTGGTCGTCCACGGCCGCGACCGGACGGCCGGAGAGAGCGCAGTCCGGGAGCTGGCGGACCTCGGGTCCGACGCGCAGTTCGTCTCCGCCGACTACGCGTCGGTCGAGGACGTGCGCGAAATGGCCGACGACGTCCGCGAGTCGGTCGACGAGATCGACGTCCTCTGTAACAACGCCGGCGGACTGTTCGACGACAACGAGACGACGGAACTCGGCCTGGGGAAACATTTCCACATCAACCACCTCTCGCCGTACCTGCTCACGACGGAGTTGCTCGACACGCTCGCGCCGGAGGCGCGTATCGTCACGACGTCCTCCATCGGCCACCGCGTCTCCTCGCTCAACCTCGACGCCCTGATCGAGCCCGGGCCGTTCTCCGAGTGGGCAGCGTACTGTCGGTCGAAGCTGGCGAACATTCACTTCTCGAACGAACTGGCCAGGCGACTGGCGGCCGCCGGGAGCGACGTCACGTCGAACTCGTTCCACCCCGGCATCATTCCCGGGAGCGAGTTCTCGCGGGCGCTTCCAGGTCCGATCCAGCAGTTCGGCGACCTCCTGGGCGAGGTGCCGCTGACCGACTCACCCGAAGACGGGGCAGCGACGATGACGTACCTCGCCGCGTCTGATTCCGTCGACGGCGTCACTGGCGAGTACTTCGCACGCTGTCGCCAGCGCCGCCCGGCGCCCGACGCCCGCGACGAGACAGCCCAGCGGGACCTCTGGAAACGCAGCGCCGACCTGCTCGACATCCAGGAGCCGCTCGCCGAGTACGCCTGACTGCAGGCAGAAGGCGTCCGCTGTGTCGCCTTGGAACCAGTGACGGGATGGCCGTCGTCCGCGACCCACGGGAACGTTTTGTGTCCCCGGCTCGTAAATTCGGGTATGGGTCAGATTACCCTCTTTACGACGTCGGAGTACGAACCACAGGCGTTCGACGCCGTCCTGTTCCGGGACAATCTCGTTGTTTGCGTGCGAGCGGACGACGGTCTGGTCCGGCTGGTACCGGTCGACAAGGTCAACCACGTCGACGGGACCGCCGAGAGCATCCTCGTCGATGCCGAAATCCCGGAGTCGTTCTACGGTGGAGCCGAGTACGGCTTCGCCGACACCGAACAGTTCCCCGACCTGCAGGCGCATCTTGAGGACCTGCAGGGCGAATCGTACTGAAGTGCTCGGCCACCGCGCCTCGCGGCTCCAGGCGTCTCCGCTCGGCCACCGCGCCTCGCGGCTCCAGGCGTCTCCGCTCGGCCACCGCGCCTCGCGGTTCCAAGCGTCTCCGCTCGGCCACCGCGCCTCGCGGTTCCAAGCGTCTCCGCTCGGCCACCGCGCCTCGCGGCTCCAAGCGTCTCCGCTCGGCCACCGCGCCTCGCGGCTCCAAGCGTCTCCGCTCGGCCACCGCGCCTCGCGGCTCCAAGCGTCTCCGCTCGGCCACCGCGCCTCGATGACCGATGTTTTTACCGGCGGGAGCAAACGAGCGAACGATGGAGGCACTGGAGCGCTACGAACCGCTGATCGACGACTTCGATACGTTTCTCTCGGCCTGCGAGCGCCCGCTGCCGTCGGTAGTTCGCGTAAACACGATCAAAACCGATCCCGACACCGCGCGGGCAGCCTTGGAGGCGGACGGAATCGACGTCGAACCCTGCGCGTGGCACCCCGGACTCTACCGACTCGACACCCAACCGGGGGCCAACTGGCCGTACTACCACGGCTGGCTCCACGGGCAGGAGGAGGTCTCGGTCGTCCCAGCCGCGGTGCTCGACCCTGACCCGGACGACCGGGTGTGGGATGCCTGTGCGGCCCCCGGCAGCAAAACCACACAGCTCTCGGCGCTGATGGACGACCGCGGCCTGCTGGTCGCCACCGACAACAACCTCGGACGCATCTCCGCACTGCGCTCGAACGCGGAGCGACTGGGCGTGACGAACGTCGCCATCACCCGCGAGGACGCGAGGAACCACTCGCTGAAGCCCTGGGAGTTGAAGCAGTACGACGCCGCGCTGGTCGACGTCCCCTGTTCCTGTGAGGGGACGATTCGAAAGAACCCCGACACGCTGGACGAATGGTCGCTCGAACACGTCAAGGGTATCGCCGGGTCCCAGAAGGGTATCCTCCGGCGCGCGGTCCAGACCGTCCGGGAGGGCGGCAGTGTCGTCTACTCCACCTGTACGTTCGCGCCCGAGGAAAACGAGGCTGTCCTCGACCACGTGCTGGCCGAGGAACCCTGCCGACTGGCCGAGTTCGAGTTGCCCCTCGATTACGTTCCGGGCGTCACCGAGTTCGAGGGCAAAACCTTCGACGAGTCGGTCCGGAAAGCGAAACGAATCTACCCACATCACAACGACACTGGCGGGTTCTTCTGTGCGAAACTGGAGGTCGAGGGATGACCGAACAACACGACGGCCAGACGTTCGTCCGTCTCCCGACTGACCCCGCAGGCCGAATCTACGAGGACCAGCCTACCCGCGAGGAAGTGCTCTCTTGGTGGGCCGACCGGTTCGCCGTTCCACGGGACGTCCTCGTCGACTTTTCTTTCTGGGAGAAAGGACGCGGCAAAGTGTGGGCCCTCCACACCGACGCCGAATCGCCCGTCCGGGTGGAAGGTCTCGGCATGAGCGTCCTGCGGACCCGTGGCGACCACTGGAAGCCGACGACGAACGCGGCTCAGCGGTTCGGAGACCGGGCCGACGAGAACGTGCTCCACCTCACCCGCGACCAGGCAGCGGCGTTCGTCGCCGGCGAGGACCAGGAGATCGAGTGGGACGGTGACTGGGGGTACCTGATCGCAACACACGACATCGCCGGGGAGACCGAGCCGCTCGGTGTCGGGCTCTATCTGCACGGGGAACTGCGCTCGCAGATACCGAAAGGACGGCGACGGAACCTGTAGACGGTCGTGAGTTGCAACCGAGTCGCCGCGACGCGTCACACCTCACGTCGGCGAGTCCGAAGTGGAGATAGCTGCCGCCGAGGGGCCTTCAGCTATACCGACTGTTCCGGGTCCCGCCCCCGCTGCCGAAGTGCCGGTGGTATCGCCCCCGTCTGCCGAACCGTCACTGTCGTTTCCGTCGCCGTCGGGTCCAGGCGAGTCCACATCAGTCCGCCCGGTCCGGCCGGCGGTCCAACCGTCCTCGAACCGATGATTACGACGCGCGATACTCGCCGTGTTTGACGCCGAGGAGGAGACAGATCCCGCCGAAGACGAGTGTCGACGGCAGTACCATCATTAGGATAGTACCCGTCGCCATGGGAATCGGCGCGCCGATCAGTCCACCCACACCGACAGCTATCAGTACTGCGAACAGTGCCACCGTTTTCGGCAAATCGAGTTCCATAGCTGGACGCTAGGCAGGAACGAAAATCAGGATTGTGTTTCCGGCCGCCCGGGTCGGGTCAGAGTTCGTGCCGAACCCGCCTCAGCCGTCGCCACCGCTGTCGGCTTTTGGCCGGACGAGGTCGGCCAGCGTCACCAGGATGCCGAGCACCCAGCCCACGGGGGCGGAGATGCCGAACCACATGCCGGCGAAGGCGAGCCCTTCGAGGTCGTACCGTGTCCTCAGGTACGTGTTCACGTCGGCGACGTCGAGCGGGTTCTCCAAGAGCCAGATGGCGAGGCTCTCGCTCCGCGAGAAAACGGCCTCGGCGACCGTTGGCGAGTACAGCGCCGCGACGACCGGCGGGAGGAAGACTCCCGTCATCGCGAACGGCCAGGCGAACGCGACGGTCGTTCCTCGTCCGCCGATCACCCGGAAACCGACCGCGAGTGCCGCGGCGACGATGGCGACGGCCGAGGCGGCCGCGACCGCAAAAAAGCCCTCGGTGAGCCCGTCGAATCGGACGTACGACGCCGCGGTCAGCGCGCCCCACAGCACGACGAACAGGACGACGACACCCACGGTCCCGAGTCGGAGCGCTGCACTGTCCAGTCGCCGGCTCTGAAACCGGAATATGACCCCGAGCAAGACGAGTGGGTAGAGCAGCCCGATGACCGGGATGCCGAGGTAGTACCAGATGTTGTAGGTCACCTTCTCGCGGGCCGTCTTCGGTTGCCACTTTCCGAGAACGGAACTCGAAGCGTTGCGCTGGCGCGGAAAGAACAACTCCATCCAGGTCTCGTGCATCCGCCGGAGATCGAAGCGGATATCATCGACGACACCGCCCGACGCGCGTCCGCGTCCCGCTGCCATACGCGCCAGATTACCACGCGGGGGGCATAATCATTCTGGCCCGAGTCTGACGCACGTCAGCGGGCCCGGATTCGGGACTAGCGACCGTTCGAGGCCGCCTCACCAGGTGTCGGGCGCGAAATCGGGGTGAACGCGGCGGTCACGCTCTCGAATGGCGTCGATGCGGTCGACCGCTTCGGCGTCGAGTTCGAGACCGATGCTCTCCCAGTTGTCCCGGATGTGTGCTTCGCTGGTTGCTTTCGGAATGGTGGTCACGCCTTTCTCACGGAGCCACGCCAGGCTGACCTGTGCCGGGCTGGCGTCGTGGGCCTCGGCGATATCGGTAATCGTGTCGTTCTCGAACACCTGCCCGCGGGCCAGCGGTGAGTAGGCGACCAGTTCGAGGTCGGTCCCGGCGGCGAACTCGCGGAGTTCGTCCTGTGGCAGAAGGGGGTGCAGTTCGACCTGGTTGGCGAACACGGGCATCTCGGCGTGTTCGCGGGCCTCCTCGACGTGTTCGGGCTCGAAGTTCGAAACGCCGAAGCGTTCGATTTTGCCCTCGTCGAAGAGCTGATTGAACGCGCTGATCGTTCCCTCGGGGTCGTACTCGCCGGAGGGCCAGTGGATGTACAACAGGTCTACGTGGTCGACACCCAGTCGCTCCAGGCTGTTCTCGGTGGTTTCGATAACGTCGTCGTGGGAGAGCTCCGAAATCCACACTTTGGTCGCGAGGAACACGTCCTCGCGGTCCACGTCGGCCTCGGCGAGGCCGCGACCGACAGCTTGTTCATTTCGGTACGCCTGCGCGGTGTCGATGTGTCGGTAGCCCATCTCCAGAGCGGTCCGGACGCTCTCTGCACACTGGTCGGCGTCGTCGTTCTCCCAGGTGCCGAGACCGAGTATGGGCATACCGCTAGATCGTGGAACGCCTTCGGCGTCGAGTCGGGGAGGCATAGTCACCGGAGGAAGGGCGGCCGCGTGCAAAGTCGTTGTGAAACCGGCACTGACCTA
>NZ_JAQCNH010000137.1 GCF_028275115.1 Halorientalis sp. | reverse complement strand
CGACGCATCGGCGGAATCGACAGGTACAGCAGAGAGCGCGAATCTCGCACACGCCGCGAACGTGAGCCTCGCGAACCAGACCAGTGGCGGGACGACCGTCACCGTGGAGCAGGTCTACGTTGCCGAGGGCGGGTTCGTGACCATCCACGACGGCTCGCTCGGGGAGGGTGAGACGCTCGCCAGCGTCCGGGGGAGTTCGAGCTACCTCTCGGCCGGGGTCCACGAGAACGTGACCGTCACCCTGGAGGATCCGATCGAGAACACCTCGACGCTCGTCGCGATGCCCCACAGGGACACCGATGGGGACCGCATCTACGAGTTCGTCTCGGGTAACGCGGAGGTCGACGGGCCGTACCTGACCCAGGACGACGAGATCGTTACGGACACCGCGACGGTGACCGCCTCCGCGACCGTCTCGGTCTCCGACCAGCCGACCGACGGCACGCACGTGTTCGTCGACCGGACGGAGATGGCCAACGGTGGCTTCCTCGCCATCCACGACTCGTCGCTCCTCGACGGGGCGACCTTCGAGAGCGTCCGCGGCGTGAGTCCCAAGCTGGGCGCCGGCGTTCACGAGAACGTCCGCGTCACGCTTGACGAGCCACTGGAGAACGACGACACGATCATCCCGATGCCGCACCGTGACACGGACGACGACGGGTCGTACGACTTCGTCACGAGCGACGGTGAGGACGACGGCCCCTACACCGACGACGGGGGCAACATCGTCCTCGACTCCGCGAGCGCGGAGCTGACCGACACCGCGAACGTCACGATGGCCGACGAGGTCAGTGGCGGGAACCTGGTGACGGTCGACGAGGTGTTCCTCCCCGAGGCAGGCTTCGTGACCGCACACGACGTGAACGTCTCCGACGACGCCTTCGGCTCCGTCCGGGGCACCTCGGAGTACCTCGGGCCGGGCTACCACGAGAACGTCCACATCGTGCTGGACGAGCCGTTCACCGCGGACAACGCGACCGTCGTCCCGATGGCGCACAAGGATACGAACGGTAACGAGGCGTACGACTTCGTCACCTCCGACGGTCAGGAGGACGGACCGTACACGGACGATAACGGCGCGGTCATCGACCAGGCGACGCTGGACATGGCGGCCAACTTCCACGTCGCCGACCAGCCCTCGGACGGGACGACGATCACCGTCGACCATGTCGACCTCTCCGAGGACGGCTACGTGACGATTCACGACGCCTCGCTCAACGCGGGCGCCGTGACCGGCAGCGTCCGGGGCTCCTCGGAGTACCTGGCGGCCGGCTACTACGACAACGTCACCATCACGCTGGACGACCCGCTGCAGGAGTCCGGCACGGTCATCCCGATGGCTCACCGTGAGACCGACGGCGACGAGTCGTACGACTTCGTCACCAGCGAAGGGGCCGACGACGGTCCCGTCACCACGAGCGCGGGCAACCTCGTGATCGACACGGCCACGGCGACCGTCACCGCGCAGGTCACCGTCGAGAGCCAGACCAGCGAGGACGACAACGTCACGGTCCAGTCCGCGACGCTCCACGACGGCGGCTTCGTCACCATCCACGACGCGAGCCTGCTGGAGGGCGCGGTCTTCGACAGCGTCCGCGGTACCTCCGCGTACCTCGGACCGGGCACGCACGAGAACGTCTCCATCGCAGTGGACGAGCTCGAGGAGTCGGGCACGTTCATCGCGATGCCGCACCGTGACACCAACGGCAACGAGCAGTACAACTTCGTCACCGGCGAGGGCGCCAACGACGGCCCCTACGTGGCGAAGGGTATCATCGTGTCGCCCGCCATGGTCGACGTCTCCGACATGGGCCAGGGAACGGCGACGGTCTCGCTGAACAACCAGACCGCCAACGGGCAGGCCGACTCCGTGACAGTGGCGAGCGCGACCCTCTCGCAGGGTGGCTTCGTCACGATCCACGACGGGACCCTGCTCGACGGCGACGCGCTCGGCTCCGTGCGCGGCACGTCCGAATATCTCGAGTCCGGCAGCCACGAGGACATCGAGGTCTCGCTGGACGAGCCGTACACCGAGTCCGGCAGCATCATCGCGATGCCGCACTTCGACACGAACGGCAACGAGCAGTACGACTTCGTCACCTCCGAAGCGGAGGCCGACGGGCCGTACACCACGAGCGGTGGCGACATCGTCCTGGACCCGGCCAGCCTGACGGTCCGGTCCGCGTCGGTTGACTTCGCGGACCAGGAGCTGTCGGAGGACGGGACCGTGACGGTCGCGTCGGTCACGATGTCCGAGGGTGGCTTCGTCACCATCCACGACGACACGGTCGGTGACGACCCGCTCGGCTCCGTCGTCGGCACGTCCGACTACCTCGACTCCGGCACGAGCGAGGACGTCGCGATCGCCGTCGACAGCGAGCCGGGTCAGCACTTCGCGATGCCGCATCTCGACACCAACGGCAACGAGCAGTACGACTTCGTCTCCAGCGAAGGGCAGGCAGACGCGCCCTACGTGACTGCGGAGGGCGACATCGTGCTCGACGGGGCCGAGATCAGCGCCCCGATGATGGACGAGTCGCCGACCGAGACGGAGATGGCCGACGGCGAGGACGGTGGTGACGGCGACGAGACGCCCGGCACCGAGACGGACGGTCAGCCCGGGTTCGGCGCAGTCATCGCGGTGCTCGCCCTGCTCGGTGCGGCACTGCTCGCCCGCCGGAGCTGAACTAGCGGCTCTCCGGTAGGGTCAAGTAACGGCTTGCGGTATCTTTTTATACTAGTATCCCACATCGAGGATGCACCCTCCTGTGCGCGGATGAACGTATACGAGGGCTAGAAGCCATCAGACCCCTGGTAACGAGACACAAGTCGACGAAAGTTTTAAGTAGCTTTCGGCCTTACACTGGGTAAGGAGGTCGCCCCCGCCGGCATTCTTTCGTCTCCCGGCTCGGCAGAGGGGCGTCTCTCGCACCCACCATGACTGATACCACAACACTCCGAACGCAGGAGCAGACTACCGAGGCCGAGCAGACCACCGAGGCAGACGAGAAGACGGCCTGCCCCGAGTGCGGCGGCCGCCTGGAGACCGACACCGAGCACGGTGAGGTCGTCTGTGGCGACTGTGGCCTCGTCGTCGAGGAGGACAGCATCGACCGCGGCCCCGAATGGCGCGCGTTCGACTCCAACGAGCGGGACAACAAGTCCCGTGTCGGCGCCCCCACCACGAAGATGATGCACGACAAGGGGCTGTCGACGAACATCGGCTGGCAGGACAAGGACGCCTACGGCAACAGCCTGTCCTCGCGCCAGCGCCAGAAGATGCAGCGCCTGCGGACCTGGAACGAGCGCTTCCGTACGCGCGACTCCAAGGAGCGCAACCTCAAGCAGGCGCTCGGCGAGATCGACCGGATGTCCAGCGCCCTGGGCCTCCCGGAGAACGTCCGCGAGACCGCCTCCGTCATCTACCGCCGCGCGCTCGCCGAGAACCTGCTGCCCGGCCGCTCCATCGAGGGTGTCGCCACGGCGTCGGTGTACGCCGCCGCCCGGCAGGCCGGCGTCCCGCGCTCGCTGGACGAACTCAGCGTGGTCTCCCGGGTCGACCGGATGGAGCTCACCCGGACCTACCGGTACATCGTCCGGGAGCTGAACCTGGAGATCGCGCCGGCGGACCCGGAGAGCTACATCCCCCGGTTCGCGAGCGACCTCGACCTCAGCGACGAGGTCGAGCGCCGCGCCCGCGACCTCGTCGAGGACGGCCGCGAGGCCGGCCTGCTCTCGGGCAAGTCGCCGGTCGGGCTGGCCGCCGCCTCGGTGTACGCCGCGGCGCTGCTCTGCAACGAGAAGGTCACCCAGAGCGAGGTCAGCGAGGTCGCCAGCATCTCCGAGGTCACCATCCGCAACCGGTACAAGGAGCTGCTCGAGGCCGCCGAGGTCATCGCGGCCTGAACACCCGGTGGGTGCCACGTCGTACGTGACCGGTCCGTACCGGTCGTCGTATCGGTGGTAACGTTTTTGCGTTCCCTGCTCGTGGACGAGTGACATGGAGGAGACGTACGCTCGATTACTGTGTCCCGAATGTGGCAAGCACTGGGAGTCGGCGCCGACCGACCTGCCGGACGTGTCCACGACCTTCCACTGCCCCTCGTGTCACGCCACGCGCCGTCTCTCCGAGTTCGCCCGCACCGAACACGACCTCAAGACGATGAAGCAGTTCTGAGGCCGAGCCCGACGGACTGTCCGGAGATACGGCCGTGATTCCGAAAGAAAATTACATTTATCGAGTGTAAATGGGGGCTTGCGAGGCTATCTCTACAGTAGATGGAATACCCGATGGATAGTCAGCCGCCGGTCGCGGAGCGTGCGCCGCAGGCCTGGCACTGCAGCAGCTCAGCTCCGTTCTCCGTCACGATCTTCGTATCCGGGAGCCCACACTCCGGACAGCGGACGTAGGCGTCGGCGTAGGCATCGATGGCGTCGGCGACACGGCGCTGTCGGAAGTCGCCGGTGAGTCGAAGCCGGCCCCGCTCGTCGACGGAGGCGCTGGTCCCGAGCTCGTTCTGGACGAACTTCATGACGTGGTTGGCCTCGCGGTCCAGCCGGTCGAGCGTCCCCTGAAAGTTCTCGAACACCGAGACGTTGCCCTCCTGCCGGACCTCGGGCTCCGGCAGCTTGAACCGCTCACCGCCCTCCTGGATATCCGGCGTCTCCTCCAGCGCGTGGTCGAGGTGGTCGTCGTAGCTCATACGTCGTGGTACCCGGCCGACCCTCAAAGAGTTCACGTCGAGAACGGTGCCGCGCGCGCCAGAAACTATCGCATCGAGAAGTGTCACAGCATAAAAATGTACCGTTCTCGCCCGGCCACCGGCAGCGTTTGCCACCAAGCGCGTGGGTCGTTGTCACGACAAAACACCCGTCTGGGACAGCGAGAGCGGCTGAGACGGGACTCCATGTTAACGTCACTCAGGATAGTACTATAACCGTCCAGTCGTTACCGGCGAGTGGCTATGAAGAAGCAGGAACTCATCCATCTCCACGGCCTGCTTGCAGAGGTACGCAACCACTACGAACAGCGCACAGGTGATGCTGTCGCCGCCACCGACTACGAGACGCTCGGTGTGCGCCCGACCTCCATCCACAAGTCGAAGACCGATCACAAGGCCGCGGTCTTCGCGCTCGCGGGGGGTATCACCGAGGAAATGACCGAGGAAGTCGCCGAGCCGGTCTCGGCCGCCGCCGACTGAACGCGTCGTCCAGTCCTCGTGTCACTCATGCCGGACAGCGACCGCTATCGTTCCTCGTCGACGAGGTCCTCGAACTCCGGCAGCACGTCGTCCTCTCCCTCGTCCAGTCCCACGTCCAGGTCGAGTTCCTCCTCGATCGGCTCCTCCGCTTCTGCGGCCTCCTCGGTGTCGTCTTCCTCGGTCGTGTCCGTATCGATCACCTCGACCTCTAGCACGTCCAGCGGGATGTCCTCGAGGCGCTGGCCGATCTCCTTGCGCGCGATGCGGGCCGCGTGCTCCGTTCGTTCGACGTTGAAGACGGTCATCTCCAGTTCGAGCGCGACCAGCCCCTCGTCGGCGGCGATGAACGCCGGCTCCCGTTCGTCGCCACAGTGAGGACAGGATCGCTCCCTCATATCGATCTCTACGTAATTGAGGTCCGGGTTCAGCATCTCGCCGGTCTTGGAGATGGCGATCCGGACCGCCTCGTCGGCATTCCCCACGTCGTAGACCGGAACGGCCGCCTCGACGACAACGCGACAATCCATACCCAGTCAACTGTTGACACGGATGGAACAAGAAGTTTGCCCGCCGGAAGCACAAGCCGCATAGCCGGGCCGTCCACAGGGAGGGTATGCACGCGGGCCGTATCCCTGTCGCGGAGTTCGCCGGTGGCTTCGATCTTCAGGCGACCGTCGAGAGCGGGCAGACGTACGTCTGGGACCGTCCGGACGGCGAGATGTTCGCGGACGGGCTGGCCTGGGGCGGGGACGCCTGGTACCACACCGTCCTCCCAGCGACCGAGGCGGCGACGAACGAACCCGAGGTTCTGCGGTGCCGGCTGGTCGGTGACGCGCTCGAATGGGAGGCCTCAACGCCGGACGCGCCCGACCATCTGCGACGGCTGCTGCGGCTCGACGACGACCTCGACGCCATCGTCGAGGCGACGCCGGACCTCCCGCTGCTGGAGCGAGCGTACGAGCGGTACGGCGGGATGCGCCTCGTCGAGGACCCCTCCTTCGCCTCGCTGATCTCGTTCATCTGCTCGGCCCAGATGCGGGTCGCCCGTATCCACGGGATGCAGATGCGGCTTGCCCGCGAGTTCGGCGATGTCGTTACGTTCGACGGCGACACCTACCACGCCTTCCCCACGCCCGACCAGCTGGCCGACGCGACCGAGGCCGAGTTGCGGGACTGCTCGCTGGGGTACCGGGCGCCGTACGTCGAACGAACCGCCGAGATGGTCGCCGCCGGCGAGGCCCATCCCGACGAGGCACGTGACCTGCCGTACGAGGAGGCCCGCGACGACCTCACGCAGTTCGTCGGCGTCGGTGACAAGGTCGCCGACTGCGTGCTGCTGTTCGCGCTGGACTTCCTGGAGGCGGTTCCGCTGGACACCTGGATCCAGACGGCCATCGAGGAGCACTACCCCGACTGCGACCGCGGGAACTACGCCGACACCTCGCGGGCCATCCGCGAGCAGTTCGGCGGCGAGTACGCCGGCTACGCCCAGACGTACGTGTTCCTGTTCTTGCGAACCCAAAGAAGCGGCTGACGCGGACGCGGCGACCGGAGGTGTCGCGGCATGACCCGCCACGACGCGGAGTGTGGCTACTGCGGCGGTGCTGGCGGGCTGTACACCGACCGCGTCGAGACGCGGTTCGACGCGCTCTGTCTCGCCTGCGCGAAGGAATTGGCCCGGCAGGACGACCTTGAGGTCGGCGGCCGTGGGGTGGTCGCATGACCGACGAGATCGCCGATCAGCTCGAACAGCTTGAGCGGCGGCTGGGACGCTGTCGGAGGTCACCATCGACAACGACGCCGAGATCGAAGAGATCCAGCGCGACGTATCCGGCCTGCGGCAGGACTACGACGGCCGCATCAGCACGCTCGAACGGGAACTCGAACAGGTCAGCCAGTCGCTGGCCTTCGTCGAGCAGACCGCCGCGGCCGAAGCCTCCTCCCAGGAGGCCCGCGCCGCGCTCTGCCTCCAGACGCTGGTGAACAAGGCTCAGAACAACGGCGACGTCGCGTCGATGGACTACGACGGCGTCCTCGACGCGCTGCAGGGCGAGCCCCACCGGAGCACGGCCTACGATATCATGGATACGATGGCCGCGTCGTGCCCGGCGGCGACCCACATGACGGAAGCCCGCACGTCGGACCGGAACACGCGCGTCGAGCTGCGCCCAGACGCCGACGAGCCCATCGTCTCGACCATCGCCGGCCACCGCATCACGGTGGACAACGGAGGTGTGGCTCGTGAGTAACAGGCCTCGGCACCCTGTTGCTCGCCCACAACACGAGGTGCGGGGCCTCCCACCGCCCTGCGACGCCGAGACGCTCCGCACGGCACGACGGACGTTGGTTACGTCTGTTGGGCGTTGTACGTAACGTTGTTTCATCGTATCACTACTCGCGGGTGCGGCTCACGGTGCGGCTGCGGTGCGGGCTCTCCCCGGTGGGGTCCGTGTTGTGGTCGAGCAACAGACCCCGGACGGGATCAGCGTCCGGGCACGCCGGGGACATCCTAACAATGTCCACCGACATCACGACCGACGACTCCGATCCGCTTGAATCGTTTGTCCGAACGTACTGTACCGAGGCCATCGAGGCGGCCATCACGGGCGCGGCCGACCGCTCGAGGTCTCCTACCGCGATCTGGGCAAGGATTCCGACGTGCGCAACTACTACCACGGTGTCCACGGCCAGCTCGAGGAGGTCCGCGAGTTTCTTATATTGAACTGAGTCCGCTGGTACAACAACATGAGTTGGTGTTCACATGCTTCCAGCTGGACGCCCATTGAATTGAACGTACGTATCAATGTTTGATAGAGGTTACCTGAGTGGGTCCAGGCAGGGCTCTATTGAGCCTCTCTCATATCACGGGCCGTCGGGACAGAACACACACTATTTGATGCCTGAATACATATACAGATATGACAACGCATTAAGCCGCTATACAACTGATATAAATGAATTTCCACTGGTTGATTGACCGTATCGACGCCGCTATTCTGTCGAGGCCAAAAAGTATTATACTCGTGTTTCTCCTCCTTACCGGAGTATTTGTCATTGGCCTCGGATCGATATCAACCGAAAGCGGACAACAGCAATTCACCGAGGACTTGCCCTCGTTCCAAGCGGTCGAAGATATCAACGAGGAGTTCGGCACGACGTTCTCCACGGAGACGACGAGTACAACGATAGTTCAGGAGTCGCACAACGTCCTCGCGAAGCCGGCGTTACTCGACATGCTGAAGACGCGCGAACGGATTCTGGCGTCGTCACCGCTCCGCGCCGAATCTGTCTCGACGCCCGCGACAACCGTCGCGACGACCCTTGACCCGTCTGCAACTACTCCGGAAGCGCAGTACCGGGCAGTCGAGCAGGCAACACCGACCGAAATTGCAACCGCAGTGCAGAACGCTGCGGACGACCCTGGCTTCACCAACAGTCTCAGCAACGATTTCAATAGAGCCTCAGCCTCAGCCTCGGCGAGTCGAGGAAGCGTCACTCACCGTGCTGGACCGGGGGCAGGTGCAGGGGGTGGGCCGGGGGGCGCATCGGAGTTCCCACCCGATCGCGTTGAACGTATCGACACACTCGCACAGGACGACGCTAGCAACATCTGGGTGCAGGGCACGCCGCCGAACACGACCGGAACGACGACTGCGGTCGTGTTGCCTGCAGCCCTCGTGCTCATCGTTCTGTTTCTCGTAATCGCGTACCGTGACCCGGTCGATATCGGTATTGGACTTCTCGCGATTGTGATGACACTAATCTGGACGTTCGGGTTTATCGGACTCGCTGGGATTCCTTTCGCAGTGCTACTGATAGCCGTCCCACCGATCCTGATTGCGATTGGAATCGATTTCGGTATTCACTCGATCAATCGCTATCGTGAAGAGCGTGTTCGGGGTCTGAACACCGACGACGCGATGTCACTAACGACGAGCCAGGTTACGGTCGCGTTCGCGATTGTCGCCGGGACTTCGACAGTAGGGTTCCTTTCAAACGTCGCGAGCGCGTTTCCACCGACCCGCGACTTCGGACTCGTTGCTGCCGTCGGTATCGTGTTCACGTTCCTGATCTTCGGGATTTTCGTCCCTGCGATGAAATTGTCCGTTGACCGCGCTCGTCAACAGTATCCGATCCCGACGTTGGCGACGACGCCTTTGGGGTCGAAGTCGTCGCCGCTGGGTCGAATCCTGTCGGTCAGTGTCGTCGTTGCGAAGCGCGGTCCCGTCGTTTTGTTGCTTTTTACTGCGCTTTTCACCGCAGGTGGGGGGGTATACGCGACCGGTGTCGACACGGGGTTCAGTCCCGATGACTTCCAGCCAGCGGAGGAGACTCCGGAGTATCTACAGGTGCTTCCGGAGTCGATCCGCCCTCCCGAGCGATTCGAATACGTCCGCATTAACAACTTCATCGATCGCAATTTCAAGGAGGACGGGCGGGTGTTGATGTACGTTGAGGGGGAGTTGACACAAGACACGGCACTCGAACAGATGCACCGCGCGAGCCAATCCCCACCTGAGACGTTCCGCGCGACTGGACGGCTGGCCGAGCGTCAGAGCATCGTTACCCTCATCCAGTCCCGGGCAGAACGCGACCCCGAGTTCAGAGCGCTCGTCAAGCGTAACGACCGCGATGATAACGGGATTCCTGACGACAATCTACCAGCTATCTACACTGCGCTATCCGAATCGCCAAACAGCGAAATCGACCGCTTCATCGCCGCTGACCGCAGGAGTGCACAAGTAATCTACACTGTAGACGGCGAGGCGGACAATAGCGTGGTCACCGACGACGCATACCACGTTGCGACGACGTTCCGCGTCTCTGCACAGCCAACCGGTAGCCCTGTGATCTTCGATGAGGCCATCTCGCTCGTGCTTGAGTCGGTAATCGTATCGCTCGTTCTGACTCTCACAGGTTCGAGTGCGTTTCTGATTGTCGCGTACTGGACCATCGAAGGGCGGCCCTCACTGGGGGTGATCAATATCATCCCGATTCTCGTGACGGTCGTTGCGGTGGTCGCTTCAATGCGCGCACTCGATATCGCGTTCAATGCGATTAACGGAACGATTCTTGCAATCGCCGTCGGAATTGGCATCGATTATGCGGTCCACGTGGTCCATCGTTTCACCGATGAGTACCACGAGCGGTCGCTCTATCCGGCACTCACACGAACTGTCGTCGGTACTGGGGGGGCACTGACTGGCAGTATGTTGACGACGGTTTTCGGTATCGGTGTGCTGGCGTTAGCACTGAACCCAGCCTTGGGTGTCTTCGGCATTCTCATTTCACTGAGCGTGCTGTACGCGTATCTGTCGTCGATTCTTCTCCTCCCCTCTTTGTTCGTCCTCTGGGAGCGGTACGCGACTGATACAAATACTGCGGTCCCAGTCATCGATACTGCAACCGAGGTCATGGCAGGCGAGTATTCCCTGTCTGGAGATGACTAACAGTGGTTGCGTAGTCCCCCACCCGCAGCAGTAGCTCAGCACTTCCGTTCGGCGGGGCAGTGAAATTTTTCCTGCGGATACTGATGACCCGAAAACAACAAACACGGATGCTCTGTAGTAATCTGCCAATCAACGATGATTTGCTGGATTAAAACCTACGAATACTGAATCTTTCGCCCCGGGTGTGCCTTCGAGCTACAGTTCTCAGTCCTGGTTGGCTATTGATCTCGTCTATATAGGTTGTAATTTCATAACGCCGCGTTCACTACTCGGAACTCCGTTGACTCGGGCGCAGAACGCGGGTTCTTGTGGATTCACGTAGCGCTGACAAGACTTTCGTGCTGTATAGAGAGGCTGATTTCAGCGCAGTGGTAGAGAGTGCGAGGTGATTGTTGGCGAACTGCTTCGGCTTCGAAACAGCTCCCGAGCCCCGACGACTTGTAGCAGATGGCCTCCAGCCAGTTCGAACCGGTTCGCGAGATCGAGGAGCAGCACGAGACGATGCTAGATAGCTGCCTCGGGCGCGGAACGCGCCATGCACTGTTCCGGGGACGGCCCGATATCGTCATCGAATTGTACGACTCCGAGGGCCGGAAAAACCTGACCGATGTGGTACTCGGGGAAATCAAGTACACCGATAGCCAGCAGACGTTCAGCAAGGGCCTGGAGGAGTTACTGAGCTATCTCGAGTTCGCACAGCGGGATGGCTACCTCTCCGACCTCGACGTCGATTGCCGGGGAGTGCTCATCACAGATGGCGTCGAGACGGACGTACCCACCTCGGCCGATGGTCGCATCACGCACATCTAGGCTGCAGACCTGCAGTCGGAGGATGTTCCGACCGGTTGGTTTCCCGAATTCATCCAACCGGTGACGGCCACCGCCCGGCAGGAGGACAGCTGACGGCGCCTATAGCGGCTTCAGCTATCGCAGACGCCAGGCTGCACCAGGATACAATGACCTCAATCTGTGGGCGCCGGTACCGAGCTATCGGACCATCACCTCTCGAATAATCGGACGATTGGAACGAATCGGTCACGTTTCTGCGTCGGTGTCCACGTCCTCGTCACGGGTCGTCTCGTACAGGTCGTTGATGAATACTAATAATGAGCGAAATCAACGATGATGATATGCCCTCCAAGAAGGCAGTCGGTATTGCACCACTGGTGACCGGAATACTTCTCACGAGTCAATCGCTTGGCCAGTTACTCGAGTCTGGCTTTTCGCTGTGGACGGGAATTAGTTTAGTCGGCGGG
>NZ_JAQCNH010000053.1 GCF_028275115.1 Halorientalis sp. | reverse complement strand
GGCGCGACCGCCTCGTCGAAGGCCTGCCAGGCGTCCTCCTGATTACCCTTGCCGAAGGCGATCAGCAGGGCGTGGGGCATCGTACCGCCAGCCTCGCGACCGATCACGTCGGCACTGGCTACGTTCGAGATGCCGTCCATCCCGCCGACCAGGGCGCTGCGTTCGACCATCGCCGCGATGGACGGATGGACGTGCCGGGTACCGAAACTCAGGACCTGCGACTCCGGGGCGGCTCGTTTCGCCCGCAGGGCGTTCGTCGCGACCGCCGAGGCGTGCGAGAGAAAGCCCAAGAGCGCGGTCTCGTAGACGGCGAGGTCGCGGTAGGGGCCCTCGACCCGGCAGACCGGCCCACCGTCAAACAGTTGACCGGCCGGAAGCGCGTGCGCGTCTATCGGCAGGCCAGAGAGCAGGTTGGCGGCGTCTTTGACGCCGGCCAGCGTCTCGAACTCACCGGTGGGGAACTGGTCGGCGGTGACCTCGGCGACGACGTGTGGATTGTGGCCGGCGTGGTCGAGCGACTCGACGGTTCTGTCCAAGTATGCGTCGGTCGCGCGGCCCTCGGCGATGGCCTCTGGTGAGACGATGTCGAACGGACTCATGGGCGGCGGTACCGGCGCGCCGAGGAAAAACCTACTCGTCGCCGCCGATAGCCGGGAGCGAGTCGACGGTCGGCCCGTTGACGATTCGAACGCGCCGGCCGTCTCTGGTCACTCGGAAGGCGTCACCGAACTCGTCGGACTCGGGCAGAACGGACACATTCTCGGCGGGACGGCCGCTCGCCCGTGCAGAGAGAATCGCCCGATAGGCCCGAACGAACTCCCGTGCATCGGCGGTAGTGTCCCACTCGATCGCCCAGACGTAGCCGTCCTGATCGCCGTTGCGATAGGGGACGATCCGGTCACCGGCCCACCCCGCCGAGTAACGACTGTCGTAGTCGTAGACCGCCGCCCCCTGCACGTCGAGTGCACCGTTTGCCCACAGCATCGCGTAGATTGCCGCCTCGCCGGCCGTGTCGCCGGCCGGCGTCCGGTTGTACCGTCGCCACTCGCCGTCGGATCGGTCGGCGACGGTCACCGACGCGGGCGTCTCGTCGGGGTACGCCTCGGGGTGAATCAGCTGTTCCGTGCTCGCGGGGAACTCGTCGTAGAGGCCGTCGACGGCCGCCCAGCCACCGCGGTCCCGGACTGCCTCGACGAGGTCCGGACCGGCCGCGTAGGGCGCGTAGATAGTCAGAAACAGTCCGAAGTTGAGATTGCTGTTACCACCGCCGCCACCCTGTCGGGCCGGGCGCTCGATGCAGTCCCACTCCGCGTCACAGCGGTCGGCGTACGTTCTCTGGAGGGTGTTCGCCTCGCCTTCGACGACGCCGAGCTGGGCCCGGCGGGCGTCCTGGCTGTCGGTCGCAACGCCGAGCGAGAGGCGTTGCTGCTGGAGCGCGTGGACGAGTTCGTGGACCAGCGTCGACCGGTCGACGGTCGGCGTGGGCGAGTCGCTGACGAGGACGATCTCGCCGCGACGAGTCGAGTAGAAGCCCTGGACCGAGGCGTCGAGCGCCTGCCCGCGGTCGTCGGCTGTCGAGTTGTTCTCCCCGACCAGCAGGAGCGCTTCGGAGACCTGGTCGCCGAAGCGGTCCCGCCCGCCGCCACCGCCGTACCGCTCGCTGTACTCCGTCCGGGAGATCACCGTCACGGGCACCGATTCGCGGAACTCCTTGCCACGGAGGTGTTCGATTCGGGCCATCGCGCGAGCGACGACCGCCTCGCGTTCGCGCTCGGTCAGGCCATCCTCGGTCGAGACGGAGATGGGGTCGTCGTACCAGTGGCCGTCCTCCCAGCCGACCCGGTCGAAAAGAGGGTCCGGGCGACCACCGTCGTCGACAGGCGCGTTACAGCCCGCAAGCGCGACGAGCGCGAGCAGAGTCAGTACGGCGGCCGTCCGCTTCACGGCTGATGAACCGCGTCGAGGTCGTCGACGGTCGGCGCGTTCACGACGGTCACAGTGTCGCCGTCGCGGGTCACCCGGAAGGCGTCACCGAAGCTGTCGTCTTCCGGAATCGTCTGGACGTTCTCGCGGCCGTCGACCGGGCTGGCACCCCAGTACCCGAGCAATCGGCGGTAGCCGTCGGCGAAGTCACCGGCGTCGGTGGCCGAGTCCCAGCGCAGCCGCCAGACGTAGGCGGTCTCGTTCGCGCCAGCGTCGACGTTCTCGTAGACGTGGAGTCGGTCGCCCGCCCAGCCGTCGGTCACCGGGTAGTCGTAGTTCACTGGGTCCGACTGATCGGAAGAGGTCACCGAGCGCGGGGGGACGAGTCCCGGCCCGGACTGGTCGAACACGGTGTACGCGAACATCGCCGACAGCCCGGACTGACCCAGTCGACCGTAGTTGGCGCGCTCGAACCCCGGAATCGGCGACTCCGGCCGGACTCGCGTCCAGCCGTCGGTCGCAGTGTCGGTCAGCGAAACCGTCGCGGGTGAGTCGCGCGCGTCGGTGTACCTCTCGGGATAGATCGCCTGCTCGGCGCTCGCTGGCGGGTCGTCGAACGCCGCCCCGACAGCGTCCCAGCCGTCTCGCTCGCGGAGTTCCGAGATTAGCCCCGGGCCGTCGCTGTACGGGAAGAAGTTCAACAGGTAGATGCCGACGTGGATATCCGACAGCGACGGCGAGTCACTAGGCGCGCTGAGACAGTCCCAGTCGGTACCACAGCGGCTCTCGTAGGCCAGCCCGACCGTCCGGGCGTCACCCTCGATCAACGCCGACTGTCCGTTGCTTTCGTCGCGCGTCTCGCCGGTAATCGCAGAGAGGTTGTAGTACTGGTCTTGGAGCGCGTGGACGAGTTCGTGACCCAGCGTCCGCTCGCCGCTCAACTGCGGTTGGCCGCTGTCGGCGACCAGTTTGATCGTGTCGTTGCGGGGGTCGAAGTATCCAAGCACGTTCTCACCCTGATTGTCCAGTTGGGCCTGGATAGAGGAACGGTCCTCTCCGACGAGGAACATCGCCTCGTACTTCGCGTTGTCGAAGGTGCGAAGCGACTCTGTAAGGCTGGGCGCGCTCTCGTTCTGGAACTCGGCCCGCGAGATGATATCGACTGGCACCGACTCGCGGAACTCCCGGTCCCGGAGGACCTCGACACGGGCCATCGCGCGGGCGACGACCGCCTCGCGCTCGCTCGCGTTCAACCCGTCGCCGTTCGTCACCGACAGCGACTCGTTGGCCCAGTAGCCTGCCTCCCAGCCCAGTCGGTCCGTCGCCGGGTCGGCGCGGTCAACCGCCCCGACCCCGGGTTCGCCCGGCGTGTCGGTCTGTTCAGTGGTTCCGGTATCTGTCTGCTCGGCGGCCCCATCTTCGGTCTGTTCAGTGGCTCCGACGTCTGTCTGCTCGGCGGCCCCGGCGTCTGTCTGCTCGGCGACGGTCGTTCCGGGGGCGTCAGTTCCAGTGGTCGGAGCGCCACTGCAGCCAGCGAGGAGGAGAAAGGCAGCGAGTATCAGTCCGTGAACGGCACGCATATCCAATTACTGGAACTGGCGAGTCAAAAGTGGACCGCCCGGGGAAAGGGGTTTTTTTGACCCGGCCGTACGGTCGGACATGGCGTTCGACACCGACTCGACGGCAGTAGTGGTGGTGGACATGCAGAACGGCTTCTGTCACCCCGACGGGAGCCTCTACGCGCCCGAGAGTGAGGCCGTTGTCGACCCCATCGACGGCCTGCTCGGGCGAGCACGCGGCGCCGGCGCACAGGTGGTCTACACGCGAGACGTCCACCCACCGGAACAGTTCGAGGACGCCCACTACTACGATGAGTTCGAGCAGTGGGGCGAACACGTTCTCGAGGGTAGCTGGGAGGCCGAAATCGTCGAGGGACTCGACGTGCAGCCGGCGGACCACGTCGTCGAGAAGCACACCTACGACGCGTTCCACCGGACGGAGCTGAACGGCTGGCTCTCGGCACGGGGAATCGACGACCTACTGTTCTGTGGAACGTTAGCCAACGTCTGTGTTCTCCACACCGCGGGTAGTGCCGGGCTACGTGACTACCGGCCGGTGTTAGTCAAGGACGCTATCGGGTACATCGAGGAAGAACATCACGAGTACGCGCTTGACCACGCCGACTGGCTGTTCGGCGAGGTCACGACGCTGGAGTCGGTGGCCTTCGACTAGTCGATCTGGTAGACGGCCTGGCCCGAGGCGACCATGACCGGCGTGCCCTGTGGGTCACGGCTCTTGACGGACGCCTCGGCGACCGCCGATCCGTCGCCCGTGTCGACGACACCTGCGGTTGCTTCGAGGTCGTGGGCCGCCTCGTCGAGGGAGTTGACCGTGGTACTCAGCAGGTCGACCCGGTCGTTGACCGGGTCGGGCATCGTCGTGCGAATCGCGAGCTCCGTGGTCTGCTCTATCAGCGTCGTCACGATGCCGTCGTGGACGGTCGGCGGGTCCGCCTCCTTGTCGGTGAACCGCTCGTCGAACGGAATCGTCAGGTTCGCTTCACCGTACTCGATGTTGCCCATCTGCACCCCCAGCCAGGAGAGGTATCCGTTCTCCCGCTCGACTGACATCCGGAGCATCACCGGTGCGCCTTCCGGAAGGTCGTTGGCCATGTGTGCAGTATGTGTACACCCACCCATCTTTTACTCACCGGTTCTTTCGACCCGTGACCCGTGACTCGTGACCCGTCGGCGCGGCGGCGTCACGTCCGCAGCAGTGAGACCGTCACGTCGTCCCCGGCCACGAACCCCTGGTCCGGGCAGACGAGCTTCACGCCCACGGACTCGCGACCGCAGAACAACGACAGCCCCGTAATCGGCGCTCCGTTCGCCCGGACGGTCACGTCGTCCCACGCGACCGTCCGCCCCGTGCTCGTGCCGACCCGCCGGTCGAGGAGCGTGACCGGCCCAGCCGACCCGCCGAGGACACCACCGCCTTCGTAGTGGGCAAAGCCGCCGTCCAGTACACAGTCGGTCCCGTCGACGGTCGCAGCCACGCCGGCGAACGCGGCCCCCGGGTCCGGGTGTGCGGGGGCGTCCAGCACGGCGTATGTCTCGCCGGCCTCGACGACCGTCCCGGTCCCGTCCCAGGCCGCCGGACACACGTCGACGCCCAGTTCCAGCGGGAGCGAACCCGAGGCGCGGTAGTGGTTGGCGTCTGGCGGCCGAAAACCGAGGTGGATGTGGTCGTCGACCCAGGGGGCGAAAAATCCCGAACGGATCAATCGCCCCAGCGAGTCCCCGACCGCGACCCGGTCGCCGGCCGAGACGGCCGGGTCGACGTGGAGGATGCGGGCGACGTACTCCCCCGAGTCCACGAGGAGCAGGTGGTCGTGGGTTGTGGCGTGGGGTTTCGGCGGCGCGTCGACGGTGCGGGTGTCGATGACTTCGCCGGCGACCGGCGAGGGGGCGGGACCGCCCCGTCCGTCGTCGCCGGTGTCGGGGTACAGGTCGACGGCCGCCCCCTCGTCGTGGGCGGCGTACGGCGAGTTGTACAGCGAGAACCGGGGATACCGGTCCAGCACGACAGCGTCGAGCGTGACGGCCATCGACCGAAGAAGGGCCGGAGCGGGTTTCAACCCGTCGGGAGCGAGCCGTCAGGTCCTTATTCTGTGGACCACATCGTTCTATTATGCGAGTGGTCCGGGGACGGGGCGAGGACGCCGCTGACGACCGGGCGGTCACTCGGTTCCTGATGGAACACGCGGGTACTGCCGGTGAGCCCGCGGTCCGGGTCTGGCGGCCCCACCGACAGGTTGCCTTCGGCCCCCGAGACGCACACAGCGACGGGTACGATGCCGCCGTCGCGGCCGCTCGCGAGCGGGAGTTTCCCGTCTGTGAGCGCCGTGTCGGGGGCCGGCCGGTCGCCTACACGGGCGACACCATCGCGTTCGCGCGGATCGAACCCGTCGAGGACGAGCGCCAGGGGATCGACGAGCGGTACGCGGCCGTCCGCGTCAGTGTGCGCGACGCCCTGCGCGAGGTCGGCGTCGGTGCCGAGCGCGGCGAACCCGACGACGCCTTCTGCCCAGGTAGTTACTCGTTGCAGGCCGCCGGTGGCAAGATCTGTGGCATCGCACAGCGGGTCACGAGCGACGCGGCGCTGGTCGCCGGTACCGTCATCGTCGACGGTCACGACGACATCGGGTCGGTCCTCACACCGGTGTACGACGCCCTCGCGGTGCCGTTCGACCCCGATACCGTCGGGAGCATCGAGCGGGCCGACGGTGAAGTCGATCCCGTCGCGATCATCATGCGCATCGAAGACGCGCTGGTGGGCGACCATCTCGGCAGTGTCGAGTGGGTCGACGACCTGCCGACGGTTGAGTGGGCCGGTGAGTGAGTCGGTGACAGGGTCTCGCCGGTCGGGCCGCGCCGCCGCGTGAGCCGTCCGCGAGTTTTAGGACCCACCCGCTCCGATGGTGGGTATGCTCATTCGGAACGCGACGCTTCCGGACGGCCGAGAACGCGACGTGCTGGTCGAAGGGGAGACCGTCGCGGCCGTCGGCGAGGACCTGCCGGTGCCAGACCGCCCCGACGAGCGACTGATCGACGCCGGCGACAAGCGGCTCCTGCCTGGGATGATCGACGCCCACGTCCACTTCCGAGAACCCGGCTACCCCCACAAGGAGACCTGGGAGACCGGGAGTCGGTCGGCCGCCGCGGGTGGCGTCACCTGCGTCGTCGATCAGCCCAACACCGACCCACCGACTATCGACGGGGCCTCCTTCGACGAGAAGGTCGAGCGCGCAGGCGAGGGGTCGCTCGTCGACTTCGGTATCAACGGCGGCGTCACCGAGCAGTGGGTGCCCAGCGCCCTGCTCCAGCGACCGATGTTTGCGCTGGGCGAGGTCTTCCTCGCGGACTCGACCGGCGAGATGGGAATCGATGTGGAACTGTTCGCTAGCGCGGTCAAGACCGCCGCCCGGCAGGACGCTGTCGTCACCGTCCACGCGGAGGACGCCGCGGAGTTCGAACCCGGTGCGAGAGAACGTGACGACGCCGACGCCTGGAGTGCCTACCGCACCGCCCGCGCAGAGGCCGCCGCCGTCCGGGCCGCCGCCGAGGTCGGCGACCGCTTCGACGCCCGCCTCCACGTCGCCCACACCTCCACGCCCGAGGGCATCGACGTGGCCGAGGAACACGACATGACCTGCGAGGTCACCCCCCACCACATGTTCCTCTCCCGGCGCGACCTGGACGGCCTCGACACGCTCGGCCGGATGAACCCACCGCTGCGCCGCGAGCGCCTCCGCAGCAAGGTCTGGGAGCGCGTCGTCGACGGCACCGTCGACATCGTCGCGACCGACCACGCTCCCCACACCCGCGAGGAGAAAGACGCCGGCATCTGGGACGCCCCCTCCGGCGTGCCCGGCGTCGAGACTGCCCTCCCGCTCCTGTTGGAAGCCGCCCGCAACGACGAGATTACCTACGAGCGCATCCGTGACCTCACGGCAAAAAACGTCGCCGAGGTGTTCGGCCTCCCGACGAAAGGCGAAATCGCAGAGGGAATGGACGCCGACCTCGTTCTGGTCGACCCCGGTGAGAGCCGCGAGATACGCGGCGAGGACTGCCACTCGGACTGCGAGTGGACGCCGTTCGAGGGGAAACGGGGGGTGTTCCCCGAACTCACGCTGGTCCGGGGGGCGGTCGCCTACAAGCGGTTCGGGCCGGACTCGGCGCTCGAAGCCGCCGACACCGGCGAGACTGCCGACGAGCGGTTCGGCGACCCGGTCGGCGTCAACGTCCGGTCCATCGAGCGCGACGACACTGGCGGCGACGGCCAGCCACACTCCTGAACGAGCGGGCTAACGGCTGCTTACCGCAGTTGGACCGGGAAGGCCACTTCATAACTAACCGGTTCGAGCGGGCAGTTCCGCGGGATAGCGCGCCACCGCCCGGAGATACGGTCGAAACTCGGGTTCGACGACCCCCCGACCGCTGCCCTCCCGACCCCATCGGGGAGGACGCACGTGCCCCCGCCCGCAGTGCTCGCGACGACACGCTGGAGTAGCGCGAAACACTACGCCGTCCGCCAGCGCGAGACGCCGACCGGTCCCGTCGACGAGGCCATCTTCGCCGAGATTCTGGACGGCTACGACGAGGACGCGGTGTTCGTTCACGTCGGGCTCAGCGACGTGAACGCGGCCTTCGACGGTGACCCCTACGAGTTCGTCCGCGACCACCTCGACGCCCGGTTCGACGCCATTCTCACCCCGGCGTTCACCCAGTCGTTCCGGGAGCCGGGTCGCTTCCACCGCACGGATTCCGACCCCGAGTTGGGCGCGTTCACCACCCTGTTTTTTATGAGGCCGACTATCGGACGGCCGACCCGCTGCACTCGATCCAGGTGCGCGGGGACTACCGCTTCGACGGCTGTACCGTCAGGGATACCTTCGCCCCGGACGGCTGTTACGGCCAGTTAGAGCGCGACGACGTGCGCATCCTCGACATCGGGACCCGGTGGTTGATCAGCACGCAACTGCACTACATCGAGCGGGTCACCGACGTGCCCTGCAGCGAGACGGTCGAAATCGAAGGGACGGTCCGCTACCCCGGCGGCCGCGTAGAACGAGTCACCCAGCGGAGCTACGACAAGAACAACTACCTCTACTTCTGGGACCGGCTGAGCATTCAGCGGGACCTGATCGACGACGGCGTCCTCAACCACCACGACCTCAACGGCCTGCGCGTCATCTCCGTGACGGCACGGGACCTCCGGGACGTGCTCGAACCCCGGATCGCCGATGACCCCTACTACATGATCCGCTAGACCGCCCGCCCACGCATCCGTTCGAGTCGACAATCGGGAATCGGCCGGACGAGGCCGTAGACGACGCGATAGCCAAGGCTGCCCAATCCGTACCCGGTCATGACACCGGCCACGACCGTGGGGGCCAGTGGATAGTCCAATAATGCCATCGTGAGACCGACCAGAAATGGACCGGCAATTCCGAAACTTCCCACGAGCACGTTACGGAGACTCTCCTCGGTCGCCGTCCGGTCGACCCAATAATAGATCCCTGTGATCCAGAGGGCTGCCCCGACGAGCACGAAAACGACCCACCGCTGGACCGACAGTGAGAAGCACAGAGCACCGTTCAGGAGCGCTCCAGCGCCCACCAATCCGTCTATCAGCAGTACCTTTCGTTCGGGCGTCACGTTCAGTTCGTCGTCACGGTTTAATTTCAGTGTTGCGGGGCGGAAGGCATCCAGCATCCGCGCGCCTTCGGCGCGCGGCGATGCCCTCATAAAAAAGGGTGGTTAGTCGTCAGCTTCGGCGGTCGACCCGCCGGTGTCGTGTTCGCCGCCGTCCAGTTCGCCGCCGCAGTGGGGGCACTCGTCGTGACGCAGGGCGGTGGAGTGTTCCCGCACATCCCGCATGACCTCGGAGATGCGGTCCTCGGCCTCCAGTTCCTCCTCGACGGAGAGTTCGACGCCCTCGACCTCCAGGAGGAACTTCGCCACCTCGGTGGCCTCGTACATCACGTCGTCCAGTTCCTCGGCGGTGAAGAAGTCACACATCGCGCCGTAGAGGAACGTCGCACCGGCCTTGCGGATCTTCTCCTCGAAGGCGGCGCGGGCCTGGTTGACCGCCTGCGGCGTGTACGTGTCGGTCATAAACGGGACCAGTTCGGGTAGATTCTCGCCGATCTTGGTCATCTCGACGCCCGTCTCGGTGCGGAAGTCCGCACAGAGTCGTGCGATGGCCCACTCTCGGGCGGTGACGTAGGTCCGGTCCCGGAGGAACTCGTTGGCCCGGTCGTAGGTTCCGCCCTCGATTTTCTTGAATCGGTCGTACGTCCGGACATCCTCGGGTACGGACGGCTGTGGGGACGTACCGGGGACGTCGCCCGCGTCGGGCACGGACGGCTGGGGCGACTGGTTCTCAGCCCCGTCTGTGTCTGTCTGAGCGGCGGGGTCGTCCTCGGTCGTGGACTCCCGGGCATCGTGATCGTCGCTGTGCCGGTCGTCGGCGTCGGACACGGGAGAATCGGGCATGTCGGGAGTCCGTGCCCCGGGTGAAAAAGCGTATCGGCGGCGTCGGTCGTGCGTCAGACACACGTTTTCGACCGGACGGACCACGGAACCGAGTTGAGGGTTTTTCACCCGTCGGTGCGAGCACACGGATATGAACGTGCTGCTGGGCATCGGCGGCAGCGACGGATCGTTCGAGGCGCTCGCCGACACGGTCACGCGGGCCGAGGAAGCCGGCGACGAGGTGACGGTCGCTGTCGTCGACCGCGACGATATCGCCCGCACGCCCGAGAAGATCGAGGCCGAAGTCCGTGAGCAGCTGGCTGAGACCGGGATGGACCCAGAAATCCGGCACCTCTCGGGTCATCCCGGGAGTCAGCTGGTCGAGTTCGCAGAGCAGGGGCAGTTCGACCGTCTGGTCGTCGCCGGGGGCGAACGCAGTCCGCTCGGGAAAATCAACTTCGACGAAACACTCGAGTTCGTCCTGCTGAACGCCGAAACGACGGTGACTCTCGTCAGATGACCCGGGAGTTCCCCGACGAGTCCGCCGGCGAGTTCCCGAGTCCACCGGAGACCGTCACGGACGGCGACAGGCGCGAGATCCGGTACCGCACCGGCAGCGACGAGGACGTCGGAGCGCTCGTCGAGATGTACCTCGACTTCGACGCGGAGGACCGGGCACAGGGAATTCCACCGGTCCGCGAGGAGCCGATCCGCGACTGGCTCGACGTGTTGCTGGCCGAGGACTGCCTGAACGTCGTGGCGCTCCACGACGGCGCCCCGGTCGGCCACGCGACGCTCGTCCCCGACGAGGACGGGAGCTACGAGCTGGCAATCTTTGTGGTCCGGCCCTACCAGGGCGCGGGCATCGGCACCGAACTGCTCGAACATCTACTCGGGTCCGCACAGGACGCGAGAGTCGAACGCGTCTGGCTCACCGTCGAACGCTGGAACGACCCGGCCATCGCGGTCTACAAGAAGGTCGGTTTCGGGATGATCAGCACCGAGAGCTTCGAGCTGGAGATGTCGATCCGACTCTAAATAGATGCCCGCCCGGTTCGTGCAGCCAACGATTGACATCCTCCTCCGGCTTCAGGCGGAGGAATCCCGAGCGGTGGGAGTTTCAGGTTCGTAGTCCAACCGGCAGACTACCAGTCCTTTCGGGCACGGGTAGTCCCACAGTGTCGGACTGGTGGACTGCTGGCCATGCCAAGTGGCCGTTACCCCTGTCTTCGACCGTGTACGGCGTCCCAGTGTTGTTTTTGCCACGGGAACGCAGGCAGGCATCACCTGAGTTGTGGGTATCGTCTGGTTTGCTTCGAGCAGTCCCCACAGACACACCTTTCGAGGATGTAGCGTTCACCGACTGCCCTTTCAGATACTGCCTCGTTACGCGGGTGGACAGGCCGCCTCTGAAGGACGGTTCGGAATCCGCTCCGTTCCGACCGATTAGCGGTCTGTCAGTTAAATCTCTGTATGTGAAACTCAAAAACAGACGTTCGGCTGGTGGATTGCTTCTCACCATGTCGGCTTCATCACCCGCCTGGGCGGGTGTATTCGCCTTCTAGCCTGTATCAAAAAGAAAGCTGTGCGTGGCGAGTTTGAAACTCGGTAGCGGTACTACTCGTCGGCAGCCGCAAGAAGGAAG
>NZ_JAQCNH010000050.1 GCF_028275115.1 Halorientalis sp. | reverse complement strand
TTACCCCGCATAGTCGGTTGATTAGTCCAGCGTGGGGTAACTACGGTATCAGCCGAGGACCAGACGCAGAGAGTCTCAAGCCAGTTTCGCGGTCACAAACGAGCGGGGAAGCAATCACGTCGACTCTGTAGCGAACCGTTCCCACCGATCAGTAGATAACTATTACCATAGATAGGTACATATTCTCCCGCTCCATGGAGATAGTACATATTGCCGTAGACAGGGTGGCTCGGAGATATCCTGAGAGCACCACAGGAGACCCGTTCGCCAGAGTCTCGAAGGTGGACATCCCTCCAGCCCTCCGAACAGCGCCGACGTGTAACCGCTTGCCCCATACACCACCAATGACCCCCACATCCGACACGGACTGGTACGAAGTGACCTTCTCGGTCCCGTGGATCGTCCGCAACGTCGCTACCGCACAGGACGCGATCAACATCGCCGTCGCCGAGCTCGGCAAGCGCGTCGCCAAGGCCGGTGAATCGATTCGGCACGCCGATATCACGGTCCAGTCGGCCTGCTGTCGTGGCTGTGAGACAGAGATGGACGTCGCGACGGTCGTCTCGGGCCGGGCGCTCGTCGGCCTGCTGTTGACCGTCGAGGTCCGGGCTAGTTGTCCAGAAGAGAGCGGCATCATCGGCCAGCGCGAAATCGGCCCGCATGTCCCGGATACCCCGCTCACGCTCGTCGAGTCGCCGGGGTGAGAGAAATCGATAATTCAGAGGACTCGGGTAGGCTTCGTAGCGGAGACATTCCGTAAATAACGGCAACCGGGGCGAGCTAGCTGGCTTCGGTTCGAAGAAGACGTACCGTGTAGGAGTCTGAGCAACGGCTATTGGCGTCGACTTCTACACACGTTCTCGCTCCGAGAGGCTCAGTGGTGTAGATAATCGAGCCTCTCGCTAGCATCGGTCGACAGTAACGGACGGGGCCAGAACAGTACAAAACGCGTCAGAAGGAACCGTAGTCGGGAGACTACGGTGCGACGGTTCGGTCGTCGGCCTCGGTCGTGACGTAGTCGGCCACAAGCACGGCATCCAGCGTGTCGTCGCCGAGCATTCCGGTCGCGAGTACCGTGTAGGACGTCGCGCCGTCGAAGGCGACCTCCGAGAGGTTCAGAACGCTGTCATCGGCGCCCGCCGGGCGGACGTCGATGTCGTAGGCGTCGGCGTCGACCGTCGCGAACGAGGAGGTTTTTCTGAAGGCGACGTTCTCGAACAGTGCCGCGTCGCCGGCCCAGATGTCGACTGCGGGGGCGTCCGGCACGGTGTGGACGAACCGGATGCGAGCGTCGTCGGTGAGTACTCGACTGATGAAGACGTTCTCGCGGTAGGGAACCGACAGCGACTGGGCCTTCGCCACCAGCGTGTCCAGCAGCGACTCGCCGGTGTGGTCGCCGGCGAAGGCGGTCCGGCGGAACGACTGGGCGCCGAAGTACCGCTGGTCGATGTCACCCTCGGCGGTGCGGCTGTAGGCCATCCCCCAGTCGTCGAGTTCTCGCAGCAGGCGGGGCATCCGTCGAGTGACCATCTCGACCTTCCCCGGGTCGTTGAGAAAATGGCCCTCTTTCAGCGTGTCCGCGGCGTGAATCGCCGGGTCATCTTCGGGGTCGTGAGTGCCCAGGGCACCGTTGATACCGCCGCGTGCCCACGTCGCGTGGGCGTCGCCGTGGGCGCGCTTGCCGATCACCAGCACGTCCTCGGGGTCGATGCCTTGCTCGACGAGCTCAATGGCGGTCCGGGCGCCCGCGGCTCCCGCGCCGATCACCAGCACGCTCACGTCCACCGTCTCGTCGGTCAGATCGGGCGACGCGCCGCCGGCTCCTCGGTCGGGTTGTATCACGGACGTATAGAGGCACCAGACACGTCCATACTCGTCGTGGACGCGACGACCCCCGACCGTAGAGAGAACTCATACGACCGGGGCCACGGGTCGGAGGGACGTGTCGGCGGGCCCTGGCGTGGGGTCGGTCGACCGCTCCGAGTTCAGTTCGCCTGCCCCTCGTCTGCTCCGTCGTCGGCACCGACGACCGCCTGTCGACGGAGCGCTCGTTCGAGAAACGCCCGTGGGAGCGAGGCGATGTCACCGGTCTGGACCCGCCAGAAGTTCGCGTACAGCCCCTCCGTCTCGAGGAGTGCCTCGTGGGTGCCGTCCTCGGTCACCCGTCCATCGTCGAGAACGAGAATCCGGTCGGCCGTCCGAACGGTCGACAGTCGGTGGGCGATGACGAACGTGGTCCGGTCGGCGGCGAACTCGGCGAGTTGTGTCTGAATGAGCGCCTCCGTCTCGGTATCGACCGCCGAGGTGGCCTCGTCCAACACGAGGATGGCCGGGTCTTTGAGCATCGTGCGTGCAAGCGCCAGCCGCTGGCGCTGGCCGCCCGAGAGCTTCACCCCGCGTTCGCCGATCATCGTGTCGTACCCGTCGGGCAGGTTCTCGACGAACTCGTGAGCCTGAGCCCGGCGGGCGGCCCGTTCGACTGCGTCGTCGCTCGCGTCGAAGGTGCCGTACCGGATGTTCTCTCGAACCGTCCCGAAGAAGAGAAACGGCTCCTGGCTGACGTAGCCCACCGACCGTCTGAGGCTCCGGAGGGTCACGTCACGGACGTCCTGGCCGTCTATCCGGACGGCTCCCTCGTCGGGGTCGTACAGCCGCGGCAGTAGCTTCAGCAGCGTCGACTTGCCCGCACCCGTCGGGCCGACCACGCCGACAGTCTCCCCGCCGTCGACGGCGAAGTCGACGTCGGTCAACACCGGCTCACCGGAGTAGGCGAACCGGACAGCGTCGTACGTCACGGCACCCTCGATCATCTTGAGCGGGCGGGCGTCGGGACGGTCCAGCACCGCGGGAGTCCGCGAGAGCACACCCTGGACCCGACTCCCAGCAGCCTTGGCCCGCTCGTAGTCGTCGACGACGTCGCCCAGTCTGATGATCGGCCAGAGAAACTGCTGTGCGTAGATGACGAACGTCACGAACGCACCCGGCGTGAGCGTGCCCGTCAGGCCGAAGGGTGGCTGGCCGAGGACCCACAGCCCGCCAACGAGGAAGGTGATCGCGAAGCCGATCCCGGAGATGACGTTCAACCCGGGGAAGTAGGTGATCCGGATCTTGATCGCCGAGAGGTTGGCCACGAGGTACGCGTCGGACGCCTCGGCCACCCGTTCGGTTTCGAACTGCTCGGCGCTCTCGCTTTTGATCACCTCGATGCCGCTGACGTTGTTCTCCAGCCGGGAGTTGAGGTCGCCGATCTCCTCGCGGATCGAGAGATACCGTGGCTCGATCAGTCGGGTGAACAGCAGCGTGAACGCCGCGAGCACCGGGATCGGCAGTAGCGTCACTGCCGCCAGTGGGGCGTTCAGCCCGACGAGGATCACGCCGATGCCGACGACGGTCGCGAGGACCCACAGCGTCGCACTCAGTCCGTCCCTGAGGAACGTTTCGAGGGCGTTGACGTCGTTGTTCAGGACACTCATCAGGTCGCCCGTGCGCTGGCCGGTGAAGTACGCGAGTTCGAGGTCCTGTAGGCGCTCGTAGGCGTCGACCCGGAGGTTGCGTTGGACGCGCTGTGCGAAGACGCTCCAGCCCCAGTCCTCGACCCAGGAGGCGACCGCCCCGACGGAAGCTGCGCCCAGCAGAATCGCGATCGAGACGTACAGCAAGCCGACGTCGGTGTCCGGAATGAGCCGGTCCGGGATGAACGGCAGCGCGTACGAGCGCTCGGCGAGAAAAATCGCGTCGACAGCGAGGCCGATGACGAACGCGGGGATTAGTCCGAAGGCTCGACCGAGGACGGTAGCCACGGCGCCGACGACGGCATACCGACGACCAGCCCCGTACGTGGTGTAGAGCCGCCAGATCGGGTTCCCCGACCACGACTCCGAGCGATCCGGGAATGCGTGGCTACTGGGCTCGTGGTCGGAGGGCACACTATTAGTACGTCGCCTATGAGCATGAGGCTACGGGTCGTGGACACGCGCACGCCCGCCGACTATCCGTATCGATAGGGTTCAGGCCGTCACAGCGAGGCATTCGTTACCGCTCGTGTCGAGTCCCCGATGGCACGGGCGATCCAGCACGGGCAGGCCCGCCCGATCGCCCACCCGGTAGATCGTCTGACGGCTGGATCGCAGTTCCGGACCACGCCGACGGCGGTGAACAGCACGACAGCGTCGAGCACCCCCGTTGGCAATCGCCGGACTGAAGGACGGAACGGAGAAGCCCACGCTGGCGGCCGATGCCGTTCGAAAACCGGAACTGGAGAGCTACCGGGTGTCGTCTGCGAACACCGCGCCGAGCGAGCCGTCGCCGGCCTGCCCGGCGGCGATCGCCGAGACGGCTGCCCCACCGTCGAGTTCGGTATCGGGCAGGGACAGCGCGACACCGTCGCTTCCTGTTGGGAAGACCTCGAGGTCGTAGGAGCCGGCGTCGACGGGGACATACTCGCTAGCGTCTCGGAACTCGATGCTCTCACACAGAGTCGGGCCACCGTCGGCGACTCGCACGTCAACCGCAGGGGCGTCGGGCGAGGCGTGGACGAACTGAACGTGCGTCTGGTCGGCCGCGACATCGCCGGGGGCGTCAGCGAACACAATATATATCAGACGGCTGTATATAGTGGTCACCGGAGAGCGCTGGTATACGAGCGCCCCGCCGCTCGTTCGGTCCCGATTGCGCGGACGGGAGGCCTGTAAAATCGAGCGAACAATATTGAAGATATCTCTCAGGAAGGTTTCGCAGTCGTCCACCGGTGGTACCCGCCTTCTTAGGAACGGATCCGGGCGCCCAGTCAGCATTGTACTCGGGAGAACGAACACATGGTGAGACACGCTTCAGTGACCGGTCGCACGACCAGCCCTCGCTCACGAGGGTTCGTCGCGCAATTCCGTTCTAATCGAGGCTGACACTCTGTGCTCCAAGGCGATGTCAACCGCGATGGCTGTCCCGACCAGAGTGGGGGAATCCACCTCGGCGAGCGGGCGACGGCTCTCGGCACTCGCTGAGCTGCTGTACGGCTGCGACCGCCCAGCACTCCGTGTGTGTCCCGACGGAACCGTTAGGTCGTCACCCCTCGTACCAATAGGATGGGATTCTCAGAGGCACAGATACGCAGTATCACACAGATTAGTCCTGACTGTACGCAGTACGTCCTCAGACTGGACTCGGAGACGTTCGACGGGCAGGCGGGTCAGCATACGGCCCTTCGGACACCAGCCGGTGTCAAGCCGTACAGTACGCTCGTCGTCGACGGAGACCGTATCGTGCTCATGATCCGCGCCTACGGGACAGACGGGGTCGCAGACTACATGGCCGACCAGGCGGTCGGCGACCGTGTACAGGTCAAGACTGATCTGACCGGGAACCTCACCCTTCAGGGGACGGTCCGGCCGGCAGTCTTCGTCGGAACTGGCACCGGGATCACACCGTTGCTCGGTCTATTACACGCGTACGTGACGGGAGGCGGGCGGAAGGCCGTCTTCATGTTCGGCGAGAAGACACAGGATCAGTTGCTCTACAAGGCGATGCTGGAACAGTACGAACTGGTTCACCCCGTCGATCTCCGGCTGTCGCTCTCCCGAGAGGACTGGCACGGACACACTGGATACGTACAAGAGCAACTCCCGGCGGTCGTCTCTGACATCGGTCTCAACGCGGACTACTACCTCTGTGGCGTTCCCGCAGCAGTCGTCGCTGGCAAGAACGAGCTAGACCGATTAGGTGTTTCGTCGGACGATGTCCACACGGAAGGCTGGGAGGACGCACGCGTGGCCGTGTGATACGTCGGTAAGCGACCCCGTCTTTCGGATGTATACGTGAAAACGACAGACTGGGACCGTTCGTCGAACGCGTTCCTGCTGTAAGTTACCCCACAGGTGTGAACATATCTCGGCTGCGTGGGGTAATCCTATGCTACCGCTATCGCAATCGGGCTCATCGACCGTGTTCCTCCATGATCACTGTTCGACGATCTCCGCGAAGGCAACGTTCTCGCGAACGGTCGTGATCCGGACGAGCGGCTGCTGGCCGATCTCGGTGTCAGGAGCGAACACAACGTAGCCGGGGCCGACACGGGCGAGGCCGTCACCCTGGTCGCCGACGTCCTCGATCTGGAGACGACGCTGCTCTCCCTCTGTCACGGGGGGCTGGTCCGGTGTGCTGTCGGTCGAGGCCGACTGACTGGCCGTCTTCGACGATGTCGACGGAGAAGAATCGCGAGCCGGATTAGGTGTCTCCCTCTGCCGAGCGAGTCGGGTATCTCGGGAATCATCGTCAGCAACTGTCGAGTTCCGGCGGTCGGTAACCCCTGCTGGTGTGGACACGCCAGGATACACCCCAACCCGGTACGTCTCCTCGGATTCGAGCGTCTCTAGTTCGATTTCCGGTTGGGGAATCGTGATGACGTACTCTCCATCTCGTTCCTCGACGCGACCTGAGAACAAACAC
>NZ_JAQCNH010000130.1 GCF_028275115.1 Halorientalis sp. | reverse complement strand
GAGTATCGAACAACAGACCGGCACGGACCAGTTCACCGACGACCTAGCGAGCCAGGAGGCGTTCGACGACATCAACCGGGAGTTCGGAGGGAGTTTCGGGTCGGACACGACGAGTACCAGGCTTTTTCAGGACGGCGAGAACGTGCTCTCGAAGCCGGCACTGCTGCGGACGCTCGAAGTGCAGCACCGCCTGTCGACACACGACGACCTCCGTGTGACCGGGATCGACAGCGCGGCGGGGACGGTCGCAACGCAGCTCGATAGCAACGCGACGACCGCCGCGGGGAAACAACGCGCGGTCCAGCGAGCGTCCCCGACCGAGATCGACGCCGCGGTCCGGGACGCCGACGCGAACGGCACGCTCGGGTCGGCGGTGAGCGACGATTTCAGCGCCGAGAGCGCCAGCGCGGGCGCGGCCAGGATCACCGTCACGCACGGTGTCGAATCGGTCCCGGACAGACAGTCACGGGTCGAGACCGTCGTCGAAACGGTGCCTGGCGACATCCGTGTCCAGGGCGACTGGCCGAGCGCGATCGGCGACTCGCTCGTGCTGACGCTCCCGGCCGCACTCCTGTTGATCGTCGTGTTCCTGGTCGTCGCGTACCGGGACCCCATCGATATGCTACTGGGGGTCGTCGCTCTCCTGCTGGCTCTCGTCTGGACGTTCGGGTTCGTCGGGTTGGCTGGCATCCCTTTCAGCATCTTCCTCGTCTCCGTGCCGCCACTTCTGATCGCGGTCGGTGTCGACTTCGGGATCCACGTCGTCAACAGATACCGCGAGGAACGGTCCGATGGGCGTAATATCGTCCCGTCGATGCGGACGGCGACCGACCAGTTGCTGGTGGCGTTCTGTATCGTGGCGGTGACGACGGTGCTCGGGTTCCTCTCGAACCAGCTTAGCGCACTGGAGCCGATCCGGAACTTCGGACTGGTCGCGGCGGCCGGCATCGTGTTCACGTTGTTGCTGTTTGGGGTGTTCCTGCCCGCCACGAAGGTGTTCGTCGACCGCCGACGCGAGGGGTCGTGGCTCCCGACGTTCAGTCGCGAACCGCTCGGGGCCGCGGGCTCCACGCTCGGCCGGGTGCTGTCGGTCGGGACGGTGGTCGCCAATCGCGCTCCCGGGCTGTTCCTCGCTGTGCTCCTCGTGTCGACGGCGGGCGCTGGCGTGTACGCCACGGGCGTGGACTCGGGATTCCAGGTCGAAGACCAGCTCCCGCCGGCGGAGACGCCCGACGCCCTCCAGACGCTCCCCGAACCGTTCGCGCCGCCGGCGTCGTACCCGTACGTCGAAACGCGGAATTTCGAGGACCGGCAGTTTCGGGACGACGGTCGGGTGATCCTCTACGTCCGGGGACAGCTGGACGACGATCACGCCTTAGAGGCGCTCCACGACGCCGGCCGCGACCCACCGTCGACCTACCTGCGCGAGGACGGGTACGCCGACAGTCGGAGTATCCTCACCGTCATCCAGTCACGGGCCGAAAGCGACCCCGAGTTCCGGCAGTTGGTCGAGCGCAACGACTTCGACGACAACGGCATCCCCGACGACAACCTCGACCGAATCTACGACGCGCTCCTGTCCTCACCGTCGCGTGACCGGGCGCTGCGGTACCTGACCCCGGACCGGCGGAGCGCGAAGGTCGTCTACACGGTCGAGGAGTCGGCCCCGAAGGACACGGTGACGACCGAGACACGAGCCCTCGCCGCGAACTACCCGTTCGAGGCGTCGGCGACCGGGCAGAAGCTCATCTTCCAGGACGTCGTCGACCTGCTGATGGGGACGGTCCTCGAGAGCCTGCTACTCACGCTGGCCGGCACGACGGCGTTCCTGATGGTCGCCTACTGGGTGACCGACGGCGCGCCGTCGCTAGGACTCGCGAACGTGGTGCCGATCGCGATAACGGTGGTCGCACTCGTCGCAACAATGCGAGCGCTCGGGGTGGCGTTCAACGTCTTCAACGGCATGATCGTCTCGCTCACCATCGGCCTGGGGATCGACTATTCGGTGCATTTCACCCACCGGTTCGTGGACGAACTCGACACCGAGCCTGTCGCCGACGCACTCGACGCGACGGCCCGAAACACCGGCGGTGCGCTGACCGGCAGTCTGCTCACCACGGCGTCTGGCGTCGGAGTTCTGGTGCTAGCCGTCAATCCCCTCATCGGGGCGTTCGGACTCCTCACCGGACTCAGTGTCCTGTACTCGTATCTGTCGACGATGCTCGTCCTGCCCTCGGTGCTCGCGGTGTGGCATCGGCTGGTCGACCGAGACGTCTCAGTACCCTGGCGGACCGCCGACCGCCTGGCTGCACGGAGCGACTGAGCGCGCCGGTCCGCCCGTCGCGCGCTGACGAACTCGTCGTTCGGTGAACCGTCCCGACGCTCGTGCCGTGACTCACACAGGTGTTTCGCGGACGAATGAGACGGCCGATTCCGTACGGTACAGCCGGCGTTGGTCTCGGCCCGGGAATCAGAATCGAGTTCGTCGTAGTGGACCTGCGAATCGGAGACGGGTGGAGGGGACGGATGGCCGACCACGAAACGGTCGTCGCCGAGGGGTTCGCCACAGCGACCGGGAGGCCGCGGACGAAACACCTGGTCACCGTCGGCGGGCGGACGGTCAGTCGACCTGACTCGCAACATTCGACGTCGTGCGCCGTTCGCCGTCGACGAACACCGGCGTGCCAAAGCGTCCCCTGGCCCGGCGTCTCGCGCTCGGTGGACAGAAGTCCTCTCGTCCAGGCACCGGCAAACGAGCGGTCGTGGGTCCCGTGTGGACAGGAACGAGAAGTGAGCGGCCGAAACTGCGTCTCGGGGCCTCACGCGGTCACTCCGTGACGTGTGCACCGGAGTTTACGCGTTTCTCGTCACGGCCGTCGTGGCGGTGTCTTAGAGGACGAGGCAGGGCCCAGAGGCCGGTAAGTTGCCAATGTTACGACAGTTGTATTCGGTGTGTGACCAGGCAGAAACTATATTTCGACTATATGTATTTTCAACTGATAGGTCAGTTGTTTCGGGGCACCGACGAACGGAGCAGATCCGGTCGTCGGGAGTTCACGCCGTGGGGTTCCGCGCGGTCAGGAGCCCCTGCGACATGAGTCGGCGGGCGACCACGACCAGACCGTTCCCGAATCCCTCGCCGAAAATCGCCTGCTCTTTCTTTGTTTGCGGCATCATAGAGCTTACGAGGAGTGTCGATCGGTCGACCAGCAACAGACGCCCAATCGCCGTGTCGTCTTCGGTAGTGTCGTCACCGTGTAACCACCCCAGGCCAGAGATAGACGTCGGTCAAGGGCGGGAGCGAACTGGGTTGCCGACCATCTACGGCACTGACAGCACGGACGATGGCCGTACTCACCGATTCACTACTCCCGATTTCGTATTCCATACGTTCTGTATGAACCGGACCACAGAGCCCGTATCGGTTTCGACCCGGACTCTCAAAGCGGTGTTTCACCCCGTCGGTCACGGCGGGAAACACGGCATCGCCAGCACCGACGTGACGGTCGTACTCTCAGAGAAGGCCGCTTTGCTCTCCCGGTCCGACACACCGGATACGATACCGCCGTTTGCGGGCGGAGGAGGCTGTCAACGGTCGTCGGTCACGCGCTCCTCGAACGACGCGGGCGCGAGTCGGGCCATCACCTGTTCGAGTTCCGCGAGCGACGTCGTCTGAACGTACTCCCTGCTGGTCTGCAACTCGCTTTCGTACTGGACCTGAAACCCCCAAGTCTCCTCGTCGACGTATGCCGTCCGGTTGACCTGGAAAATCGCCTGGTCGGCGTGGAGTTCCGAGAGTGTCGCAAACGTCTGCCGTGCCGACTCCGGCGCGTCGGCAGCAGGGACGGTGAGCTTGACGCGCAGCGTTCGCATCCTCAGACAGCGGCGCCGATTCGGCGATTCCAGTCCGGTCCGGTTGTCGGTTCCACGGTCCGTTCGCTCGATTTGGGCGCCCCTGCAGTCGTTCCGTGACCCCCACCTGATGCTCTTGCGGTCACACTCGGGACGGCACAGCCAGGCGTCTGTGGCGTGCCCCCGTCGAGCACTGGGAGTCGTGGAGGGTCACAGACTGCAGTGCAGTCGTGCGGGGTCTCGTCACGGGGCCGCTCCGGCGACATTGTCGTAGTTACGTTCGGTTAGCAGCGGTAATAAGCCTTACACACGGCCGGTTCGGAGTCAGTCTCGGGTCACGAGACCACACGCCTGTCCTGCCCGCGAGCGACCATCACCGAGCCCAATCAGTGTCCGGTTTCCCACTCGGATGCCGGTCAGCAGTGTGAGGGCGGGGTGGGTCGGCGGCGCAGACGGTATCTCACCGTTTACTCCGTCGGCTCTGACGTCGACTCGTCGTCGCTGCTGCCCGCCTCGCTGTCCAGCGCCGCAATCACGTCGTCGATGATGAGCTGGCCCGTCACGCGGTCCAGCGGGTCGTTCTGGTTGCCACAGTCCTCGGACATGATGCACATCGGGCAGCCGCGACGTTGCCCGCAGTCACACCCTGCGATGTGTTCGCGGGTCCGTCGAAGGATCGTCTCGAAGTTGTCGAAGATCGACCGCGTGAATCCGATGCCGCCGTCGATGCCGTCGTGTACGAACCAGACCGGCCCGGGGATGGCTTCGTCGGGATGCTCCGGCATCGACAACCCGCCGATGTCGTTGTTATCGATCAGCAACTCCAGCGGCGCCAGCTGGATCACGCCGTGCTCGGCTGCGTGAATCCCGCCGCCGTACGTGTACCGTTTTTCACCCTCTGGAACCAGCGGGTCCCGACCCGCGCGGTCGGTCGGCTCCAGCAACGGCTCGTCCAGCCGGTCGAGTGTCGTGTCGATGTGGTCCGCGGGCAGCGACACCCACAGCAGGTCCGTGTGTAGCGTCAGCGGCGGCGACCCGGTTGGCAGTGGCCCTTCGACGAGCTCGCCGGTACTGACCGTCCGCACCACGTACTCGTTGTACGTAACGTCGACCGTGCCCTGCCCGAAGTAGAGGTCGATCCCGCCGTCGAGCGAGCGGTGGTCGCGGGGCTGCAGGTTGCTGATCGATTTCTGTGAGAGCGTCTGTGTGTACAGCCCGGTGTCGGCCGTTTCGACGTGGATCCGCGGGATCCGGGCGTCCCGGTGGATGTCGACGACTTCGTACTGCTGGCCGGCGTGTAAGAACAGTGCGCCCTCGTGATAGTCGCGATGTGCGCGCTCAGGCGCCACCGGGTCGTGGTCGATGTCCCCGTCCCGACAGACCACTACGTACTCCATGTCCCGGGTCCCGTACATCGAGATACGGCTCTGCGGGCGCGGGTCGCCGGTGTACACCACGCCACCCAGTGAGTCCAGGCTGCTCGTGGACTCCAGTACGCCGGCGTCCTGCCACATCTCTACCATTCCCTCGAGACGGTCGTGGCCGCCGAGGAATGACGCGTCGTCGTCGGTCAACGGGAAGTCGGCTGCCGCCGCCAACACGTGGTCGGCGTACACGTTGGCGTTGTCGATGGACACCACAGCGTTCTCGACCGACCCCGAAAACAGGTACTCCGGGTTGTCCAGAATGTAGGCGTCCATCGCGTCGGTACTCCCGACCAGTACGGAGAGCGCGTCGGACTCACCGCGGCCGGCGCGCCCGACCTGCTGCCAGAAACTCTGTCTGGTCCCCGGGTACCCGCTGGTAACGGTGGCGCCCACGCTCCCGATGTCGATGCCGAGTTCCAAGGCGTTCGTCGACGCGACGGCATCTACCTGCCCCGCTTTCAGCTGGTTCTCGACACCGCGGCGAGTGCGTTTGCCCAGGCCGGCATGGTAGGCTTCCGCATCCACGCGTCCCGAGCGGCTGTGCGAGTCCGCTGCGTCGACGATTTGCCTGGCGGCAATCTCCGTGCCCTGCCGGGCCGAGCAGAACTGCAACGTCTGTGTGTCGTTCATTCCGAGGTGTGCGGTGACTTTCGCGGCTTCGGACCCAGTCGAGCGGCGGGCGTCCTCGAAGTCGGAGAGCTGGTCGGCGTCCCCGTCCGGGGCGGCCTGCCCGTCCGTGTCGTCGTCGGCCACCTGGTCCCAGTCGACGGGCGGCTCCCAGAGGACGATGTCGCGCCGGCCGCGTGGGCTGCCGTCGTCCTCGACTACTCCGAACTCCAGCCCGGTGAGCCGGCGTGCGTGCGCCGCTGGATTCCCGATCGTCGCTGTCGTCATCGAAAACTGGGGGCGGGAGTCGTAGTGGGCGGCCACCCGGCGGAGGCGGCGCAGAATCCACGCGACGTGGGTACCGGTGATGCCAGTGTACTCGTGGGCTTCGTCTACCACCACCAGTTCGAGATGTTTGTAGAACCGCGCCCACCCGCCATCCCGCGCGTGCCGCGGCAGATACGCGTTCAGCCCGGCGGGGTTGGTGATGAGAAGGTTGCAGTCGTTACGGATGCGGCGTTTCCGGTCGCTCGGCGTGTCGCCGTCGTACACACCGACACTGAGGTCAAGTCCCCAATCGTCGCGCAGTTTCGTGTTCAGCTCCTGCTCCTGGTCGCGACTCAACGCTTTCATCGGGTAGAGACAGAGCGCGGTGGCCTGGTCGTCCTGCAGGTGGTTGCGGGCGGCCTGCAGCGCGTAAATCCAGGTTTTCCCGCTGGACGTCGAGGTAGTGGTGACGACGTTGTCGCCTGTCTCGAGCTTCCGGAGGGCTTCGGCCTGGTGGGTGAACAGGTCGTACGCCATCTGTGCAGCTAGTTCCGAGCGGAGCACGTCGTCGGCAGGAACGGTGTCTGCGGGCTCGGGCGGGAGCCGCCGGCTCTCGACGATCTGCCCCTGGTAGTCGGGGAACGACCGCTGGAGGGCGTCGTCGGACAGGACGTCCTGTCGGGCGCTGGCAGGTACGGCCGTCGTGTCGGTGTCGGCGCCGGTGTTCTGGCCACCGTCGGCCAGCAGTTCGGACGGTCGAGACGACCGCGTGTGCGTGTCCGGCGGACTGCCGGGCTGTGTGTCGTCGGTCGGATAGATTGTGTCGTCGGACATTGTCAGCTGAAATCCGAAAGTGAACCCTGACGGCCAGTGGACGCGTCGTCCTCGCCGCCTGCTGTGCGAACGGGGGCGTCCCCGATTGCCTCGTAAATCGTCGCGAGCGCGCGGACGTCGTCTTCGCAGTACGCTTCCAGCCGGCCCCAGTCGGGTTCGGGGATGTCTTCGCCGGGGTCGGCAGTGGTGGCGGCGTCGCGCCACCGGGTGTAGATTGTCGCGGCGGTTTCGCCGTCGACCCCGCTGGTCTGTGGCTCCCACCCGATGGCCTCGGCGACGGCTTCGAGCCTGTTCGACCGGCCCGGCAGCACGGCGTTGTTGCTGTTGCGCGCCCAGTACAGCGGGTCGAACGTGCGGCGGGACTCCCACTCCTCGAGTCGGTCCGGGCAGTGCTCGCGGAACTGCTCGGTGAGGATGTCGAAGTCGAACCCGTAGCCGTTCCACGCGACCAGCGGGCGTGACCGTGGGATGCCCTGTAGCCAGGTGGCGAACCCTTCGAGGTGGGCAGTCGGGTCACCCGGAGTCTGCTGGCGGAACGGATAGTAGGCGTCGCTGTCGGAGCCGCCGTCGAGTACCCCGACCAGCCACGCGACGGACGCGCCAAGCCCGTCCGTCTCGACGTCAATAAAAACCGGGTCGTCCGGGAGCGAAGCTGCGGACGTCCGGACGATGGTACCGGTGGTGAGCGCCTCCGCAGACGTTGTGACGGTGCGGGCGGTGGCCTGGCCGGTGTCGAGCGTGTTTGCGACGGCGTCGACACTCATGTCGCGGAGTTGAGTTACAGTCCTGACACCGTGAGAGCGGAGTGTGTCTGCACGGGCATCGCCGACCTGTTCGACGGCGTGCAGGCCGAAATTCCCGGGGTCCAGCGGCGTCGTGGTGACGTGACCGCTGGCGTACAGCGTGGTGTGGAGGAGGTCGTGAGAGGTGGTGTCGGCGGCCGCACCCATGTTCGACGCCTGGCCGACGCCGAGTATGTCGACGCTCACCTCGGCGGCACTGCCGGGCGGGTCGGCCGTCCTGCTGCCGGTACCGGACTGGCGACCAGCGGCGGCTGCAGGGAGTTGCTGTGTGGTCGTGTGTCCGGCTTCGACCGTGGTGGAGGCGTGGACGACAGCAGGCGTCTCCGCACTGTCGTCGGGTGAGGGCTGCCAGGCGTCCGGTATCTCCGCGAGATAGGCGGCCAACCCGTCGAGCACGGTCTCTCGGTTTCGTGGGACGACACGCATCTCGAAGGCGTTCGAAACGACGACGACACGGCGCGGTGTGGTCTCGGCCGGTCCGAGATCGGCCGGCGTCTCCGGCAGTGTGTCGGGGGCGGGGGCCGGGGCCGCGACGACGACGAGTTCGCCGTCTGGTGTGGCGACTGTACTCGGTCGCATTCCCCGGTCTGCACGAAGAACTGGTTGCTCGACAGCGTGGAGGAGGCGCTGCGCGGCGACGTTCTCGTGTGGCGGGACCGGAAGCACCGCATCGGCATCGGTAGCGGAAACCGCATCGGCGACCGTCGGGTCGGCGTCGTACTCGCGGACGGCCGCGCCGGGCACGACGAGAAGTTCGAGCAACGGGGTGTCGGACGAGGGCAGGTGCTCAGGTAGCATACACGGAGAGACCCCGAGCGTTTGTGTCGTTCATACTGCTGTAATCCTGCTTAGGCTGAGTGGATTGAAAATGCTTGGAACTGGCGAGGGTCGCACCGCGGAGCACTCCCGGCCCTGACTGAGTCGTGGGCCGGCCGACGACCACGGCCTGGGATACCGACAGGCCTCGGCTCCGGGTGGGACCACGCGTCGGCGACCCGACGATGGACCGCCGGTCGTCGCCTCGGCGGCGTTCGGCGGCAGTCGCTGTGCGGTGGACCGTTCGGTCCGCACGGAGTCGCTCAGAAGTCTCCGAGAGAGAGCTGGTTCTGCCGGAGCGAAGTGGCGTCGTATCCGGCACTGGTCAGGTGGTCGGCCAGCGTGGCCGCCGAGCCGTGCTGGGTGTACACCGTTTCGGGACCGACGGTGTCGGCTACGTCGAGCAGTTCCGCGAAATCACAGTGGTCCGAGAGCGGGAACGTGACGTCGTAGTCACCCTGGAATTTGAACGACTGGTCTACCGCCCACCCCGAGAAGCCCGCTTTCACGGCACCGGCCTCCGTCGCCAACCTGTCGACCCAGTCGATGCGACCACTCGTCATCGGAAGCACCAGTGCGTCGCCCTTCCGCAACGAGGTGTCCTCGCCGTAGTGGTCCACGTCGAAGGTGACGTCACGGTGAGTCTCGATGGCCTCGTTGACTCGTTCGACAGCCGGGGTGGTGAACACGCGCTCGCGGTCGGCCTCGGCGGCGAGTAACTGGAGTTTCTGCGCGCGGCCGAGTGCGTATCCGAGGAGGATGACCGGTTCCGGGGTCTCCCGGAGCCACGTGTGGATGTCGTCGGCAATGTCGTCGTGCGACGGGAAGATGTACTCCGGTTCCCCATATGTCGCTTCGATGACGAGGACGTCCGCAGACGGTGGCTGGAATCCATCGAGGTAGAACCGTGATCGGGTGCAGATGTCACCGGTGTAGAGGTATCGAGTCCCGTCCGGGTCTGTCACGAGGGCGGCCTGGGACCCGGCGACGTGGCCGGCTGACAGGAGGGTAACCCGAGGGTCGGTCGTCCGGTGGAGTGGTACGTCACGCCGGGCGGTCGCCAGCGCGGCTGTCAGTTCCGAGCAGACCGCCGTCGCTTCGCCCTCTGGGTAGTGGTCGCCGTGTGCGTGAGTCACCACGTTCACGTCGCCGTCGAGGTCGTCGGCGTCACAGACGACGCGTGTCCCGTCCGAGAGCGTCAGTTCGATGCCGTCTCTGTACCTGACAGTCACGCTCGTCGCTACGTGCCGATGTGGCAAGGGACTTGCGCCCGTGCCCGTGCCAACCGCCACCTCACTGGCCGTCGTAGAGCGCGGTGACGCGGTCCAGGGTGTCGGCGTCCACCGGAGCGAGGTCGTCCCGGAAGCCGAGGAACCGCGGGAATCGAAGCGCGTAACCCGAACCGTACTCCGTCGAGGCCTGAATCTCCTCGTACTCAACTTCGAGCACCAGTTCGTACTCTAGCTCGACGTCTCGTCCCTCGCGGGCCGTGACGAGCGGTTCGAGGCGGTCTGTCAGCGTCCGGAGTTCCTCGTCGGTGTAGCCGGTCGAGAGTCGACCGACCTCGCGGAACGTGTCGTGTTCGGGGTCGTAACAGGCGAGGTAGAGCCGGCCGAGCTGCTCGGAGCGGCGCCCCTCGCTGTACTTCGCGCGCGAGACGACGAGGTCCAGCGGTTCCATCGTCGGCTTGAGTTTCAGGAGCCGTCCGACGCGGCGACCCGGCTGATAGGCGGCATCCGGGTTCTTGATCACTATCCCTTCGTGGCCGGCATCCAGCGCCTCGCGGTACAGCGCCTCTGCGGACTCCAGATCGTCGGTCGATGTCCACCGCAACCGGGTCCGCTCCAAGCCCGCCCGCGGTTCGTCCGGTGCCGGTGTGACCGTCTCGAACGCCGACTCGAGTGCATCCAGACGGGTCCCGAGCGGTTCGTCGAGCAGGGTTCTGTCGAGTGCCAGACAGTCGAAGAGGTGAACAACGGCGGGTATATTCCGTGCCAGTGTCTCGACGTCCGACTCGCGTTTGATTCGACGGGAGAACTCCTGGAAGACGGCCGGGGTTCGCTGGTCGGACGAGACCGTCTCCGGGGTGTACCCCACGAGTTCACCGTCGAGGACGGCCCGCTCGACGGCGACACCAGCACGAAGCGCCCGGACCACGTCGGGGAACTGCTCGGTGACGTCCTCGAGTCGACGGGTGAACAGCCGGATATCGTCCCCGTCGACGTGGATTTGGATCCGGATGCCGTCGTATTTGTACTCACAGAGCGCCCGACCGTCGCTCTGTGCGTCGCGCACCCCGTCTTCGAGTGCGTCCGTCTTCTCCGCGAGCATCGCCTTGACCGGCCGGAACAACTGGACGTCGAGCGCGTCGAGACCGGCACGCCCCTCGTCCCGTGCGGTCTCGGCGACGACGCGGTAATCGGTGGTCACCTGGAAGGCACGCTCGACGGCGGTGATGGACGCCGAGGAACCATCGAGAAACGCGACCGCGATAGCGTCCCGAATGGTGCCTTCACCGATACCGACGCGCATGTGACCCAGCGCGGTCCGGACGACGTAGCGGGCTCCGTCCGAATCCGCGTCTGCGAGGAGTCCGGCGAGCCTGTCGACTTTCCGGTCCTGACTGCCCGTTCCCTCGTACGTCGCGAGTTCTCGCAGTTCGTCGTGGACGCGTTCGACGGTCAGCGGTTCCGAGAACAGCGTCTGCTGACCGCCGTTGGCGACCGCCCAGGCAGCCGCGTCACCGAGGTCACCGGTTTCCTTCCAGCGCTCTCTGACGTCCGACTCCGCGGCACCGGTCGCCCGGAGAATCGCCGAGAGGGTAAGGCTCGACGAGACGCCCAGTTCCGTCCGGTCGTACGCCGGCGACAATCGCCCCCTGACGAGCGTAACTAACCGCGAGAGCATGTCCCCGGCATCCGCGAAGACCTCGGCGAGCGCGTCCCGTTTCTCGTTGTTCGAGTCAGTTGCCGCGAGGCGGTCGTACACGTCGACGAGGGCCTCGTACTCCATCAGCGGTGGCTACGGGACCAACAGCAAAAGCCTCTGGGCCGTCAGGGCTCGGGTCCGGACGACAGCTCCGGGCAGGCCGACGCGAATCCACGGGAGGGACGTCGGATTGGCGGTCAATCTCCGGAGGACACAGTCGACCGACGCCAGTTACAGGCCGAAGTTCGAGCGTGTATCGAGTCCGTCGCTGGCCGGATCGGGGGACGCCCACGCCGTCGGCCTGCGAACTGCGTCGTCGGCCGGTGTCGAGAGCGAGCGTTTCGCCGACAGGGCGAACCCGGCTCCCGTCGCTGTGTACACGTCCTGCGTGGCGGACGCGACCCGGCCACGTCTCTACGCGCAGTCCGACTGCCCCCGAGGGTGCCCCTGGAGCGGTTCACGACGGAACTAAACGCCTCAGGGACGTAGTAACGGTGTATCGATGTCGGACGAGAGCGACCGTGAAATCGAGGACGCAACCGTCGGTACTGTCGCCGATGTCCTCGGCGACACGACACGGCCACACCCGTCCGACATCCCGGCACCGGCGGACCTCGACGGTGTCGAGTCGGGAACCGGATACGTGGTCTGGCATCGAAAACACCTCCGACTCGCCGACCACCGGGCGCTGTCACGAGCGGTCGCCGAGGGCGACGCCGTCTGTCCGCTGTTCGTGTTCGACCCCGCGTTCTACAGCAGCGACGGACTGGCGTGTGACGCTCGTATCCGGTTTCTCCACGAGGCAGTCGCGAGTCTAAACCGACTGTATGCGGCCGCGCCAAAGCGGTCGGTTCTCCGCACGACGACACAGTCCGCCGCCGGTCTCGCCGAGCCGACACCAGCGGAATCAGGCCCGTCGGCCGGTAAAACCGATGCTGGCAGACGCGAGGCGAGCCTCGGACGGGCGGACGGGTCGGGTCTGACCGTCGGTTTCGGTGACCCCGTCGACATCCTCTCGCGGTTCGTCGACCGCGGTTGGTCGGTCCTGACGATGGCGACGCCGACGAGTCGCTACGGCCAGCGCCGAGACGAACGCGTCCGGGCAGCCTGTGGCAACGCTGTCACCTTCGTCTCCGGTGACGGTCTGGTTCGCGACCGGGAGTGGCCGCGGGCCGACTGGCAGTCTCACGTCGAAGACTGGCTCACAGCGTCACAGCACACACCGGCGTGGGACGACCACGACACCGCTCGACTCAGTATCGAAACCGGCGTTACGCCGGCAGCAGTCGACGAGAAGTTCGACATCGCGCCGGTGAAAACTCGGGTTCCGTCTGGGACACATCGCGCAGCGACCAGACGCCTGCGCGAGTTCGTCGACCAGGTTCCCGCGTACCCGACGAACATCTCCGCGCCACAGGACGCCCGAGAAGGCACGAGCGGGCTCTCACCGTACCTCAACTTCGGCCTTCTTTCGGTTCGACAGGTGTACCAACACGTGCTCGACAACGCACCGTCCTGTCGCGGTCGCGGCATGTTCACCGACCGGCTGGTTTGGAACATGCATTACAACCAGAAGTTGTCGGACTGGCCGGGGTGGACGGAGCGGGCGGTCAATCCCGTTTTCGAGGGGCGCAACGAGGACCGTCACGACCCGGAACTGGTCGCCGCCTGGAAAAACGGCGAGACGGGGTTCCCGATGGTCGACGCCGCGATGCGGTGTCTCCGGCGAACCGGGTGGCTGAACTTCCGGATGCGGGCGATGTGTGCGTCGTTTTTTACACACATTCTCCACCAGCCGTGGTGGATCGGGGCCGACTGGTACCACCATCACCTGATCGATAGCGACGTGGGTGTCAACTACACACAGTGGCAGAGCCAGGCCGGCCTCATCGGGAAGCCGTCACAGCGGGTGTACAACCCGCGGAAGCAGGTCCGCGACCACGACGCCGACGGCGTATGGATCACGCGGTGGGTTCCCGAACTCCAGCCGCTGCCGAGCCAGTTCCTCGCCCGGCCAGAGCGGACACCACTGGCCATCCAACAGGAGTGTGGTGTGACGATCGGTGCGGACTACCCGAGCCCCGTCGTCGATTTCGAGACGCGTCGCCAAGCGTTCTGGACCCGGCACGAACGGCGCCGTTCCGACGCCGCACGCGAGCTCCGGCGTCCGGAGATTGCCAAACGGGCGTCGTTCTCCGGCGGATACGAGGCCGCACAGGCCATCGCCGACGAGTACGGTCGGGACGAGGCCGAAGACGGAACGCAGCTCTCGCTCGGCGAAATCGACGACGGCGGAGACGAGGACACCGGCGGGGACCGTTCGGTGACGGGACAGGGTGACGCGGACGCGGCCGACGCGGCCGTCGCCGAGGGCCCATCGACCAGCGACGATACACAGTCACCGATGCCGACCGGCGTCGGAGCGAGCGCCGGAGAACCCGCACCGGACGACGAGACCGCGGTCCCCGACGACCCTGCAGACGACGGCAGCGGGGCCGACCACGACGGCGACGACGACGCGTCAGACGCACAGACGAGCATCCAGCGGTTCGAGTGAGCTGCAACCGAAAACACACGTACACGTCGGGGATGCTGTCGGCGCGGGCTGGCGCGAGAGAAGACGGTCGTTACACCCCGTCTGCCGTCTCCTCGCCCGCGTCGGAGTCGAGCAGTTCTTCGAGTGCAGCGACGGCGTCGTGGGTGCTGTGAGTGTCCGCCAGCACGGTTCCGAGCGCGCCGGCCATCTTCAGTACGGACTGCTCGTCGACCTGGACTTCTACGAGGCCGCGGTCGCCGCGCAGTCTGAGGGTCTTGATCGTCGGCGCGTCGTGGATGACGGACGTCTCCCGCAGAAACCCGGCTTCCGCAGGGTACTCGCGGTCGAGTTCGTCAAGCCCGTCCGAGGTTATCGCGAAGAGACCGCGATCCACCTCGGTCACCAGTCCCGCGTCGATCAGAGTCGCCAGGATATCGGTGGCGTCCGCCTCCGCGAGCGCACTCTGTTGACGGATGTGGTGGCGGTTCGAGCGCCCGTGAGCGATGACCTGCAGCACGCGTCGCGCGTCGTCGTTCAGTTCCATACCTACACAACGACTCGTCGGAATAAACCGTCGCGGTTTCCGGTCGGCGCGCGTCCAGAGCCGGAGCATAGGCCGTCGAGAGCGTTGCCGGTCGGACGACACCGGGTCGAATCTCGGTGTGGCGTGTCGGCACCTCGCTCGGGAGTGGTCGACACGAACGCCGCCGGGGGGTTCGGAACCCTCAGACGTCCGGGTCCGGACGCACGTCGCAGTGGCTCAGTGACACCCCAACCGCGACCACGGGACCGGTCACGGTGACCGACTCGACGAAACGACGCTCCCGAGGGCGGCGGTGATGACTGCCTTGTCGGCGTCGCTCAGGATGGCGGTCCAGATCACCCAGAGGTACCCGATCACGACGGCACCGGTGACGACGAGTCCGGGGAGCGTGGCGAGACGGGTGGTCGCCACGGCGGCGACGGCGAGGCCAGTAAACCCGACTCCGACCGAGAGGAGTTCCGTGCGCGTAAATGGGACGAATCCTTCACGGACGTACAGCAGACAACACTCCGTCGCGTTGTTGAACAGGACGGCGACGAGATACGAGACACCGAGACCGACGACTCCAAAGCGAACGGTGAGGACGAGTATGGTCGGGAGCGCGACGGCGGCGTTGAGCACCTGGAGGGCGAGACTCGCCCGTTCGTTGTCGGTCATCAGCAACACGAGTCCGACGCTCCCGAAGGTCGTAGCGAGGTACTGTCCGATCACGACGAGCAACAGAACGACCGCCGCGTCGGCGTAGGCCGGTGAGAACAGTGTCAGTAGCTCGCGATGGTACGGGACGAGCAGCAAGACCACAGGGGTCGCGGCGACGGTCGCGAGTCTGGCTGTCCGCTGATACAGCCCCTCGAGGCTCGATGCTCGCCCAGCGTCGTACAGCCGCGCCGCGATTGGCGGGAGGATGGTGTTGACGCCGCTCAGCGGCCAGCGGACGAGTTGGCCGAACACGACAGAGAGGCTGAACAGCCCCGCTTCGACGGGGCCGAGCACGACCGCCATGACGACGAACACGGCCCGACGCTGGACGAGTTCGAGTATCGCGACACCACTCGCGGTGACGACGTACCTGAAGAATGCACCGAGCAAAGCACGGTGACGAGCCAGCGTGACTCCGGTTCGGCGGACGACCAGCACCGTGGCGACCGTCCCGCCAACGAAAGTCGCTCCGACGACACTCGTCCAGAGTGTCGCCACCGCGTCGTCGGCAGCGAGAACGAGAGTGCCGACGAGCGCCCCCAGCAGGAGGGCCGCTGGCCGGAACACGTGTGAGACGAGCGTCGCAGTCCGAATCGCTCGAACCGCCCGAAACACGTCCCGGGCGTTCCGTAACAGCACGAACGGGAGCAGTCCAAGCGCATAGAGGAGCAGCGTCGACCGATGGCGCGGTTCCAGGAGCGTCAGCTGTATCAAAGGGTCGCGAAACCAGACGATGGCCCCGGCGAGCACCGCCCACGTCACAAAAATACCGACGAGTCCGGCCGTCACGACGGATTTCCGAGCCGACGGGTCGGCCCGCGCCATCGTCCGTGAATACCCGTCACCGATCCCTGCAACGAGGTTCTTCACAATCGTCTCGCCCCGGACGAACACCGAGAGGTAGCCGTACACGACGGCCCCGGACAGCGCCGTCACGACGAACGAGAACGCGACGAGCAGCGCCCGTTCGACACCGAAGGCCACGACGCCGACGCTGGCTTTCTCTACAACCTCGACCAGTAGGTCGTCTTCGCTGTCGCGTGTGTCCTCACGTGTGGTTCCTGACATGGTTCTCTCGCTCCGCCGACACATGCCTCGTGCCGGTCGTCGCTCCCCACCGAGACCGAACGCGGGCCAGGTCGGACCGACGACGGCGCTGCACCGATGTCGACATCGTAGTTCATCTCAGGGGCCCGCACGTATTCGACTTCTTCCGAAGGTGCGGGCGCCGCAGCGACCGGACTCCGGTAGCGCCCGGTCGGAACCAGCGACGCGGCTGCGACCGACATGCTCGAACTACCCCTGGGGACTGTCGGGACGGAGTGGGTCCCGCGGCCAGGGGGACGCTGGCGGAACGTTGCCGAAAGAGACAGGACCGCAGGGCGTCTATGTTCGGATAGGTTTCGACATGTCGTCTCCGGCAATCGTGGTGAGCCAGTCGGGCCAGCCCACACACGGCTTGGTGGACATCGTTGCGGCGCAGGTCGGCAGGCCGGTCTCGACGCACGTGACTGACCGGCCGGAAGACGCCGAGTACTACCTCTCGCCGGCGACCGTCACGGAACTCGCGACCCGGTACCTCGGCGGAGACGACGGGCCGACTCTGGTCGTGGACGGACTGCTCCACCCGGGCCAGGCCGTCGACCTCGGTTCACGGCTGGAATCGGCGAGGATACTGGACAGGCGGGGGGCAGTGTGGGAGTGGCTGGGCGAGGCGAACCCGGTCGCGGCGGCACGGGCGTCGCTCCGGCAGTCCCGCATCGCGCGACGGGACGCAGCCACAGCACAGCGAACCGAGAGTACGAGCGGTCCGACGGGAGAGGACGGCCGACACGCCGAGTTGGACCGACAGTGTCAGTCGCTCCGTGCGGAACTCGACCGCCGACGGGCGGCCGCCCGGGACCGGGTTCGGACGCGGTACGGCCAGGTCGACGGAAACGTGGTTCTGGTCGGGCGGGTGGCCGCGGAGCGCTCGCAGTTGTGGGGCGAACTGACCGGCGAGGCGGTCAGCCAGGAGCCGGGTCGCCCGGCACAACCGGCGACAGCGGCGGCGACGGTCGGACCACACGAACTCGCGGTGACCGACACCCCCGGCGTACCGGGGACGGACGGGTTGCCGGAGTGGCTGACCGAGGCGGTCCCCGGCCTCCTCGCGGCACTGGCCGAGGCCGACTGCGTGCTCGTCGTCGGCCCGCACCGTGGACCGCTGTGCGACGCGATCACAGACCGATTCGACGCCGACTGTCGCGCGGTCGGTACCGCGACGGCCGATGCCGCTCGGGCCGCCCTCGGTGCGGTGTTCGAGACGGTGGAACTCGCACTGGAACTGCCGTACACGGACGCGGCCCACGCCCTCGTCTCGGCACTCCACGACGAGGGGGTCGTCCACGAGGTGGCGTACGAACAAGCGATGTACCTCCGTGTCGAGGTCAGTCGGTCGGCGGTCGAGGAGTTCGAGCGTCGCGTCTCCGACGCGGACGGGCGGCTCACCACGGTCGAGGCGGGGTGAGGCCCGCGGACACGGGACATTAGCTGGGTACGACGGCGAGGTGGGGCTCTAACACTGTCGCCTCGTCCGGGTGCGCCGCGCTGTAGGCGGCCCACTCCTCGGCGTCGAACTGGAACACGATTTCACAGGGCCAGTCGATGTCTCCGCCGGCCGACTCGAGTTTCGACTGAATCGTCGCGGCCTCGTCGGCGTCGACGAGTGCGTCGCTGGTCGCGGCCAAGAACTCCCTGAGTGCCTGGTAGGACGCGATGTCGAGGTCTGCCCGGTACGTGTCGTGGCCGTCGCCGTCCGTGGTCACGTTCTCCTCGCTCTGGTCGGACAGCGGCGAGCGTGAGGCTTCGGGGCGTGTCCCCTGCCCGAAGTAGAACACGAACCGCTCACCGACGAACTGGAACGGGCCGTGGGGACACTCGGGCTCGGTTGGGAAACACCGCCAGGCGAACGTCGCCCCGCAGTCGAGACAGCGAAACCGGGCGACGGTGTTCGTCCCGACGGGGTCGTTCCTGTCGAACCCGCCGGCGGGTTCGATGACCGCACACTCCGGGCAGTGTGCCTGACCGCGGCTGTTGCTCACGTTAATACTGGGGTCTGGAGGTCCTATTCCACTTTCGCTCCGGGACCGGCGGCGGCCTCAAAACAGCACGCGCCCGGCCAGTCCCTGGAGTCGCTGGTCGATAGTTCCCCAATCTTCGACGACGGCCAGCTGGTGGAAGTACGACCGGTCCGCCTCGACCGACCGGCCGTCCGGCCGGTCGGGGTCTCTGAGGTACACCCCGAGCACGGGGAAGGTGCTGGCGTCGAGTTGTGTGGTGTAGGCGGCCTCGTCGTCCGGTAGGCCGTCGGTCACGACGAGGACGAACGGGTTCTCCGCGTCCTCGAACCGGGTCCGGGCGAGCGACAGGGCCTGCGCGAGCGGCGTTCCCCCGCCCGCGTTCCCCGTCAGCACGCGGCGCCGCGCCTCGCGGGTCGCTTCTGCGGTCGTCTTCACGAGTCGTACCGTCGAGTCATGGAGGTCGAGCACTGTCACGTCGACGCCAACCGCTTCGAGCGCGACAGCAGCCGACGTCGCGCCCCGCTCGGCGGCGGTGACGGCTCCGTCGTTCATCGACCCCGACCGGTCCAGCACGACGACGCAGGTGTACGCTCTGTCCTCGCTCTCCTCGGTCTGTGTGAACACGTCCGGCCGGCCGCGAGACGCGGCGATCAGCCGCGAGCGGTCGAGCGACCCCCGCCGTCGTCGCGACCGCTCTGCGTCGCGCCGCTGTTCCCGCAGTCGACTGCGAAACCGTTCGGCGAGGAGTTTGGCGTCACGACGGACGGCCGACCAACGGTCCGCGGTGGCGGTCCCACCGTCTGCGGCTTCAGTTACGACCTGCAGGGCCGCGTCGTCACCCATCGCGTCGAGTGCGTGGACGTACGACTCGAGTTCGTCGAGCCGTGCCTCGGCACTGTCGAGTTCGCTCGTCTCCGCCGCCAGTTCGGACGTGTACCGCCGACGCCACGCTGCCGCGGTCGCGTCACCCTCGGCTCCGGTGGTGTCGGTCCCACTCGGACCCGACGACGTCGCCCGTTCCTCCGGGGCGGGTGGTTCGGACTCGGACTCGGACTCGGACCCGACTCCCCCGGCGGCGGTCGCCTCCTCGCCTCGTCGTTCACCGGGTAGCTGGCCGGCACCGGGGTGTGACTGGGCGTCGAGCAACCCGTCGGTCGCCGGCCCGTCGTGGTCTGTCCGGTCGGTCCCGGCCTCACTGGCTCCGGAAGAGGTGTCGTCTGTACCCGCCCCCGACTGCGACGTGTCGGACGCTCCGGGCTCGTCGCCGGTTTCGGCCGTCTCGCGTGTGGTCGGGTCGTGCCCGTCGCTTCCGAGCACGCTCTCGAGTTGTCGGTCGACCTCCTCGGCGACGGTGTCGCGGGCGAGGTCACGCGCCGTTCGGGTATCCGGGCCGAATTCGCCGCCCGTGTCGTCGGGCTTGCCGGGGAGTGGCGCGCCGGCCCCGGTCTCGGGGAGGACGGTCGCGTCGGTCGTCCGTCTGGTCACTCGCGGGTCGCCTTGGTCGGTCCGGACGGTGCCGTCGGCGTCGAGCAGTCTCGCCAGTTCGCTCGCTTCGGCACCGGACACGGTCGAGGTTTCCAGCACGTCGACGAGTGCCTGCCAGAACGACCAGATGTGCTCGTTACGGGCGGCCGGATCCGGCTCGGTCAGGACCGTCTCGACCGTTTCGCGCATCGTCGGGCGGAACTCCCCGAGGACTCGCTGGTCCCGGAGCGACGCCATCCGGAGCGTGGCGTCGTCCGCACGGAGCCGTCGGAATCGGCCGCTGTCGTAGATCGCCATGTCGGCCAGGCCGGTGATGACAGCCTGGAACAGACTGAAGCGCCGTTCCTCGACCGCAGGGGACTCGCGAGCGAGCGAGCCCGCCTGGAACAAGTTGGCGTTCAGCACCTCCAGTTCGGGTGCCACCGCGTACCGGTGACGGAGCTGTCGCTCGATGGCTCCGTCTTCGAGTGTGTTCCAGAGTCGAGAGAACAGCCGGCGGCGCTCCGGGTCGGCTCGGGCGAGCAACGTGCGGAAGCTGTCGTTGTCGGTGTAGTGGAGGTGGCCGACCTCGTGAACGACCAGCGCCTCCTGGACGACGAGGTCGAACACCCGCCGACGGAAGTCGGTCACGGGCTGGTCGAACGCTCTGGTTGTCACCGTAATTTCGGGGTCCGAGCCGTCGTAGTCGGTCGTCGCTGTCCGCAGGTCGTCGGCGAACCTGACCGACGGCCGCGTCGACGACAGGAGCCGCGCGAACGTCTGCAGGTAGCGCCGCCGTTTCTCGGACTCACGGAGCGTCTCGGCGTCACCGACACCGAGCCGCTCGCGAACCGACTGGAGCGATGTCGATGGGGTTAGTCGCATCACTCCCACCGCGTGGACTCGATCGCTTTCGAGACGGCGTTGCGGTCCTCGGCGGTCGCTCGCGCCTCGAACACCTGTTTCGCGGCCGCTATCGGCGCCATGTCGAACTCCGAGACGAGTCGTCCGATCTTGATAACCGTCCGGTGGGACGTCGGCGTAGCCAGGTCCCGGTCCCGATAGCTCGCACGGAGACTCGCGGCCAGTTCGGTCAGTCGCTCGGCGACTCGTTCGTCGTGCTCGACCCCACGTTGTAGTGCGGTCGTCTCGTACAGCAGGCGGCGCTCGGCCGTCGGCGAGAGGTAGTCGAGTTCGAGTTCCCAGAACCGCGACCGGAAGGCGTCGTTCAACGGGCTCGTGCCGGCGTACCGCGGCGGGTTCATCGTCGCGACGAAGCGGAATTCGGGGTGTGGCTGGAGTACCTCCGAAGTCGAGGTGACCGCCAGCTGCCCGTTGCGCTCGGTCAGTCCGTGAAGCGGCATCGTCGCGGCCGGCCCGGCTGCGTTCAGCTCGTCGGCCACGAACGTCCAGCCCTGCTCGACGGCGCGATACAGAATCCCGGGTGTGAACTCGAAGGCGTGTTCGGCCCCGACGAGTTCGGCGGCCTCGCCGAGCCCGATATCGTGTTCGTCGGCCAGCCGCCTGACCCGGGCGATTCGGTCCTCGTCGGCGCCGCTGTTCGGTGCGTACTCGCCCACGAGGTCGGCGTATGTCGTGCCCGACCCGAAGTTGACGCGGACGAGCGGACGGTTCGTTCGGGCAGAGAGGTGTGCGAGCAGCCGGTCTTTTCCGACGCCCGTCTCCCCGGTCAGCAACAGCGCGTAGTCCTCGTCGGCGAGGAACCGCGCGGCGAGTTCGACGTCCGTCCAGCCGTTCCGTACCTCCCGCTCGATGTACGCGTGGTCGGGGTCGGGGACGAGCGGGTGGTCGGGGTCGTCGAGCACCGAGAGCTCGTGGAACGTCTCGCCGGAGTGTCCACCCGCCGGCCGTCGCAGGTCGGCCACAGCGATATCGCCGGCCCGTTCGTCCGCCACCGATGTGGTCCCGGAATCGGTCATCGAGACGAATAGCCGGTCCGCGAGTATATGTTCCGCGGAACCGGCGAGCGAGCCCAGGCACAGCGACCGGGCCGGTTCGAGCGAGCGTGACCGGCCGCCCGTCGACTCTGTCTGTCGCTCAACGTCCCGGCCCTCGTCGTCGGGTCGGGACACCGGGGCCGACCGAGCTCACGGTTCCGGCGTCCGCAGGAGATATAATCGTCCAGCCCTTGTTGTAGATGCGGGCTCGGGGCCTATGCGGCACAGGCGTGGGACTTTTAATCCCGAGATAGAGGGTTCGAATCCCTCCGAGCCCACTGGCCCGCTTCATCCACATGATGCGCTCGCGACTTCTGAAACTCGCCGTCGCACCGTTTGTCTTGCCACACGAGCTCGGGCACGCAGTTCCCGCCGTGCTCACGGGTCTCCCGGCGAACATCACGCTGCTCCCGGATTGGGAGGGGAGTCAGCAACCACTGGGTCGGTTCAACGCCGACCTCGATCCGTCGACACCGCTCTGGGTCATCAGAGCGACCGCCCTCGCGCCTATCCCGCTGTTCGTCGGCCTCGCAGCGCTGCTCCGACTGACCGTCCCGCCTACGGGCCCGGTGGCCATCGGTGCGTTTTTTTTATGTTCGTACTGGGCCGCGCCTTCGGGGGGCGACCTCGCCATCGCTCGCAGACCGACACAAGCGCGTACCGCAGGCGAGTTCCTCGCCGCGACCACGACACGTGAGGTGGTCATCTCCGACATCGCCACGGTTGCCATCTGTATTCTCGTCGCCGTCGTGGTCCTGGTCTGAGACCGTCCATCCGGGTCCGGTCACAGTGTCGCGAGTGTCACTGTCTCGGGTTCGGATTCGGGTTCGGGCTCGGTTCCCGCTCTGGTGCACTGGCGTGAGACAGCGTCCGGTGTGTTTCGCGGGTACAGACGTCGTCAGACAGTGACACAGTGGTTTCGCTCAGTTCCCAAAGAACTGCATGTCTCGCTCAGTCTCCGGAGAGTGGGCCGTTCTTGCTAAGTTCGTGGGGAACCAACGAAGTGATATGTCGGTCGTCGAGCGGGTTCGGGCGCGACTGACGCGTGAGCAAACCCGTTACGAGCGAGCGTGGCTGACGAGTATCAACACAGTCGGATTCCTCGTCGTGGTCGGTATCCTCCTCGACAGCGAACTACTGCTGGGGGCCGGGCAGACAGGGATTTTTCAGCGGGCGCTCTACCCGTTCGTCCCGCCGGCGGTCTCTCTCGGCGTGGCGATTGCCGACGGGAACGACCGTGGGACGCTGCTGTCCGCCGTCGCTCTCGTCGGGTACACGCTCGTGCTGGGCGTCGTCGGAACACTCGGCACCGCAGTCGCGACCGCTCCGGTCTACCCCGTCGCCGGCTTGGTCGGTGTTGGCACACTGGTCGTCGCGGCCGCACTGGTGGCGCGCTGACGGCCCCGTCGACTCGAGCGAGGGGTTCTGCCCGTTGCCGCCTCGGACGGAATTAAGTTCGGCGAGGCCTCAACTAGCGCGTGTGACTGAGTTCGTTCTCTTCGGTGGGAAAGGCGGCGTGGGCAAAACGACCGTAGCAGCGGCGTCCGGGCTGTCGCTCGCCCGTAGCGGTCACGAGACCCTCGTCGTCTCGACGGACCCGGCGCACTCGCTGTCGGACTCCGTCGGGGCCGAAATCGGAGGCGAACCGACCGGGATCAGGAAGCGACTGTTCGGCGTCGAGGTCGACCCGAACGACGGGCTGGACCGGTACCAGGAGCTGTTCGAGACGATGGAGGACGTTCTCGAGGAAGCCGGTGTCGACTTCGAGAGCCAGGCGGACGGCATCGGCAACGCCGCCGACCTGTTCAGTTCCGGCGTCGTGCCCGGCAGTGACGAACTCGCCGCACTTGACGGACTGGCGAGGTACGTCGACACCGACGACTACGACTACGTCGTCTTCGACACCGCACCGACCGGGCACACACACCGGTTGCTCGATTTGCCCGGCATCATGGCCGACGCGCTCTCGACAGCAGCGGAGGTCCACGAGCAGGTCCAGCAGAAGGCCAACGTGCAAAAAACACTGATGTTGGGCCTGCTGGCGAGCCGTCACACCGACGACCCGACCGCCATCGTCGAGATGCGCGAGCGCATGGACCGTGTCGAGAGCGTCCTCCGTGACTCCGAAATAACGACCTTTCACGTCGTCACCATCCCGGAGACGATGGCCGTCGAAGAGTCCGTCCGTCTCGTCGAACAGTTACGCGGATTCGAGGTTCCCGTCGGCGAACTCGTCGTCAACAAGTTCATCGAGGACCCCGGCGACTGCGAGCGCTGCCGAGCGAACAGAGCCGTCCAGGAGGACGCCATCGACGGCCTTCGCGACCGGCTCCCGGGTCTCGACGTCCAGCGGGTCGCCGACCGACCGGGCGAGGTCACGGGGCTGGAGACGCTGGACCGGGTCGCCGAGGACCTCACAGTGAGCTGAGTCACGAGACCGTCCGCCGCGGCGCACCGTCGCAGGCCACGCCGGCCTCGCTGTCGCCGTACTGTTCGTACTCTCGAACAACCTGTCCCGTCGGCTCCGGTGGACGACCCCACCCTACTCGCTCACGACTCTCGCCGTTCGCTTCCTGCGGGTGGGACTTTCTGTTTCTACGACGCGCTGTACATCCACAACATCGGAAACACTCGACGATGTGAACTACCCCACCCTACTCGGCGGCTGACGCCGCCTCCTTGAGGGTGGGGCTTCCTGTGTCAACGACAGCACTTGCAGGAATCACGTCTCTAGACGAGCTAAAACCGCTCGTGAATGTCCCGTCGGTAGAGGTCGAGTTCTGCCACTGCCGTCGCCCCCTCCTGGTCGGCCGCGTAGACGATTCCGTCTGCCACGTCCGCAGCGCTAACTGTCGCCTCGGGGTCGAGGTTCTGGGCGTTCGTCGTCTC
>NZ_JAQCNH010000128.1 GCF_028275115.1 Halorientalis sp. | reverse complement strand
AGAAGTTCCGCGGCCTCTCGAAGCCAGGATTAGAGCAGTCCGTCCGAACCTACGGGTTCGTACGGACGCTAAACCTCGCCGGAGTACCGTTGAGCGGACTCATTGACTGCTTTGCGGTGAACGTGTTTCGCTGAGTTATGCAAGAGCCTTCTAAACGACTTTGCGACGCGACCCAAATATTGTCTGATGTTGAGATAGGGCCTTAGCGGCCCGATTCGCGGAGAATCGCCCGGTACCGTGCCACGGCCGCCTCGAAGGAGTAGTCGGTCTCGACGAGCGACCGTCCGTTCACGCTGATGTCGTCCAGCGCCGCCTCGTCTATGATTTCCGCGATCTGTGCGCCCAGCTCGGACGACGCCCGCGAGTCGATTCGAAACCCCGTTTCGCCGTCTCTGACCACGTCCGGAACGCCCGAGACGGGCGAGGCAAGCACCGGCGTCCCACAGGCCAGCGATTCGAGTATGGTCGTCGGGAGCCCCTCGGTCGGCTGGGAGGGCAACACGAGCAGTGCGAGATCGTTCAACTGCTTGGGGACATCGTCGTGGTCGACCCAGCCGGTCAGTTCGACTTGGCCGCTTGCTATCTCCGCGTCCAGTTCGGCTTCGAGCCACTCGCGTAAGTCCCCGTCACCGATGAACCGGAAGGTGACATTGTCGGGGAGCTCCCTGGCGACCGCGGCCAGCTCCCGGATACCCTTCTCCTCGTCGAGCCGGCCGAGGAAGCCGACGACGCGGTCGCGCTCCTCGTAGGGGCGCTGGATACGGAACTCGTCGGTGCGGACGTAGCGGGCACCGGTCGGATACACGTCCGGCGCCTCCGGGTGGAGGCCGAGCTGCCGTGCCATCGCGGGCGTGTACGTGACGACGCCGTCTGCGACGGCGAATCCGGCTCGTTCAAGCGCGCGAACCAGGCCGGCGAGCCCGCGAGCCAGCGGCGCCGGCAGTCGCTGCTCCCAGTTGAGCCGCAGTGTCAGCGGCACGTCGCCCCGTGGCTCGACGAGCACCGTCTTGCCAAGCAGCCTGGCGGCGACGATGGGCAGCAGGTACGAGGTGGCGCCGTAGAACAGCACGACCACTTCGTCGCGGTCGGCCAGCACGCGGCACATCCGGAGCTGGTTCAGAAGGAACCTGGCGGCCGCGACCAGGACGGAATCGCCGGCACCCTTTCGAGTAAGCTCGACGACCTCGCGGCGCTCGTGTATCTCCGAGTCGGCCGGCAGGTCAGCCGTCACGAGCGCCACGCCCGTAATCGCCGCGAGGATATCCAGGAGGCTACGGGTAGCGTTCTCGCCGGCGGCGGCGAGGGGATGAGTCACGACACAGACGTCCGGGAGACTGGCGTCAGTCATCTTACCCCCACACCGTGGTTCCATAGAGGTAGCCAGCGCCGACAAAGCCGGTCAGGACGAACAGGGCGACGAGCTGGACGGCAGCGACAACGGAGGGCGACCTGACCAGCCCACCGATGCGGTCGGGGACCGAATCCAGCAGCAACTGCCGGAGGAAGTCGGACTCTTCGCCGGTCGACTCGGGCACGAGCACCTCCATGCCCCGTTTCGAGTACCCCTGCCAGAACGCCCGGTCGACGAGCCAGCCCGGGTCGGTCCGGTAGTCAAACACCTTGTGAGCGACACGCGCGTCGGGCGTGTAGTGGACGCCGTAGCCGAACTCGCTTTGCATCCGGGCACACAGTTCCGGCTCCTCGGCTTGGAGGTTCTTCTCGCCCGTTCGACCACCGATTTCGGGGTCGAACCCGCCCAGTGCCTCGTATACCTCGCGTCGAAAGGATATATTCGAGCCGAACGTGTTCCTGACCTCACCGGCCTCGTCGGGATCACCGTTCGGTCCAAAGCCCTCGTGTGTGACGCCGACGAGCCAGTAGAACTCCGGTGGGAGGAAGGCGGGCTTGCCGGCAACCCAGTACGGGACCATTCGACCGCCTGCGGCGGGAACATCCCGCTCCTCGTACACCGAGACAAGCTCCGCGAGCCAGTCCTTGTCGGCGAGGGCGTCGTCGTCGAGGAAGGCGAATACGTCACCGTTTGCGACGGCTGTCCCCGCGTTTCGGGCCGCCGCGAGGCCAACGTTATCGTCGGTCTGGGTACAGACTACGTCGTCGTGGTCACCGAAGTCGGCCTCGAACTGCTCGTACAGCTCCTGATCTCCGTCCGAGACCAGCACTAGTTCAACGTTGTCGTGGGACTGTCCCAGGACACTCTCGGCCGCCTCGCAGCAGTCGTCGTATCGCTCCAGCGTATGCTTGCAGATGACGACCGAGACACGCATGATCGAGGTTTGAGACACCGGCCCGGTTATGCGTTTCCATCTCGCGCGGCCCCGCAACGAGGCGAGGTCAAAAGGCTTATGCGCGCCTTGGCAGTGTCTCAGACCAATGAGTCACTCACGGGGGACATCCGCGGAAAACCCCGAACCAGAGTCCACGCTGGACAGGGTCAAAGCATGGTATCATGTACCAGCCCTCCTCCTCGTGCTCGGGTTCATGCTTTGGAATCGGGCCCGGAACTATTCGAGATACATCGTTGACGGTGAGGTTCTGTTCACCGGGACTGACCCGTGGTACCACTACCGCTCAACGATGTACGTCGTCCGCAACTGGCCGGCGACGATGCCGTTCGACCCGTGGACCTACTTCCCAATCGGTAACCGGACCGGGCAGTTCGGTACGCTGATGGACCAGGTGTTCGGGACGATAGCCATCATAATCGGCCTAGGCGACCCCAGCGCCCACACGGTCGCGCTGGTCGCACTCTTCGCCCCGCCCGTCATGGGTGCGCTCGCAGCGATACCAACCTACTACATCGGCCGGCGACTGGCCGGCCGCATCGGTGGTGTGACTGCGGCCGTGATTCTTGCTCTCTCGGCTGGGACGTTTCTCCAGCGGAGCCTCGTCGGTGTCTACGACCACCAGGTCGCCGAGGGACTGCTGCAGGTTACCTCGATCCTCGGAATGATGGTTGCGCTTTCAGTCGCCGAGCGTGACAAACCCGTCTACGAGCAGTTCCTCGACCGTGACATCCCCGGGCTCAGGGCCACAGTTGGCTACTCGATGCTCGCGGGCATCGCAATCTCGCTGTATCTGTGGACGTGGCCGCCCGCCGTACTCCTCCTCGGTATCGTCGGAACATTCTTTCTGCTATGGCTTAATATCGAATTTGTCCGGGGGAAAAGCCCAGAACACGCCGCTATCGTCGGTGCTGTGAGTATGGGAACAGTAGCCGTCTTACAGCTCGCAGTCACCCAGAGTCTTGCCATCGCGGCGACGGACCACACGCTGTTGCAAGTCCTATTGGCGGCCGCTGTCGCAGGTGGCTGTGTGTTCATGGCTTGGCTCGCACGCTTCGTTGAGGCCAACGAGTACGACCGGACCCTCTATCCGACCGCCATCATCGGTATTCTGACCACGGCGACGATACTGACGGCGGTCCTCTTTCCTGACGTTTTCAATTACTTAATCGGCCAGATTCTCCGTGTCGTCGGGTTCACTCAAAGTCCGGCCGCAACACAAACCTCAGTCGGAGAGGCGACGCCGTTGCGAAACCCCCGTCGCCTCTACCAGTATCACGGGCTCGCGCTCTTTGCCGCTGTCATCGGGAGCGTGCTCGTATTGTTCAACCAGTTCTTCGGTAGAGATGCGAGCGCGGAGCGGTTCCTTCTTGTCGTCTGGTTCGCGTTTATCCTGTCAGCCTCGTTCACGCAGATCCGATTCGGCGTCTATCTCGTCTTCCC
>NZ_JAQCNH010000048.1 GCF_028275115.1 Halorientalis sp. | reverse complement strand
GTAGACGCTGTCGACAGTCGTGAACTCGACCGTCGCCGTGATTTCGGTCCCTTCCTCGATGTCGGCGTCCGCGACGAGTGTCACGGGCTCGATCGGGTCCCGTTTGAAAAAGGCGATAATCCGCTCGAAGAAAGAGGGCTTCCCACCCTCCCGACAGACGAGGAGATAGCGCGACTCGGCCAACTCCGCGACCGTCCCGTCGAGTTCGTAGTCGGCCTGCTCGTCGGGCCCGACGACGTGGATGACCTCGCCCGTTATTTCTCTGGGCATACCGGTCACTTGTCGTGGTGAGGGATGTGTGTTACTGCTGAGACCGACCGATAACGTACTCACGGCGACTGCCGAGAGCCACGCCGGGCTGGCTCCACGCGGCGGTGTGGTGGGACCACGTCGCTACGTCGACTCGGGTCGGTCCCCCAGCGCACCGTCGACCAGTTCCGCCTGTGCGTTCCGGAGCAGTTTCGAGGCCGCACTCTCCGAACAGCCCAGTCGGTCGGCGACTGTCGCGAGTGTCCCCTCTCTGGGCACCTCGAAGTAGCCGACCGCTCGGGCGACCTTGGTGGCCTCGTACTGACGGTCGGTCAGTCGACTCGCGAGCGTTCCCGGGCGGCGCCGGTGGTCGCTGACCCGCTCGACGGTCACGCCCACGTCGTCGGGGACCCGGTCGAGCAGTCCCGACAGGGCCTCATCTGCACCGAGTACGGTCACGTGGACCGTCTCGCGGTCGGTGTAGACCACCGGCGGGACAACCACCAGTCGGCGGTCGGCGAACGTCGCCATCAGCGTCGCGTCGGCCTCCCGCAGACTCATCTCGACGTACGCGTAGTAGCTGTCCTCGTCGATCGGTGTCAGTGATACCGACTCAACCGGGTCGATATCCTCGGCAGACTGGCGGGCGGTGTCGATGTCGCCCAGGACGATCGATAGGAACCCGACGACGCCAGCGTCGGGGTAGATATCCCACGAGATGACCTCCTCCCGGCGGACGGCGTCCGGGTCGGCATATTCGGGCACTGGAAGCTGCATCCACTCGGGAAGTGTGAGCGTCAAGTCCGTCGATTGCACACAGGGACTTCACAGCTTGACTTAAAGAAGTTAATTCTTTCAGGCAAGCACCCACGGGTGCCGGGGCTGAACTGTCGAGTGATGACAGACACACGGACAGATGGAACGGACTCGTTGCCGCCCGGGCCCAGTGGGCTCCCGCTGGTGGGATCGACGGTCGCGCTCCTCCGGGACCCGTGGGGATTCATGAACACCGCAATCGAGTACGGCGATGTCGTCAGCTACACCGCGTTCGGTAGACAGTTCGTCGCCGTCGGTGACCCGGACGTCGTCGAGCGGGTCCTCGTCGCCGAGAACGACGCGTTCGAAAAGGGTGGGTTCCAACAGGCGTTCGGGGAGCTTATCGCTCCCGAGGGCGTCGTGTTCACCGAGGGCGAGCGCTGGCGGCGCCAGCGGCAACTGCTCCAATCCGCGTTCACGCCACGGGAGATTCAGTCGTACGCGGACGAGATGGTCACAGAGACGGCGGCGCTGGCCGACACGTGGGCCGACGGCGACGTCATCGAACTCCGGGAGACCACGTCGACGCTGACACTTCGGATTCTCACGCGGACGCTGTTCGACTTGGACTTCGACGCCGAACGCGGCGCAATCGTCAGGGACGCCGTCCGCGCTCTCTCCGACTACATCGGGAACTACGCTACACTCATGCTCGTTCCCTCGTGGGTTCCGACGCCGAGCAAGCGGCGCTACGAACGGGCGATGGGTGAGCTAGACACCCTTGTCGACGAACTCGTCGCGGAGCGACGAAACGCGGCGGAGACGCCGACGGATCTCCTGTCGATGCTCGCCGCGGCGGAGTATCCCGACGGCGAACAGATGTCGCCCGGGGAAGTGCGAGACCAACTCGTCACCTTCCTGTTCGCCGGCCACGAGACGACCGCGACGGCGCTGACCTTCGCCGTGTGGTTACTCGCCGGCGACGACGAGGCTCAGGCGCGTCTCACGCGTGAAGCCGAGTCGGTCTGTGGCGAAAGCCTATCGTTCACCGACCTACCGGAGTTGGAGTTTACCGAAGCCGTCGCACGGGAGGCCCTACGGTTGTATCCACCGCTGACAGACCTCTTCCGCGAGCCCACAGAGGCGACGACGCTGGGTGGCTACCGTGTTCCGGCGGACGCGACAGTCCTCCTCTCTGCCTACCGCTGCCATCGCCACGAGGAGTACTGGGATACCCCGGAGACGTTTCGCCCGGAACGGTGGCTACCCGAGATACGTGGCGGGGATCAAGACCGGCCAGAGTACGCCTACTTCCCGTTCGGCGGCGGTCCACGCCACTGTCTCGGTATGCGGTTTGCGATGACCGAGCTTAAACTCACGCTCGCGACGCTCGCAGGGCGCCTGACGTTCGACCGTGTCACCGAGAAACTGGACCTCTCGCCGTTCGGCCTCACACTCGACCCGGGCCCGGTCGAAGTACACGTCCGGAAGCCGTGACCGGAGACGACGACTAGCTCTGGAACTCCTTCGAAACCCAGCCCGACGGCCCCGTCGGGTAGGGGCCGGTTTCCTCGTCGGTCTGGACTGTCCCGTCGCGGTCGATCATCCGGACGACGACCTCGTGGCTCTCGCCGGGCGGGTCGTAGCTGTACTGCCATTGTCGCCAGGCGTCCTCGGCGGTGCCGTCGCCCTCGGCGGCTGGGAGGGGCTCTGAGAG
>NZ_JAQCNH010000044.1 GCF_028275115.1 Halorientalis sp. | reverse complement strand
CGACCGATTCCCTGACTCGCACCGGTGACGATGGCCGTCTCGCCGGCCACGCCGAAGTCTGCTTCGTGCATCGGCGGATGGGCGAGCGCGAGCGAAATGATTCTACCGGTGGCTTTCGGCGCGGAACCCGGTCGAACGAACGGCCCCGGCCCGGTCGGCGACGGCACGCACCGCCCGGACCCACGTCGCCGTGACCGGGGCGGCCACAAGAGATATTCCCGACATCAGTAAGTAACGGGTATGCGAACGGAAGCACTCACAGCCCTGGCGCTCGCCGGCATGCTCGTACTCGCGGGCTGTTCCGGCGGCGTCGGCGATGGGACACCGACCACGGGGGACGGGACGCCGACCACGAGCGGGACGAGTAGCGTCGTGATCACGGACGCCGCCGAGTCGGGCGTGAACTTCTACGTCAGCGACCAGGAGAACGCGATCGGTGACTTCGACCATCTGAACGTCACGATAGCCGAGATCGGCTTCCAGCGCGCCGAAGGCGGCTGGTCCGAACACGCCGTCGAGAAGAGGACTGTCGACCTGACCCGGTTGCAGGGCGCGAACGCGACGCGGCTGACGACGGTCCAGCCGGAGAACGGGACGTACACGAAGGTCTTCGCCGACGTCAGCGACGTGAACGCGACGCTGACCACCGGCGAGCAGGTTCGCGTGAAACTCCCCAGCGAGAAGCTCCAGTTGAACTCTGAGTTCACCGTCGGCGCGAACGCGTCGACGAACTTCGTGTTCGACATCGCCGTCCACAAGGCCGGCAACAGCGGCAAGTACATTCTCCGGCCGGTCGTCAGCCAGTCCGGCACCGACGTGCCGATCGAGCCGGTCGACGAGGAACTCGAGGTCGAGTTCGTCGACGAGGAGTCGGTCACCCGCGGCGGGAACGCGACCCTCGCGGTGACCCGTGACGACGAACCCGTGGCGAACGCCACGGTCGAAATCGACGGCGAACGGGTCGGCACCACCGACGCCGACGGTCGCGTCACCGTCACGGTCCCCGACGAGGAGAAATTCAAGCTCGTCGTGAAAGCCGGCGACGACGTGGCCGACCGCCGCGTCACGTTCGAGCGCGAGGGCGACGAGAGCGAAGTCGAAGCCGAAGACGGTACGGACGAACGGGAAGACGAAGACGAGTCGGAGGGTGACGAGGACGAAAACGGGACCGACGCCGACGACGAACGCGAAGAGAACGAGACGGCGTCCGACGAGGACGACGAGGCCGAATCCGACGACGAGCAGGCCCTGAACGCGACGTTCGTCGACGGGGTCGCGCCGGGCGGGAACGCGACGGTCGCCGTGACGGCCAACGGGTCGGCCGTGGTCGACGCCACAGTGACGGTCGACGGCGACCGGGTCGGCACCACCGACGCCGACGGCCGCGTCACCGTCGCGGTGCCGGCCGACGCCGAGGAGTTCGAGGTGAAAGTCACCGCGGGCGAGCGCGAGGCGGAACTCGAAGCGGAGTTCTAAGAACAGGAGAAGCCGCCGTCGATCACCAGCGCCTGGCCGGTGATCCAGTCGGCCTCGTCGGAAGCCAGGAACAGCATCGCGTTGGCCACGTCCTCGGGTTCACCCAGTCGCTTCAGCGGGTAGTGCCGCGACATCTCCTCTTTCCGGGCTTCCCACTCCTCGGGTGTCTGGCCCTTCCGGGGCATCGGTGTGTCGGTCACGCCGGGACAGACCGCGTTGACCCGAACGCCAGCGGGGCCGACCTCGGCGGCGATGGCCCGGGTGAAGTTCACGACTGCACCCTTCGAGAGCGAGTAGCCCGTCAGCTGGGGCGCGCCGATGACGCCCGCCAACGAGGCCGTGTTGACGATGGCCCCTGACCCCTGCTCCTTGAACTGGGGCAGGACCGCCTGACAGCCGTTCCAGACGCCCTTGACGTTCACGTCGAGGACGCGGTCCCGCTCGGCGTCGTCGATGCTCTCGAAGTCCATCCGGTCGTGGCTGACGCCGGCGTTGTTCAGCAGGATGTCGAGGCCGAACTCCGCGGCGGCGGCGTCGACCGTCGCCCGGAACGCCTCACCGTCGCGCACGTCCAGTTCGTGTGTCGCAACCTCACCGCCCAGGTCCTCGACACGCTCGGCGGTCGTTTCGAGGCCGTCGGTGTCCACGTCGGCCGCGACGACCGTCGCGTCTTCCTTCGCGAACCGTTCGGCGGCGGCCCGGCCGAGGCCGGAGCCTGCACCAGTGATGAACGCCGTCTTGCCCTGTAGTCGCATATCCGCTCCTGAACCCGTGACCGCTTAAACGGCGGGGACGCTGCAGTGTTCGGTCCGGTAGCCGACCGGCGCCGAACGGGCGAATAGGACGGCCTTTTCTGTCGGCGGGCCGAGCATCCGTCGAATGTCTCCGTCGGTCCTGTCGCGTCGCTACGGACTCGTCGTCGCTGGGGCGCTCTGCTACACCAGTCTCACCTTCGTCTGGTTCAGCCTGCCGGCCTACCTCGCGACGATCATCGCCGAGGTCGGGCTCACCGGGACGGAGGCGGGCCTGCTCGCCGGCGCGGTGCCGCTGACGTACATCCCAATCGCTCTTGTTTCGGGTCTCGCAGTCGACCGGGTCGGCCCGGCCCGGAGTCTCGCGGTCGGCCTCGTCGTGACAGGCGTCGCACAGATCGCCCGCAGCGTCGCCGGCGGATTTCCTACGCTGCTCGCGGCCACCCTCCTGCTCGGTGTGGGCGCGACGGCGATCACCTTCGGCCTCCCCAAACTGGTCTCGGTACTGTTTGCCCCCACAGAGACCGGCCTGCCGTCCTCGCTGTACATGGTCGGGGCGGCAGTCGGGACGGCAGGCGCGTTCGGGCTGGGCCGGCCCGTCATCGGTCCCGTCGTCGGTGGGTGGCGGCCGCTCTTTCTCTGGAGCGGCGTCGCCGCCATCGGCTACGCGGTCGTCTGGCTGGCGGTCGTCCAGGTCGTGCCGAT
>NZ_JAQCNH010000101.1 GCF_028275115.1 Halorientalis sp. | reverse complement strand
CCGGAAGAGCAGTGCCCAGTCGGGCTGGTCCTGGAGCACCTGGAAGTCGAAGCGGTGGAGGACGACCAGCACCGCCGACTGGAGACCACCCCAGAACGTAACCAGGAGCAGATAGCCGCCGAGTCCGCCGAGCGTAATCCAGCGGTCGGCGGTCGTCGACATCGAGAGCCCGACGGCGACGCCGACGAACGCGGCTCCGAACAGCGTGGTCGCGACGAGGAACCACGGGTACGACACCACGCCCTCGGTGCCAAAGCGGACAGCACCCACGACGCCGGCGACGACCAGCGCGAGCAGGGCCGGCACGAGGACTACGGCGGCCCGGCCGAGGAAGGTTCCGAGTGCCAGGTCGCGCCGCGAGTGGGGCAGGGAGAGGGTGAGGGCGAGTCGCCCGCTCGTGCGGTCGTCGGCGACCGACTTGTAGCCCAGCAGAATCGCGACCGCCGGGAGGAACACTCCCACGACGCCGGTGAGTCCCGTCACGAACGCCGGGAAGGTTGGCTCGCCGATGTAGTCGTGGGCGACGACGTAGCCGAGGAATGCGACCACGCTGAGGCCGGCCGTGAGCCAAGTCGTCTTCGCCCGGGCCGCGTCGCGAACGGCCGCCCGAGCAATGACGCGCCAGCTCACGCAAGATCCCCTCCGGCGAAACGCCGGTAGGCCAGTCCCAGTGGCCCCACGAGCCACAGCGTGAACAGGACGAGTGCGACCCACTCGCTCAGGTACCAGGCCCCGTCGACGGTGGCGCTCGGGTCGACGAACCCGTCGGTGAGTCGGCCGAAGACCCGGCCCGGCTCGAGACCGAAGAGGAACTGCAGTGGGTCGGGCAACTCACCGTCGATCAGGCCGGTGAGGTTCAGCGCCAGCGCGACGCCGTCGGCGATGGCGTCCCAGGCCAGTACGAACAGGAACAATAGGAACAACGCGACGACGAGCGCACGTCGCTTGGTGGCCGCCGCGATGGAGGCGGCGATTCCGATACCGGTCCAGATGCCGCCGAACCAGACGGTGAAGCCGACGAAGGCGAGGTATCGGAACAGTTCGAGGTCGCCGAACGGGTAGACGACGAGGAAGCCGGCGACGGCCAGTGCGGCGACCAGCGCCGTCGCGACGACGCCTACCCGCCCGAGAAACTTCCCGAAGACCACGTCGGCCCGGCTGTGGGGCAACGACAGCGAGAGCCGGAGCGCGCCCGACTCGCGTTCGCTCACGACCGCGTTGTACCCCAGCAGGACGCCGACGATGGGCACGAGCGTCGTCAGGCTCCCGTGGACGACGCCGGCGAACCGCCCCGTCGTGTACGGCTCCGACCCGGTGAGCGGGTAAGCGTACGCCGTGACGACGATGACGAACCCGAGCAGGCCCAGCAGATACTTCGTCGAGCGTTCGCCGACCGTCAACTCCCAGTCCTGGCGGGCGATTACGTCCCAGCTCATCGGTCCGTCCCGGTGTACTCGATGAACATGTCTTCGAGGGAGGCCTCCTCGGTCTGGAAGTTCACCACGTCGACGCCGGCGTCGTGTAGCTGGACGAGGATGTCCATCTTCGCGTCGTTCGTGCAGGTCACCTCCAGCGTCGATTCCTCGCGCTCGACGGCCGTCTCGACGCCCCCGACTCCCCGGACCGTCTCCAGGGTGCCGTTTCGCAGGTTGTCGACCGTGATGACGAGCTTGGTGCCCCCGCCGAGGGACTCCCGGAGCCCCTCGATGGTGTCGACGGCGACGAGTTCTCCGTTCTGGAGGATGCCGACACGGTCACAGACCGCCTCGACCTGTTCGAGAATGTGGCTGGAGAAAAAGACCGTCGCCCCCCGCTCGTTCTCCTCGCGGATGATGTCTCGCATCTCGGCGGCTCCGTTGGGGTCCAGTCCGGTCGTGGGTTCGTCGAGTAAGAGGAGGTCCGGCTCGCCCACGAGCGCCATCCCCAGCACCAGCCGCTGGGCCATCCCTTTCGAGTAGCCACTCGCCTCCCGCTCGGCGGCCTCGGGGTCGAGGCCCACCCGGTCCAGGATTTCGGCGGGGTCGTCGTCGGCGCTTTTCGACTCGATGGCGTACTCGAGATGCTGGCGGCCGGTACGTCGCTCGAACACCGAGTACCCTTCCGGAAGGACACCAACCCGCTCGCGGGCCGTGACGCCCTCCGCGTGGCAGTCGTGACCGAAAATCTCGACCGACCCCTCGCTCGGCCGCACGAAGTCGAGCAGGACGTTGATGAACGTCGACTTTCCGGCGCCGTTGGGCCCGAGAAAGCCGAACGTCTCCCCCTTCGCGACGGTGAGATCGACCCGGTCGAGGGCGATCACCGTGCCGTACCGTTTCGATACCCCGGTGGCTTCGATGGCAGCCATGTGTCACTCGGCGCACGGCACCGAAATAAAACCGCGCGGTGAGTTTCCGCCTCGGAAACAGTGGCTCGCGACGACAGCGGCGTGGACGAGACGATCGCACAAGTAGTGTCGTCAGGGTGCTCTCGAGCGTCGTTGGCTATATAGGTACTATCCGACATGGCACCGGACAGATATCTAGAATAAATTATATGAACAACAGTTATGTGTGTCAGTATAGTAGTGGGTAACAGGTGATTATAAATGGGAAAGGTTTCCGTCGAGGGTGATCATGGTGAGGAACTGACGCTCACGGTGGACGATAGAGGACGGGTAACCCTGCCGAAAGAGGTCCGGGACCGGTTGGGTATCGAATCGAACGACGAGATCTCCGCGACCCTCGTCGGATCGGTTCTCGAGATCAACCCGAAACCGAGCACGAAACTGGAGACAGCACGAGCAGATCGAGACAGCTGGGAGAACACGACGCCGACCGATGCGGGAGGGGCACTGTTCGGACCGATGGAGCAGTGATCCGGTAGCAGATGACTGGGTCGCTCCCAACCGAAGTGACGGTTCTCACAGACGTGAACGTGCTCGCTATCGGGCTGACCGAGGATCATCCGGCACACGACGACGTATACCCGTGGATCGAGAACGCCCTCAATGGACCGAACGCCTTGCTCGTCTTCGACTATTACCCGCTCCGAGCGCAGTATATCATGAGGAGCAACTTCGGAGTGGACGCGGCGGCTGCTCGCAACGCTATCCAATCGCTCGTGCGCAGTCCCGCACGGATCGTCGGTGCGACCGAGACCACTCTTCTGGAGGCCTACGAGATTAGTGCCGAAAAGAACCACGACGTATACGATTCGTTCATCCTCGCGCTGGCACGGGCATACGACGCTGACTACCTGATCACGACCGACGCCGATTTCGAGGATCTCTGTGACGGTGAAGACACGATCTACACCAATCCGATCCCGGCGGAGAAACGCGAGAAATTGACTCTCATCGATGGGTAGCCAAGCAAATGTGGTGACACAATAAGCTAATACCGCGTTGCCAACCGAACCCTCAAGTCCGGTGACGTGGACGAATCCTCTATGCAAGTAAGCGTCGTCGGTAGCGGCTACGTCGGGACGACCATCGCGGCCTGTTTCGCGGACCTCGGCCACGAAGTCACGAGTGTCGACGTCGACGGGGCCGTCGTCGACGCGATCAACGACGGCGAGGCCCCGATCCACGAACCCGGCCTGGACCCGCTCGTCTCGGTCTACGGTGGCGACCGCCTCCGTGCCACCACCGACTACGACGCCGTCGCAGACACCGACGTGACCGTCCTCGCGCTCCCGACGCCGAAAAACGACGACGGGAGCATCGACACCTCGATCATGGAAGCCGGGGCCGAATCCGTGGGCGAGGCCATCGCCGAGACGGAGGGCTACCACCTCGTGGTCGTCAAGAGTACCGTCGTCCCCGGCACGACCGAGGACACCCTGACGCCGATCATCGAATCGGCCTCGGGCAAGACCGCCGGCGAGGACTTCGGCGTCGCGGTCAATCCCGAGTTCCTCCGGGAGGGAACAGCAGTGGACGACTTCATGGAACCGGACAAGATCGTCGTGGGGACCGACGGCGACGGGCGCGCGCTCGACCGCCTCGCAGAGGTCTACGAACCGCTGGTCCTCCAGTGGGACGTGCCCGTCTTCGAGACCGGCCGCCGCGAGGCCGAGATGATCAAGTACGCCAACAACGCCTTTCTCGCCGCCAAGGTCAGCCTCATCAACGACATCGGGAACATCTGCAAGGAGTACGGCGTCGACGCCTACGAGGTCGCCGAGGCCATCGGGCTCGACGACCGCATCGGCGAGCGGTTCCTCCGGAGCGGGGTCGGCTTCGGCGGTTCTTGTTTCCCAAAAGATACATCAGCAATAATACAACACGCCCGCGACGCCGGCTACGAGCCCCGGATGCTCGAGGCCGCGGTTGAGGTCAACGCTCGCCAGCCCGAGCGTCTCCTGGATCTGCTCGACGACCACGTCGAGGCAGACGGGAAACGGATCGCGGTGCTGGGACTCGCATTCAAGCCCGGGACCGACGACATCCGGAACTCGCGGGCGATTCCGGTGATCGAGGGGCTCCGCGACCGTGGGGCGGCGGTCGTCGCGTACGATCCGGTCGCCGCGGGCGAGATGGCCGGACAGTTCCCCGAGACCGAGTACGCCGAGTCGGCGGCCGATGCACTCGATGGCGCGAGCGGGGCCGTGGTCGTCACCGACTGGGACGAGTTCGGGACGCTCGACGACGAGTTCGACGCGATGACTAACCCTGTGGTCGTCGACGGGCGACGGATCGTCGAGCGCCGCGAGGGGATTACTTACGAAGGGTTGACGTGGTGACGGTCGGTCACGGTGCCGCGACGCCAGTAGCATCATCAGAGTCAGCAAACGGAATGTCGATTTCGAGGCCGTCGTAAGCCAGGAGAGGCTTTTTCGGCCGACCGTTGCTGTCGTCGTCGAACTCGATCACACCGATATCTTCGAGTTCGGAGAGATTTCGATGTACCTGTTTGTAATCACGTTCGACTAGACCGGCCGTTTCGCTGATACTCTCGGGGTCGTGTCGAGCGATCGCCTCCAGCAGCTCTAGGTTCTTCGGGCTGAGGAGACGACTGAGTTCCG
>NZ_JAQCNH010000095.1 GCF_028275115.1 Halorientalis sp. | reverse complement strand
TGAGAGGGACTGCTGAGACAGTGTGCCGACGGGCCGTCCCGAACGCGGATGATAGCAGGTAGCGTCGTCCACTGACGCGGCCCCCTTATCGAGCACTCGACACCGGGTTACAGCCGGGAGTGCACACACTGACGGGCGATTTTGCACTGATAACCAGGTTCGCTGACGACGGCGACGGAGAGTGCGCTCAGGAAGTGTCCTGGCAACGGACCCAGCGTCCTGGCCAACCGGAGAGTAAAACGCGGAGCAATCAGACGTCGCGTCCGGGCGGAGATATGGCCATCGCGGCGCAGCGGGGACGCTGGTCAGTCGTCGGCCGCTACCGCGTCGTCGGTCTCCAGGTCTTCCAGCGCCCAGGTGATGACGCGGGCCTCCACCAGGTCACGGACTTCGACGTGATCGTCGTCTTCGTACTCCTCGATCACGCGGCGGCTCTCCTCGCGCATCTCCCGCTCCTTGGGGGTCTGGTCGGGTTCGTCACGCACGTCGTTGAGCAGTGCCTCGAAGTCCTCACGGAGGTCGAGGTCCGCCCGGGCGGCGTTACACCGCCCGAGGGGACTCATCCCCGTGTCGAGGACGAGGTCGACGACAGTCTCCCAGTCTGACTCACAGAAGTAGATCGACACCTCACCGACGATGTCCTGCCACGCGATGGGCCCGCTGTTGTCGAGTTGCTGGACCGCGCGGGGCGGCAGGTCCAGTCGCGACTCGGTGTCGGGGTTCCCGCACAGACAACAGGGTTTGTTCCGCTTCCCCGTGTACATAGTTCTCAGTTTGGACCGAACTGGCTTGTGTCTATCCCATTCGAACTCCGACTGCCACCGACGCAACTGACAAAGTTTTAAGCGCCGGCACCGGGAGTCGAAAGTATGAATACGGCCGACCGTCTCGACCTCCTCTCGCGTTACACCGAGGAGGTCGTCACCGAGGACGAACTCGAAGCACTACTCGACGGGGAGCCGACCGCCTATATCGGCTACGCCCCTACCGGCGAGATGCACATCGGCCACTTTACGACGATTCGCAAACTCGCGGACTTCCAGCAGGCCGGCGTCGACGTCACGGTGTTAATCGCTGACCTGCACGCCCACCTCGACAGCGAGAAGAGTCCCTGGGACCTGCTCGACGCCCGCAGCGAGTACTACGAGGCGTCGATCCGCGCGATGCTCGACTCGGCCGGCGGCGACCCCAACTCCGTCGACTTCGTCCGGGGCCGGGAGTTCCAGCTCGACGAGGAGTACACCCTGGAAATGTATCGGATGGCTGCCGAGACCACCCTTTCGCGCACCCAGCGCGCCGCCAGCGAGGTCGTCCGCCAGTCCGACAGTCCCGCGCTCGGTGGACTCATCTACCCGCTGATGCAGAGCCTCGACGTGAAAGCCCTCGACGCCGACATCGCCTACGGCGGAATCGACCAGCGGGGAATCTACATGCTCGGCCGCGAGGTCCTCCCCGACCACGGCGGCGACTCTCCGGTCTGTCTGTTCGCGCCGCTGCTGTCGGGGCTCTCGGGCGGGAAGATGAGCGCGTCCGAGGCCGGCTCGAAAATCAACCTCACCGACGACCCCGGGCAGGTCGAAGAGAAGATCGACGGGGCGTACTGCCCACAGGGCGAAGTCGAGGACAACGGCGTACTGGAGTACGTGCGCTTTCTCGTCTACCCGATTCTCGAACAGCGCGGCGAGGACTTCGTCGTCGAGCGCCCCGAGGAGTACGGTGGCACCCTGACCTTCGAGAGCTACGACGACCTCGAGGCGGCGTACGTCGAGGGTGACCTCCACCCGCAGGACCTCAAGAACGCCGCGGCCGGCTACATCGACGAGGCCATCGCGCCGATCCGTGAGCGGCTGACCGACCGGCCGGACCTGCTGGTCGAGGCGTACCCGGAGAGCTACGAGTAACGCGGTTCAGACCGCGTCCGGGCCGCGTTTGCCGGTCCGGACCTGGTAGGCCTCGGCGACATCGAGGACGAACACTTTCCCGTCGCCCGCGTCACCGGTGTAAGCCGCGTCACAGATCGCTTCGGCGACCGCCGACCCCGGCACGTCCGCGACGACGCACTCGATTTTTACTTTCTCGTGGAGGTCGACGGTGTACTCCTCGCCGCGCCACTGCCCGGTCTTTGTGGGCTGGCTTCCACGCCCGCGAACGTTCGAGACGGTCAGTGATGGGGCGCCGACTTCCGCGAGAGCCTGTTTGACGTCGTCGAGACGCTTCGATCGGACGTAAGCCACGACCATCTCGATATCGCGGTCACTGCTGTCTTCGGACATCTCAATCCGCCGTTGCAGGTTCGGTTTCGGTGTCGGCCTCCGGGGCGAGCCACTCGTCGGCCCAGGTCTCGATCTCGTCGAAGACGGGGCACAGCGAATCGCCTTTGTCCGTCAGCGCGTAGTAGGTCGCAACGGGGGCGTCCTCCTCGAGTCGTCGGGAGACGAAGCCCATCTCCTGCAGGTCGTCCAGGACCCGGGAGAGTGTTCGGGAACTCGCGCCGGTCGACCGCTTGAGTTCGTTGAACCGTTGTTCCCCCTCACGGAGGTCGTGCAGGACGACGAGCCGCCACTGTGACCCGATCTGCTCGATCGAACGGACGATCGGACAGGCCTCGGGATTGTCTTCCGCTGTCATCGATGTCACCTACTAACAGTAATGTCCGGGAACGAATATATAGGTTCGGATTGTAATCAGGTACTGTAATGAAACTGGATAACAAAGTGAAACTGGATGTCGCTGCGGAACCGGTTGCGGTCACGGTGGTGGTCGTCTGATGGTGTTCGACACCGCCGGAGCCGGAGTCGCGCTCCTGCTCGGCCGCGTTCTGTTCGGTGCGATCCTGGCGTTCACCGGGCTGAACCACTTCCTGAACGTCGACCAGATGGTTCCCTACGCCGAGTTCAAGGGCATCCCGCTCCCCGAGATTGCGGTCCCGTTCACCGGTGGGATGTTACTGTTCGGTGGTCTCGCGGTCGCTCTCGGAGTGTACCCAGTCCTTGGCGCGGGCGCGCTCGCGCTGTTCCTGCTCGTGGCGACGCCAACGATGCACGACTTCTGGGCGGTCGCCGAGGAGGACCAACAGGACGAACTGACGAGCTTTCTAAAAAATGTGGGGCTGCTTGGCGGCGCACTCGTCTTCCTGACGCTGGGCAGTGCCGACTGGCCATACGCCGTCGGCGTCGGACTGTTCTGAACAGGCAGGTTTAGAGGGGGTCGGCTCCTCCTCCCTCACGTTTCACCCACCCACCATGCAGATCGATCCCGAGACACACGACCGGTCGCTGTATCGTACGATGACGGGCGCAGTCGTTCCTCGGCCCATCGGCTGGATCTCTACAACGGGCGAAGACGGCGTCGACAACCTGGCTCCGTACAGCTACTTCAACGTCGTCAGCGCCGACCCGCCGGTGGTGATGTTCTCGCCCGCGGACAAGAGTCCCGACGAACTGAAAGACTCCGCTCGCAACGTCGTCGACACCGGCGAGTTCGTCCACAACGTCGTCACCCGACCGCTTGCCGAGTCGATGAGCGAAACCAGCGCGATGCTCCCGCCCGACGAGAGCGAGTTCGACCACACGGGACTCGAACGCGCGGCGAGCGAAAAGGTCGACCCCCCACGGGTGGCCGCGGCCGATGTCGCCTTCGAGTGTGAACTGTACGACGTGGTCGACGTGGGCGTCGGGACGATGATCCTCGGCGAGATCGTGTTGGTCCACGTCGACGATAACGTGACGACAGACGGGAAAGTCGACGTGAAGAAAGTCGATGCGGTCGGTCGGCTGGCGGGCAACTACTACGCGAGCACTGACGACCGGTTCCGGATCGAACGGCCGGATTGAGCGGTCACAGCGGTTCGTCGCCGTCGATGATCCGCCGGGCGCGGTCGGCTAGCGCGGGAACGCCGTCGCGCATCTTCGGGTACATCGGGTCGTCGCTGTTGCCTTCGAGGAACCGGCGGAAGAACATCTCGCCCAGTGCGGCGAGTTTGTACACCGCCAGTGCCCGGTAGAACCGCTCGTGTTCGAACTCGAAGCCTGTCGCACCCTCATAGCGAGCGACCAGTTCCTGCCGGGTCATGTAGTCGGGACTAGCCATGAACGTCGTCGACAGGGTATCGGTCGACTCCGGTGGCGCTGGGTCCTTTTGATCCCACCAGTACGACAGCATCCAGCCGAGGTCGGTGAGCGGGTCACCGAGGGTGGACATCTCCCAGTCGAAGATGCTCGCGACCGCGGGTTCGTCCGCGGGCGCGTACATTACGTTATCGAGCTTGTAGTCGCCGTGCACGAGCGTCTCCGGGTGGTCCTCCGGGGCGTTCGCTTTCAGCCACTCCATCACGTCGTGGACGACCGGGACCTCCCGCTCGTCGGTCGTGACCTGGAAGGCCCACTCGAACTGTTCGCTCCAGCGCTTCACCTGTCGCTGTGTGAACCCATCGGGGTAGCCGAACTCGCGCAGACCGACGGCTTCGTAGTCCACCGCGTGAATCTCCGCGAGACGGTCGACCAGTTCCGCGCCGACGGCCCGGCGCGCGTCGGGATTTTGGAACCGTTCGGGCTCTTCGGCGCGGAGGACGGTGCCGGCCTCGCGCTCCATCACGTAGAAGTCAGAGCCGATAACGTCGTGATCGTCGGTGGCCGCGACAGTCGTCGGTACCCGAACGTCGGTGTCCTGTAACGCGTCGATCACCTCGAACTCGCGAAGCACGTCGTGGGCCTTGTCCGCGGTCTCACCCGGCGGCGGCCGCCGGATGACCAACTCCTGGTCGCCCCAGGTGACGAAGAGCGTCTCGTTGGAGTGCCCCTCCTGGTGATGAGCCACGTTGTAGCTCTCGACCGGGCCCAGCTTTGCTTCCAGATAGCTCGCCAGTTTCTCTTCGTCAACGATCCGGTCGAAGTACGAATCGCCGTCGTCGGTCATGGAACTGTCACCCCGGACGCGACACTGGTAAACTCTAACATTGTTAGCCAGGTGGCAGGCCACGTATGAATAAGTGGGGGTTGCTCCGCCGGGCCGCCGCTCCGACGCGGAAACTACCGGGAGGTCGCTCGTCTGTCTCGCTGTCGGGAGTAGGGGATGTTTTACAATGTTGTGTCCGTAAGGGAGGGTATGGTAGTCGAGTACGACGATTCCGATACGGCGACTGCGCTCCGGGAGAAGGCACACGACTTCGTTCAGAACGAGGTCATTCCGGTCGAGCGCGAGTACCTCGGTGATGGGCCGGTGCCCCACGAGGAGATCGAGGACCTGCGGGCGGTCGCACAGGAAACGGGAATCTACTGTCCACAGATCGACGAGGAGTTCGGTGGCGGCGGGTACGACTTCCGTGACGTGTTGCCCCTGTTCGAGGAAGCGGGGAAGAGCCTGCTCGGGCAGGCGGCGATGCGTGTCGACGCGCCCGACGAGGGGAACATGCACACCCTGGAGATGTTCGGGACAGAGGCCCAGCAGGAAGAGTGGCTGAAACCCCTCGTCGCAGGTGAGATTCGCTCGGGTTTCTCGATGACCGAGCCCATGCAGGGTGCCGGCTCGGACCCAAAGATGATGCAGACCACGGCCGAGAAAGACGGCGACGAGTGGGTCATCAACGGCCACAAATGGTGGACGACACAGGGTGACGAAGCCGACCTGCTACTCGTGATGGCTCGCACAGACACGGACGCACACCCGTACGAAGGCACGTCGATCATCCTGGTGCCGATGGACACCGAGGGGGTCGAAGTCGTCGAGCCGACGCCGCATCTGGGCCAGACGCTGATGCCGGAGAGCCACGCCGAGATCAGCTACACCGACGTCAGAGTTCCCGAAGAGAACCTTCTCGGCCCGGAGAATCAGGGCTTTGCCATCTCTCAAGAACGGCTCGGACCGGCCCGGCTGACCCACTGCATGCGCTTTTCCGGCATGGCCGAGCGCGCACTCGGTATCGCCAAGGAGTACATGCAGGAGCGGTCGGCCTTCGGCGAGCAGTTGAGCGAGAAGCAGGCCCAGCGGTTCGCCATCGCCGAGCAGGAGACACAGCTCCACGCCGCCCGGACGATGGTGCGCCACGCCGCCGAAAAAATCGCAAACGGCCAGCAGGCCCGCATCGAAGTCGCCATGAGTAAATACTACACCGCGAACGTCGTTCAAGAGACTATCGACCTCGCACTGCAGGCCTGTGGCGGTGCAGGCATCTCCCGTCACCTCCCACTGGCGGACTTTTACGAATCGGTTCGAGCGTTCCGCATCATCGACGGGGCCGACGAGGTCCACAAGCGTTCCATCGCGCGCGAGGCGTTCGAGGAACAAAACGTCACCGAGGGCGAGCTGACGAACCTGCCGCGGTTCTGACGGGTCCGGTAGGTTGAAACGAACCGCGGCCGAGGGTTCCGGTATGTCGGCCGGTGTTTTGCAGGTCGGGTTGTTGCAGTCGATTCCGTCGTGGCTCTGGGTCGGCGTGGTGCTGGTGCCCGTCTTGCTGTCGCTGGGACTCACGCTCCGGGTCGAGCGTTCGCGCGGGCGCTGGGGCCACGCTCTGCGACGACGTTTCGTCCTCGGGGTCCCCTGGGGGACGCTGCTGACAGTCGCCGGTGTGGCCGCGTTCTACCTGCTCGTCCAGGACGGGTACCGGCACCCGAGGCGTCCGCTCGTGCTTCCGTTCATTAGCTGGTCGTACTTCTACCCGCTCGGTGTCGTCACGTCGCCGTTCGCCCACTCCGGGCTCAACCACGTCACGTCGAATCTGGTCGGGACGGTGACGTTCCTGCCGGTCGCCGAGTACGCCTGGAGCCACTTCCCGCAGTCTCGGGGGAGCCAGTCGTTCAGCCGGCTCCGGGACAACCCGTTCGTCAGGATTCTCGCGGTTCCGGGTGCCGCTGCCGGCGTCGGACTGTTGTCTGGCGTGTTCGCGTTCGGTCCGACCGTCGGGTTCTCCGGTGTCGTGTTCGCTATCGCCGGCTTCGCACTCGTTTCGTATCCGCTCACCTCGATTCTCGCGTTCCTTGGGGCGCGTGTCGCGAACCTCGTACTCCAGGCGGTTCAGAACCCGTTCACGGTCTCACGTGCCAGCGAGGTGTTCATCTCACCGGGCTGGGCCAACATCGCCATCCAAGGCCATCTCTACGGGTTTTTCCTCGGAATCGCGTTGGGCGGGTATCTCGCCGTGCGCCGCGAGCGGTTGCCCGGCCCGGCACGTCTGTGGCTCGCGACGCTGATTTTTGCCGTCGTACAGGGGCTCTGGCAACTCTACACGCCGCTATCGGGCGGCCGGTTCGTCCTCTACAGGGCCGCCGGCGTCGCCCTGATCTTCCTGCTCGCCGTGCTCGTCGTCACCGTCGTCGGCGCGTACGACGAGCGAACGCTTCTCTCGACGCTCGGTCTGCCGCTCTCCGGCCGCGGGCTGACGGTCGACCTCCGAGCCAGAGAACTGGCGGCTATCGTCCTCGGCGCGGTCATCGTGTCGCTCTCGCTGACGGCCGTCTGGACCGGCCTGTTCGTTCTCGATGGGGGCGTCGACGGCGACGTCAGCGTCGATGGCTACGAAGTCACCTACGCCGAGGGGGTCACCGACGAGTACACCTCGGCGTTCACTGTCGGCCCGTTCGGCGACGGCGGGCGTATAAACACGAGTGGCGTCATCGTCACGAGCGAGTCCAGGGAGATATTCTACACCGCAGTCGGAAAACGAGAGCTAGCGGCCAGAACGTCGGCGACGATGGTTCTGGGTAGTCCGGGCCGGTACGAACGGGTCGTGGCGAACCGGACGTCGTGGAACCCAGTCGGCAACGACTCCGTCTACACGGTCTCCCTCCGTCACGAAAAGACGCGGCGAGTGGCGTTCACGTCGGAACCGTCGACGGCGCGGCCACGGGTCGCCGGTCGTCGAGTCGTTATCGAACCTGCCGACCGACGCTTCGACCTCGTCGTCGTCACCGGCAACGAGACGCTCGGTCGGGCACAGGTGCCGAACGTCGGCACCAACGTCAGCGCCGGTGGACTGGCGTTCAACCGAACCACAGATGGGGGTCTGTTCGCGTTCACGAACGACACCCGGGTCCGGATTGCGGGCCGGAGCTAGCGCCACTCGGTCCGGAACACTTCCGCGTCGATGGTGCGGGACGTGTCGGTGTGGTGGTCGAACTGGTTGGGCAGGTCGAACGACGCTCGGAAGGCGTGCGTGACCTCGCCGCCGTTGTCCGCGGTGAAGGCCTCGACGAACTCGTCGCTGTCCTCGTTGTGAATCGAGTAGGAGACGTCCGCGATGTCGGCGGCCGTCTCGAGAAACGCTCTATCGGCGTGTTCGTTGCCCGTCTGTGCGCCGAACGGGGGGTTCATCACGACCGTCGTCGGCCCGTCGGGACAGAGCGGAGCACGGGTCGCGTCCGCACGGAGCCACTCGACAGCCGACGCGGAGGCCACCTTTCGTTTGTTTTCGGTCGCGGTCGCGAGCGGTGCGGGGTCCACGTCGACTCCGACGACCCGCGTCGGGCCGCGGAGCGCGGCCCCCAGTGCCAGCATTCCCGTGCCACAGCCGAGGTCGACGACGGTTCGGTCCTCCACGTCGCCCTGCAGATCGGCCGTGTGGACCAGATGCGCTGCCAACTCTGGCGGGGTCCGGTACTGCTCCAGCGACGCCGACGGGTTCTCGAACCCAGCCACAATCGCCAACCGCTGTGCGAGCCCGCTTTTGCTACTCATGCGGAACGCTCACCCCGACGGGTGGCCCGAGGAACGCCTGTACACATCGCTACCACATGATACGTCATATTCATTGAAAAATGTTTTCGTATACGTCGGGGTAATCCTCGCTCGCCTCGGGTGAGAAACGATGGCGTACCGAGTGTCGGGCGGTAATTAACGGCGTTAGCTCAGAGTGGGATAAAATTAACACTGGCGCGGTCCGTGAGTCACGGTATGGCAGACCAACCCAACCCACAGGTGCAGGCCGTGTTACAGATGATCGACGACCAGCCGGTGCCGCCGACGTACGCGGTGTCGGTCGAAGCGGCTCGTGACCAACTTGAAGCGATGGCCGCAATGCGTGGCGACGGGGAGGATGTGGCCACTGTCGAGAACTTCGAGATTCAGGGGCCCGACGGGGCGCTTCCGGTCCGGCTCTATCAGCCCGACGGCGACGGGCCGCATCCGGTGCTGGTGTACTTTCACGGCGGTGGGTTCGTTCTCGGTAGCCTGGAGACACACGACGCGCTGTGCCGGTCCATCACCAACGCAGCCGACTGTGCGGTACTCTCGGTCGACTACCGCCTCGCCCCAGAAGACCCATTCCCGGCGGCCGTCGAGGACGCCCGTGCCGCCGTCTCGTGGGTCGCCGAACACGGCGAGCACATCGACGCGGACACCGACCGAATCGCCGTCGGGGGTGACTCGGCAGGCGCAAACCTCTCGGCTGCGACCACGCTCGCGGTTCAGGACCAGGACGGTCCGGACCTCGCCCATCAGGTGTTGATCTACCCCGCAGTGAGTTCACCGGTCGTCGACGAAGAGTTCGATTCGTACGAGGAAAACGCCGAGGGGTACTTCCTCGAAACCGAGAGTATGGAGTGGTTCGTGGACCAGTACGTCCAGGACGAGATTCACCTCCGGAACGAGTACTTCGCGCCGCTGCTGGCGGCGGACCTCTCGGACGTTCCGCCCGCGACGATTCTCACCGCGGAGTTCGATCCGTTACGCGACGAGGGGGCGGCTTACGCCGACCGTCTTGAAGCCGACGGCGTCGAGGTGACTCACGAGCACTACGAGGACATGATCCACGGCTTCGCCACCATGATCGGCGTGGTCGACGCCGCCGAAGATGCCGTCGAGCGCATCGCTGCCGACCTCGACGGGGCGTTCTGAGCCGCTGGGAGACGGTCCATCCCGTGCTGGTCTCTCTCCACGGTGGCGGCTGAGCACTCGATGACCTGGAGACGCACGACAACCGGTGCCGTCACCTCTCGCAGGCCGGCGAGTGTGCGGTCCTCTCAGTCGACTACCGCCGCGCACCCGAGTCGACGTTCCCGGCCGCGCTCGAAGACGCTTACACCGCGACCAACTGGGTCGCAGCGGACGGTGACGAATCGTGTCTGGACACCGTCCCCATCGCTATCGGCGGCGGCTCCGCCGGTAGAAACCTCGCGGCGACGACACTGATGACCGACGACCACGGCGGCCCCGGCCTGGCCCACCGGTCGCTCGCGTACCCTGCCGTGTCGTCACCGGCCGTCCACGCCTTCGACTCCCGCGAGAAAAACGCCGACGGATACTTCCTCGAAACGCAGGCGATGGAGTTGTTCGTCGACTGTTACGTCGACGACGACATCGACCGCCGCAACGAGTACTTCGCGCCGTTGCTGGCGCGTGACCGCTCGGAGACGCCCCCTGCGACGGTACTGACCGCCGGTTTCGACCCGCTCCGCGAGGGCGTCACCTACGCTGGACGCCTGGCTGATGCCGGCGTGCTAGTCGAGCACTACTCCGAAGACCTCATTCACGGCTTCCTCGGAATGGTAGAGACGATTCCGCCGGCCGCCGAGGTGATGGAGGCCGTCGGCGATGACCTCCAGGCTGCGTTCGCGGCGTGACCCGGCGGTTCGGCCTCGTGGGCGGGAACCGATGACAGTCCCGTGACATCCAACCGGTAGGGTATCAGCGTTAGCCCCCACAGTCGGTTACTGAACACTGAATGAAAGACAGTAGATGCGAGAGACGCGCCGGTAGCACGACCTTACGGACCGGTGGCGAGGCCGGGTGGCTGGAGTCGAGCGCAAGCGTCGAGAATCCAGCAGGCTGCACTGTTGACGGAGGTGAACTGGCGGTCCGCATCTGGCGTGGCGACGCCGTCGGAGACACGCTCGAGGAGTTCCGCTGACAGAAACGTGCCGGCATCACCTGCCGGACCAATCATCGAGGTACCGCTCTCGGGTGATCGTATACAGATTCCTCCGTTCCCGTGTGACCCGCCGGCGAGCGCCCGTGCCCGGCTTCTACCAGGTGCCGTGGAAGGTGTCGAAGGAGAGTTCGTCAAGCGGTTTCTCGCCGATGGCGATCTCGTACTCGCCGGGGGTGAGCATCGGCCGTTTGAACTGCGGACCGTCGTCCGTCGTGATGCGCGGACAGCCCGTGTTGACGTAGGCGTCGAACCCGAAGTTGAGCAACCGGTCGGGGGTCACCTCGTCCATCGTGATGAGATAGGCGTTGTCGTTTTCCGCGACGATTTCCTGAGCCTGGTCCCAGCGGCCCTGGCCGATCTTCGTACAGAAGATCACACCCCACTGTTCGGCGTCCATGGCTTTGTGGACGGCGGCGTACCGCTGTTTCAGGAACGTTTCGGGGTCGGCCACGGTGACGGCGTTGTTGACTGGATCGGCGATGACGACGTGTTTGTCGGGGTGTTCCATCGCGAGGCCGAGTGGATGGAACTTCCCGCCGCCGACGTAGAGGATCTGGTCCGCATCCACGTCCGCACTGGCGTAGTTACAGCCGAGTACCTGCCCCTCGTTGGTCAGCCGGTCGTCACCACGACGCGTGTGGACTTCGTAACCGCGGTCCTCGAGCCACTCGCGCATCCCCTCGAACTGGTTCATGTGCTGAGCCGTCGTCACCAGCCCGACGTCCGGGTCGTCGTCGGGTTCGGCCAGTTCCGAGAGCGACTCGTCCATGATCGGCGTGACCTCGACGTTCGAGAACAGCGGCACGTAGATGATCTTCTCCGACTCCTTCATCGGACTGTGCCCGAAGTGGACGAACACGTCTGTCCGTCGCATCATGTAGGTGTCCAGGTCGCAGGCTCCGTAACAGGGCTGGCCCGAGGTCATAACGGTCACGTCCTCCGAGAGTTCCGCCCGGAGGTCGTCGGTGACGGCACTGGCCCGCCGTTTCAGTCCCTCCGGGAACTGCAACCCGACTGTCTCGGCGTCGCGCTCGGCGACGGCCTCGGTGATACGGTCGAGTTCGTAGTCCCACTCGCGGTCGTGTTTGAGAGACATGCCCGTCCCTCGGAGGTCTCCTTCCGAGTAGCCCTCCGAAGAATCCTGACTCATTGGGCCTGTGTAGCTGCCGGGCGCGTAAAACGCCGACGCTTTCCGGACCACCGACGGCGCTCTCAGACCGGCCGGCCCGGTCGGTCGTCGGAGTCCTCGCGGTCGGCGAGACGGTCGAGGTACCGGTACAGCGGGACCGAACCGAAGCCGCTCAGCAACACCGAGAGCCCGAGGAACACCGCGCCTGGCCCCGCATCGGCCAGCAGTGCCCACAGCGAACCGAGCAGTCCCCCCTGCCCGGGGTCACCGGGATAGAATCCCGCGACCGGCGCAGTCCCGTCGACGTACCGGTCGAGCCAGCCGTCCATCCGGTGGCCCGCGACGGCGGTGACGGCGTCAGTGAAATCCTCGTAGGAAACCGGCCCGTCGTGAGCGTTCAGCCGCCGAAACACGTCCTCCAGGGACCGCTCGCCGTCCGTCGAGAGTTCGATCTTCCGGTCGACGAGCGCGAGCACACGCGCCCCCTTCGTGTACGGAACGTGCGGGTCGTCCCAGGACGCCGGACTGGTCAGGGCCGCCTGCTTGGGGTCCCCACCGAGATGGGCCCGCATCGCCGCTTCACTGGTCCGTCCCTGTTCGGAGGCCAACCGCGCGGCGTAGTACTCGGCGCTCGCCTCGCGGAACCACCGCATGTCGTCGGCGAGAACGAACGCCTGTCTGGTGTGAACGTACTCGTGGAGCCAGACGCTGTTGGGGTCGTCGAGCCGCGAATCGGCGTGTATCCACGCCTCGTCGTGTATCGGGAACGACTCGCCGCCGCGGCGGGCCGGTTCTCCCAGCGCGAACAACAGAACGTCGTCGTCGCGGTCGCCGACGTCTAGCCGCTGGGCGGCGTCACTGAGAGCCTCGGCGAGCGCGTCCTCTTTGGGGCCGAGTTGCGTTCCGAGCGGCCTGACGATGCGGACCCGTCCGCCGGCGGCGGCGACGGTGACGCTGCGCTGGTCACCGACAAGCGCGTACCGCATACCCGTCGTGACCCGCGTCGGGTCGCCCTGCACGTCGCCGAGGAGACGACGACGGTCGACCCGCTCACCCGTCTTCGCCCACCGGAGGTCGACCAGCGGCACCCGACCGAGGAGCCACGTCTCGGCCGCGAAGAACTCGCCGCCATCGGTCGGGTCGTCGGTCGCCGTAACCGTGGTTCGGACCCGGACGGTCGCCTCCTCTCTCTCGCCGGTCGTCTGCAGCCAGGTCCGTCCGTCGCGCTCGGTAGCCGTCATGCCGTCAGCTGTGACGACCGTCGCGTCCCGGCCGACGACGAGCTTGACACGCTCGTACGCCGACAGTTCGGTGAGCGAAAGCTCGTACCGGAGCACGTCGGTGCCCGCGAGCCGTTCGACGTTCGTCGTGACCGTCGGTCCGTCGTCGACCGTCACGTTCGCAGCTTCGCCTGCGGGTACCGCGACCGCACCCGCGGTCGCGACGGACGATAACGCAGTACCCAGTAATAAAAATAAGACTGCGGGGCGCATAGATATTGCATCAGTCATCGAGTGTCTTCTCCTGCTTAGCTTTGCCGTCCTCCCGGTAAATCAGTAGCTCTTAAAATATCAGTACTGATATTTAATTTTGCGACTCCGTCGGAGCGAGGGGTGGGGCAGCCTCGGCGCGTGAGAAGAGATAGCGGGTCGGTTCGGCAGGTTGAAGCCGATGAGGAACGTATAGGTAATCGATGAGTATCGAAACGGAATCCGGCGAGTCCGATACGTCCACAGTCGACCAGCTCAGTCGCGACCTCGGCGAGGCCATCGGTGACCTGCCGGCCTACCAGCGCTTCGAGGAGGCCAAGGAAGCCGTCGAGGACGACGAGGAAGCGCAGGAGAAGATACAGGAGTTCGAGCAGTTCCGGGAGGAGTTCATGCTCGCGCGCCAGACTGGCGACGCGACCCAGGAGGACCTCCGTGAGCTACAGGCCAAGCAGGAAGCGCTCCACGACATCCCCGTGATGGCCGAGTTCCTGCAGGCACAGAACGAACTCGAACTCCACCTCCAGGAAATCAACGAGACGATCTCCGAGCCCCTGCGGATCGACTTCGGCCAGAAGGCTGGCGGCTGTTGCGAAGACTGAGCCGACTGGACTGTCCGTTTTCTCGCCGACGTCGGGGCTCCGAGCGCCGCGTGTGTCGAAATCCTCTTTGGGCGGCCCGGCGGACCCACAGGCATGGTTCACAGCGACTGGGGCGACTGGCTGCCTGCGACCGTCGCCGACGCCGACCCCGACGGGGTGGCGATCTGGTATCTCGGCTGCAACGGGTTCGTCCTGAAGGCCGACGACGGGACGACGCTTTTTGTCGATCCGTACCTCGGGACAGGGGACCCACCGCGGACGGTCCGGATGATTCCAATCCCCTTCGACCCGACCGACGTGCGTGCGGCCGATGCCGTCCTCGCGACGCACGAACACTCCGACCACGTCCACGGCCCGAGCCAGGCGCCCGTTCTCGCGGAGACCGGCGCCGACTACATCGGCCCGGACGACTCGCTGGGCGTTGCCGAGTCGGCGGGTTGGACCGACGACTGGGACGTTGACGACGGGCAGTTTCGGGAGGCAGCCGAAGGGGGCACATTCGAGATCGGTAGCCTCCGGATACACGTCGAGGCGGCGAACGACCCGGATGCGACCCACCCCGTGTCGTACGTCTTCGAACACGACGCTGGAACCTTCTTTCACGGCGGCGACGCCCGCCCTGGCGAGTCGTTCGTGGCGGTCGGCGAAGCCTACGACATCGACCTCGGTGTGCTCGCGTTCGGCTCGGACGGCCAGATTTTGGACAAACAGACCCGCGAGCAAAAGTACACCAAGTGGTACAACGACGAGAACGAAATCGTCGAGGCCGCCCGCCAGCTCGAACTGGACCGGCTCCTCCCGACACACTGGGACATGTGGAAGGGGCTGACCGCGGACCCGACCGCGCTGCACGACCACGTCCGGACCCATGCCTACCCACAGCGCCTCGAGATAGTCGAGATGGGCGACCGTGTGACTCTGTAATCCCTCGTTACTGCAAGCCCCGGAACCGGACCGGAGAGCGATTGTGAGTGGCTACCACGCCCGGAGAAACGGTACGTAGCTTTAATACCATTGGTAACTCGAACTGTATGCATGAGCGAATCGCAAAATTATGAGGAGGTGACCGTCACCTCGAACGGGGTCACCGTAATCAAGACGTTCGAGGCCGATGCGTTTCCTGTCCCCGCGATTGCGTTTCGGATTAACTCGGACAGGACCGAATCGGTGACGGTCAGGCTCGTCGACGATGTGCCGGAGAACGTCGCTGTGGAGGATCTGGGGTTCCATCCGGAGTACGGAAGCGAGTACTGGACCATCGAAGACGACGAAATAACCTTCGAGCGCGATGTCGAGGCCGAAGAGCAGTACACGACTGTCTACGGGATTCGGGCGACGGGGACGGACAACGTCGAACAGTTTCTCACCGAACCCGAAATCGCCGAAGTCGACCCGCCGCTGGAGGGTGAAGACGGCGTCGTCGGTGGGAGTGGCAGCGACGTGGTTCGCGACGTCATCTCGGGCAACGCGGACTCCGTTCCGGGCCTCGAAGACGAGCCGGAAGACGAGGACATCGGGACGCTTGACCTGACCGACCCCAACGCCGAACAGGTCCAGGCCGACCCGGACACGGTTGACCTCGTCGACGACGGGGAAGACGGGGACGAGGAAGCCGGAGAGGCAGAACAGGCGGCCGAAGACGACGGAGCGGCGGTCGAACAGGAGGCGGACGAACCCGAGGCGGAGACCGAGCAGGAAGCGGAGGGACCGGCCGCGGCCGAACCGGAGAGCGGTTCGCTCGACATCGAGAGCGTCGCGTCGGCGCTGGCGACGGAGATCGAGGACGACGAGGTCGACGACGACGACCTCGAAGTGCTCCGTTCCGAACTCGAGGTCCAGCGCAGCGGTGGGACCGATGGGGCCGTCGAGGCTCGCATCGAGAAGCTCCAGACCGACGTCAGCGAACTCGACGCGTACGTCGACGCCCTCGAAGAGTTCCTCGAAGAGAACGGCACCGGACAGGACCTCATCGAGGGACTGCAGGACGACGTGTCGACCCTCGAAAACCAGCTCGGCGGCTTGGAAGACGATATCGACGACAACGCCGAGCAGGTGTCCTCGCTCGAAGACAGCGTCGAGGGGATCCAGAGCGACCTGCAGTCGCTCAAGGGCGACGTCAAGGACGTCGACGACGACATCGACGCAATCCAGGGGTCCATCGACACTCTCGAGGACGACCTCGACGACATCGACGAGGTCGACGACCGCGTCGACGACATCGAAGCCAATATCCAGGACCTCCAGGAGTGGCGCGAACAGCTCAGCAACGTGCTGGGCGCGGCCGACAGCGATTAGAAACCGGACAGGTTTTACTCTCGGCTCGCAACCCCTCCGACAATGACTACTGCCCGCGTCGCCGTTCCGCGCAAGGGACGGCCGCTGGAGGCCGTTCTGGAACGGCTCGCAGCCCGGACCGGCTCGACCGCCCTCGCCGACGACGTCATCTCGACGCTCCAGTACGAGAAAGCGCTCACCAAGAACAACCAGACCACAGAGCGCGACGTGTACGACCGACTGGCGACCTACTCGGATACCGGCGACCGGACGGCACCGGAATACACGCTCCTGCGGGACGACCGTGCCGGTATGCCCCGGCGGATCGTCTTCGACAGTCTCACGCTCGAACTCGACGGCTACGACCTCCAGCTCGTCGGCCGCGAGGAACCGTTCCGCGCGCTTCGAACCCACGAGTTTGCGCTCGGGTTCGACAGTGCCGACCTGGTGCTCGAGGAGGTGGTGGGACTGGACTCTGCTCCTCTGAGAGGTCTGGACGAGGTCAACGACCGGATCGACCCCCGCGATACCGACGTACGCGTCGTCTCCGGGCTCGGTGACACCGTCTGGCACACACTGCTCGCGACACCGGAGACGCGCCGGCGGTTCGATGCGGACCTCGACCGTTCGTTCGTCGCTGCTTACGAGGGAGAGATGTGCATCTCGCCGCGGTACGAGCGTCTGGTCGAGGCCGTCCTCGGGACCGACGCTATCGAGGGCATTGAGTTCACGTATCCACAGGATGAAGTCGTCGAAGAGGCGGCCATCGCGGACACTGGACTCGGCGTGTACCTGACGGTCACCGGGTCGACCGCGCACGACTACGGACTGGAACTGGGCGCGCGGTTGTTCCCGAGCGAGACCGTGTTACTCGAAAACGCAGCGGAGACGACGGACGCGACCCAGCGGACGACCGACCTGTTCGTGGGTGCAGACCTGGAGACGAAACTCGCGAGCACCTGACCGCAGGTTCGGGACTCGTCGCAGCCATCTGTCGGTCTAAGAGCGATAGCCGAGCACACGACATCGACGACCAGCACCGCGAGAGAGTATCGCCCCCGACGCTACAGACGGGCTGGAACGGCGGTGGATGTGTAATCGAGAGGGCCCGTGCCTCGCCGACACCGGTCGCGCCGGCAGCGACCCGCGGAAGAGACAGATCGTGAGAACGGGATATGGGCGACAGAGACGTCAACCTGACTGAGACTGTTTTCTATAGCGGCTTACGGTTTATCAGTCGCCTCTGTGACGCCGTCTCGGAATCGATTTACTCGGATTCGAGTACCTGTTTCTGTCAGCCTGGCCAACTTGGCCCGGTTGCGGGGTCGGCGTCCACCGGGGACTGTCGCCGTTAGCCGGGAACCGCACCCGCGATTTTGTACCAGCGAGGGGTAGCCTGAACGATGTACGAGCGGAGCCTCATACAGACGGACGGGAGCGACCACGCCGTTCGGGCGGCCGAACACGCGGTCGCGCTCTCACGTGTGTTCGACGCGACGGTCCGGGTAGTCGGTGTCGCGGGCATACAGGGTGCAGCGGGGCCGTTCGACGCTGGTGGTGTCGACGACGCGTTCGTCGACGAACTGAAACCACGGGCAAGCGAGTCGATACGGACGACAGAGACCGTCACCGGCCGCCGAGTGGCGACGGCGGTTCTGGAGGGAAAACCTGCGGACGCTATGGTGCCCAATATCAAAGACACAGTCTAGGATGGAAGCCTCCGCGAGGGGCCAGTGTCGAGAGGGCCTACCAGTCGGTCAGTCGGCCGCTGCGCGCCTGATCACGTCTCCGAAGGCGCGGTTGGAGCCGTCTCGTCCTCGTACTTCGTGCGGAACTCCTGAATAAGCTGGCCGATTTGGGCGTACCAGTCGTTCAACAGTCGCTGCATGTCGTCGGTCACCTCTTCGGGGTCGGCGGGATAGTAGACGTGGTAGTACCCGCCCTGGTCGTAGTTGATCTGCTCTTTCCGGACGAGGCCGGTCTGGAGGAGGCGCTGAATCGACCGGTAGGCCGTCGAGCGCTCGCGTTCGACCTGCTCTGCGACCTCGTCGACGGTCAACCGCTCCTCGCTCGTCGCGAGCGTCTCGAAACACTCCCTGTCCAGGTCCTTGAGCCCGTGAAGACACTCCAGGAGCCCCTCACACTCCATGTCCTGGCGCAACATTTCCACCATCGAATTTGGCATGTGTACACGTAATCGGTGTGACGCTAAAAGAGTTATGTATGTTTCATACAACACTCCGCAGGGCCTGTAGACGGTGCCACCACCGGGAAACAAGCGTGTCGGTTAGACGAGAAGCTGGATGTCGGCGTCGGCCATCTGTTCTAGCGCTGTCGCGGCACCGACGCCCACGGTGACGTCGTCGTAGAAGTCGTCTTCGTCGTAGTCCATCAGGTCGACGGTCATCTGACAGGCCTGCATCTCGACACCCATGTCGAAACAGACGTCCAGCAGCTCTTGAACGCTGGCGGTCTCGTTGTCGGCAATACGCTTTCGCATTAGCCTCGTCGTCACACGATCCATGCCCGGCAGCGAGGCGATGGCGTTTGGGACAGGCGTGTTCGGGTTTCCGACGGAACTCATCTGGAGGTCCGTGGAGTGGTCCTCGTGGAGGATGTCCAGCCCCCAGAACGTGTGGAAGACGGTCACGTCCCAGCCGAAGGCGGCGGCCGTGGACGCGAGAATCAGCGGAGGGTACGCCATGTCCAGCGTGCCCTTGGTCGCGACGACGACCATCGACCTCCCCTCGTCGCCGACCTCCGTCTCGGCGGCCGTCAGCCGGTCTTCGAGTTCGTCGACGCGTGTGCGCAACTCGGCGAGTTCGGCCGCATCGACCTCCGGTTCCGGACCGTCGGCCTCGGCGGTCTCGTCCGTTTCTGTGCTCATTCCTCCACCTGCACGTAGTGTACGTAGACGCTCTCACCGTCTTCCACACGCTCGTCCTGGTCGAGCAGGGCGACACCGCTGGTCCCGTTGGCCCAGCCGTCGAGGTCGCTCGTACTCCCGGAGTCGGTCGCGAGAACTTCCAATACGTCGCCACCGCCGAGGTCGTCGACCGCCTGTTTCGTCTTCACGACCGGCATCGGGCAGGAGAGTCCTTTCACGTTTAGCGTCTCGGTGACGTCTGCTTCGTAGCTCATGTTGTGTTCTCAGGGTACAATACTACCCCTGGCTTAATAATTGTGTCGACTGCGGGCACTACTACCATGTCAAAAAAGTACGAAGCAGTCGATTCGGCGCAAAATTGGGGCTTCGGAGCCAGATAGTATTGTATAGTATGCGGATCTCTATGCAAATCCTTTTGCCCGAGCAGGCGGTATGGACAGGCGAGATATGCCCAGAAGTCGACCTCGTACGGCAGTCCGTTCGGTCGGGGTGACCCGCCGATGATCGGTGTCGAACTGTTCCCCAACGGCATCGCGCGGTACCTGATCGGCGGTCTGTTCATCGGCGGCGGGATAGCGTCGATCTACCTCGCGACCGGTATCATCGCGGGCGCGAGCACGTTCCTCGAATCGACTCTCTCGTACGTCTCGAACGTCCCGCGGTTCAACAGGCTTCGGTACGTGGGTTCGCGGGACTGGCGCATTGTGTTCACTGCCGGTATCGTCCTCGGTGCCGGCGTCTACGCCGTCGTGTGGCAGGGCGGTGCCTGGACGACCGAGGTCCAGTGGTGGCGACTGCTCGCCGGTGGCGTCCTGGTCGGTGTCGGCACCCGTCTCGGCAAAGGGTGTACGTCCGGCCACGGCGTCTGTGGCGTCGGGTCCCTCTCACAGACCTCCATCGTGAACGTCGCTACGTTCATATCGGTCGCCATCGGCACTGCACAACTGGTGCAGGCTCTCGGGGTGTCACCGTGACCGACCGGCGTCCGGGCTTTCACCTGGTTATCCTCGTCGGCGGTCTGATATTCGGCTTCGGACTCGCCTACAGCCACATGGCCCGTCCCGAGGTCGTCCTCGACTTCCTCCAGTTCGACGACCTCGGCCTGTTGTTCGTCATGGGCGGAGCGGCCGCCGTCACCGGTGTCGTTTTTACCGTCGCGACGGGTGTCCTCGACAGCGCCCCCCTGACCGGCGTGGAGTACGTCCGCCGGGTGAAATCCTTCGACCGTAACGTCGTCGTCGGCGGTGTCGTGTTCGGGACTGGTTGGGGGCTCTCCGGTATCTGCCCCGGTGCCGCCTACGCCAGTGTCGGTATCGGTAACTGGCCGATCCTCTGGGCCGTCGCCGGGATGTTCATCGGCGCCTACGCACAGGGCCGACTGCGCTCGCGGATAACCGGTTCCAGTGCCGGCCCCACCGCGGCCGACTGACCCCGCTGTCTTCTACATTCCCGTCACCGTGCGCGGTCGCCTCCCACCGACCCCTGTGTCGTCCTGAGTTGCGGCAAATTCACAACAGCAAATCGTACGCCACAGAGAGTTAACCGTCGGTAGTCGTCGAAACTGACACGGTCGGAGTTAGAATACTTTGTATTGTGCAATTTTCACAAGTCATATGGGCGTCGGTCGCGTACCGACGAGTGTACATGAACCCAGACGATTTTCCGACGCCTGCTGTCGCGGTCGACGAGGTCGAACCGGCAGAACTCAAGCGACGGATCGACGGCGGCGAGGCGGTCACGATTCTCGACGCCAGGATGGAACACGACTTCGAGGAGTGGCACATCGACGGCGAGTCCGTCGAAGTCGCGAACGTGCCGTACTTTCAGTTCCTCGACGAGGAGGTGAATGCAGACCTTCTCCAGCGCGTGCCCGACGGTGACCCGCTGGTGGTCCTGTGTGCGAAAGGCGGCGCGAGCGAGTACGTCGCCGGTCGACTGGCCGAGGCGGGTCGCAACGTGGTCCATCTGGGAGATGGGATGAACGGCTGGGCGCGACTCTACGAGCGCGCGGTTGTCTCGCGTTACGACGGTCCAGGCGACCTCTACCAGTACCAGCGGCCCTCCAGTGGCTGTCTCGGCTACCTGCTCGTCTCCGACGGCGAGGCGGCCGTCGTGGACCCGCTGCGGGCGTTCACGGACCGCTATCTCGACGACGCAGCCGCCCTCGGCGCCGATCTGACCTACGCCTTCGACACGCACGTCCACGCCGACCACGTCAGCGGCGTGCGCGAACTCGACGAGCGTGGCGTCACCGGCGTTGTCCCCGAGGCGACCCGTCAGCGAAACGTGACGTACATCGACGACGTCGAAACCGCCGCCGACGGCGACACCTTCGACGTTGGCGCGGCCGCCGCCGAGACGGTCCACACGCCCGGCCACACCAGCGGCATGACGTCTTACCTGCTCGGCGAGAGTCTGCTCGCGACCGGTGACGGTCTGTTCGTCGAGAGCGTCGCTCGCCCGGACCTCGAGGAAGGCGACGAGGGTGCGGCCGACGCCGCACGCCAGCTTCACGAGACCCTCCAGACGAAGGTGTTGTCGTTCGAGGACGGGGTGCTGGTCGGTGGTGCACACTTCAGCGATGCGGCCGAACCTGCAGAGGACGGCAGCTTTACCGCCCCCATCGGTGAAATCGAGTCCGAGATGGACGCACTCGGGACGGACGAAGACGAGTTCGTCGACCTGGTCCTCTCCGATATGCCACCGCGACCGGCCAACTACGAAGAAATAATTGCGACGAACCTCGGCCACCAGACGGCCGACGATCAGGAGGCCTTCGAACTCGAACTCGGGCCCAACAACTGCGCGGCCAGTCAGGATGCTCTTACTGGCGACTAACCCGACAGTCGAATCGACACATACCTTCCCGTGTCGCGGCTGCGGTACCGACAGCGATGGACAGCATTCGTCGGTCGACGTCGTGGCTCCCGGAGGGTCGATATGAGCGGCGGTGAATCTCTGTCCGGCGACGACCCGGCCGAAGTGGGGGCGGACCGCGGTCCCGACCCCGGAGACGAACCGGACCACGACACGCCGGGCCGTGCCGAACCGCTCGACGCCCGCGTCGGCGAGGGACTGCTGGACCACGAGATGGGGCCGAGCGGCGCTATGGCGCACCTCTACCGGGGCGAAATTCATCGGATGAAACTGTGGCGCGAGCGGTTGGACAAGACGACCAACTGGGCCGTGTTGCTGATTGCTGCCGTGTTGACCTGGGCGTTCTCCAGCGAAGCCAATCCACACTACGTGATTCTCGTCGGACACGCCGCGGTCGTGATGTTTTTGTTCATCGAGGCACGGCGTTACCGGGCCTACGACGTCTGGCGCTCCCGCGTGCGGAAACTGCAGGAACACGTCTGGGCCGTCGGCCTCGACCCGGAAATCGACCTCAGGGAGACCGAGTGGCGCGAAAAGCTGGCCACGGACTACCGGTCCCCACGGCTGAAGATTTCGACCGAGGAAGCCATCGCCCACCGGCTCCGGCGGGTCTACATCCCGATTTTCACCGTCCTGAACGGCGCGTGGCTGCTGCGGGTGACGGCTTTCGCAGGCACGGACTGGCCCGCGAGCGCGGCAGTCGGCACGATTCCCGGTACCGTCGTCACCGGAATCGCCGGGGTACTGTACGTCGTCGCGCTCGTGGTCTGCTACCGGCCACGGACGTGGCACACCCGCGGGGAACTCCTCGCCGAGGAACTCAGAGAGAACGGGGACTAACGGAGGAACGCACCGACGACGCGACGGGTCCGCCGGTGCCGGCCCGTGCGGTGTCGTATCTCGAGACGCCCCTGGGCCATCGTGCAGTCGTTACCGGCCGTGGGTAGGTCGGCCGCGCTGACTGACGGCCAGGCCCATCTCGCCGCTGGCACCGAGCGACACGACGATATCTTCCACGCAGCGGACGTACTCATTACTCTGTTTCCCCGTCGTGCAGAGCCGCGTCCGTTCTTCGACCAGCCCTGCGTCCGTCAGTAGTTCGAGCCTGCGGTATGCTGTGGAGAGCGGCAGGTCGCAGGCGTCGGAGACTTCGTTCGCGGAAAGGGCGTCCCCACTGGTCGCGTCCAGAATAGCGCGGCAGTCGCTGTCGCCGAGCGCATCGAGGACGTTTTGGACATCTTCGGCCCCCTCGACGCAGGTCACGTCGGAGGTTTCGTCGCCGAAATTCACGGTCGAAACGGCAGACGGTGACTGGCCCATATCTCACACGACAACGTCAGGGGTCAGGAACGGACAGCCCCAGCATCGGGGGGTGGTTATAATCGGGCGGGAGACGTTCGTCCGCCGGCCGCGGTCAGAGTAGCTCCCCGAGCAGCTTCCGTTCGGCCGCAGAGAGGTGTTCCCGTAGTGTCGAGGGGCTGATGCCGAGCTCGTCGGCGACCTCGGTCGCGTTGGCCAGTCGCGGGTTCTCGAAGTAGCCCACATCGTAAGCTTTCTGTAGCACTTCCAGCTGGCGGTCGGTGAGTTTCTTCCGGTCGACCAGCACCGAGTCACGTGTGGTGTCGCCGCCCGGAGCCCGGGCGAACCGCTTGATCTCGACCCCCGGAAACAGGCCGCGGAGTTCGTTCACGACGGTCTGAAGCTCGTCGTAGTCGGCCGCGTGGAACACGACTGTCAGGCGGCCCTCTCGGGCAACGTACCGGGTGACGGGACAGCCGAACTGCCCGAGACACTCACAGGGACAGCTGACGCCACCGTCGTGGACGAATCGATACCACCTTGTCGACCCGTGGGAGAACACCGGCGTGAGGTTAGCTTCTGGCTCGGACGTGGCGTCGGTTGCGAACTCCGTAGTACACTGTGTGTCCGCGGACGGGCGGACGCTCGTCCGTACCGAGTCGACCCTAGCGAGAACCGTGTCGGTCCCGTCGTCCGACAACGATGTCTGTTGATCCGGAGCCATTTGCTCGCACCTCACAATACAGCGGTGTCCAGTTACTACCTGCCCGTCACACGCGGTGAGACGGCCGGTCGAACCGTCCGCGACCGGCGACGAGACCACCGTCGGCGTCGCGCCAACTCGACGGCCGACACGACCGCCCCCTCTGAGGACGTCACGCGTCGGCCCGTTCACCGCGCAGCATCGATGCGATTCCCGCCTGGCTGGAAACGGAGGGCTTGATGTATTCCCCGGCTTCATACATCTGGTACGGATGGTCGAGAACGGGGGCGCGGAGTACCGATTCGCCTGCGAGGAGTGTGGCGAATCGCTCCAGGTCAACAACGCGATGCGGGAGACCCTCGTCGAGAACGGCTGTGTGATCTGTAGTGCGTCCGTGACCACCGCCGAGTTCTCGCCCGAGTGATTCGCGTCGCAACAGGACGCTCCGTGCTGATTATACTTCGACGGTCTGTCTCCCCTCCACTGCCATCTTAGTTATCGCCACATGCGGTTTACACGACAGACCTGAAACGGAATCGTCGACGCTCTCGAAACCGGACCAGCAGTCCCGCCTCTGTGGTCCGGCGCCGGGCCGGGCAGTCGGCCGCGATTACTGAGCGAAGAATCCGTGCTAGGTGTCCGGCCGTTTTTCTCTCCACTTCTAGTGTTCGGTAGCCGTATTCGGGCGACTGGCTGTAGCACCAGCATCGAGGTGTCGACCCTTGGGGTCAGCACGTGATGTGCCACTTCGATTCGTCGAACCGGCGTTTCACGCTTTTCTCCATCGTCGAGCGAGTATTTTGATACGTGGGGACACGTGGGTCCTGTTTGGGTATCAGTAGTACAAATAATAAGTATATTGCCGTGCGAAGGGGGTATCATTCGCGCAAATAAGAAGGCTTATTCGCAGTAGTGGGAACAAGCTTTAGTCACCGGCGCTCGACCAGCCGAACATGTCCGCTGACGACGATGTCGACACGTCCCGAACCAGCGTGCGGACGTACGTCCCGGCGTACCAGAAAGCAGAGTGGCAGCGACAGGCCGACCGCCTGGATATGAGCCTCAGTGAGTTCGTCCGCTCGATGGTACAGGCCGGCCGACGGGGCTTCGAGAGCGAGACGGATAGTGGTGACCCGGAGCAATCGCTGACCGGTGACGGGCCGGACTTGGAGGCACAGATCGTCGCGGAACTACGTGAGCGCGACTGTCTCTCTTGGGACGCTCTCGTGACCGCCGTGACCGACGACATCGAGTCCGAACTGGAACAGACGCTCCAGGAGAGTTCGCGCGTTCAGCACAGCCCCCGGCAGGGCGGCTACGTTCTGGAGGACGCATGAGCCAGACACAGACCGCCGAGACGCCGGACGATCCAGTGGCGTACTTCCTCCAGGACATCGAATTTCAGGGAAAATCAGCTCGCACGCGCGACTCGTACGAGCGGGTTCTTCGGGAGTTCGGAACATATCTCGGTGCGAACGGTATAGCTGGCCTCGACGACGCGTCCTATCGGAACTGTATGTCCTGGATTCACACGCTTCGCGAGTCCCACGCTGAGAGTTCCATCGCGACGTACGCGTCATACCTCCACCGGTTTTACTCCTACATGGTGCAGGTCGGTGTCTTCGACGCAAATCCGATGACTGTCGTGATCGAGGAGATGGACGAGTCGATCCACACGGACCCGACTAGACGGGACCTCTCCGTCGAGGAGATGCGCGGGTTCGTGGAGACGGTCCAGCACCCGCTGGCCGATGCCGTCGTGACGACGCTTCTCAAGACCGGGATGCGGTCCGGTGAACTGTGCAATCTCGACGTTCGTGACCTGAATCTGGCAGGCGTGGACCTGTCGAACGCCGGACTCGACGAGGTTCGACCCCAACTGCAGGGCCGCCCGGACTCGGTCTACGTCGACGACACGCCCGCACGCGGCGAACGAATTAACGGCGAACAACGCGGCGCCTCGAACAAGCGTAAGCGCGCGACGGTCGTCCCCATCGACGCGGAGCTGAAAGCGACGCTTGAGCGATGGCTCGCCGTCCGCCCGAACCCGGTGTCACCGGCCGACCCCGTGTTCGTGAGCACGAGCCGTAACTGGGGCGAGCGGGTCACCGTCGACGCCGTCCACCACATCGTGGCCACGAACGCGAAACGAATGGGCTGGTACCGAACTGGTGGTGGTGCCGACGAGAACGTTACCCCCCACTACTTCCGGCATTTCTTCACGACACATCTTCGTGACCGGACCGGCGACCGTGGCATCGTCAAATATCTCCGGGGCGACGTGGCCTCGGACGTGATCGACACCTACACCCACAACTGGGGGAGTCGCGTCCGGGAAACCTACGAGACCCACATCTACTCGCTGTCCTGAGCGGCCGGTTCCGGCCGACATGACAGGTTTTCGTAACTAGAGCCGGAGGGTGCAGTGCCGAGCGACGAGCGCGTAAACCGTATGCCGCTATGCACAAACCCGACCGCTGGTAGTCGAGTGACCGCACGGAACGACCTCGATACAGCCCTGCTCGTATCGAACAGTATGCGAGGAGTTCATCCCGGCAGGCGTGGCGACGAGTCACACAAAGGGGCGTTTGACCTTACTCAACCGCTTTGATATTGCGGGACAGTGTTCGAGTGTGGAACGACATACAGTCCTCCTGGCGCTCGTCCCAGTACTCCTGACAGCGGGTTGTATGGGTATTCTGGGCGGGGAGACGGAACCGTCCGATTCGACGACCGCATCGGCAGACCGGATACCCGGCGTCACGAACGGGACGCTCTCGAACGCTTCGGCGCTCGTCGAGGCGAACCGCAACGCCGTGACGACTGACGGTGCCATCCTCCATGTCAACGAGTCCTCGGCGGAGATGGACATCGACGCACGCCTCGCCGTCGGGGCTGGCTTCTCGACGTACAGCCTCTCGGCCTCCGGGACCATCGGTGACGGGCAATACACGACGATCGACCAGTGGAGCAACGAGACCACACAGTTCGTCCGCACGTCGGCAGATGAGGAGACGAACTACCGGGTCCTCGACGGGCCCGAGAAGCGACTCACCAGTCTCTCCGAAATCTACGGATTCCTCTCGACGGGCGAATTCGAGGTTACCAATCAGACGACCGATGACGGGCTGATCGTCCTGACTGCTGATAACGCATCGAACGCGGACACGTCGACGCCCGCTCCCGAGCGGTTCGACGGCCGTCTCGTAGTCGACGAGTCCGGGCAGATTCACAGCCTGTCGGTCACACTCACGCGAGGCGGTGAGCAGGTCTCGCACAATTACACGTTGGCCCAGGCCGGTGTCGAGCGCGTCCCCAAGCCGGCCTGGACGGCCAACGTCCCCCCGGGTGCGACCGTACAGGCCCAGCTTTCCGTCGACGTAAAAAACGGCTCGTATCTCGCCCTCACGCACACCGGGGGCGATGTCGTTCCGGGTGCGACGACAGTGCGAGTCGAGTCCAACGGAACGACCGACACGGTGAGTCTGGACAGTTCACTCACGGCAGGCGACACACGCTACCTCTACGTCGACGCCTCGTCGGCGGAACTCCAGGTGAGCACTGACCGGCCCGAGCAGGGACTCATCTCGCCCGTCACGAGTCCGGTGTCAGTCCGGGTCGCCACCGACGGCGATGCTGTCCTTCACAGTAGCAGCATCGGCTGGGAATCCGAGAGTGCCTCTGTCAGTGCGACTGACAGTTCCGGCGGGTCCACGCGCTCAGGCGATACTACAGCGTGACCGGTACTGACGCATACTCGGCAACTGGCCAACTCCGGGCGCGATTTGTGCCATCATACGTGCGGTCCTCGGGGTCGATCCGTCACCGACTCACGTACGATAACTGAGGGTCGTTTGAAATGGGGTCGGTGCGAACCACACGCAAATGGCGGTGTTCAGCGTCGGGCTGATGTCGGTGTACCTCGGCGTGGTGGTCGTAGCTGTCCTGACCCAGGCCGTCGTCGGCTACTGGGTGTACACCAGGCACTGGGACCGCGACGGGTCGCGCTGGTTCCTGATCATGGTCGGGACCGGTGTCCTCTTCGGGCTGCCGACAGTCCTGTTTCTCCTGCCCATCGGAGCGACGTACAGGCAGGCGGCGTACGTCCTGGGAGCGTTCGCCGCGGTCCCGAACGTCGGCGCGTTCGTGGTCTTCGTCTCGAAGTACACTAGGAACGACCTCCACCGGCGACGGTGGGTCCAGGGGCTGTTCGGCGTCAGCATCGTCGCGTACCTGCTGCTCGCGCCGACGAACGGAACGCATCACCTCCTGTTCGCTGATTTCACGATGCTAGCCGAGCCGTTTCCCTATCTCGCCGTCGAACGCGGCCCGGTGTTCGCCGCGATCGTCCTGCTCATCCAGGTCCCGGCCGGCTACGCCGTCTACCTGATGGCGACGCACCTGCTGGCGACCCGCCGACGTTCCGGCCTGCAACTGGCACTGTTCATCGCCGGTGCGCTGTCGGTAATGACCCTCGATGCGCTCAGCCTGTACACGAACCTGTTCCCGCTCGAATTCAGCCACGCCTCACTCGGGCAGTTTCCGTTTTACTTGCTGATGACCGTCTCGCTGTACCGGTTCGACCTCCTGAACGTGAAACCCGTCGCCAGGAACACCATCGTCGAGAATCTCAGAGACCCAGTGATCGTCCTGGACGACCGACAGCGCGTGGTCGACTACAACGGCGCCGCGACCCACGTCTGGCCCGAGATCGGCGACGAGCTGCCGGCCGACTTCGAGTCCGCCTGCCCGGCGCTGGCCGACGTCACCACCGTCCCGCCGACCGAGACGGACGCGACCGAGGAGCTCTCGCTTCCGTACGACGGGCAGGGTCGCCACTACTCTGTTACCGTCTCTGCGGTCTCGGAGGGCGACGACGCGGGGACAGGCTGGTGTTCCATCCTCCTGCGGGACATCACCGAACTCCAGCAGTCGCGCTGGCAACTCGAGAAACAGAACGAACGGCTGGATCAAGTCGCCTCGACGATCTCCCACGACCTGCGCAACCCGATCACGGTGGCCGAGAGTCGACTCGAACTTATGAACGTACACGTCGAGCGCGGCACCGTCGACGACGAGACCGAAGCGAAACTCAACGAGGACGTGTCCGAAGTCACGAACGCCACCGGCCGCATGCAGGACATCATTAATGACATTCTGACGATCGCCCGCGAGGGCAAAACCGTCGACGAGACGGAGCCGGTGTCCCTCTCCGAAGCCGCGAACGGGGCCTGGGAAAACGTGGACACGCGAGCGGCCACGCTGACCGTCACCGACGACCGGGTGTTCCAGGCCGACCACAGCAAACTCCTGACCATCTTCGAGAACCTGTTCCGCAACGCACTCGACCACGGGCCCGAGGACGTGTCCGTTACGGTCGCTTCGACCGACGACGGCTTCACCGTTCGGGACGACGGTCCGGGCGTTCCCGAGACACACCGGGACGCCATCTTCGAGTACGGGTACACCACGAGTGCGGACGGAACCGGCCTCGGTCTCTCGATCGTGAAGACGATGTCCGAGTCACACGGCTGGACCGTCGCCCACGACGACGGGTACGACGGAGGAACGCGGTTCGTCTTCAGTGACGTGAAACGGCGCGACGGTCGGACCGGTCAGGGAAATCCCGAACCGGTAGCTGGGTCCGGCGGTGACTGACCCGGCCCGAGGACGGGACGATACCTACAGCGTGTATGGGAAATACAACCGAGTTCTACTACGAACCGGACGAGGCCGAACCGCTAAGCACAGCAGTCGTAAGCGCGGTTGCAGAGGCACACGACGAGAAACTGATCGATCAAAAGTGGACCGTCAGTGAGGATATCAACGCAGACGCACTCGACGGACTGTTTCAGCAAACCAATCTCGAGACGACTCCAGTTCGAGGCGGATTCGACGACGGCGACGGTCATCGCCGATAGAGGCGGAGACCCGATGATCAAAATCGAGTCACATCGATAGGTCTCCACGCACACTGAGCATCGGGTTCGTCCCTGACGGTCTCAGAAATCGCCCGCCTGCTGAACCGTTCACCCCTGTCAGATTCGGTTCTGTTTCCGGAACACCGAGCCGTACGACAGTTTCGGCGTGAGCGTCGACTGTCGCGTCGTTTCCACACGCTGATACGTCCACCCCAATCGGTTCGTTGTCGTCCGGGCGGGCCGGGGCTCTCCTGGCTCACGTGGCTGGTCTGCTGTCGGCCATCGCCGTCTTCCCCTTCCTCTTGCCACGGCTCTGGGTCACCTTCGTCGACCGCTCCTTTCGCTTACCGTTCCCGGAGAAGGTGACTCCGAGGACCGCCGGAAAGAACACGACGACGACTCCGACCACACCGGGGATGGTGGCGATCACGGCGGTCGCGAGCCACTCCTGGCGCGACGTGACTCACGGTGACGACTCTGCTGACGGGCTGTTTTCCGTCGTGAAACGATTGAGAACGGTGTGTTCTCGTATTCCAACGTGCCGACCGTTCGAAACGGTGGACACCCCAGCGGGAGCTGGTGACGTTCGAAATAACTCGACCCGCAGACGGCCGATACCGTCTGCGGGTCGAGGATGAGTGGAGGCGGCGAACCGGGTCTCCCAGAGGCTCGCGCACTCAAGTAGGCCCCGGAACGCTGGCGGGCTTAACTTCCGTGTTCG
>NZ_JAQCNH010000093.1 GCF_028275115.1 Halorientalis sp. | reverse complement strand
TTACTGGTACTGCGCGCAGACGCGCTCGATACCCGCCTCGAAGTCGATTTCGGGTTCCCAGCCCGTCGCGTCGTTGATCTTCGAGATGTCCGCGCAGGTGTCGTGGACGTACACCTCCTCCGGAATCGGGTTCTCGACGTACTCGGGGTCGATGTCGGTTCCTAGCTCCGCGTTGAGCATCTCGACGACGGTGTTGAAACTGTAGGCGTCGCCGGTCCCGAGATTGTAGAGCCCGGTCAGCTCGTGGTCGGCGGTCGTCTCGATTCCCCGGACGATGTCCGCGACGTGGGTGAAGTCGCGGGTCTGCTCGCCGTCGCCGTACAGCACTGGCGGCTCGCCGTTTGCCATGTCGTCGGCGAACTGCGCGATGACGTTGGCGTACTCGCCCTTGTGCTCCTCCGCGCCCCCGTAGCCCTGATACACGGAAAAAAAGCGCAGTCCCGCCACGTTCATTCCGTGGTAGTTGGCGAAATACTCGCCGTAGCGTTCCCGGGCGAGCTTCGAGGCCTCGTAGCCCGTGTCCACGGCCACGGGCATGTCCTCGGGCGATGGTTCGGTCCGACTGCCGTAGATCGAAGACGTCGTCGCGTAGACGACCGTCTCGCATCCTACCTGTCGGGCCTGCTCGACGGTGTTGACGAATCCTTCGACGTTGACGCGAGCGCCGCGCTGTGGATCGTCTTCGTGCATCTGGAGCGACGAGAGCGCGGCCAGATGGAACACGACATCGACCTCGACAGGGAGGTCGTCGTCGAGGACGCTGCCGTCGACGAACTCGACCCCAGCGTCCAGATTGTCGGGCGTCCCGAGGTATCCGTCGTCGAGCGCGACGACTTCGTTGTCGGCGGCCAAGCGGTTCGCCAAGTTCGAACCGATGAACCCCGCACCACCTGTTACGAGAACACGTTTGTCCTGCATACCGGGGTATCTCAGAGGCAGATGAAATGCGTGTTGTTTCCCGAAACGACTGAGACCGACCGCCGCCGACAGCGGTCGTCCGGTCTTCGGATACGTCAGCGAGCACTCGGTTATCCGCCGGGTTTAAGCAAAGCTACGACAAACATTACATAATGTCATCAATCGAACTCACGCCGAGCCAGAAAAATATCCTCCAAGAGTTGGTCAACCTCCACCGGCAGTCCGAAAGCGCGGTCAAAGGTGAGGACATCGCCGAGCAGGTCGACCGCAATCCAGGTACCATACGGAACCAGATGCAGAGTCTGAAAGCACTCCAGTTGGTCGAGGGTGTACCCGGGCCGAAAGGTGGCTACAAGCCGACCTCGAACGCCTACGAAGCGCTTCAAGTCCAGAACATGGACGAGGCCGCGGACGTACCGCTGAAACACAACGGTGAGTCGGTGCCGAGCGCCAACGTCGAGGAGATTGACCTCACGAGTGTCCACCACCCCGAGGAGTGCCGCGCCGAAATCAAGCTCCAGGGGTCGATCTCCGAGTTCCACGAGGGCGACACCATCACCGTCGGCCCGACGCCGCTGTCGAAGCTCCGCATCATCGGCACCGTCGAAGGGAAAGACGACACCAGCAACATCCTCATCCTCACCATCGACGATATGAAAGCGCCTGTCGGTGACGTCGAGAAGTAGTCGTCCGCCGTCGAAACGACTTTTTTTGCCCTCGCCGGTAGCAAATTCACCGATTGCCGAAATTCCAGTCCGGCCCCCACTCGACCGACTCGAAAGCGAGGCCAGTATCTATATAAAAACTGACGACATGGAGACGGCGATTTCAAAGCCTTTGTATCGGGTGGCTCCTGAGATGCGGGTATGACAGATGACGTCGTCGTGCTTGGCTCCGGTTACGCCGGCGCAGGCGCGATCAAAAGTCTTGAATCCGAAGTAGGAAACAACGCGGACATCACCTGGGTCTCCGATGTCGATTACCACCTCGTTCTCCACGAATCTCACCGTTGTATCCGGGACCCGAGTATCCAAGAGAAGGTTACGATTCCCATCGACGACATCAAATCTCCCAGTACGCGCTTCGTGCAGGGGGAAGTCGTCGACATCGATACCGACGACCGCAACATCGGACTGGCCGACGGCTCCGAGATCGACTACGACTACGTGCTCGTCGCGCTCGGTTCCCAGACCGCCTTCTTCGGCATCGACGGCCTCGAAGAGCACGCTCACACGCTCAAAGGTCTCGACGATGCGCTCGGGATTCACGAGGCCGTCAAGGAGGCCGCGCGCGAGGCGTCACAGTCCGACCCCGCCCAGGTCGTCGTCGGCGGAGCCGGCCTGTCTGGTATCCAGAGCGCCGGCGAAGTCGCCGAGTTCCGAGACGACCACCGCGCGCCAATCGACATCCACCTCGTCGAGGGGCTCGACGAGATCTTCCCGGGCAACGACCCGGAAGTACAGAGTGCTCTGCGCAGGCGTCTCGAGGACCGTGAGGTGAATATTATGACCGGCGAGTTCATCGGCGAGGTCGACGAGGAGACGGTGTACATCGGCGACGAGACCGAACTCGACTACGACGTGTTGCTCTGGACCGGCGGCATCACGGGCCCGCAGGCCATGCAGGACCTAGACCTGGAGAAAGACGACCGCAACCATCGGGTCAACGCAGGCATGAACTTCCAGACCGAGGACGAACGCGTCTTCGCCATCGGTGACTGTGCCCTCGTCGACCAGCCCGGCGACAACCCCGCGCCGCCGACGGCCGAGGCCGCCTGGGAGGCCGCCGACCACGTGGGCAAGAACATGGCCCGCGCGATGCGTGGCCAGCCCTTGGACGACTGGACGTTCAAAAGCAAGGGGACCGCAATCTCCGTCGGCGAGGAGGCCGTGGCTCACGACGTGATGCTCATGCCGATGGAGACGTTCGGTGGCTTCCTCGCACGCAACCTAAAAAAGGCAATCGCCGCACGCTGGATCTCCTCGGTCACCGGCCCGGGCCGCGCGGTGAAGGCCTGGCCCGACATGTAAGACCAAGCCGCCCGGAACGTCCCGCTCTATCCACTGGTCCGTACCCCACGTAGCCGTACGTTTCGGTCAGAACTGTCCCGCAGTCTCCCGATATATCCGTGACCCACGACGCCCGTCGGGGGTGATATACATAACAAGTTCGTCGCATCCATCATAATATATCAAAAATATAAAATTTAAGTCGGGGTTCGGGCGGAAGCCTGTGTGTGGAGCCCGAAACTCTGCCAGACATCGACCCGACGGCGCACAACAGACGAAAATTCCTGCAGCGAACCGGTGGCGTCTCGCTGGCTGCGATGGTGGGCATGTCCAGCGGCGCGTCGGCACAGGTCACAGAGGACGGCGAGTTCGAGAGCGACCCGTACTCGCTGGGTGTCAAGTCCGGCGACCCGCTGCCGGACTCGGTGATTCTCTGGACACGACTCGCACCGAACCCGCTCGAGGCCGATGGCGCGATGCCCGACGACCCCTTCGAGGTGAACTGGGAAGTCGCGACCGACGAGGGGATGTCGAACGTGGTCAACTCGGGGACGGCGACGGCCGAACCCGACCACGCGCACACCGTCCACGTCGACGCCGACGGTCTCCAGCCCGATACGGAGTACTACTACCAGTTCGAGTCCCGCGGTGAGACCAGTCCGGTCGGCCGGACCAAGACCGCACCCGAGTCCGACAGCGCAGTCGACGAGTTCCAGTTCGGATTCGCCTCGTGTAACCGGTGGGCCGACGGGTACTTCACGGCGTTCCGGCGGATGGCCGAGGACGAACTCGACCTGATCGTCCACCTCGGCGACTACATCTACGAGTACGGCATCAACGGAACGGAGACCCCTCGGAACCGCCAGTTGCCTCAGGAGTACAAGAAGGAAACCACCGACCTGGAGACCTACCGCCTGCGCTACGCGCTCTACAACAGCGATCCGGACATGCAGGCGGCCCACGCCAGCGCCCCGTGGCTCATCACGCGTGACGACCACGAGGTCGACAACAACTGGGCCGGCGACGTGCCCCAGGACCCGGACAAACAGACCATGGAGGAGTTCGTCGAGCGCCGTGCCGCGGCGTTCAAGGCCTACTACGAGCACCAGCCCTTCCGGATGGCGCAGAAACCGGACGGCGCGAGCCAGAAGCTCTATCGGTACTACGAGTTCGGTGACCTGATCGACTTCAACGTCCTCGACACGCGTCAGTACCGCTCCGACCAGGCCTGTGACGACGTGTTCAACAAGGTCGACTGCGAGGAACGCTTCGAGGAAGACCGGACCATCCTCGGCGACGCACAGGAGGAGTGGCTCCTGGGCAATCTCGCCGAAACCAACAATACCTGGAACGTCCTCGCCAACCAGTTGCCCTTCGCGAAGATGGACCTCAAGCCGGGTCCGGAGGAAGGGTACCGGACCGAGCAGTGGGACGGCTACGTCCCCGAACAGCGACAGGTCAAGCGGGCCCTCGAGGACGACGCCAACAACCCGGTCGTCGTCACCGGCGACTTTCACCGCAACTGGGCGAACAACCTCATCAGTGCGAAGGAGGGGTCCTCCGAACCGGTCGGAGCCGAGTTCGTCGGCACCTCCATCGCAGCCGGTGGGGACGGGGCCGACATGGACGAGTTCGGCCGCTACGTCGTCACCGAGAACGACAACGTCGAGTATTACAACAACCGTCGCGGCTACGTCCGCTGTACGGTCACGCCCGAGGAGTGGACCACGGAGCACCAGGTCGTCGAGTACGTCGAAGAACCCGGTGCGCCGATGCGAACGGACGCAACCTTCCAGATCGAGGCCGGCCAGCCAGGCCTCCAGCCCAAACACCCGAAGGTCCTGGCCGACTCGGTGGCCGTCGGGAACGGCAAAACCGGCACCGCCGAACTGACGGCTCGCTGGCTCGACGAGGGTCTCTCCGGTGGCAGGCTGACGGTCTCCCTCTCGGATTCCGAGGTGGCGACGATCACCGACGCCTCGGTCGTCGACGCCTTCGGCATGGCCGAGACCACCGTCGCCAGCGACGGTTCGTCGGTGACGCTCCGGTTCGCCGACCTCGATAAGAACGTCCAGTCGGTCGTCGCGGGGACCGACACCCCGCTGGCGACGCTGGACGTTCGTGGCGACGGGACCGGCACGACCGATCTCGAGGTTAGCGTGGGCCGCATGGACGACGAGGCCGGGTCCGCCCTCCAGACAACCACTGAGATGGGCGTCCTGGTCGTCGGGCCGCCGCCGGTCGGCGGTGGCGACGCACCGCGAGACCTCGACGACGACGGGTTGTTCGAGGACGTCAACGGCAACGGCCGACTCGACTACAGCGACATCGAGACGCTGTTCGAACACTTCGAGGACGACAGCGTCCAACTCAACAAGGCTGCCTACGACTTCAACGAGAACGGCCAGTTGGACTACGACGACGTGGTCACGCTGTACGACGGCAGCAACTGACGACTCCCGGCACGCTCTCCGCTTTTATTCTCCGCTCGATTCCCGGCGCTCTTTGCCGCGCTCACTCTACGCTCAACCCGGCGTGCCACGCGTTCGCCCCCGATTCGTCGACTCGTTCGTCCATTTTCGCCAGCAGATGCGTCGCCAGACTCGCAGTCGTAGCCGCTTTCCGCTCGCCCTCGGTCCGGAACTCGCCGGTCACGCGGTTGGCATAAACGGAACAGACCGCGCCAGCCCGGAGGCCGTAGACGTTCGCCAGCGTCAGAATGGCGCTCGCCTCCATCTCGAAGTTCAGGACGTTCGCCGCGCGCAACTCCTCGACCAACCCCTCGCTGCCGCGGGCCTCGAAGTCCTCGAACCCGGGACGACCCTGGCCTGCGTAGAACGAGTCCGTCGAGCAGGTCAGCCCCACGTGGTAGTCGTGGCCCAGGCGCTCGGCTGCGGCCACGAGGGCGGCCACGACGGCGTGGTCAGCGACCGCTGGGTAGCCTTCACGAACGTACTCGTCGCTGGTTCCCTCCTGCCGGACCGCGCCACGGGTGATGACGAGGTCGCCGACGGCCGCTTCCTCCCGGACCGCGCCGCAGGAACCGACCCGGATCAGCGTGTCCGCGCCCACCCGGGCGAGTTCTTCGACGGCGATAGCGGCCGACGGACTGCCGATACCGGTCGAGGTTACCGAGACCGGCGTTCCCTCGTAGGCACCGGTCGCTGTCCGGTACTCGCGGTGGTCCGCGACGACCTCGCTCCGGTCCCAGGCGTCGGTGACTTTCGGCACGCGCTCCGGGTTGCCCGGCAGGAGAACGGTATCGGCCACGTCTCCGGGACCGACCTCGAGGTGGTACTGCTCCTCGTCGTTCGGGTCCTCGCTGTCCATACTCACTTCCCCAGGGTCTCTGCGCTGATGGCGTCGGGCAACAGTCCGCCCAGACGATACTCGCTCGTCGCGTCGCCCTCGTCACAGACTACGACGAGGTCGTCGTCACAGAACTCGACGAGGGTCTGGCGGCACATCCCGCAGGGGGTCACGCCGTCGCGCTCGCTCGAAGAGACCGCGAGGCGACCGAACTCGCGGTGGCCCGCCTCGACCGCTTTCCCGACGGCCAGTTCCTCGGCGTGAATGCTGTTGCTGTAGTTGGCGTTCTCGACGTTACACCCGGTGAAGACGGTATCGTCCGCCGTCCGGAGCGCAGCACCGACACGGTACTCCGAGTACGGGACGTGTGCGTCGTCCCGTGCCGACCGCGCACGCTCGACCAGATTCTCCATAGCCGGTTTCGATGGGGCGACCGGACAAGTATCCTCCCCCGACTCCACGTGTCGAACTGACGGGTGATTTATGTGGAGGTACTGACAATGGAAACGCATGCGGTATACGCGCTCGCTCTATCGGTCGTTGGTGGGGACCTATCTAGCCCTGCTCGTGGGCCCACTCGCCGCCGTGCTGGCGCGGGTGTCCGGTGTCGTCGACCTCTGGGTGAGTCTGGCGGTTGCCGGTCTCGCCGCTGGCGGGGTAGGCTACGCGCTCGGCGGTCGTCTCGACGTGGAGCGGCTCGTCACCTCGCTTCTCGCGGCCGTTCCGCCGGTCGTCCTGCCGCTTGGCTACCTCGTGTGGCTCATCGCGCTCCTCGCGCACAATCCCGGCATCAGTCCGCTGGCGCTCTTGATCCGACCGGCGACGCTGGGCGTGCTGGCCATCGCGCCGGCCGTCGCGCTGGTCGAACTCGGGACCCGTTCGGTGACCGTCTCGCGCATCGAGGCCGCAACGGTCCTATACAGCTTCCAGACGCGTCCCGACCGGCGAGAGCGCCGGTTCACTTACGGCGCGCTAGCCGTCGGACTGGGCGCGGTCACCGGTCTGCTCGGCGTGCTAGTACTACTGGAGCAGGTGCCGCTCGCAGTCGTCCTCGCACTGCTGGTCGTCGTGCCGCTCGCGCTGGGAATCCTCCGTTCGGACGACCGCTCCGTCGTCGTCACCGACGCGGGCCTGGCCGTCGACGGTGCGTTCACCGGATGGGAAGACGTCGGCTCCTACACCGTCACAGACGACTCGCTCGTCGTCCGGCCGCGTGGCTGGTTCACCGATGTCTACCGGCTCGACCTCGCCCCCGGCCCCGACCCCGAACAGTTACAATCCACGCTCGAGACCCACGCGGGTCGTTAGTTCACGGCGCGTTCGACGGCGGTGACCGTCTCCGTCACCAGCGTGTCCACCTCGTCACTCTCCGCGTACACTCTGATGTACGGCTCCGTTCCGCTCGGTCGCACGAGCACCCACGACGCGTCGGGAAACGAGAGCCGAACGCCGTACTCGGTGTCGACGGCCGCCTTCGGGAACCGCTCGGGGAGGCGCGTTTCCAGCGTCCCCATCGCGTCGGCTTTGACCCCGTCCGGACACTCGACGTTCGCCTTCCGGTACGGTCGTTCCGTCACCGGCTCCGTCAGACGGTCCAGTCCCGAGGCGGCGACCAACCTCACGAGGACGGCTGCACTGACCACGCTGTCGATCCAGTCACCGAAACCGGTGTGCACGTGCTTCCAGGGCTCGGCCGCGAAGACCACCGTCGTCTCCTCGCCACCGTCGGCGCGAACGTCGGCGAGACCCTCGTGGAGGACGCCGAGCGCCGTCCGCTCGACGCGCCCCCCAGCGGCCGTGACCCGCTCGTCGACCCGCGCCGAGGCGTTCGGCGTACTCAGGACTACCGGGTCCGTGGCCTCGCTCTCGCGGACGTACCGCTCGGCCAGAACCGCCAGTACCGTGTCCTCGTGGACCACTTCGCCGTCGGCGTCGACGAGGGCGAGACGGTCGGCGTCGCCGTCCAGCCCGATTCCGATGTCGGCGTTGCCGTCCGCGACGAACGCCCGGAGGTCGGTCAGGCTCTCCGGCGTCGGCTTGCTCTCCCGGCCGGGAAAGTGGCCGTCGACGGTCGCGTTCAGCGCGCGCACCTCCGCACCGAGCGCCCGGAGGACCTGCGGCGCCGCGACACTCCCGACCCCGTTGCCACAGTCGACGGCGACGGTCAGCCCCTCCGGTGACGCGCCGACCTCTTCGGCGTACCCGACGACGGCCTCGCGGTATCGCTCTATCACGTCGAGGTCGGTCGCCGTTCCCCACGCGTCCCAGGCCACCGGCTCTGGGTCGTCGGCCACCCGGTTTTCGAGCCGTCGCTCGGCGTCCTCGCCGTACTCTCGCCCGTCGACGAACAGTTTGAGGCCGTTGTCGGTCGGGGGGTTGTGACTGGCGGTGACCATCACGCCGCGTCGGCCTTGGGAAGCGTACGCGAGCGTCGGCGTGGGTACCTCGCCGATCCGTCGTACCGTCGCACCGCCACTCTCCAGTCCGGCCGCGACCGCGGCCGCAAGCGCCTGCCCCGTCTCTCGCCCGTCGCGCCCGAGGACGAACTCGTCGCCGTCGCCTGCCGCCGCACGACCGACGGACAGCGCCAGCTCCGGGGTCACCTGCTGCCCGACCGGGCCGCGGATACCGGCCGTTCCAAACAGTTTCATAGCTGTCGAGAACAGCGACACACACTTAGATGGCAGCGGTTCGCGGGCGTCTACAGTTCGACGCCGGAGGGAATCAGAGAGTGCTTCCGGAGGAGACTCCCCTCGTCGTCGTAGACGAGGAGCGTCCGTTTCTCGGTGGCGAAGCGGTCGCCGCCGGTCATGTCGACCTCGAGACTGAAACAGCCGGGTGTGTCGCTTTGCTCCTGTCCGTAGGCCTTCGCGGCGTCCACGAGGCCGAGGATGTCGTCGGCGTCGGCGTTGACTTCGAGGACGAACTCGCCGGTCAGGCGTTCGGTGATGGCGAGAACACCGTCGGCGTCGGCGTCGTCGACCGGTGTCTGGAAACGGAACGCAAGATCGATGTCGGACCCGGGTTTCAGGCGCGTCTCGAGTTCGTCCGACGGGCCATCGTACTCGACGTGTACCGTCGGCTGCTCGACTGCATCGTCTCCAGCGTCGCGCAACTCGAGCGTGAAATAATCGCGCCTCATTTGCTAAGAGCATCTACGTCTTCCGACCCAATGAACGTAACGCATGCATCGGCCGGACGCGTCGACGGCCGCCCTCAGGTCGACGGTCACGTGACCGCTCGAGCGAACCGAAGGCTCCGCGAGAGTGAACACCGGACGACTTTTTATATCGAGTATCGTTCGAGTGTTGCTCGAATCGCCACGGGTGAACTGGTGACGGTGACGAGTCGGAGGCTGGCGGGCGGACCCCGTGTCTCGACTCCGAACGGGCGCAGGGATTTTTGAGGGATGCGCTCGCGGTGGCTGGTATGGTCTGGGTCAAGTCGGAGTACGCCGAGGAACTCGCCGTCGTGTCGGCCTGGCTGAGCGCGCTTATTCCGTGGTCGATATCGGTCTCCGTCGGTGAGATTCAGGGCGGGTCGCTGGTCGAGTTTCACTTCCCGTTCCTGCTGGTCCGCGTCCTGCTCGGCATCGAGGTTCCGACTCCGAACCCACTCGTCTTGTTGCCGTGGGAGGCGGTCGAGTTCTACAGCGGCGCGCCCGGCCCGCTTCCCTTCGCCGTCTGGACCGTCGGTGCCGCCGTCGTCGGCCTGGCCGTCCTACTGAGCCTGGCGATGTACGCCTTTGAGGGTCGGTTCCGGGCGTCACGCCGGGACCCCGTTCGTATCATGGGCGGTCTCCTGCTGACGGCCGCTGTCCTCCACACCGTCGCCAGCGGACTCCTGCAGTTCGGCGCGCTCCCTATCGAGGGCATCCCGACGGACGCGTTCCCCGGCATCCTGCTCCCAGTCGGCGTCGTCTTCCAGTACGCATTCGCCTACACTCTCCTCCGGGTCGAACGCGTCGACGACCCCGATATCGCCGCGAACGACGGGAACGACGACCTCTCCCCGGAGTGAGCGCCCGTCACCGACGCCAGACCTGTCAGTTCCCGTGATTAAACGCGCGGAAACGAGATGCGAATTTAAGTGAGTGGGTCCGTTAGCGATGGTAACGATTTCGACGGACGGCGAGGTCTCTCTATGGCAGGGAAAGACGCGAGCGCCGGTGACGAGGTCGGACGCACACGGGTCGAAGAGGTCCGTCGTTGGCTCTCTTACACCGCGGATCTGCTCAGGGGGACGACGCTCCCGTTGCAGAACTACGACCCCGACAAACACGAGCGGCTCATCTCATTCTCTGGCCTGCCAGGGTACGAGGAGACCGACCGATACTGGCTGAACGTCCCCTTCTCGTTCGTTTCGATCAACTACGACCACGAGGAGGACAAGCACCGCTATCACGTCGTCGAGCCCAAACTCGACGAACTGGAAGCCGACCTGCTAAACCGGCTGGCGGAGGATATCCGCGAGCCACTGTTGTACCGCGACGACGTGGCCGACGACCCGGAGGCCGCGTTGCGCGCGGAACTCCGGGAACGGCTCGAGGAGTACGGCGTCGACATCGGTCTCGAATCCTACTACCGGCTGTTCTACTACCTGCATCGACGCTTCCACGGGTACGGGCAGATCGACCCGATCATGCACGACCCTCACGTCGAGGACATCTCCTGCGACGGTCCCAACCTCCCGATATTCGTCTACCACGACGGCTACACGGACGTGGAGACCAACGTCAGCTTCGAGAGCCAGGAACTGTCGAACTTCGTCATCCAACTGGCACAGCGCTCGGGCCGACATGTCAGCGTCTCCGACCCGGTCGTCTCGGCGACGCTCCCCGACGGTTCCCGGATCGAACTGGCCCTGGGTGAGGAGGTCACGCCGCGTGGCTCCGCGTTTACCATCCGGAAGTACGCCGACGAACCGTTCACGCCCATCGACCTGCTGGAGTACGGCACCGCGAATCTCGATATGCTAGCCTTCCTCTGGTTGTGCATCGAGAACAACCGCTCGCTGCTGTTCGCGGGCGGGACCGCCGCGGGCAAGACCACCTCGATGAACGCCGTCTCGATGTTCGTCCCGCCGCGGGCGAAGGTGCTGACCATCGAGGACACCCGCGAGCTCTCCCTGTACCACGACAACTGGCTGTCCTCGGTGACCCGCGAACGACTGGGCGACGACGACATCACCATGTACGACCTGCTGCGCTCGGCGCTCCGTCACCGGCCCGAGTACATCATCGTCGGCGAGGTCCGGGGCGAGGAGGCGATCACACTCTTCCAGGCGATGAACACCGGGCACACGACGTTCTCCACGATGCACGCAGATTCGGTGCAGACCGTCATCAACCGGCTGGAGAACGACCCTATCAACGTGCCGCGGCCGATGGTTCAGTCCCTGGACGTCCTCTGCGTGCAGGTGTTGACACGCAGCCAGGGCGAGCGCGTTCGCCGGATGCGAACCCTCGCCGAAATCGAGGGCATCGACCAGCGGACGGGTGAACTGGACTACTCGAACACCTACTCCTGGCAGGCGACCGAGGACCGGTTCTCCGACAGCGGGAGCGACCTGCTTGATGAGATACGCGAGGACCGAGGTTGGAGCCAGTCCGAGCTCCTCCGCGAAATCCGGAACCGCAAGACCTTCCTCCAGTATCTCCGCCAGGAGGGGGTCAACGACTACCGACGATTTACCGCGATGGTAAACAAATACTACGCCGACAGTGAGGCTGTCCTCGACCGCATCGAGGACGCCGACATCGTTGTGGAGTCCTGAGATGGTCTCACCGCTCTCGCTGTTCCCGGCCCTGCTCGCACTCGGCCTCGGGGCGCTCCTGATTGTGGTAGAGACGAACGACACCCTCAACAAGCGGCTGGCTCGCATCTCTAGAGGCGTATTCGGCCGCTTCGTCGACGACCAGGGAGAGCGAAAACAGCTGTTGCAGTCCGCCTACGTTCCCGAGACGTACCGAGCGTACGCCGCCAAGACGTACCTCTACGCGGCCGTGTTTTCGGTGTTCGGTGGAATCGTCGGCGGCTACGTCATCGCCGGATTGGTTCTCGCTATCCCGCTTATCGGCGGCCTCATCTCGGGTCTGCCAAACACTATGACAGCCGTCCTGGGGCGGCCCTCGACCTGGTCGCTGGACCTCGCCCCGGACGTGTTCCTCGTGGTCGCCCTCGCTGGCGGTGTCGTCTCGGCGATGGTGTCGGGAGCGCTGGCATACACCATGCGGTGGCAACTGCTGGCCAGTCGCGCTGAGGCGCGCCGTCGTCGGATCAACGAGAGCCTCGCTCGGACTGTCGCCTTCCTCTATGCTCTCTCGCGTGGCGGGATGCCGTTCCCGGTGATCATGCGCACACTGGCGGACAACAGGGGGATTTACGGGGAGAGCGCCCGCGAGATGTCCGTCGCCGTCCGCCAGATGGACCTGTTCGGCACCGACATGATCAACGCCATTCGCCGGATGTCCAAACGGACGCCGAGCGAAGAGTACAAAACGTTCAGCGAGAATCTCTCCTCGGTCCTCCAGAGCGGCCAGAGCCTCCCGCAGTTCCTCCACGACCAGTACGAGCGCTACCAGGAGGAAGCCGAGGAACGACAGGAGGAACTGCTCGAACTACTGGCGACCATCGCCGAAGCGTACGTCACCGTTCTCGTCGCGGGGACGCTCTTTCTGATTACCATCCTGCTCGTGTTCGGCCTGACGACCACCGACACACTCGGCATCCTCCAGTTGCTTGGATACCTGGCGATTCCACTCGCCAACGTCGGGTTCATGGTGTTCTTGAACCAGCGACTCGAGCTGCTCGGCATCGGGAGTACCGGCACGCCGGCCCCCGACGAGTCCGCGCTCGTAGGCGGTGGTCTCTCACTCGGAGGCGACGTGTCCGCCGCCGACGGCGGCCGCGCGAGCGCAATGGCGCACAACTTCGACCGACTGGCCGTCTACGACCGACTCCAGCGGTACAAGCGCGTTCTCAACGCGCCAGTCGAGACGATTCTGCGAAACCCGACGGCGATGTTGTACGTGACGGTGCCGCTCGCGCTGGTAGTCACGTTAGCGCGGCTCCCGACCGCGCTCACCGGCGTCGGCGTCAACGTACGCGTCCTCGACGACCTGGTGATTCAGGGACTCCTGTTCGTCCTCGGAACGTACGCCGTCGTCCGCTTTGTCAGCCAGCGCCGAATCAAACTGGTCGAGGCAGAGTCGCCGGAGATGCTCGAACGACTGGCCAGCCTCAACGAGGCCGGGATGTCCGTCGTCGAGAGCTTCAACCGCATCCGTGGGAGCGATCTCGGGTCACTGACCGACGAGATCGAACGCATCTGGGCCGACGTGAGCCTCGGCGCGAACGTCGAGAGAGCGCTCGTTCGGTTCGGGACGCGCGTCCGGACCGTCCCCGTCACCCGCGCCGTGACACTCCTGACTAACGCGATGCGGGCGAGCGGCAACATCGGGGCTGTCTTACGCATCGCCGCCACACAGGCCCGCGCAGACCTGCGGATGAAACGCCAGCGCCGTCGGCAGATGCTCACCTACCTCGTCGTCATCTACGTCGCCTTCCTCGTCTTTCTGGTCATCATCGTCGCCGTCGAGGAGGTACTGGTCCCGAGCCTGCCCAACAACGTCCCGACGCCCTCCTCGAACAACCGCCTGGGAGTCGACCCCAGCCAGTTCACCCGGTTTGGAAGCGTCAACAAGGCTGCCTACACTCTCGTCTTCTTCCACGTCGGGATGGTCCAAGCGTTCTTTTCAGGCCTCGTTGGCGGCCAGCTAGGAGAGGGGTCGGTCCGTGACGGGGTCAAACACGCCGCCATTCTGTTGACCGTCGCCTACGTTGCCTTCCTGTTGCTGTCCTCGCCGGTCGCGTCGATGAACACCGAGAGTCAGTTCGGCGGCAAAGCCGAGGTGGACGTCGAATCCGCGTCGTTCTCCGAGGGCGGCTTCATCGTCGTCCGCCGGGGTACTACCGATGGAGAAATAATCGGCGTGAGCGAGCATCTCCCTGCGGGAACCTCCAAGGACATCACGGTCCAACTCGACCGTGAGATAGACGACGAGGAAACCGTCGTCCTGATACCGCACCAGGATACGGACGGAGACCGGACCTACGACGAGGGCGACGGCACCGACACGGTCTACCCGCCCGGTGTCGACGCCAACCGAGTCGAGTTTACCTTCGGGTAACGCAACCGTCTTGAGCGCCGGCCGGAAAGCCCGGCCATGGACGACGAGCCGGCCCGGACGGGCGTCCGGGACACTTACGACCGGATCGCAGACCACTTTTCCGCAACCCGCGAGTACGCCTGGCCGGAGACCGAATCTTTCTGCACCGACCGCAGCGGCAGCGTCGGGCTCGACCTCGGCTGTGGCAACGGTCGCCACGCCGAACTGCTGGCCGACGGTACCGACCGCGTGCTCGCCGTCGACGTGAGCCGTGGCCTGCTCGCACAGGCCCGCGAGCGCGTCGCTGGCACCGACGTGCGGACACCCGTCCGACTGGTGCAGGGTGACGCCGCCAGTCTCCCGGTCCGGGCAGGCGTCGTCGACCTGGCTGTCTACGTCGCCACGCTACACCACCTCCCCAGTCGGGAGTTGCGCGTGGCGAGTCTAGACGAACTCGCTCGTGTCCTCGCGCCCGGTGGCCGGGCGCTGGTCAGCGCCTGGAGTACGACCCACGACCGGTTCGACGCCGAGGACGGATTCGATACCACAGTCGACTGGACGCTTCCCGACGGCGAGCGAGTGCCGCGATTCTACCACATCTACAGCCCCGAAGAGTTCCGGGCAGACTTGGACGCCAGCAGACTGGAGCCGGTGGACGTGTTCCGCTCCAGTGGGAACTGTTACGCCGTGGTGGCCGACGGCGAAGGGAAAGCCACATAAATTGGCACGCGGAACAATCGAGCGTCACCTCGCGCCGTGGCGACCCAGCCTAGATCACTGGTAATCCCGGTCGGGGCGACGTTCGAGCGCCGATGTGTCGCTGGACGTAGCGAAGTGACGCCCGCCACACGAACGAACGGCGTGAACAACCTGCGGCGATGGTCTAGTGGTAGGACCTGAGCCTTCCAAGCTCATGGCCCGGGTTCAAATCCCGGTCGCCGCATTCCGATGACGAACAGTTCGTGAGTTACGCGAATCGCGAATCGCCGGACGCTGCGGGTCGCCGTCCGCCCCGTCGTCGCTCCACCTCGTCGACCGAGAGAACAGGAGTAATAGGCTCTGAGTCCTTTCTATCGACACCGAACCGACGATGCCACGAGAGACAGATACGGCCGAGCGGGCCGAAGACGACCGGCCTGCGGAGCGGAACTCGGAGGCAGACCGGGGCGGCTTCGACAGGCGACTGCTCTCCGACCTGTTCGTCAACGTCGTCCCCATCGCTACCATCGTAGCCGGATCGGTGGAAATCGACGGCGGCGAGTGTCGTTCTAATACGCACTCACGTCGTTGAGTTCGTAGGTCGACGCGTTCGAGTCGGTCGAAATCGCCTCGAACTGCCAGCTCTGTCCCGCGGCCAGTCCGTTCGTATTTGCCAATGCATCACCGACTTTGTCGTCGGACTCGTTGTAAAGTGCGAACGTGAGCTGTACGTACTCGTAGTCGCCACCGCTCTCGTTCACCGCTTCGCCCGTGATGTCCGTCGAAAACTCGCCCACTGACGCCGATATGTCGTACAGCACCATGCCGGAGTCCTCGTGATACGCGTCGGCATCGGGATATTCCGAGCCACCACCGTCACCGCTACCGGTGTCGCCGCCACCGCCGTTCGTCGACCCCGATTCCGGGTCCGATGCTGCCCCGAGGACACCGAGGCCCAAAATCGCGTACCCGCCCCCGATCAATGCGTTCCGCCGAGTCGTGTTCTGCGAGCTAATTCCAGGCATTCTGTACCGTAGCCCCGACTCTTCGCCATCGCCCGACGGATTACCGTCCCCGTTTCCTCCCGCCTCTTCGACACTCTGTTTCGCACCGCACCCGGGACAGTGGGACGCACTCGCATCGATCTCTTCACCACATTCTGTACAGAAAACAGTTTCAGACTCTTCCTCCGTCATCTAACATAAAACACTACAACACAATTAAAATCTATCGGCCCGAAATATCAATACTAATAATCGTTGGCTACTTCCGTCGCAGATATTCGAGGGAAATATTTATTCTGGGAACAACAAACCAGACTCATATGCCAGTATGCCCTAAGTGTAATAATTCTATCACATCGACGCAGAATTTCTGTCGGCAGTGTGGGGTGAAACTGTCTGATATCGATTTCGACGGCGATAGCGAGGACACGGATAGTCAGTCGTTTCGCGGTCGGGTGAACGAGATCGCAGAAACGCAACACACCGACGCCGGAGAGAGTGGTGAAGATAGCGACCACCTGGGTGCCGAACCACGGGGTGAGTGGGTGAACGGGGGACGTCTCGCAAAAGTTGCGTCACTCCTCGACGACGGTGAACGGGTCCACTACATGTGGCGTGGGGGGACCATCGACGTGGAAGGATCCAGCGCCGGTGATTCCATCTTTGGGAACGACCGCGACCGGAAGAGTTCGTTCAAGGGGATCTTCACCGCAGTGACCGACGAACGTATCGTGATCGCCATTCCGCAGTTCCTCGGCGACGACGAGCGACACATTCCGTACCGCTCGGTGACCAGCGTCGACCTCGACACCGGCCTCATCAATCGACGCGTCTCGCTCCAGACCAAAGGGCAGACGTATCACATTCAGGCACAGGGCCCGTCCAAGGACGAACTCCGGGACGCGATGCGTTTCATCAGAGAGAAAGTCGAGGCTGCCCACCAACCACAGACGGTTCAGGCGGAGTCCGAGCCGGACCCGACGGAACAGTTGCAGAATCTGAAAGAACTCCACGACGATGGCGTGTTGACCGACGAAGAGTTCGAGGAAAAGAAGGCAGTCCTGCTAGACAAACTGTAGTCTGAACGATTTCCGGTTTCATGCGGTGCCTGGACGTGTGAAGTGGCGGGCTACAGTCGAATCGATCACTCCAGAAGCCGCCAGCCCTCGCCGGACGGTTCCGCTACATCGCGGCGGACCATCTCGGCCAGCACCTCCTCGAAGCGGTCGGGCTGAGCAATCTCCATTTCGATGCGTTCGATGCCGTGGACGGTCCGGAGCGCGCGGCGGATTTCGGTTTCGGTCATGACGTCGCTCTCGCGCATCACGTCGGCGACGAGGTCGATCATGTCCTCGAGGAAGTTCCAAGGGTAGACGACCCACGTCCACTCGGCGAGGCGTTCACCGACGAAATCGGGGTCGAAGGAACTGGTGTCGAGTAACTGGAGGGTTGCGGTGCGGACCTCGTGGCAGTCGCGGTCGGTCACGTAGTCGTGTGCACGGCTGATCGAGCCGCCGGTGTCGGCGATGTCGTCGACGATCAACACGTCTTTTGCCTCGACAGACCCCTCCGGCATCGGGTAGCGGACGGACGGTTCGTCGGCTTTCTCGGCTGTGCCGACGTAATGTTCCATCTTGAGACTAGTCAGGTCGTCGAGACCGAGAAAGTCACAGCAACAGCGGCCGGCGAACCAGCCGCCGCGGGCCAGTGCGACGACCACGTCGGGCTCGAAGTCGGCTGTCCTCACCTGGTCGCTCACCTCGCGACAGAGACCGTAGATGTAGTCCCAGTTCGTGATCGTGCAGTCGAATTCATCCGGCAGGTCGGACACGGGTACTCACCGTTTACCCCCCGGAGCGCCGCGAACTTGAATGTCACCGCCCGTGCTGTGACCGTCTTACCGGACGCTGTCGATTATCGCTCCACGTCTTTCCAGGTGTCGGACGTGATCCGCGCGTCTGTCCGGTCGGGATAGTAGATCGAAAGTTGGCCGTTGTTCTTTCTGGCCTCCAGGTCGGGCTCGTTTGTGCTCCCGGTATCGCGAGCGGGCTGGACGAGCGGGAGCGAGCGGTTCGGAAACGTCGTCTCTGTGTCGCAGTTCTCGGGACGGCCCTCCTCGTTGCTGTCCGCAGAGCGGAGGCGTCGGGACTCCGGGACGTCCGACTCGTCCACGGCAAACGCCGACGCGAGATTGAGCGACGGGAACACCGAGACTCGACGACGGACACTGTCGAGAGTAGACCGAGCGAACCCGACCACCGCCTTCCGTACCGACGCGCCAGCACCCGATTCGTCCGCGTCCGAGGAGTCACCTTCGGATGGCTGTTGGGTGGGCGTGTTACCCATATTTGAAGATACGGCCGCCGGTACTAAACCATTGTGTCGGACGGGGTCACCTCGCCGAGCGACAGCGTTATGTCCCGGCTCTCCGTCCACATTTTACATCGTGACGAACAAGGGGACCCTGGGCGACGAAGCCAGCGACCGCGTACAGGTCCTCGACGAGGACGGCCACGTCCTGGAGGGCGCGACGGTGCCCGAGATTCCGGACGAACGACTCGTCGAGATGTACCGTCAGTTGCGGCTCGCCCGTCACTTCGACGAGCGGATGATCAGTCTCCAGCGACAAGGCCGACTCGGCACGTATCCATCGCTGGCCGGCCAGGAAGGGGCACAGGTCGGCTCGACCCACGCCCTGGCCGACGCAGACTGGATCTCCTTTCAGTACCGCGAGCACGGCGCCGTGGTCGTGCGCGGACTGGAACCGGAGTACCTGCTGTACTGGATGGGCCACGAGCGGGGCAACGAGTGGCTGGCCGAAAAAAACGTGTTCCCGCTGAACATCTCCATCGCCGGCCACCTTCCTCACGCCACGGGGATGGCCTGGGCCGCCAAACTCAAGGGCGACGACCGGGTCGTCGCCTGTCACTTCGGCGACGGCGCGACCAGTGAGGGTGATTTCCACGAGGCGCTGAACTTCGCCGGCGTCTTCGACGTGCCGGCGATTTTCTTCTGCAACAACAACCAGTACGCTATCTCCCACCCCCGGGAGCGACAGACCGCGAGCCCGACCATCGCCGGCAAGGCCGACGCGTACGGCATCGACGGGATCCAGGTCGACGGAATGGACCCTCTCGCTGTCTACGAAGTGACCCGTCAGGCCGTCCGGAAGGCCAGGGACCCCGACGACGACCAGTGCCGCCCGACGCTGATCGAGGCGGTGATGTACCGCTTCGGCGCACACACGACCGCGGACGACCCCTCGGTGTACCGCGACGACGAGGAGGTCGAGAAGTGGAAGAAGCGCGACCCGCTCCCGCGGATGGAGACGTTCCTCCGCGACCGTGACCTGCTCGACGACGACCGAGTCGACGGGATTCGGGAGTCGGCCCGGGAAACGGTCGCCGACCTGATCGATGCCGCCGAGGAGTTCGAACCGGACCCCGAGCAGCTGTTCGCCAACGGCTACGAGTCCGACACGCCACGGATTCGCGAGCAACGGGAGGCGTTCCAATCGCTCCGGGAGCGCCACGGAGACGACGCACTGCTCGAAGACGAGTAAATCAGTCGGCAGTCGCCGGTTCGTCACTGCCGGCTGCGTCGGTCCGATAGAGGACGCCGAAGGCAAGCGTCGCCACGGCGATGAGACCGCTCGCGGTCCAGAAGGCGACGAACACGTCGGTGTAGTCCCAGAGTGTGCCCACAGTCACCGGCCCGACCACCTGTCCGACCTTCCAGGCGATGGAGCGAAGCGACATGCTTCCCGCGACCGCGTCGAACTGTTCGCCCGCCTCGACGAACAGCGTCATACTGGCGGGCAGACGGATGCTGTCCGCGACGCCACACACGCCGAAGGCGAGAAAGAGCGGAAAAAACGCCGCCGGCAGCGTAACCGCGCCGGTCGCCGGGACGGGAACCGAGACGGCCGGAACGACGCCCACGGCGAACTCCGCCAGTGGAATCAACGCGGCACCCAGCGCGTACAGTGTGGCCCCGACGAAGACGAACCAGTGTTTTCGCCCGAGACGGTCGGTGAGGTCGCCGACGTACCCCTGCGTAATCGCCTTCGTCAATTTCCCACCCGCGAGGATGCCGCCGACGAGCAACGCCGACATCCCGAACTCGGTCCGGGCGTAGATCGGCAGGAAGATGAGCACGGCCATCTTCCCGAAGCTGAGGCCGAGTCTAAATATCACCAGCGCACGAACCGTCGTCTGAGCGAACAACAGTCTGAACGTCTCGACACTCCCCTGGTTGCCGGGGTCGGCCTGCCCGCCAGGGTCGTTCCGGAGGTGGCGGTAGACGAGCACCCCTGACAGAAGCGTCACACCGCTGAGGAGGGCGTACGTGAGCGTGAATCCATAGAGCGTGAGCAGGAGGCCGCCGAGCACGTCGCCCGCCAGACTGGAGAACGCACCGACCTGATTGTACGCGCCGAGCCAGCGCCCACGGGCGTCCTCGGGACCGATCTCGCCGACGACGGCCGTGCCGGTGATCCAGAGGATACTCGCGCCGAGTCCCTGGAGAACCCGGACGAGCAGGACGTGCTCGACCGCCGAGACCAGGATGAAACCGACGAACGTGACGACGTTGATTCCGAGCCCCAGCAGGAGAATGCGCTTGGCGTTGTTCGTGTCGACGACTCGGCCCAGCGGGAGGACGACGAGCAACTGTGTCAGGGCAAAGACGGCGCCGAACAGGCCTTCGATGAACCCCGACGTCGAGAAGCGGTCGGCGTACAGCGCCAGTGCGATGACGATTGTCGAGTACGCCTGACTCCGAGCGAAAGCCGTGCTGGCGAGCGCCCGAAATTCGGCGTTTCCAACCAATCTCAGTGCACCGCCGGCGTCTTCACTCACAGTCGTGTTCGGCCCCCGCGAGCATAAGCGGTTACGTCTCGTCGCGCGTGTGCGCCACGGTCACACCCTGTTTTATGTTCCAGCCGCGACCACCGTCGGTCATGGGAATCGCCCCGTACGACCACTACCACGCTGGCCCCGACGCACCGATTCCACCCGGCGTGTACCGGGTCGTCGGACACACCGACGCCGCGGTGACGCTCCTGCTGGTGGCGGAGGAAACTGGCAGTCGTCGCGCCACCGGCCGAATCGAGACGGTCGACCGCGAAACCGTCGACTCCCTCGAACCCGCAGCGAACCCCGACAGCGGGTTCGACCCGTCGAACGTCCTCGAAGGTGTTCTGTTGCAGTTCAAGATGCTCTACCGAAAGCTACGGTAACGGGGGCTTACAGCTCAAGCCGTTCGACGATCCGGTCGTCGTCCTCCTGGCATCGAGGGCGACGATGCGGAGTCGATTCCCCAGCCCGGAGCCTCCGACCGTGGCCTTCGGGAGGTCGTCGACCTGGTGAACACCGGCGGCGTTGGTTATTTCGATCTCGACGAGGACGGTGTTGTCCTCGCCGGAGTAGAACGACACTGCCTTGACCGCCTGGCTGGAGACGGTGTTGATGCCGCGGCCGCCGCGTTCGTAGGGGATACGTGAGCGCTCCTGTTCCACGTCCAATGTGTCCGTGACGCGGAGAACCCCGACTTCCAGCGTCAGCGGGTCCTCCTCGAGGTGGTGGCGGAGTATCGCGTGCAGAGCCTCGCCGTTGAGTCGACCCGTCTCGGCCACGTCGTACCCCAGGTCGGGGAAAATACGGTCTAGCAGGTCGGCGGCGAGCGGAATCGAGTAGTACGGGTGATCGTCGCGGTGAAAAACGTGGCCGATGTCCTGGCGGGGCACGGCCAGTGCGACGATGACGGACTCGTCGGCCTCGGGGAGGCCCTGCCGGGCCGCACCGTTGAATTCGACGCCCTCACCCCGTCGTAGAGACACAGCGACCGATTGCGGACGATCTCGACGTGTTTCTCGCCGTGGTCGTTGTATCGCTTCCGTGCGGTGGGGTTGAGGTTCTGAGTTTCGAGATACGCCGCAATCTCGCCGTCGGTCCGAACGTAGTCGAGGGCCTCTGTCAGTCGCTCGTCGGGGAAGATGTGGTCGCCGTCGACGTCGTAGACACGGCCGTCGCCGGTGAGGCTGCTATCGCTGTCACCGGTGAAGTCACTCAGGTTTACACACTCACACGCGAGTAAAAACGGTGAGGGGAACTACCGATCAGGCGTCGGCGGCCGCCGACTCCACTTCGTCGTAGTCGGGTTCGACACCGGGGTCGTCACTGACCCACATGTAGGTGATGTCACCGTCGCCGTTCACGACGAATACGGACCGCTTGGCCACGTCGTTGACACCCAGGTCGGCGAAGTCCATGCTGATATCGTACTGTTCGATGACGTCCTTGTCGGCGTCGCTGACGAGGTCGAAGTCGAGGTCGAGCGTGTCGCGAAACTCGTTGAGTGCGAACGGAGAGTCGACGCTGATACCGTAGACGGTCGCACCGACCTCCTCGAAGTTCTCCATCCGGTCGCGCAACTCGCTCATCTCGTGGGAGCAGACGCCGGTGAACGCACCGGGGAAGAAAGCGAGAACCAGTGGTGCGTCGTCGAGGTTTTCCGAGAGCGTGAACTCTCCGATGTCGCCGTTCGCGAGCGGTGCAGTGAAATCCGGGGCCGTATCTCCTTCGTCTGGCATAACAGCCGACATTTCGAGCGGGTGTGGGATTACTGTTATGCCATCGCCGCCGTTTGCCGATAGGTCGGCCCTGCTCGACGGTCGAGGCTCGCCGGACCAACCCGTCCGCTCGACCTGCCCGCCGACCCGAAGGAACCGAACTCGGTGTAGTCGTAGCCGCTCGTGGCCCGTTCGACGTCACATCTGTCCGTCCTCGAAGTCGATCCAGAGTCTGGGTGCACTCGTGGACCCGCCGCTGCCACCTGCCGTCACAGCCTGTTGTTAGGTCGCTCCGAGCGAGTCGAACGTCCTCGGATGGCTGTACCGCACAGTCCGCCGTGACACCGGCTGCAACGTCGGCAGTCGGTATCCTCGCGACCATCGCGAATCGCGAGCGTCCGTCCGATTCGAGACGGCACGAGGGGGCCACCGAGACTTCCGGGCTGGACTTCGACCCCCGCACGTGCCATCCGGACGACACCGCATGCGGACCGCCCGTCGTCGGACCGCCGCGGCTTCGACACTCGACCGCCGCCAGTACGCGGTTCATCGTCGACAACGGCGACCGTCTCTCAGTGCTGGCCGGGATATCAACTGGGCTAGTCCGAACAAAAAGATTATAATAAGCCTCCGGCTACTCTGAGGTACACATGACCGGTTTGTTTCCGTTGGTCGTTCCGGGGATGCCCGGTGGGCCGGAACTGCTCGTAATCCTGCTCATCGCAATCCTGCTGTTCGGCGCGAACAAGATTCCCGAACTCGCACGCTCGTCCGGACAGGCAATCGGCGAGTTCCAGAAAGGCCGCGAAGAGATAGAAGAGGAACTAGAAGAGATGCAGAGCCCCGACGTGGAGGATGACGCCGGCGGTTCGGTCGGCTCCGAGGTCGACTCGAACGTCGAGTCCACAGGCGACAGTACGGAGACGACGAGTAACTGAACGGCCCCGCGTAATTTTCCGGCCCGCAATCACCCACAGTCCCGACGCCGGCCGCGAGGTTTCTGGGTTCCGTTCCTGCCTCCTGAAGACGCCTGTGGCCGGTCAGGTCTGCGGGTCGTTGCCGCATTCGCGGCAGCTGAAGCTGAACTGTCCGTCGTCGGTGAGGCTCATCCCGTGGTCGGTCTCGCTCTCGCACTCGGTGCAGTACACCAGTGCGTCGAGTCCGTCCCAGTCGTGGCGTGAGTCGGGTGCACCGATCGCGAACCCGCGGACAACGTCGTCGGTCTCGTTCCCGCCGGTCTGGTACTCACCGGGCTCGAACCGGATACAGCCGTCTGCGGGGACGTCCACGACGTCGTCCGGTGTCTCGAACGTCGCCGTCCCCGCCAGAATGTAGAACAGTTCTTCCTGGTCGTGGTGGCGGTGCATCCCCCCTGAGAAGGACTCGCCCGGTTGGAGTTCGAAGTAGTTGAACGCGAAGTCGGTCGTCCCTAGCGCGTCGGAGACGGGTTTGCGGATCGAGTGGACGCCCAACGGGTTGTTCTCGACTCGGACGTCATCGAGTGCGACTTTCTCCATATTAGGTCCTGCAGTGGCTCCAACATAACCATTTGGAGCGAAGAAAATCGTTTTTCACTGACGCTGCACAAGACGAAGTAGGGCGTGTGGCCTAGCGGACAGGGCGAGAGGTTCCTAACCTCTCGATCCCGGGTTCGAATCCCGGCACGCCCGTGCGACGATGAGCGACCGCAGGGAGCGACGAGTGAACCGGCCCCGAGATTCGAACCCCGCCAGTCACACACAGCGTGGTCAGCACGTCTGGTTACGGTTCGAGTCCCGGCACGACCCACGACCGCGACCGAAGGAAACGGCCGTACACGAGAGGTCCGTCCCCGTGACCACAGAAGGCAGACCCCGTGAACTATCTTGGTACAGCGAGAGAATCCCGCCCTTCCCGTGAGTGACGAGCGTTCCGACGCTTAGTCGGAACTGAGGAGCGAACAGGGCGGGAGTGAATCGCGTAAGCTCTGATGAGAAGCCGCCGCGTTACTACTGGTCTTGAGTCTCAAACGTGTCGAGTCCGGCTTCTAACAACTCTTTATAGGCTTCTGATAGCGTCAGGTCGTGTTCCTCTGCGAAGTCTTTGATACGTCCCTGTAGCGTGTGAGTTATTTCTACGTTTGGTCGCATGGTCCAACAGTCTTTTATTCACAACAGCCTAACAATCTGTCGTCGTGAAGCGTGCCAACACGTTTGTCGTGCGACCGCTCACCGACGACGATGAGCAGGTGCTACGCGACCTGTTGGACGCTTCCGCCGCTCTCTGGAACGAAATCAATTACCAGCGCCTCATGCGCTACAACGACGAGGACGGCTTCGAGGGTGAAGATGTGTGGGACGCTGATACTGGCGCTCTCGAAGGCAAATACAAAGGCGTTCTCGGCGCGTCCACCGCTCAAACTGTCCGGCGAGCAAACAGCGAAGCATGGCGCGGGTTCTTCGAGAACAAGGAGGCGTATCACGACGAATCGAACACGTCGGTCACGGAACACCCGGAACCGCCGGGCTTCCGTGGCAACGAAGACGACGGACGTGTTCTGAAAGGCGTCGTCCGAAAGGACGCCTACACCGTCGAGTGGGGCGACCGCTCCCGCCTTGAGATGGTTGTCGGAGAAGAACTCCGTGACAGGCACAACAGCCCGAAAAGCCGTCTTCGGTTCGAAATCGTTGGCGACCCGAACTGGCCTGACTACGAGGACCAGAGCCGGTTGGAATTGTGGTACGACGAGACTGACAGCACCTTCCGAGCTTCGCAACCCGTGACTGTTTCTGACGATGCACGGGATACTCCACTGGCCGACGAAAAGGCCGCTCTGGACATTGGTGCAAACAATCTCGTCGCCTGTACCACCACGACCGGGGAGCAATACCTGTACGAAGGCCGCGAGTTGTTTCAGCGGTTCCGCGAGACGACGCGAGAAATCGCCCGGCTGCAGTCGAAACTCGAAGAAGGTAGGTACAGTAGCGAGCGTATCCGGCGGCTATACCGGAAACGCACTCGTCGCCGCGACCACGCACAAGAGGCACTGTGTCGTGACCTACTCGAACGACTGTACGCCGAGGGGGTGGACACGGTGTATATCGGTGGCTTGACCGACGTGCTGGACACGAACTGGTCGGTCAGGGTGAACGCGAAGACCCACAACTTCTGGGCGTTCAAGCAATTCACCGAGCGACTGGCGTGTACCGCCGAGGAATATGGCATCTCGGTGGAAGTCCGGTCGGAAGCGTGGACCAGTCAGGAGTGCCCGCAGTGTGGCGGCACAGACCGAACGACACGGCATCGGGACACGCTCACCTGTCCGTGTGGGTTCGAGGGGCACGCCGACCTTACAGCCTCAGAAACGTTCCTAAAGCGGCATACGAGCAAGGAAGTCAGGCCGATGGCACGGCCCGTGCGGTTGGAGTGGGACAGCCACGAATGGCTGGAGGTATCACACTCTCATCGTCCCAAACAACAGCGCACAGACCAGAGTACCGTCCACCGTGGCGGGAATGTTGCCTCCGGCGAGTCCTAGACCGGCTGAGACTCCCACGGAGGAAACCCCGTCGTTCACCACGGGGAGGATGTCATCTGTACCCGAAGCGTGAATGGCCGGCTGTCGGTTCGGCGTCCGGCGGTATGCTGGTAAATATTGAGGAGATTCGAACCGTATTTATCTCCTCCGAGGACATATCAAGATGCGACATGTTCGGAGAATTTGACAGACGCAAATTCCTCGGTCTGGCTGCTGGCGCGGCCGCAGCGGGGGTAGCGGGGTGTACGTCGAGTGACGGAGACGGAACGGAAACCGAATCGGGCAGTCCGACAGACACTGCCGAACCGGCAGATACACCGGACGACGGTGGGTACATGAACGGCGTCGGGAGTGACGCGTCGGTTTCTTTCGACGTCCCGTCGGACGGGACGACGCTCAACAGTCCGTCCGTCCAGTGGGACGCCTCGGCCAGTGGTGTCACCATCGAGGAATCGGGCCCGGTCAACGACGGTGCTGGCCACTACCACGTTATACTGGACACCGAACCGGTCACCCCGGGCGAGACGATTCCCAGTGACGACCAGCACATTCACTATGGGACGGGGCAGGAAAACGGCGTCCTCGAACTTGACCCCGGCGACCATACGCTCCATCTGCAGGTCGGCGACGGCGAACACACGGCGATGGGTCTGACCGACACTGCCGAAGTGACCGTCGAAGACACCGCCAGTCTCGACCTCTCGGCCAGCGTCGACGGGAGCGTCGTCGAGTGGGACGTGACGGCGAACAACTACACCATCGAATCGTCAGGCGACATCAACGCCAACGCCGGGCACCTCCACGCCGTCATCTACACCGACCCCGTCCCCGTCGGTGAGGTGATCCCGAGCGACGCCAATCATATCCACTACGGCGACGGCTCGACAAGCGGCTCCATCGACCTGGCAGAGCAGCTCGGTGACGCCTACGAATCGGGCGAACACACCATCCACTTCCAGGTCGGAACCGGTACGCACCGAGCGACGATGGTCCAGGCCCAGACGACCGTTACGACCGAGTGAGAGCCGGCCCCGAGCCGTCCTGTTCGGCTCGACCGGCAGTTGGTTCACACGAAGGAACCGTTCCTGCGACGAACCTTCCGGCTAGTGGCAGACAGTAACAAACTTTTTGTTGGATAATGCACAACACGGAGATGTAGTATGGCACGAGCGGAACGGTCCGGTTCCGGCGAGGAGGACCGGGATGGAGAGGAGACAGACCGGGAGTCCGAGATGCCGATACCGGGCGGACTCCGCGGTCTGGTCTAACCGGGAACAGCACGTCCTGCCACGGGACGAATCACGTGGAACGAGCCATTTTTTGATCCGTCGTCACCATCGTCCACCGGCGACGCCCGGAGCGAGGCTGACCGTCGCGCCGTCGAACAGCGTAGTCGACGGGCCGTCCCCGTCTCGAATGTTCTCCTCGTCGACGAGAACGTTGACGTGCGGTCTGAGGTCGCCGCCCCCGTCGAACAGAAGCGGGCCGAGACCCTCGTGGTCGGTGGCGAGTTCCGAAAGTGCCTCGCCAACTGTGGTCCCCGCCTCGAACTCCCGTTCGAGCCGTTTCTCACCGACGCTGTCACGGACCGTCGCGTACGTACGGAACACCACGCGCATGGCCGCTCTCCGGCCGGCTCCCTGTTAAGCGCGGCGGCCCGTCCAACGCTGTTAGCTCTCTGGGGGGGGAAGTTACCTCTGGAAGGAAAATAACTATGACCGACCGCCGAGTGGAAAGTTACGTGTCACTGAACCGAGCACCGGCCGAGCGGTTCGAGGACCTTCCGGGGTACGACTACGAGGCCAACTACGTCGACGTCGGGGAGGACCCTCCGCCGGACGACCGGACCGCCTCGCGTTCCGACGACGAAGACGGCCCCGAAATGGCGTACGTGGACGTAACTGGTGACGGCGACGAGACGTTCCTCTGTCTTCACGGAGAACCGACGTGGTCGTACCTCTACCGGACGATGATTCCCACGCTCTCGGAGGCGGGACGCGTGGTCGCGCCGGATATGATCGGCTTCGGTCGCTCCGACAAGTGGCCCGAACAGGACGATTACACGTACGGAGCCATGTACGACACGGTCGTGCGGTTCGTCGAGAGACTCGACCTCCGGAACGTAACGTTAATCTGCCAGGACTGGGGTGGGTTGCTCGGACTGCCGATGGCGGCGAACAACCCCGACCGATTTGCCCGACTCGTGCCGATGAACACCGGACTGATGGACGGGAATCAGTCGATGCCGGATATCTGGCACGAGTTCAAAGATATGGCCGCAGAGGACCCCGACTTCGACGTGGGGCAACTCGTCGAAGGTGGCTGTCTCACGGACCTCTCCGAGGCGGTCGTCGAGGCGTACCGCGCGCCGTTCCCGTCCGAGGACCACATGGCAGGGGCGCGTATCCTCCCGAGTCGAGTACCGGTTGCACCGGACATGGAGGGTGCGGAAATAATCGGGGATGCAACGGAGGCCCTCACGGACTGGGAGAAACCGGTCTTCGTGCTGTTCTCGGATTCCGACCCCATCACGCACGGGTCGCGTGACTTCCTGCGTGACCTGTTTCCGACCGCGACCGACCAGCCCGACGTCTGGATCGAAGGCGGCGCACACTTCCTGCAGGAAGACCGAGGGGAAGAGATCGCCGAGGAAGTCGTCGACTTCGTCGAGCGGACTTAGCGGACGACGACAGCACCGCGGCCGTTGATCGGTTTGTCGCCCTCGCAGAAGTAGCGGTAGACCCCCGCCTCGTCGAACGTCACGCTGTACGTGTAGCTGGCGTCACGAACGTTGTCGCTGCTCTCGAAGCCCCCGTCCTCCCAGGTCACGTCGTGTGAGCCACCGCGACCGGTCCAGTCGAACACGACCTCGGTTCCGACGTCGACCAGGACCGCGACCGGGTCGAACGACCGGTTCTGGCCGTCCGGGCCGCTCGCGCCGACCTGTACCCCGACCGACGCTTCACCGGTCCTGTCGGTCAGGCGGCCGCTGTACTCGTCGTACTCGCTGAGCCACTCGTCGACCGCCGGGTAGCCGCTGAGCGTCTGTTGTTCTTCGACGATGACCGCGCCGCGCATCCCGAGTGCACTGCCGTGGTTCGAACACCTGTAGAGGTAGACGCCGGGTTCGGTCAACGTCACAGTGTAAGTCTTTCCGGACGAAGTGACGGGCCGCCCGCTGTCGAACAGTTCGTCACGCTCGCGGACGTTGTGTGCGCTGTTGGGGTCCTGCCAGATCCACTGGATCTCCGTGCCCGCCGTGACCCTGATCGCGGGCCTGCCGAACGCGAAGTTACCGCCCGACCCGTCGTCGACGCCGACGTCGATTGTCACGTCGTTCCGTCGAACCAGGGAGTTGACATTCCCGTCGTAGTTATCAGTGTTCGAGAGCCAGTCGTCGACGGCCTGCTTGGGGCTCTGTACGTCGGCCGGTTCGTCGGGCTCCGTCTGCCCTTCCGGTTCGACGGGTTCGTCCGGCGTCTCCACGTCCGCTTCCGTCTGCTCGGGTGTCGGCGTCGGCGTCCCGTCTTCGGTCCCATCGTCGTCGTCGTTCCCGGTGGAGTCCCCGCTAGAGCCGCCGTCGGAACAGCCGGCGACACCCACCGCCGCTGCGACGACCGCAGTCCGGAGAAACGCTCGGCGCTTCGATTGCCGTGTCATGCGGACACCCTCTGCGGCCACAGATATAAATCACTTGACCGCCGCCGGAATCCAACTGGCAGTTTCGTCTCTCTCGGCATAGGATAGGGCCGGTGCCGTGACACCGTTTAGCGATGAACCGCCGACGGCGGTAGGACTCTCCCGACCGCGACGAGGACGAGTTCCGCTCGGGCCATCGGACTGAGTCGGTGTCCGAGCAACTCGACGACAGAGACGACGCGGAGTTGGATGTAACGCGCGACCACGCGGACGAGGGCGCCCTCCGTTCAGCGCAGACGGCCGAACAGCTTGTAGTCGGTACCCGGCGTGTACGACCGGAACACGAGGCTATTGGCCAGCACCGAGACGCTCGACAGCGCCATCGCGCCCGCCGCGAGGACGGGCTGGAGCAGTCCCAGCGAGGCCAGCGGGATCATCGCCGTGTTGTACCCCAGCGCCCAGAACAGGTTCTGCTTGATTTTGGCCAGGGTCCCCTCCGAGACGCGGATCGTTTTCAGGACGTCCCGTGGGTCGGAGCGCATCAGCGTCACGTCCGCGGCCTCGATGGCCACGTCCGTCCCGCTCCCGATAGCGCAGCCGACGAACGCCGCCGCCAGCGCGGGCGCGTCGTTGACGCCGTCACCGACCATCATCACGCGTTCGTCGTCGGCCTGAATCGCCTCGATGGCGTCGGCTTTGTCCGCCGGCAGGACCTCGGCCTGGACGTTCTCGGAGCGAATCCCGACCGCCTGTGCCACGGCTTCGGCGGTCCGCCCGTTGTCGCCCGTAATCATGTGGACGCTCAGACCGCGATCGCGGAGCGCGCTGACCGCCGCAGTCGCGGACTCTTTGGTCGTGTCGGCCGTGGCGACGACGCCGACGAGTTCACCGTCGACCGCGACCAGCATCGCCGTCTTGCCCTCACTCTCTAGACGCTCCATCGTCTCTGCCGCAGGGGCCGGGTCCACGTCGTTCGCCGCCAGCAGTCGGCGGTTCCCGACCAGGACCGTCCCGTGGCCCGTCGTCGCCAGCACGCCCTGGCCGGGAACGTTCTCGAACTCGTCGGGTTCGGTGGGGTCGAGGTCGCGCTCACGAGCGCCCGCGACGATGGCCGCCGCGAGCGGATGTTCACTGCCCCGCTCGGCGCTCGCCGCGGCGTCGAGGACGAACGACTCGTCGAACTCGGGTTCCAGCGCCCCGCCATCCGCCGCGGTACCGCGGTCGGCCGCCACCGGACCCACGACTGCCACGTCGGTCAACTGCATCTCACCGGTCGTGAGCGTGCCGGTTTTGTCGAAGACGACAGTGTCGACGTCCCGGACCCGTTCGAGCACGTCGCCACCCTTGAACAGGACGCCGTTTTGCGCTCCGATGGATGTCCCGACCATCGTTGCCGCGGGCGTGGCCAGCCCCAGCGCACAGGGACAGGCGATCAACACGGCGCTAGCGAAGACGACGACCGCGAACTCGAAGACCGACACCGCGCCGCCGGCCGCTGCGGGGCCGCCGGCCACGAGCCCCCACAGCGGGAGTGCACCGACGGCTCCGGCCAGCACCCCGGGGGCGGCGTACCAGAGGCCCGCCCAGAGCAAGGCGTTGGCGATGACCACGGGAACGAAGTACGCACTGATACGGTCGGCCACATTCTGAATCTCGGGCTGGCGGCTCTGTGCGTCTTTGACCATCGAAACGATCTGCTGGATCGCCGTTTCCGAGCCCACCTTGGTCGCCTCCACCACGAGAACTCCGTTCTGATTGACCGTCGAGCCGACTACCTCGTCGCCTTCGCTCTTCTCGACCGGCACGGACTCGCCGGTCACCATCGACTCGTCGACAGCACCGGAGCCGTTCTTGACCGTCCCGTCGGTCGGAATCCTCTCGCCCGGCCGCACCTTCATCCGGTCGCCGACCTCGACCTCCTCGACGGGGACCTCGTGCTCGGTCCCCTCGTCGTCGACCAGCGTCGCTTCGTCCGCCTGCATCTCCAGCAACTGGCGGATCGCCTCGCCGGCCTGCCCTTTCGAGCGGGCTTCGAGGAAGTTCCCAAGCGTGATGAACGTGAGGATCAGCGCCGCCGAGTCGAAGTACAGCCCCTCGGAGGCGATCAGGCCAAGCAGGACGGCCACCGAGTAAACGTACGCCGTCGACGACCCGAGCGCGATCAACACGTCCATGTTGGCCGTGCGGTTCTTGACCAGTGCGGTGTAGCTGTTCTCGTAGAACGCCCGCCCCAGCACGATTTGGACCGGCGTCGCGAGCAGGAAGGCGATCCAGCCGACCTCGAACCCGGCGATCGTCTCGGGCATCGCGGCGGGCGCCAGCAACGCCACCGTCATCATCGCCACGAGCGGGAGTGACAGCGCCGCCCCGAACAGGACGAGTCGCTTCTGCCGGTCGATCTCCGCCTGCCGAGCGGCGTCCCGTCGGTCCTGGGAACTCCCACTCGAATCGTCTGCGTCGCCCGCGTCGTCACGGACCGGCGTGTACCCTGCCTCCACGATGGCGTCGTACAGCGCCGACCGGTCCGTCTCGGCGGGGTTGTACGTCACGCTGGCCTCGTCGGTCGCGTAGTTGACCTCGGCCTCGATCACCCCCGGTTGGCCTTCGAGGGCTGTCTCGTTCGTCTCCGCGCAGTTCGCGCAGGACATGTCCGTGATCGGGACGGTGACCGACTCCCGCACGACGCCGTAGCCCGCGCCTTCGACAGTCGCGTAGACCTCGGCCAGCGAGGTCGCGTCGGGGTCGTACGTCACCGTCCCCTCGTCCGTGGCGAAGTTCACCTCCGACTCGGCGACGCCGTCGAGACCCGCGAGGGCGTCGTCGATCGTGCCAGCACAGTTGGCACAGCTCATCCCCGTCAGCTCCAACCGCGTGCGCCGTTCGGTCATCTCGTTATCACATAAGGGCCCCCGATTCAAGCGGTTTGTCCTTGTTTTTCCGGTCCCGATTCCCGACGAGACTTTCTTTTCGAAGGCCACACGACGTCGAAACGCACGTTATCAGTCGGTCAGGATGTCGTCCCCTCTCGAAACTCCTCGTACCGGTCGACGAAGCGGGACCGGCAGGACGAACAGCAGAGGTGGTAGTGAGTGCCGTCGAGTTCGACCGTTTCGCCTTCGGTGTCGACGGTGTTGCCACATTCGGCGCACTCGGGGGCAAACTCCGCATCGCCTATCGACGGCGACCAGGCGGTGTCGTCGAGCAGGTCAACCCGGTACCTGTCGATGTCGTCCGTCTCGACCGTCTCGCCGAGCAACCCGCTCACGTCGCAATCCGCGACCGTCGCGGTGACCACGACCCGCTCGTCGGCGGTGGTGAAGACTCGTTCGACCGGGTCTGCGTCCGAGAGCGCGCCGGCGACCGCCTCGGCGCGGCCGGGCCGGGCCTGCAGGTCGATCAGCACCGGCACGCCCTCACGGAGGACCGACCGGTCGAGGTCGACGGTGAACCGGCGGACGACACCCTGTTCCTGGAGACGCTCGATCCGGTCTGACACCGCAGGCGGCGAGAGGTCGACTGCCTCGGCGATGTCGCTGTACGGACGGCGGCCGTCGGAGAGAAGAATGTCGAGAATCTCCCTGTCCGTGTCGTCGAGCCCACGCATAGAGACCCTGCGACCGGCCCCGGCAAATCAGTTTCGCCGCCATGCCAACGACGCCTGTCTCGACGTACCCTCGGCGCACTCACGAATCAAACCGAGCGAAGAACTGAAATCCGAGAAACTGGATTGCTCTGGAGTATGGGAGACGACCTCGTCGAAGATGTCTGGGACGAACTGTACGAGCGGGTCGGCGACGACCTCCGTACTGTCGTCCAGTACGACGCGGCGTCCTCGACGGTGAAGTTCCGGCCAGACGTGAAAGAACAGTACGGAGCAGCCGAACGAAGACGGATTCGCGACACCACCATCGTCCAGCAACTGAACCACTCGGACCAGGAGTCGATGTTCGAGACCGGTGAGATGAAGGCGCTCGTTCGCGTGTTCGACGAAGCGTGGGTCCTCGCGTGGCACGACCCGTTGAACGCGAAAGCGGGGTTTCTAGTCTCGATCCAGCGAGACGGCGACACCGCCACGATGGCGGACGTGGAGTACTGTATCCAGTATCTTGACGACGAGGTCGCTTCGCTGGTGTGACCACTGGCGGCGTGGTGGGAGAAATCCAGCAGTGGACGACGGTGGCGATGGCGGCCGTCGTGAGCGTGTAAGGGGGGCGCAACGTGGACGCGGTCGCGTCGAGACGCGGTCCAGACTGCCCGTGTGGCCCTCACCAATCGACGAGGTCGGAGAGAGGGGACACACGGGCGGTCTCTGGTCGCTCGATAGCGCCGGAAGCGGTTCGTGACCGCCCAAAAAGCTAATACTCTCGACCGTGGACCCGCGGACGCGTGAGACTCATCGCTCACCGCGGGTTCGACGGCCAGCACTCGGCGAACACCGTCGCGGCCGTCAACGGAGCCATCCCGCACGCCGACATGATCGAACTGGATGTCCAGCGGTGTGCCTCCGGGGAACTGGTGGTCGCACACGACTCGCTCCTCGACATCGACGTTGACGGCCTGACGAGGGTGGAAGACCTCGACGCGGCGACGCTCGCCGCGCTCGACGCCCACGACGGAGAGGGCATCCAAACGCTCGGCGTCGTCCTCGACGCGATTCCCGAAGACACGGGCGTGAACCTCGAACTGAAGCAACGCGGCATCGTGGAGGAGGCACTCGAACCGGCGCGTTCGACGCCACATCACGTTATCATCTCCTCGTTCGACGACGAGGCGATTCGGCAGGCACAGGCCGGTGACGACCCCAGCGTCGAACTCGCCTACGTTCTCGGCGCGACCCTCGGTGACGACCTCGAAGTCGCGGCGACGGCGGACTGCGAGTACGTCCACCCGAACGCGTGGTTGTGCCTGTTCACTGGCATCGTCGGGGACGCCCACGACGCAGGGCTGGCGGTCAACGCGTGGACCGTCGACTCACGCGTCGGGGCGTGGGCCTTAGCCCACCGGGGAGTAGACGGACTGATCGCCAGTTCCCCCCACGTCACAGAGTGGGTCGAGTGAGTTCCTCGAACACGGGCCACTCACGAATCGGCTTTCTGGAGCTACGCAGACGCCCGACCGGCGAACTCGCGGAGAGGCCGGTCCCGGGAGCGACCTGTCGCCACAGTGAGTGCGGAGGTGCTCACAGACCGGATGAGCTATCAGACACCCGGTCATGTCTGGTCGCGTCCCAGCCGGTAGAACTCCTCGTTCGGCCGCATGTCCGCGAGGTGAGCCATCCGGTTCGAGAGGTTGTAGAAGGAGACGACGTTACCGATATCCCAGATCGCCTCCTGGCTGAATCCGTGGTCGCGGAGTCGCTCGAGGTCGGCGTCCTCGATTTTTTCGGGCTCTTCGGTGAGTTTGACGGCGAAATCGAGCATCGCCCGGTGGGCGTCGTTGATGTTCGCTGTCCGGTGGTTCGCGGTCAGTTGCTCGGCCAGCGTCGGCGCGCCGGCGTAGATCCGACAGAGCGCGCCGTGGGCGACGATGCAGTACAGGCAGTCGTTGACGCCGGAAACGGTGACGATCAGCATCTCGATTTCCTCACGCTCTAGCGCCGTCTCCTCGAGCAGGGCGTCGTGGTACGCGACGAACGCTCGTGCCTGTCTCGGGCGATATCCCAGCGCCAGAAACACGTTCGGCGTGAACCCGGCGCGCTCCGACTCCTCCTCGATGCGTTCCCGTAGGTCCTCGGGCAGGTCCTCGACGTCGGGCACCTCGAACCGTCTCATCGCTTCGGTGTCGCTTCCCATGGCATCCAACTCGGCCAGCGGGGGTTTCAGTGTTCCCCGTAGTTCACTCCCCAGCGGCCGAGTCGTCTTCGGTCACGGCCCGGTCCCGCAAGCGGTAGAACAACCAGAGCAGCGCGTAGGCGGTCACGCCGCCGGCGAAGACGACGACTGGAATGACGAACGGACCGACCCGACTCAGTACGTCCCCGACGACCGACGCGAGCATACCACGAGTGTGAGCGGAAGCGGGTTAATTGTCCTCATCACGGCCGAACGTTCATATCCGAACGGAAACAAGTTAGGGCCGTGTACAGGGCAGGTCATCTCGGCGTCTCGCTCCTGGTCTTTCTCCCGGTCGGACTCGTGCTCGTACTGGCCGGTCGAGCCGACCTGGCCGTCCTCGGCGAACTGTGCGTGCTGTCGGTAGCATCGTTGCCGGACGTGGATCACGAGTTGCCGCTGGTCACACACCGCGGTGTGACACACACCGTCTGGTTCGCGTTGCTCGTCGGCGTCGGGTTCGGGGCAGTCGGGTGGGTTCTGGGCAGTCGGCCGGCGACACCAGCCGCGCCCGAACTCGGCGTCGTGGGGTTCGCGTTCGGGACACTCGGTATCTGTGCTCACCTAGTCGGGGACGTACTCACGCCGATGGGCATCGCACCGCTGTGGCCGCTCTCGGGGCGAACGGTTACGATGGACCTCGTCCGGGCAAAAAATCCCGTCGCGAACTACGGCCTGCTGGGTGCCGGCGTGTTCGCAACGGTCGGGGCACTGCTGGCCGTCGCTCCCGTCTGAGTAGCGACTGTGGGTCGTGGCCGTCCGCTTAGACGAGGTCCTGGTCTTCCAGTTCCTCCATAATGTCGTCGACGAAGTCCTCGGCACTGTCGTACGGGAAGTCACCGCCCGAGAGCTTCGTGTTCAGCTCCATGGCCGTCATCGAGAAGTTCCCGGACTCGAAGGTCGTCGATGGCCCGTTGGGCAGGGCAGGAACGAGATCCATCGGACTCGAAATCGGATAGTCGGCCCCCTCAAACGCTTCGATCATCTGCTGACGCAGGTCGTCTTTGTCTGCCATGATCCATCCAAACGGTTCACGGAGCTACTGTATAAAAATTCGTGTGCCACGAACCGACCAGTCCCGAATCGCCTCCCCTACTCTCCAGCTGGGGTAAAAAACACCGTGGTTGAGAGACCCATACATATTTGCCCGTCCGGCGAGAGTTTGCTGTCACCATGCGAGTCAATTGTAAACACCACGTGAGTTTTCACGCTTGGCTGACGGCGGGTGAGGCCTAATCATGGAGATCACAGTCGACGGCGAGACTGACGAGGATACGGCCCGGGTGATCGCCACGGCGGTCGCGGAGCATCTCGGACAGCCGGTCGAGATCGTCGACCCGGGCGGCGACCGGGTCGCGGCCGACGAGGAGGAGTGGACGGGTGGCGGTGACATCGTCACCGAGCGCGAACAGCGACTTCGCAGTCAGATCGAGGAAATAATGTCCGGCGGACCCGAGCGCGGCCACGAGAAACTGGACGACCTCGGGAAGGCGTTCGTCCGCGACCGGCTCGATCTGCTGTTCGACGATATCGCCTACGAGGACGGCACCTTCGCCCGGTTCACCGACGACGACGAACTCCCCGCTGACGGCCTGCTGACCGGTGTCGGCCAGATCGATGGTCGCGAGGTGTTCTTTACCGCTAACGATTACAGCGTGAAGGCCGGGTCGCTCGGCCAGATGGGCGTCGAAAAGGAGATCCGTCTCTCCGAGCGTGCTGCGGAGGCGGGCGCGCCCATCGTCAGGCTGATAGACTCCACGGGGGCGCGCCTCAACGCCGAGGAGCGCGAGAAAGGCGACACGCACATGGACCGTTACCGCGGCGGGAAGATGTTCTACAATCAGTGTCTCCACTCCGGACAGGTGCCCCAGATCGGCGTCCTCTACGGTCCCAACATCGCCGGCTCGGCCTACACCCCCGTCTTCTGTGACTTCCTGATCATGGTCGAGGGTACCTCCGGCATGGCTATTGCCTCGCCCCGAATCGTCGAGGCGATGACCGGCGAATCCGTCGACATGGAGCAACTAGGTGGCCCGCAGGTCCACGCCACCCAGTCCGGCAGCGCCGACCTCGTCGTCCCCGACGAGGAGGCCGCCGCCGAGGCCGTCGAGGCTTTGCTCTCGTACCTCCCCCAGAAGTACGACGCACCCACCCCCACGCGGGAACCGAAACCGCCGGTCAAGAACCCGAAGGGGCTGGACGCAGTGATCCCCGACGAACCCAACGCCGCTTACGACGTTCACGAAGTGATCGACCGCGTGGTCGATCGTGACTCGTGGTTCGAGACGAAACCACAGTTCGCCCCCGAGATGGTCACCGGCTTCGCCCGACTGGGCGGCCGACCCGTCGGGATCGTCGCCAACCAGCCCAGCCACGTCAGCGGCGCCATCTTCCCCGACTCGGCGGAGAAAGCCGCCGAGTTCGTTTGGATCTGCGACGCATACGAGATTCCGCTGATTTACCTCTGTGACACCCCTGGGTTCATGGTCGGCTCGAAGGTCGAACGCGAGGGAATCCTCCAGCGCGGCCGGAAGTTCATCTACGCCACCTCTAACGCACAGGTGCCCAAGTTCTGCGTCATCACCCGCAAAGCGTACGGCGCGGGTATCTACGCGATGTGTGGGCCGTCGTTCGGTCCCGACGCGACGCTGGCGCTCCCGAGCGCCGAGATTTCGGTGATGGGGCCCGACGCCGCCGTCCACGCGCTGTTCGGCGGCCAACTCGAGGATATGGACGGCGAGACTCGTGAGGCGTTCATCGACAGCGCCAAAGAGCGGTTCGACGACTTCGTCGACCTGCGGGCACAGGCTGCGAAGATGCAGGTCGACGAGTTGTTGCCCGCAGGTGACCTCCGCGAGCAACTGCTGGCCCGCCTCTCGGCATTTCGGAACAAGGGTCGTGACGAACCCGACCGCCACCACGGCACGGTCCTGTTCTAGCGGTCTGCGACCAGTTCCTCGCCACCCTCGGCGAGGGCTTCGGTATCCTCGCCGTCCCCGTCATGCCGGACTACCGGCACTGGCGCGACGACCCTCTCGGCGATCGGTCGGTCCACGCCGGCGACAGCAGGCGTTCCACCTGAGCCCCTCGGCCGAATCGCTGCGCCGTTTGCTACGAAACATTCGAGGCGAAAGCCTCGCCTTTTACTGCGGGAGTGAAGCCGACGTGACATGAGCGACGCCACGGCCGGTTCGCCGACCCATCATAGCCCGAGCGAGGCGATGGTGACTCCGAGTTGCGTCGTCGCGAGAGAGGCGTCGAGGTCCGCCATCACTTCTTTCAGCGTCCTCGCGCCGGGGCGCTCCTCATCGACGAGTTGCTCGACCGACGTCCCTCGTATCCGGACGAAGGCGAACTCTACAGCGACGAAAAATCCCTTGAGTATCACGAGAGCCAGCGCAACGACGAGTTGCGCCAGCGAGAACGCGACGTTTGTTATCGGTCGAACTGGAAGCCACGACCGCCCAGTTGTCGCGTATCCATATCTGACAGTCTCACTTTAGATAAAAATTTTGATACAAGTCCGGAACGGGCTGATCGTCGTGACTATCGGATTCGTCCTGTCGTTCCCTCGGGCGAGGGTCTCCGGGCGAACATCGGGCCCACGAGCGCCTTCCCGGTGACCGCGGGAGCGCGGTATGTCAAGATTCGGCCGGTCGGAGCAGCCTGTGCCACCTCGCTGTCGCACACCGTGTTCGACGCTCGCGACGAGAGTAAAAGCCGTCACCAGACTCGATGACAGCCGCGGCGGCCGGTCCGGCTGATTCGACATCACTTCTCGCCGATTAACCCGACCCCGACCAGCCACAGAAACCAGCTGCTTCGGAACTCCCCTGGCGCTCAGACGATGCTCATGATTTCCCGGGCCTCGTCGGGTGTGGCGGGTTCCCGGCCCACGTCACGGGTCATCCGGGCAGCCTTCTCGACGAGGTCAGCGTTGCTCTTGGCCATCTCACCCTCGCTGACGTAGAAGTTGTCTTCGAGGCCGACTCGGACGTTGCCACCCATCGACAGCGCCGCGCCAACGAGCCGCCACTGGTCCTCGCTGATGCCGATGACCTGCCAGGTGGCGTCGTCGGGCAACTGGCGAACCTGATGGGCGAGGTTCTCCGCGGTTGCCGGGATGCCACCCAGTACCCCCATGATGAGGCTGAAATGCAGGGGGTGCTCGAGCCTGCCCTCGGCCAGTAGCGGGCGGGTGTTACCGACGTGCCCGGTATCAAAACACTCCAGTTCCGGCTTGACGCCGGCTTCTCTCATGGCGGTCACCATCTCGCGGATCTCCGAGAAGGAGTTCTCGAACACCATGTCGAACACGTAGTCCTCCCGGGATTCGGAGTACTTCGCGTAGTTCATCGAACCCATATTCAACGCGGCCACCTCCGGCTGGGTCTCGCGCACGTACTCCGCGCGGCTCTCGACCGGTTCGTGAATCGCGCCCGTCGAGAAGTTGACGACGATGTCGGTGCGAGCCTGTACCTCGTCTTTGATTTCCTGGTAGCGCTCGGTCAAGTAGGTCGGCGAGCCGTTGTCCGTCCGGGCGTGGATGTGGGCGACAGCCGCGCCAGCCTCGCGTGCAGCGGCGGCCTCCTCGGCGATTTCTTCGGCCGTGTATGGAATGGCCTCACACTGGTCGCGTGTGGTCAGCGCGCCCGTCAGCGCCGCCGAGATGACGACCGTGTCGGGGTCGTTACCCTTCACCGACTCGCGGTTGGCGTCGGTCATTCTCGCACCTCCCACTCCGGAACGTCGTCCATGAAAAAAGCATTGATTCCCTCCTCGGTCGCGTCACTCATCGCGACGATCGTGATGATCTCCTTCAGATAGGAGAGCGCCTCCTGGAAGCCCATGTCCCGCTGGGTGTAGTAGGCCTCTTTGCCCACTTCGATGAGCACCGGACTGTTGTTCACGAGCTGGTCCACGAGGTCGTCCAGGGTGTCCTCGAACTCGTCTTCGGGTGCCAGTTCGGTCACCAGTCCCATCCCGGCGGCCTCCGTAGCGGTAACGTGTTCACCGGTGAACAGGAGCTTGAGCCCCGCCTTCTGGTCGACCGAGCGCATGATCGGGGCCATCGCCTGAGCCGGGAACAGACCCACGTCGACCTCCGGCGTGCCGAACTCGGCGTCCTCCCGGGCGACGACGAACTCACAGGCGGCTGCCAACCCGAGTCCACCCGCGAGACAGTACCCTTCGACCGCCGCGACTGTGAGGACGCTGGCGTCGACCATCTCCTGGACGATGGCCGACAGCGAGGAGAACTGCTCGCGGTAGGCCGTCGAGTCCTGACCGATGACGCCTGACATCTCCGAAAGGTCCCCACCGGAACAGAACGTCCCGCCCGCACCCCGGAGGACGAGCACCCGCGCCTCGCTCTCGTCGGCGTACGTGATGGCGTCCAGAAGACCGAGTACCACCGGCTCATTCAGCGAATTGCGCTCCTCTGGCCGGTCGATGGTCGCACGTACTGCCAGTCCGTCGTCGCTCACTGCTACGTCGAGCGCTTCGTTCGAGAGGTCCGATGAATCTTCCATGAGGTTTCGTATCGTGGCACACGCCACCGGAATAGTATTTCGGACGCGAAGCAACTCACGAGGAGTTTCTGGTTCCCGATGCGTTCGCAGCGCTCCGGCTGTAATAAACGAACAACGTGTGGGCTGTGGCTTTATGTGGTCCGTCCTCATATACCGTGATATGGTGGAGACTCCTATCGAGTACGGCCAGCACGAGGAAGGGAGACACCTCAACTACTGGGACATCGACCCTGCCCTGCGAGCGGAGGTCGAGCGTACGTATCCTGACGCGGAGTTCGAGTGGGCCGAGGACGAACTGTCCGACTTGGGCGAGGTGACCGGCCACACCATCGCCGATAACGCCGAGATCATCGACCGCGAGGGTCACGAGCTGCGGACGTACGACAAGCACGGTGAGATACAGAACCACGTCCAGTACCACCCGCTCCAGCACGAGAACGACGAACTCGTCTACGAACGCGGCGTCACTCACGACGTGTTCCACGCACCGCCGGGCCGGGACGACCCGCTCGGATTCCAGCACGTCCTGGCTCAGCAGACGGTCCTCTCGTTCGCCGACGGCGGCTTCGTCTGCCCCGTCTCGATGACTACCGGTGCGGCCGTCGTGCTAGAGAAGTACGTCGACGACGACCACCCCAACGCCGACCTGCTCTCGGAGTACTTCGAGGGCCTCACCAGTCGTGACTACGACGACCACATCGAAGGCGCAATGTTTCTCACGGAGAAGCAGGGCGGCTCCGACGTGGGTGCCAACGAGACCACCGCCGAACCAACCGACGAGGAGGGAATCTACGAACTGTCCGGTGAGAAGTGGTTCTGTTCCAACATCGACGCCGAGGGGACGCTCGCGCTCGCCCGGCGGCCCGACGCCCCCGAGGGGACGGCGGGGCTGTCGCTGTTTCTGGTGCCACACACGAAGCGGGACGGTGGTTCCCCGAACGACGAGGCCGGAGCTTCGGACGGCGGACTGTCCGCCGGAGAACTGAACGACCAGCTCTACCGCCGGCTGAAGGACAAACTCGGCACCATCGCGGTTCCCACGGGCGAAGTCGAGTTCCGAGGTGCGGAGGCGTACCTCGTCGGCGAACCCGAGAACGGATTCAAACTGATGGCTGAGATGATGAACTTCGAGCGGCTGACCAACGCCACGGGGTCAGTCGGCGGGATGGGGCGCTCGCTCCTGGAGTCGAAAGTCCAGGCCGCGACACGGGATGCCTTCGGCGAGACCGTTCAGCAGTACCCGCTGATGCGTCGCGACCTCGTGAACATGCAGACCGACTACGAGGCCGCGCTCGCCTTCACCTTCGAGGCCACCCGCCACTACGCCGACTACATGCGAAACGAACAACGACTCGATGCGGACGCTCCCGACGACCGGAGCGACCGGGAGGCGCGGGCGTTCAAACTCATGCGGCTGCTCGTCCCCATCGCCAAGTACAAGACTGCCCGGATGGCCGTCGACACAGCCTCGTACGCCTGTGAGGTGCTAGGTGGCAACGGCTACGTCAACGGCTTCGCGACCGAGCGAATGTTGCGGGACTCGCAGGTCCTTCCGATCTGGGAGGGCACCTCCAACGTCCTCTCACTGGACGTGTTGCGCGTCCTGAACCGCGAGGCCGCCCACGAGGAACTGTTCCCGCTGGTCGAGGACAGTCTCGACGCCGCCGATCACCCGCACCTCGGCGACCTCGCGGCGACCGTCGAAGAGGAGTTCACGGCCATGCAGGAAGCGATGATCTCGCTGGCGACCGAGGAGCAGGAGTACGCCCAGCACGAGGCCAAACAGCTCGCAGACTACATCTTCGACGTGGTGACCGCCGCCCTGCTGATCGAGCGCGCTCAGGACGCCATCGACGAGCGCGACGACGCCCGGAAGTCCCTGGTCGCCGAGTGGTTCGTCGAGACCCGGTTCGCACAGCAGGACGCCCGCGGCATTACCGACGGCGAGAAGTTGCCCGACGACCACTTCGAGGAAATCGTCCGACACGGCTCGCTCTCGCCCGACCAACTGACCGAGGCCGCGCCCGCAGACGACTGACGGACGCTCACGGCCAGTGTCTCGGCTCGCGTGAGTCTCGGGGCCCGGTCACCGACCGACTGACCACTCGAACCGGTGCCGGTTGCCGTCGGTCTGCCAACCGACTGAGTTCATTATTACGTCTCGCGCGTACGTCTAAAAAAGGTGCCGGCGAGCGATACCGTCGAAACGGGGGTTTCGCTTACTCGTCGTCGGGGTCGGGCACGACGGTCACGCTCGCGATATGGTCGGTCCCGTCGAGGTCCATGATGGTGACTCCTTTCGTGTTGCGCCCAACTGTCGAGATGTCGGCCGCGCGCGTTCGCATGATCTGGCCACTCTCGCTCATGATAATGAGGTGGTCGGTCTCCGCGACTCTCTTCACGTCCGTCGCCAGTCCGTTGCGGCCGTCGGTCTTGATGTCGATGAGGCCTTTTCCGTAGCGGGACTGCTGGCGGTACTCATCGAGCAGGGTCCGCTTCCCGTAGCCGTTCTCGGTGACGGTCAGCAGCGACCGGTCGTCGGCACCGTCGGAGGCGTCCGCCGACGGGGGTCCGCTCGCGTCACTCGCGGGACCGCCGCCTGTCGCGACCAGTCCGACGACGTGGTCGTCGTCTTTGAGTTTGATCGCTCCGACGCCGCGGGCGTTGCGCCCCATCTGTCGCGCCTCGGTCTCGGCGAATCGAATCGTCATGCCGCTGGCAGTGGCGATGACGAGGTCCTGCTTGCCGTCGGTTACTTCCACGTCGGCGAGTTCGTCGCCGTCTTCGAGCGAGGCCGCGATAATCCCCGTCGACCGGATGTTCTGGAAGTCGGTCGTGCAGGTCCGCTTGACGTAGCCGTTCCGGGTGACCATCGTGAGACAACGGTCCTCGCTGAACGCCTCCGTGTCGACGACGGCCGTAATCTCCTCACCGTTGCCGATTCCGCCGATTACGTTCCGGATGTGGTTGCCACGAGCCGTCCGGCTCATCTCGGGCACCTGGTACGTCTTCAGCCGATAGACCTTCCCTTGGTTGGTGAAACAGAGCAGGTAGTCGTGGCTGTTGGCGCGGAACACCTCGTTGACGCGGTCGCCCTCCTTGGGGTCCGCACCGATGATGCCCTTGCCGCCACGACCCTGTGGCTCGAACTGCTCGACGGGCATCCGCTTGATGTAGTCGTCTTCGGTGATGACGACCACACAGTCCTGCTCGGGGATGAGGTCCTCGTGTGTGACCTCCCCGTCGTCCTCGACGACACGAGTCCGGCGTTCGTCCCCGTACTGCTCGCGAATCTCTCCGAGTTCGTCTTTGATGACGTCCAGCAGTTCCTGCTGGTCGCCCAGAATCTCTTCCAGCCTGTCGATCCGACTCTGAACCTCCTCGTACTCGGTCTCTATCTCACCGACCTCCTCCGAAGTCAGGCTCCCGATCTGAATACGAACGATGTGGTCGGCCTGCTCGGTCGAAAAGTCGTACTCGTCTTTCAGCGCCGCTTTGGCGTCGTCCCGAGTGTCCGCGTCCCGGACGATATCTATCACGTCGTCTGCATTTTTGACCGCCGTGAGCCGCCCTTCGAGGATGTGGGCACGGTCCTCCGCCTCGTCGAGTTCGAACTGGCTCCGTCGCCGGACGACCTCTCTCCGGTGGTCGACGTACTCCGTCAGCGTCTCCTTGAGCGTCAGTACGCGGGGCTGGCCGTCGACCAAGGCGAGGTTGATGACGCCGAACGTCGATTCGAGGTGGTGTTCCAGGAGCTGATTCTCCACCACGTCCGCGTTGGCACCGCGTTTGAGGTCAACCACGACCCGGACACCGTCCCGGTCGGACTCGTCGCGGAGGTCGCTGATGCCTTCGATCTTCCCCTGATTGACGTTCTCCGCGATCCGCTCGACCACGCGAGCCTTGTTCTCCTGATACGGGAGTTCGCTGATGACGATTCGCCCCTCCTCGCGGTCGACCTCGTACTCCGCGCGGACGGTCAATCTGCCGCGGCCGGACGTGTACGCCTTGTGAACGTCGTTGCGGCCGACGATATTCGCACCCGTCGGGAAGTCCGGTCCCTTGATTGGCCCCGGACTCTCTTCAAGGTGAATCAGGTCTTCCACGTCGCAGTCGGGGTTGTCGATTAGGTGTATCGTCGCGTCGATTACTTCGTTCAGATTGTGCGGTGGAATCTTGGTCGACATCCCGACCGCGATACCGGTCGAGCCGTTGACGAGCAGGTTCGGGTAGGCCGCAGGAAGGACCGTCGGCTCCTCGAGGCGGTCGTCGTAGTTGGACTGAAAGTCAACGGTGTCCTTGTCGATGTCCTCCAGCAACTCCTCCGAGATGGGGCTCATCCGGGCTTCAGTGTACCGCATGGCCGCGGCCGGGTCCCCGTCCATCGAACCGAAGTTTCCCTGCCCGTCGACCAGCGGCTCTCGCATCGTGAACGTCTGCGCCATATTCACGAGGGTGTCGTAGATGGCCTGGTCTCCGTGTGGGTGGTAGTCACCCATCGTCTCCCCGACGACCGACGAGGACTTGCGGTGGCCGGAGCCACTCGTCACACCCATGGAGTGCATCGCGTAGAGGATTCGTCTGTGGACAGGCTTGAGGCCGTCCCGCACGTCCGGGAGAGCACGACCGGCGATGACGCTCATCGCGTAGTCGATGTAACTCTGCTCCATCTCGTCTTCGACCCGCACGCGCTCGACGTTCGCTGCGGGAGCCGCTGTCGCGTCGTCGGGGGCGTCCGGCAGTTCCGAACTCATGTCAGATGTCGACCCACTCGGCTTCTGGCGCGTGTTCCTTAATAAACTGTTTGCGCGGCTCCACGGCGTCGCCCATCAGGACCGAAAACATCTTATCCGCCTTTGCTGCGTCCTCGATAGTAATCTGCTTGAGGTATCGATTCTCCGGGTTCATCGTCGTCTCCCACAGTTGCTCGGGATTCATCTCCCCGAGCCCCTTGAACCGCTGGACCTGTGTGGGATTACCGTCGCATTTCTCTTCGACGATGCGGTCACGCTCCTGTTCGGTCATGGCGTCGTACGTCTCGCCGCGGTAGCGGACCCGATACAGCGGGGGCTGTGCGGCGTAGACGTAGCCCGCCTCGATCAGCGGCCGCATGTGTCGGTAGAACAGCGTCAACAGCAAAGTCCGGATGTGCGCGCCGTCTACGTCCGCGTCACACATGAAGATGATCCGCTGGTACCGGGCGTCGTCGAGGTCGAACTCGTCGCCGATACCGGTCCCGATTGCCGTGATCATGTTCCGGATCTCGTTGTTCTCCAGGATGCGGTCGAGCCGGTGTTTCTCGACGTTGAGAATCTTCCCGCCGAGCGGCAGAATCGCCTGGAACTCGGGATTACGGCCCTGCTTCGCGGAACCGCCAGCCGAGTCTCCCTCGACGATGAACAGTTCGGACTCGGTCGGGTCTTTCGTCTGGCAGTCGGCGAGCTTACCCGGCAGCGCCGTCGAATCCAGAGCGTTTTTCCGCCGTGTCAGTTCCTCTGCCTTCTTTGCGGCTTTGCGAGCCTTCGCGGCCTCGACGGCCTTCCGGATGATCGACCGTGCGGTGTCCGGGTGTTCCTCGAAGTACGTCCTGAGCTGCTCGTGAACTGCGCTCTCGACGATCCCCCGCACCTCGGAGTTACCGAGCTTGGTCTTGGTCTGGCCCTCGAACTGCGGGTCAGGGTGCTTGACCGAGACGACCGCGGTCAGTCCCTCGCGGATGTCGTCACCTTTCAGATTCTCGTCCAAGTCGTTGATCAGGCCGTGCTCGTCGCCGTAGTCGTTGATGACCCGTGTGAGTGACGTTTTGAACCCGGTGAGGTGCGTCCCGCCCTCGCGGGTATTGATGTTGTTGGCGAAGGCGTGGATCGACCCCTGCAGTTCGTCCGTGGCCTGCATCGCGACCTCTAGCTGGACGCTGCCCTCGTCGATCAGCTCCCGGTCGTCGAAGTAGATGACCTCCTCGTGGAGCGGTTCTTTGGTTTCGTTGAGGAAGGTGACGAACTCCTTGATACCGCCCTCGTAACAGAAGCTAGACTCGGTACCGTCGCGTTCGTCGTACAGCGCGATTTCGACGCCGGAGTTGAGGAATGCGAGTTCGCGCAGACGCGCCTCCAGCGTCGAAAACTCGAACTGCGTCGTCTCGAAAATCTCCTCGTCGGGCCAGAACGTGATCGTGGTCCCAGTGTCCTCGTCCGATTCGAGGTCGCGGACCTCTTTCAGTTCGTACTCGGGTTCGCCGTGGTCGAACCGTTGTTTCCAGACGGCGTCGTCGCGCCTGACCTCTGCTTCGAGCCACTTCGAGAGCCCGTTTACGACCGATACACCGACCCCATGGAGCCCGCCGGACACCTGATAGGACTTGTTGTCGAACTTTCCCCCCGCGTGGAGTACGGTCATGATGACCTCCAATGCGGGACTGTCGTGTTCGTCGTGTGTGTCGACCGGAATTCCCCGTCCGTCGTCACTGACGCTGACGGAGTTATCCTCGTGGACCGTGACCTCGATGGTGTCACAGTACCCTGCTAAGGCCTCGTCGATGGAGTTGTCGACTACCTCGTAGACGAGATGGTGTAGTCCACGGGAGTCCGTCGACCCGATATACATCGCAGGCCGTTTTCGTACGGCCTCCAACCCTTCCAGGACCTGTATCTGCCTGGCTCCGTACTCAGACTCGTTAGACATGAAATCTATTCATCTGTACGGTTCGAGGGCTGATAAAACCCCCGCACGCGCACGCTCGCGTGCGAACTCGTTCAGTAGGGGCACCTTCTGCCGTTTCCAACGATAGCGACTTTTGTCCGCTCGCCCCGCTCTCGAAACCGTCCCCGCCCACCTGGCAGACCGATTCGTGGACCACCGCGCTGCAGGTTGTTAGAGAGACACAATCACGCCTCCACTTTCACTGGACTGTCGTGTAACATTTAACCCCTCCGGGGGTAGGGTTGTGCAGAGAATGACCTCGTACCAGTCGACGCTCGCCGAGGAGGAGGGGATCGCAGAGGAGCTAGCAGAAGCTCAGCGATCCATCTCCATCGCCGAGTTCTTCGAGAAGAACCGTCAGATGCTCGGGTTCGACTCTGGCGCGCGGGCGCTCGTGACGGCCGTCAAGGAGGCCGTCGACAACGCACTCGACGCGACCGAGGAATCGGGCATCCTCCCCGACATCTACGTCGAGATTCAGGAGAACGACGACTACTACCGTCTTATCGTCGAGGACAACGGCCCAGGTATCACTAAAGAGCAGATTCCCAAGATATTCGGGAAGCTACTCTACGGGTCTCGTTTTCACGCTCGTGAGCAGAATCGCGGTCAGCAGGGGATCGGAATCTCAGCGGCCGTTCTCTACGCACAACTCACCAGCGGCAAACCAGCCAAAATCACCAGTCGCACCAAGGGGAGCGCCGACGCGAAGTACTTCGAGCTGACTATCGACACCGACTCGAACGAGCCGGAGATCGAAGGCGAGGACACCACCTCGTGGGACCGCCCACACGGGACGCGGATCGAACTGGAGATGGAGGCGAACATGCGTGCTCGCACCCAGCTCCACGACTACGTCAAGCACACTGCAGTCGTCAACCCCCACGCTCGGCTGGAGCTCCGGGAACCGCAGGACCAGTTCAAGTTCGAGCGCGCGACCGACCAGCTCCCCGAGGAGACCGAAGAGATTCGTCCCCATCCACACGGCGTCGAACTGGGAACCCTGCAGAAGATGCTCGACGCGACCGACTCCTACTCCGTGTCGGGCTTCCTGCAGGGGGAGTTCACACGCGTCGGTGGCAAGACCGCACAGAAGGTGATCGACAACTTCCGCGACCGGCACTTCGGGCGCGAGATGGCCTGGAACGCCCCCGCGGCACACGAGGAGGCGGACGTCGAAGCCGCCGTCTCCGAGGCCGTCGCGAACAAGGGCGCGGAGGCCACGGCCGAGTTCGCCGAGTCGGTCGCCACAGCGGTCGCGGACGCCAGCGCTGTCACCCATTCGCAAATACAGGGCATCGCCGAGACGGCCGCCGAGAACGTCGCGGACGCGTACGACACGACATTCGGTTCGACCGTCCGGCAAAAGGCCGTCGAAGCCGCCTGGGAGGTCGTTACCGACGAGCGAACCGCCGACGTCTACGCCCTCGTGAACGAAGCGACCACGGACCGGAAAGACGACGCTCACGTGCAGGGGCTGGCCGAGCGGGTCGCCGCCAAGTTCGAGGACGACGAGCATTCCCACGACCGGCTCACGCACGATCAGGTCGACGACTACGTCGACCGGGCTGCCGACGCGACCGAGGAGTACGACGGGGCCACGTTCGGCGAGACTGCGCGCGAGAAGGTCCTCGACGCGGTCTGGGAGCGCATGGCGACGGTGCCCGACGAGCCGCCGAACATCGGGGCCATCGACGACGACCGCGACACCGCCAGCGAACTCCACGAGGCGATGCGCGAGGCGGACATCATCGCACCGCCGACTGACTGCCTCTCTCCAATCTCCGACGAGTTGGTGCTGGCGGGACTGCAAAAGGAGTTCGACGCGGACTTCTACGCCGCGTCGACACGGGACGCCTCGGTTCACGGCGGCGACCCGTTCATCGTCGAGGCAGGCATCGCCTACGGTGGCGATATGGAGGAGGGGTCTAGTGCCGAGGTGATGCGGTTTGCCAATCGCGTCCCGCTGGTCTATCAGCGGGGAGCCTGTTCGATCACCGACGTAGTCAAGCGGATCAACTGGCGCAACTACAAGCTCGACCAGCCCGGTGGGAGCGGCATCCCGAACGGCCCGGCAGTCATCATGGTCCACGTCGCCTCCACGAACGTCCCGTTCACCAGCGAGTCGAAGGACGCGGTGGCGAACGTTCCCGAGATCGAAGACGAGGTCGAGCGGGTTATCCGCGAGGCGGCCCGTGACCTGAAATCGTACCTCAAGAAGCGCCGCTCGATGGAGAAACGCCGCCGCAAGCAGGACAAACTGGCGACGATTCTGCCGGCGATGGCCGAGAAGCTCGAAGAGGTGACCGGCGAAGGGGAGTTGCACATCGACGACTCGCTGGCCCGCATCATGAACAACGTGCTCGTCGACCGCGAACGCGACGGTGAGACGGTCCGGCTGATCGTCGAGAACAACGACGACACCGACGTTTCACTGGAGCTTACGGACATCGTGAGCGAGGACCCCGGTGAGGTCGAAGACGCCAGCGTCGTCGAGATGGACGGCGAGTACTTCGTCAAGTGGACCACGACGGTCACGGCCGGTCAGGAGGCGAGCATCGAGTACAGCGTCGACGGCGACGCTACCTTTGACGTGCAGGTCGAGGGCATCGAAGACGAGAAACTGAGTATCAACGCCTAACATGAGTACCGACAGCGACACACAGAGCGAGGCAGACGCACGCGAGCAGTTGATCGACCTAGCTGCGGAGTTCTACGACCAGTTCGCCGGCGGCGAGGTTCCGACTATGTCCCTTCCGACCCGGACGAAATCGAACATCGAGTACGACGAGGACATGGACGTCTGGGTGTACGGCGACCGCGAGAGCACCCGTAGTGCAAAGACCGTCAGCGGCGCACAGAAGCTACTGAAAGCCACCTACGTCATCGAGTTCCTGGCTCAGCAACTCGAAGAAGACCGCTCGTCGACTCTGCGTGAGCTGTACTACCTGAGCGAGTCCTTCGACCACGAGGAGGCTCAGTTCACCAGCCAGGACGAGTCCAACCAGCTGATCGAGGACCTGGAAATCGTCTCAGACGTTCGCCGCGAGGAGTTCCACATGCGCCCCGAGGAGTCCGGGGCCACGGTGATGGGACCCCTGCTCATTCGCGAGCAGACCCGGCGGGGCGAACGCGAGATCCACTGTCAGGAGGACGTCGGCGAGGGGGGGTATCAGATCCCGAACAACCCCGACACCATCGAGTTCCTCGACAACGACGCGGACTTCGCGCTGTGTGTAGAGACCGGCGGGATGCGCGACCGGCTCGTCGAGAACGGGTTCGACGAACAACACAACTGCATCGTCGTCCACCTGAAGGGCCAGCCCGCGCGGGCAACCCGGCGACTGACCAAGCGACTCCACGACGAACTCGGACTGCCGGTGACGGTCTTTACCGACGGCGACCCCTGGTCGTACCGCATCTACGGCTCCGTCGCGTACGGGTCGATCAAGTCCGCACACCTGTCGGAGTATCTGGCGACGCCCGACGCGCAGTTCATCGGCATCCAGCCGGCCGACATCGTGGAGTACGACCTCCCGACGGACCCGCTCTCGGACTCGGACGTGAACGCTCTGGAGTCGGAACTGGAGGACCCACGCTTCATGACCGACTACTGGGAGGAACAGATCGAACTGCAACTCGACATCGAAAAGAAGGCGGAACAGCAGAGCCTGGCAGCGCGCGGGCTCGACTTCGTGACGGATACGTATCTGCCCGAGCGACTGACCGAGATGAACGTCATCTAATCGACCCGTCCGCCTGGTTCCTGCTGAACTCCCATCCGCCCGCCACAACGTTATTTCCGTGGGCGGCGTGCTTTTGACGATGGTAAATAACAACAACGGGCGGGACAACCAATCCCCGGCCGCCGACCGACGGTCGTGTGAACGCGCTATCACAGCGGAACTGGAACGGCGGGACGAGCCCGAACCGCCCGTCGATCCGCCGGGACTCGCGTTTTTCGAGACGGACCTCGGCGCGGTCGAACTTCCGGCCACGGTCGACGAGGTCCGGAACGACGAGTGACTCGAAGCGTAGCGCAGGTTACTCGCCGTCCAGCGTGACCGGGACACTCCGGGCGTCGAGGTCCGCGACGAACGCCTCTGCGTCGGCCGTGATTGCCTCGAACGTGTCGTAGTGGACCGGGACGACGAGCCCAGGGTCCATCGCTTCGGCCAGTCCGGCCGCAGCCTCGCGGTCCATCGTGAACGTGCCGCCGATGGGCACGAGGAGGAGGTCCACGTCGAGTGCGGCGTGACCGTCCAGCACGTCGGTGTCGCCGGTCCAGAACACGGTGGTGCCGTCGACGTCCAGGAGGAAGCCACAGCCGGTACCCTCGGGATGGAACGGCGTTCCGTCCGGTCGGGTGTGCGGGCCGTCGGCGTGGTTGTACGCCGCTGTCGTCCGCAGAATAACGTCGCCTATCAGGTCGTCGAACTCGTCGTCGACCCGATGGGTGTCGTACGGCAGGTCCCGGACGGGCGTCACGTCGCGGTCCGTCTCGCTGTGGTGGACCGCCTCGTGGACGATGACGGTCGCGTTCTCGCGGGCCACTCGCTCGATTCCGTCGGTATCGTAGTGGTGGACGTGACTAACACAGATTATGTCACCGTCAGACCACGGCTCCGACGAGTCTCCACTCGCCTCGCTCGTGTGGCCCCCGTCCCGAGGGTCGTATTCGTCGAACACCCCGTACCGGCCCGGGTCGAGGTAGACGACAGGTCCGTCGGGTGCCTCGAGACGGACGGTCGCGTACCCCAGCCAGTCGAGGCGGAGGTCGTCGAACTGGACGGTCATATCGGAGTGTTCGGTCGGCGGTCGAAAACCCGTGTCGGTTCACTCGCCGCCCGCCAGTCGCTCGACCCGCTCCAGCGTGTCCGCGCTCTCGCAGTCCTTGTCGTCGCAGACGCCGCGGTAGCGGGGGAACCGGAGGGCGTAATCCGAGGAGTACGTCGGCGAGGACTAGATCTCCTCGCAACCGACCTCGAACACCACCGCCGGTTCGATCTCGACGACCTTGCTGTCCGTGGAGCGAACGTGTGGCCCGAGCAACTCGGTGCTGTCGGCCAGTTCCTCGTCGGTGAGCCCGGTCGCGACTTTCCCGATGGTCTCGACCGTCGGCGACCGTCCCGGCCTGTGCCAGCATCGCCTGGACCGGCCGCCCTACGTCCAGATGTACGTCGCCGAGGCCGGTCTCGCTGGCCTCGCAGGCGACGGTCGCGACCAATCCGTAATTGTTGGTCACCTGCAGTGCGCACTCAACAGTCTCGGTGATTGCGCCTCTGACGGTTCCGTCACCGACGCAGATACGCACTCCGAGAGAACGATCCGCGGGAGATAGCGGGCTTCGGCCGGCGCACAGCGATTGAACAGGCCGAACAGGCGGTCGAGCCTGCGGTCCTGGCTGCCAGAGCCGGTCGCCGCCGCGAGGTCGTGTAACTCGGTCTTGAGTCCGTCGACGGTCAGGCGCTCCGACCCGCCGCCGGCACCGAACGCGCCGCGGCCCTGCTGGCCGCCGAAGTCGCACGCCGCGGCCACGTCACCCACGTCACCGACGGCGGCGATTTGGGCTCGACGTCGTCGGCCGACACGTTGTGGCCTGCTGCGCGCGCGGTGGCGGCATAACAGAGATTCGGACCGATGTCAGGCGTCGCCGACTCGTGCGCCGGGAAGACCCGGCTCTGAACGAACTGGGCGACAGTGTCGAGGCCGTCCGCGGCGACCGAAAACAGGCCCCGAACGAGGGGGACGGTCTCCAGGTTGGCTGCAGTAAACTCGACCTCGTTAGCACGCCCGGCGAACGCGGCGAATTCCGTCTCTACGGGGTGACCGTGACCGAGTGTCAAAACTCGCGGACTCGCCGAACGCAGTACGTCGAAGCCTAGGCGGTCTCGGCGGTGCGTGCTGGCGGAGACGGAGGCCGTGTCGCAGTGACCTACTCTCCAGTGCTGGTTCGCTCGTAGGCCGCCCCGAGGCGGTCGATCACCCGGTGAACGGGCAGTGTGAATCCGAACCGACTGGTGACGAACGCCACGGGCATGAGCGCGATACCGAGCATCAGGCTCAGCTGATACAGCGCGAACAGCAGACCACTGTGCAGGCGGGTTTCCATTGTCCTCGACTGGATTTGGGCCAAGCAGAGTATATAACTGTTCCGTACATCTGGATTTCATAACGGTCTTTCGCCACGTCCGACGAGACTCCCCTCCGGTGGTTTTGTTTCGGTTGGGGAAAGAACAAGTAGAGAGGGCTCACAGTGGCCGCGAATGATAACGCGGAGATAATCGACACCGGTCGATCTCATAAGTTATGCCTATTATCGGAGTGACGTGCGCAGTCGACGTCGTCGCGCGAGCGAATCATAAGACAAGTGGAGGTGGGGGACAGAGAGGCGGATATGAACTATCTCGTGGCGATGGAAGCAGCCTGGTTGGTTCGGGACGTCGAGGACATCGACGACGCGATCGGTGTCGCGGTCAGCGAAGCGGGCAAGCGGCTCAACGACCAGGACATGGACTACGTCGAAGTCGACGTGGGTGCCACGGGTTGTCCCGCCTGTGGCGAACCCTTCGACTCGGCGTTCATCGCCGCCGACACCGCGCTCGTGGGGTTGGTGCTGGAAATGAAGGTATTCAACGCAGAGAGCACCGAACACGCCCAGCGCATCGCAAAGAGCGAGGTCGGCGGTACCCTCCGCGACGTGCCCCTCTCGGTCGTCGAGACCATCGAGTTCGACGAAGACGAAGAAGCCGACGCCTCCGCCGGCGCCTGACGACTGGGGAACCTTTTTGTATTACCTCTGGTAATCTGTCCGCATGGAGCTACCGACCCCTGAGGATCTCCGGGAGCGTCGGAACGCGCTGGAGTTGACACAGAGCGAGTTGGCCGAGCGTGCGGACGTGTCCCAGCCGCTGATCGCTCGGATCGAGGGTGGGGACGTAGACCCGCGGCTCTCGACGCTTCGGCGGATCGTCAACGCCCTGGAGGAAGCCGAGGGCGGTATTCTGCGTGCTGGCGACCTGATGCACAGTCCGGTTTACGGCGTCGAGCCCGACGACAGCGTCATGACGGCTATCGAAGTGATGGACCAGGAGGGGTACTCCCAGCTCCCGGTGGTCCGAGACAACTACCCCGTCGGAATCGTCGCACACAGCGACATCCGCCACTCCGACGAGGACGACCCCGGCGAACTCCCCGTGGCCGACGTGATGCGCGAGTCGATCACGACCGTCATCAGAGACGCCACCGTGGGCGAGGTCGACACACACCTCGACCACCACGAGGCCGTCATCGTCATCGCGGACGCCGAGATGGTCGGCATCATCACCGACGCGGACGTGGCCGCTCATATCAGTTAGCTGTTTTGCAGGCGCTAAGCCCCCGTCCTCAAGGAGCGACCGGAGGGAGCGAGTAGGGAGGGGATACAGCGTCCCCAGAAATCTCCGATTTCTGGTGTGCGAACGAATCGCGGAGCGATTCGTCCACGCCGTCATCGTTTCACTTCC
>NZ_JAQCNH010000090.1 GCF_028275115.1 Halorientalis sp. | reverse complement strand
GGTATTATAACCGTCTACCGAAGGTCCGCGGATGTCAGACTCGACAGGGCTCACCGTCGGCGAGCGCGTTTCGGATTTTTCCGGCCGACTGGTCGACCCCGACGGGACCGAACGGTCGGTTTCACTGTCGGAACTACTCGAGGGGAAGCCGGTGCTGCTCAACTTCTACACCGCAGATTTCAGCCCGGACTGCATCGACGAGTGGTGCTCGTTCCGGGATTTCGATTGGTTCGCCACGGGTGATCAGGTACAGGTCGTCGGCGTCAGCAAATCCGGGGCAGCCCTCCACAGGCGTTTCATCGAGTATCTCGACCTCGGATTTCCACTGTTTACCGACCCCGACCTCGACATCGCAGCGGCTTTTGACGTGCGCTACCGGGCGTTCAAGATCGCCAGTCGCGCGCACCGGTCGACGTTTCTCGTCGATTGCGACCGTCGGGTCCGCTACAGGTGGCTCGCGGACCACTGGCTCGACCCGAGCCGTGACACCCCACCGGTCAGGGAGATTTACGACGCCGTCGTCGAAAAGCTGGAAGACGAACTCGACACCTACGAGATGGGCTAACTCGGGTCGTCGCAATCACGCGTCCACGAGTCGGCAGCGTACTTCTGTTCTGCACGTTCGCGCGCACTCGCGAGTTCGTCGTTGGTCCACTCACCGTCGTCGGCGTCGGCCCACGCCCCGAGCGCATCGGTCAGCGATTCCACGGCCTCGGTCCGGGACCGGTCGGCGTACCCTTCGATGGACCCGACCCGCTCGTTGAACGCCTCGACGGTCACGTCGTGATCGGCGAAAGCCGCCAGGTGCCGGGTCGGGCGGCCAGCGTACGTCAGCGAGCCGTGCTGGATCACGCTGTCTCGCCGGCGATACTGTGCATTGCCGCTGAGTTTGCGTCCGTCGGCCGCCGACACCACGTCGTGAGCCGGGTGGAGTGCCCGGAGGTAACACGCTGGCTGGTAGACGGCAGGTCGTTCCTCGTCGGCGAACGCCGCCGAGACGCCCATCTCCTCGAAGGCGTTCATCACCGGCGTACAGAGGAGTTCGTAACAGTCCATCAGCTTTCCCGGGAGGTCCTCGGCCGGCGCGACGATCGAATAGGAGATGTCGCCGTGACTGTCGTGGTAGATGCCGCCGCCACCGGTCTGGCGCCGGGTGACGGTGACGCCCTCGCGGTCACAGTACTCCCAGTCCACGGTACCGGAATCTTGGTTGTACCCCAGCGAGAGCGTGCTCGGCTCCCACTGGTAGACCCTGAGGGTACGCGGACCGCCCGCAGCAGCGGTTTCGGCCGCGATTTCGTCGAGGGCCATGTTCATCGGCCCGTCCCAAGCCTCCTCGCGAATCAGCCGCCACTCCCGGTCGGCGAGGTTGGTCATAGCCGCCGTTCGTCCCGGGCCGTCAAAGCGGTTGTGCCCCCTTAGCTGAAAGACGGTGGGACGAGGGCGGGACGGTCACGACACGTCTGACCAGGTGAGCGACCGCCGACCAAGACGGCTGGGTGCGAGAATGACAGCGTGCAGTGGTGGCTGTGGAGCGCGCCGACGCAGGTCGGAAACGCGACGCCAGTGCGACGAGCCTGAAGATTTTAAACTAACTGGCTCCGCTGGCCCCACGGACATCCTGTATTGGAGTTATTTTTGTTATTCTCGGCAAAAGACACGCATCGTCAAGAGATAGGGTTTAGTGCTGCCTGTTCATACGACTCGGTAGAGATATGCTAGTCGAGCGTCCGTATTCAGCGACTCACGAAAGGCGGTCTGGTGCCGAATCGGCGCGTGATTGTCTGTGAGCGACTGGGTGTCGACGACGTGTATGCGGTGTGCTGTCGGGTGTGGTCACTTACAGCGGAGCCCGGACATCGGCATCGGTATCGAGGCGGTGCGGGGCGACGCGGCCCATCCAGTCAGCCAGGGATTGGCCTGCTCGCGTGGCATCGAGGAGAGCCGCGACCCCGACGGTAACTGGCTCACTCGGCCGCTCGTCCGGGAGGACGGAAAACTGCAGCGGACGACGTGGGACGCGGCGCTCACGAAAGCGACACAGGCACTTCGCGAGGCCCACGCGTCGGACCCGGATTCGGTCGCCGTCCTGGGCAGTGGGCAACAGACCAACGAGGCTGCCTACGCGCTCGGGAAGGTCGCCCGCGGTGGCCTCGGCACGCGCAATTACGACGCGAACACGACGCTGTGTATGGCGTCGGCGGTGACCGCCTACTACCAATCGTTCGGGAGTGACGCACCGCCGTGTACCTACGACGACATCGAGGACGCGGACCAGCACATCGTCTGGGGCGCGAACCCCGCGGTGGCACACCCGGTGCTGTTCCGCTGGATCGACGAGGCCGCCTCGGACACCGAACTCGTCACTGTCGACCCCGTGCGCTCGGCGACAGCCGAGGCCAGCGACCACCACGTCGCCCCGGACCCCGGGAAGGACCTCGCCCTCGCCCGAGCCGTCCTCGCCCGACTGGTGGAAACCGACCGGACCGACGAGGCGTTCATCTCGACGGCCACCGACGGCTTCGAGGAGTTGCTGGCGACGCTGCCCGACGCCGAGACGGCAGCCGCGACGGCCGGCGTCGAAATGGACGACGTCGAGCGCCTGGCCGACGCACTGGACCAGCGCGCGCTCCTGTACTGGGGCATGGGAATCAACCAGCACGTCCAGGGAACCGAAACGTCGCGTGCGCTCATCGACCTCACGCTGGCGACGGGGAACCTCAGACCCGGCGGCGGTCCGTTCTCCCTGACGGGACAGGCCAACTCGATGGGGACCCGCATCTGCTCCTCGAAAGGCTCCTGGCCGGGCCAGCGGGCCTTCGGCGACCCGGACCACCGGCGCCTGATGGCCACGGAGTGGGACGTGCCCGTCGACCGCCTGCCCGACGACACCGGCCCCGGTCCGGTCGGAATACTGGAGCAGGGCCCCGAGGTCGTGTGGGCCGTCGCCACGAACCCTGCCGCAGGGATGCCTGCGGCCGACAGCGCCCGCGAGCAGTTAGAAGACGCCTTCGTCATCGCCCAGGATGCCTTCCACACGGAGACGACCGAGATCGCAGACGTCGTTCTCCCGGCGGCGACGTGGGGCGAGAGCGAGGGAACGACCACGAACATGGAGCGGACCATCTCCCGCGTTCGGGCCGCGACTGACCTGCCGGACGGGGTTCGGCCCGACCTCGACATCATCGCAACCATCGGCTCGCGGCTGTTTCCGGACCTCTTCGAGCGCACGTCGCCGGACCCCGGCGACGTCTTCGCGGAGTTCGCGGGGCTAACCGAGGGGACCGTCGCCGACTGCTCGGGCATCACCTACGACCGCCTCGAACACGACACGGCCGTTCGCTGGCCTGCCCCCGACCTGGAGGAATCGGGCGGCTACCGGTACTACGACGGCGCCGACGCGAGCGCCGAAACGGACGCCAGCGAGGCGGGACCCACCGACGAAGAGTCCTGGGAGTTCCCCACGGCGACGGGGAACGCGCAGTTCTCCACCGGCCGGCAGGACCCCCTGCCCGAGCCGACCGACGAGGAGTACCCGCTCATCTTGACCACCGCCCGCGAGGCCGACGGGTACAACACCGGCGTCCGCTCCCGTGGCGGAGAGGCAGGTGACCTCGTGGCTCGCGTCCACCCGGAAACGGTCAGCGAGCACGCGGACCTCGTCGGCGACGGACAGCTCGCCATCGCATCGCGGCGGGGGGCCGCGACCGTCGGTATCGACCGCGACGAGGGAGTGCCACAGGGAATGGTGTGGCTCCCCATCCACCATCCGGCGACGAACCGGCTGACGCTCTCGGACCGGGACCCACAGTCCAGAGAACCACATTTCAAACAGTGTGCCGTGCGACTGGCGACCCCCGAGGCGGAACTGCCGGCGGCGGCCGATTGAGAGAGCCGAATCGTTCCCGTCGTCGCGTTCACAGAAAGCGGGGTCTGGCCGACGCGAGTCAGTCGTCACCGATGGTATCAGAACGGACGGCCCCGTCACGGGTTACCGGCGAAGACCGGTCTGGTAGCGACAGCCTGACCGCACACTGCTTGAAGTTGGGTTCGTTGGAGTCGGGGTCGATTGCTGGAAGAGTCAGTTCGTTCACGACGGGGTTGTGGACGTCCAGCCAGATGGCGCCCGTGGGGATGCTGTCGTCCGGCGTGAGCGTGACAGTCACCGACCCGCGGCGGGACTCGACGACGGTCTGCCCGCGGTCCACGACGCTGATATACTGGCCGGCCGTTTCCGGGTGGACACGGGCGTTCGGAATCGTCTGGTCGTCGTTTCGGACACCCGTATTGTACGCCCCGGCGCGTCGACCGGTTGTCAACACCAGTGGATAGTTCGGGTCGGTCGGTTCGGGGATGCCACGATAGGTGGCCGTCGAGAACCGTGCCAGTCCGGAGTCGGTCGGGAACGACCACGAGCCGTCGTCGTGGTACCGGTAGCCGCCCGCGGACGTCTCGTCTGGAGCGGGCCAGCGAACGGCTCGTTCGGATTCGAGACGGTCGTAGGTGATACCCGAGACGTCGGCCGGCGTCCCGGCCGTCAGGCTGCGAATCTCGTCGAAGACCGGTTCCGGGTCCAGCGGTGGGTCGTCGAACAGGCCGTCGTCGAGTCGAGCTCCGATGGCTGCGATGATGTCGATGTCCTGCCGGACGGTGTCGACGACGTCGCTCACGGCGGTGACTCTGGAGATACGCCGTTCCATGTTCATCACGGTCCCCTCGGTCTCCCCCCAGGTCGCCGCCGGGAGGACGACGTCCGCGTGTTCGACGGTTTCGGACCGGAACGCGTCCTGCACGACGAGGAAGACCTCGTCGAGCGCGCGCTTGGTGTTGGTGGCGTTGGGCATGCCGGCAGCAGGGTTCGTCGCGACCGTCCAGCAGGTCTCGATGTGACCCCGATTGATTTCGTCGACGATGCCGACAGGGCCGGGGCCGGTCGACGACGGCAGCCGCTCGGCCGGGACGCCCCAGGTTTCCGCGACGCGTTCGCGGTTGGCCTCGTCGGTGAACTCCCGGTGCCCGGGCCAGGTCCCCTTCGAGGAGCAGACGCGAGTCCCCATCGAGTTGGCCTGCCCCGTCAGCGAGAACGGGCCGCTCCCGGGACCCATGTTCCCCGTCGCCAGGCAGAGGTTGATCAGCATCCGCGCGGCGTGCGTTCCGTGCGTGCTCTGGTTGATTCCCATGCCCCAGTACAGGAGCGTCTTCGCGTCGAACGCCGTCGCCAGTTCGTCGACTGTCGCTCGCGAAACACCGGCCGTCTCCGCGGCTGCTTCGACGGCCGGGAGCGACTCGACCAGCCGGTCGAAGCCCGTCGTGTGCCTCTCGACGAACTCGCGGTCGACAGCACCGCTCTCGATTCGCTCTGCAAGCACCGCACGGGCGAGCATGAGGTCGGTTCCCGGTTCGGGCTGGACGTGCTGGTCGGCGTCGGCGACAGTCTCGCTCTCGACGGGGTCGACCACCACGAGACGGGACCCGGACTCCGTCGCGCTGTCCAGAATCCAGCGATACAACACCGGATGTGCGACCGCAGGGTTCGCACCCCAGACGACGTGTGTCTCCGCCGCCGGAATGTCGTCGTAGGTACACGGCGGTGCGTCGCTTCCGAAGGCGTCGTAGTAGGCGGTCACCGCCGACGCCATACACAGCGTCGTGTTCGCGTCGAAGTGCCGTGTCCCGATAGCACCCCGGGCGACCTTCCCGAGCGCGTAGGCGGCCTCGTTGGTCTGTTGCCCACTGCCCAGGACGGCGACGTTGTCGGGGTCGTCGGCCATCGTCTTGAGCAGTTCGGCAGCGACCGTGCCCAGCGCCACGTCCCACGACGTAGCCACGAGTCGGTCGCCGCGTCGAACAAGCGGTTCGGTCAGCCACTCTCCTCGCGGGTTTTTTGTCTCCCGGATACCGCGTTCACAGGCGAGGCCTTCGGCCGTCGGATGTCGGCGATCGCCCTGAACGTCACCGACACCGTATCCCTCGTCGGTGCCCCGCTGGAGCTGCCCACAGCCGACAGCACACCGCATACACGTCGTCGGCGTCCAGCGAGTCATCTGTTCTCGTCGCTCCAGTCAGCTGGAGGACAGCGTGCTCGTCCGGTCCCGGTCGGGTCGCGGGCGCACGAGTCGCAAACGGCGGAACTGGTGAAGGTTAGTGGTGAAAGTTCGTGCATATTTGTGTCCGTTGGTGTTATATCGTACCACAATATTCGGTATAAGACTTTTGATTGGCGAAAAAATGAGTCAACGGTGAACAAATATTCATATTTGCCAACACTGGCCGTCCGGCGCAGGCACGCCGGCGGAACCGGTCGCGTGGTCGTGACGAAATGGTATTGTGCTTACAAAGCGTGTGAATTGACGAATGGACAGCAGTCTGAGCGACTTTTCGATATCGAAAAAAAGCAACCGGAGAGTCGAGCGAGAGACGACCGCACTGTCCAGTCGTTGACCAGACAGTTCAACATTGCCGATTTCTAAACGGTTACCACTATAACACACCGTTCGTAATGGAATATTGAATCGATGTGGTCATACATGGTACAAACTGAGAGCGAAGTTAATAAAATGCAATCCAGTGGGCTGGACGCAGGCGGTTCGTCAGTGTCCATGGAGGGGATAGCATGGGACTGATCAAGATGACGAAGTACCGGACGTTGTTGCTCGCTACCGTCGGTTTCAATTTCTCATTTCTCATCTGGTTTTCTTTCGCACCGTTCACCGGGGGGATGGCCCAGGAGTTCGGGCTCACGCCGGCCGAAATCGGCATCCTCGCCAGCTCGGCGATCTGGATGGCACCCTTCGGTCGTATCCTGACTGGGTGGCTCTCCGACAAGTTCGGGGCGCCAGCTATCTTCGCCATCGTCCTGGCGTACGTCGGCGTGTTCTCGATATTCTCCGCGTTCGCACAGGACTACTCGGTTTTCTTCGTGACTCGGCTCATCGTCGCAACGGCCGGAATCACGTTCGTCATCGGCATCCAGCACGTCGCCGAGTGGTTTGAGGAGGAGAACCTCGGGCTGGCCGAGGGAATCTACGCCGGGGTCGGGAACGCCGGGGCGGCCGGCGGGGCGCTCATTCTCCCGCGCGTGTTCGGTCAGGGGTGGAGTGGGCCGTTGTTCTCGACGAACTGGCGGGCGGCCTTCTTCTACACCGGCATCGTCTCGATCCTCCTCGCGGTGGCATACTACGCGCTCGGCGAGGCCGCAAAAAGCGAGGCGAAGCGCCAGGCCACCAAGCAAAACGCCAGCCTGAAGGGGTGGGTTCACACGGCGACCCGCTACGGGACGGTCGTGCTCGCGGCCGCCTACATCATGTCCTTCGGCCTCGAACTGTCGATGAACGGCTGGCTCGCGACGTACTACCGCACGGCGTTCAATCAAGACAACTTCGTCATCGCGAGTACCTTCGCCGCGACGTTCTCGATTGCGGCAGGGCTGCTCCGCCCGTTCGGTGGGTACGTGAGCGACGTGCTGGCCAGAAAAGAGCAGAACATCCTCCCGTTTTTCAAGGGACAGTACCGGGGACAGTGGACGTTCCTCGGGCTCTGTTTCATCGTCGTGATGATGTTCGCTATGACGCTGGCCGGACTCTCCGGCGTCCTGATGAGCACGGTCGTCGTCGGCTTCCTCGTCGGGACGGGGTGTGCGTGGGCCGAAGGCGCGATTTTCGCGCAGGTGCCCTCGATGTTCCCGAACAGTTCCGGGGCGGTGGCAGGCGTCGTCGGCGGCATCGGGACCGTCGGTGGCATCGTCTACCCACTGTTTTACTCCGCACCGTGGCTGGCGAACTTCCACCTGGGGTACTCCGTCGCCGCTGTCACGATGATCCCGATCGTGTTGCTATCCGCGTGGGTGTTCCGGCCGGAAATCGCGAAAGTCGCCAACACGGCCGGCTTCACCGGAGTGGCAGGGGAGGACGGTACCGCCACGGCCGACGACTGAGACACGGTTGGCTCCCGGAGGGCTGACGAACCAGCCCTGTCGGTCGAAAAACGCACATTTTTTCGAGTCCATCCGAGCAGCGTGCGGTGCTGCGCGGCGGGACGGCTGTTCGTCGGCGGGTGGCCGTGCGGGTCGGAACCGTCCCGAGACGCGGTGGACAAATGCCGGTCAGATCGGTCGGAGGTTGGAAGATACCGAATCGACCCCGGTGGAGAGCGCTTTCGAGAGCCCGACTTTGTTGTTTGTCGTTCCCATCGCGGTAGAGTGCCTGTTCGTTAACGAACGGACTTATTAGATGTTGACTCTAAAGATATAACGAGAAATGCGTAACGTTCAGATTAACATAGGCACGATAACTGAACACCGTCGAGCTATCGTGAGGGCGACCGATGGGTAACGAGAAAGAAGCGATCAAAGAGGAGCTGTACGGCGACGAGGTACGCGAGAAACTGCTCGAGTTCGCAGAGAGAGGGTGGGACGCGATTCCCGAGGACGAACGCGAAGAGTGGTTCTCCCGGTTCAAGTTCTGGGGTGTGTTCCACCAGCGCGGCGGACAGGAGTCGTACTTCATGATGCGCCTGACTAACTGTGGGGGTGTCCTGGAACCAGGCCAGCTGCGAGCCATCGGTGAGGTGGCACGGGACTACGCCGAGGGACCGGTGACGAACCCGGAGTTTGGCAACGGGTGGCTCGATTTCACGACGCGTCAATCGATCCAGCTGCACTGGCTCAATCTCGAAGACGTCCCCGAAATCTGGGACAAACTGGAGTCCGTCGGCGTCTCCTCCCGTTCGTCCGGCGGTGACACGATGCGCAACATCTCCGGCTGTCCGGTCGCCGGGAAAGGCGAAGAAGTCGTCGAGTCACGTCCGATTCTGGACGAGATTCAGGAGACCATCCGGGGCGACGACGACCTCTGTAACATGCCCCGGAAGTTCAACATCTCCGTGTCCGGCTGTCGGCAGGGGTGTGCACAGGACTCAATCAACGACATCGGACTTGAGCCCGCTCGCAGAATCGTCGACGGCGAGTCGGTCACAGGGTTCAACGTCCGGGTCGGTGGCGGACTGGGCGGCCGCGAACCGCGTCGGGCTCGCTCGCTGGACCTGTTCGTCCGCCCGGAACACGCCGTCGAGACGGTCCGGGCATTCGTCGAGTACTACCACGAGGCTGGCAACCGGACGAACCGCTCGAAGAATCGTGGGCGCTTTTTTGTCGACGAGCACGGCACCGACGCGATTCGCGACGAACTGGACGAGCGGCTCGACTTCGAGTTCGAGACCGCCGGCACGGATTTCCGCGGCGAGTACACTTACAACGCCGGCAGGAACACCGACCTCGGCGCGCACGACCACGTGGGCGTCTACGACCAAGCCGACGGCAGGAACTACGTCGGACTGTCGGTGCCGGTTGGCCGGCTCCCCGCGGAGGACGCGATCGAGTTGGCCGACCTCGCCGACACGTACGGCTCCGGGGAAGTCCGACTGACCCGCCGGCAGAATCCCCTCATCATGGACGTGTCCGACGGCGACCTCGAGCGTTTGCTGGACGAGCCGTTCCTAAAGAAGTATTCGCCGGAGCCGAACCCGTTCACACAGGGTGCGATGGCCTGTACGGGCACGGAGTTCTGTTCGCTCGCGCTCACCGAGACGAAGGCGCGAATGGCGCGTCTGCTGCGCTGGCTCGGAGACAACGTCGACGTTCCCGACGACGTAGACCGTATCAAGATGCATTTCTCCGGCTGTACGGCCGACTGCGGGCAGGCGATGACTGCCGATATCGGCTTACAGGGGATGCGCGCGCGGAAGGACGGCGAGATGGTCGAAGCCGTGGACGTCGGTGTCGGCGGGGGTATCGGCGAGGACCCCAGTTTCATCGACTGGGTCCGCCAGCGCGTCCCGGCCGACGAGGTACCCGGCATGATCGCCAACATGGTCGAGGCCTACGCGACGCTTCGGTCCGACGGCCAGACGTTCAGCGAGTGGGTCGACGCCACTAGCCACGAGACCATCACCGAACTGGCCGAACCGGCGGAGGCCGAGGACTACGACGACCCGTGTCTGACCGACGCCAAGCAGTCGTGGTACCCCTTCGACGACGGCGAGAGTCCCGCCCCGACCGACAGCGAGGGACAGCCCATCTCTGCGGACGACTGAGGCCGCTACGCGGCGAGGGCAGTCTCACCAACAGCGAGTCGACGACGCGACCCTGTCGGACCGTCGGTTGGCGAGCCGAGATGCAGACCAGGCTGTCCGGTCGGCGCCAGGCGGACGATGTTGTCCTGCTCACCCTGGTGTCATGCTTACGGCGAACCGCTCGACACCGGCCTCGGCAACGGTCACATCCTGTGCGACTTCACCGCCGCTCACACCGATAGTGCCGACGATGGCGCCGTCGTCTTCGAGGGGGTATCCGCCGCCGAAAACGACGAGACGATTCGCGTCGGTGGTCTGGAGACCTCAGAGTGACTCGCTAGGCCGGGTGGGGTCTGCGAGTTCGTGTGTCGGCATCCGGAGTGTCCCGGCAGTGTCCGGTTTGTTTCGCGAGATGGAAACGCTCGCGAGCCAGGCACCGCCCATGCGATGTTGGGCGACGAGGGTTCCCGCCGGGTTCGCGGTGCCGTCGGTCGGTGATTCGATATAGCGTCATCTGATTTATCGTTCTCTGCGGGCGGACGCGTCGGGCTTTTAGGGGGTGGTCCGCTACGAACGGTCAATGGTCGAAAACGTCGCGCCGCTCATGCGGGAGCTCGAACCCGAGGATTTCCACCTGCTCTCGGGGGTCGAGCAGGGAATGCGGTTCTCGGAGTGGGTGGCACGGGGGAAGATACCCGAGTTCTCCCGACTCTCGCCGGAGAACGTCGATTATCGGCTCGACCGGTGTGAGGACCGGGGGCTGGTCGAGCGGAAGACCATCCAGTATCAAGGGTTCAAACTCACCTTCGAGGGTTACGACGCGCTGGCCCTGCACAGTTTCATCGAGCGCGAGACTCTCGAAGAGTTCGGCTCGCCGCTGGGCGTAGGCAAAGAAAGCGACGTGTACGAGGTCCGGTCGTACAAGCCTCTCGCCTTGAAGTACCACCGCGAGGGGTACACAAACTTCCGGGAGGTCATGAAAGAGCGCGACTACACGTCGGACCGGGACCACGTCTCCTGGCAGTACACCGCCCGCAAAGCCGCAGAACGGGAGTACGATGCACTCGAGAGTCTCTACCCCGAGGTGAGTGTCCCGCGTCCAGTCGGGCAGAACCGCCACGCCATCGTGATGGAGAAAATCGACGCGACCGAACTCTCCCGCACGAAACTCGAATCCGAACAGGTCGTTCCAGTTCTGGACCTGATCCTCGCAGAGATGGCGACAGCCTTCGGAGAAGGGTACGTCCACGCAGACATGAGCGAGTACAACGTCTTCGTCGGCAGCGACGGTGTGACGGTCTTCGACTGGCCACAGGCCGTCCCGACCGACCACGAGAACAGCCGCGAACTGCTCGTTCGGGACGTGGAAAACATCGTCGGCTACGTCCGCCGTAAGTATCCGAGATACGTCGACGACGTCGACACCGACGCCGTCGCGGCCGCCGTCGCCGAGAGCCGGTTCGAGACCGTCGACGATCACCGCGAGTGACCGTCGACGGTGTCGCCCGTTTCGCTACATTCTGACTGTCCCAGCCCCTCCGTCTACACTCCTCGCCACGACGACGATTCCCGCGAAAGCCGCGGATAAATCGTATGTCGCTATACAGAATTCGTGAGTCGGATCGAGACCGTCCGGCGCTGCTCGGTCGAAAAGGCCGCTGTAGCGGCTGTTCCGTCCAGTCGGAGTCGCTGCTCGGGCAGGATACCGGCGAGCCGCACGCCCGATGTCAGCCGTACTCCTCGCTCAGCGAGCCGTCTTTCGAGCTGGCTGTCAGACGCTGCGGGCGGAGTGGAGTGTGTGGCGAAGTTCGAAGTATTTAAACAGCGAAGCCGGGAACTGACGTGTAACTCGCTGGTCGACGGGCACCAGCGGGCACCTGCCGAGGTCGGTGCAGCCGACCCGCACAGGACGGGATGTGAACCGTGCGAGGGCTTCGGCCCGCGGTTTGAACCACTCGACGCCCGTGGTGATAGCCCATGACACGGAACTTCTATTCCCACATCCGAGAGGCGTGGAAGGACCCCGACGATGGACAGCTCGCCGAACTACAGTGGCAGCGCCAGCAGGAGTGGCGCAACCAAGGTGCGCTCGAACGCATCGAGCGCCCGACTCGACTGGACAAGGCCCGCGCGCTCGGCTACAAAGCCAAGCAGGGTGTCGTGGTCGTCCGGGCCAGCATCCGCAAAGGCGGTGCCCGCAAGCAGCGTTTCACCGCCGGCCGACGCTCGAAGCGCCAGGGCGTGACCCGGATTACTCGCCGGAAGAACCTCCAGCGCGTCGGCGAGGAGCGTGCCACCCGGAAGTACCGCAACCTGCGCGTGCTCAACTCCTATCCGGTCGGGCAGGACGGCCGGCAGAAGTGGTTCGAAGTGATTTTGCTAGACCCACACCACCCTGCCATCGAGACCGACGACGACCTCAATTGGATCTGTGACGACTCTCAGCGCGGCCGCGCCTACCGCGGTCTGACCAACGCCGGCAAGTCCAATCGCGGTCTCGACCAGAAAGGCAAAGGTACCGAGCACAACCGCCCGAGCAACAACGGCGGTCGCGGACGCGCTAAGTAAGACGACCGGTTCCTTTCGAGGAGCCCGTTCCGCGCACCCCCGGTCGAAAGTTTGGAAAAAGGCCACTCGCGGAGCCTTGCCGTGCTCGTCTTATATCGCACGGCACCGCCACCACCGTCCCCACGCACGGCGACGCGCCCCACACATTCAGGTATCGCCGGTGCAGAACCGCTCGTAATGGACTCCACCGAAGGCGACAGGTCGGTCGGCCGACGAACCGTTCTCGGAAGTATCGCCGGATTGACTGCGAGCGCGGCCGCCACGGCCGGCGTATCGGCCCGGTCGGCGCCACAGTCGGCTCCGGAACTGGCAGTTCTGACTCGTAACGTCTACCTCGGCGTCGACCTCTTTGCGCTGTTCGACGCGCGGTCGCTCGACGACGTCCGGCGAATCGCCGGAGAACTGTTCGACGGCATCGACCCAGGGCTCGTCACCGCGCGGGTCGACGCGATGGCGGCGGAGATCGAGGCCACCCAACCGGACGCCGTCGCGCTCCAGGAGGCCGCCGCGATCCGGGTCCAGCGCCCGAGCGATTTCGGGACGGACTCCCCGGAGCGGGCCGAGACGGTCGTCGTCGACCTGCTGGCCGCCGTTCAGTCGGCGCTGTCCGAGCGGGGGCTGAACTACGAGGTGGCCGCATCGACGGTTACGACGGACGTGGAACTACCGGCCGACACCGACGACGGCGACGTCGACGTGCGCCTCACCGACCGGGACGCCCTGCTCGTCCGGAGCGACGTCGACGCGACGGCGACCGCGACGGCAACGTTCGAGGCAGCATTCGGCGTCCCGATTCCAATCCCCGGGTTGGGTGACCTCTCGGTCCAGCGCGGGTTCTGCGCCGCGGACGTGACGCTGGGCGGGGAGACGGTCACCGTCGCCTCGACGCACCTGTCGTCGGTCTCGGAGTCGCTTCGCCGACAGCAGGTGTCGGAGTTGCTCGCACAACTCCCGACAGACCGGCCGGTGGTCGTCGGCGGCGATTTCAACAGCGGCCCCGGCGGGGAGACCGCGGCGTACGACCAACTGACGGCCGAACTGACCGACGCCTACGCCGAGTCCCACCCCGACCGGGACGGGTTCACCTGTTGTCAGGGTGGGGACCTCCGGAACGCGAACTCTCGACTGGACCGGCGCATCGACGGGCTCCTCTTCCGGGGCGACGTGTCCGTGGCAGCCACGAGTCGCGTCGGCCACCGGCCCGAGGACCGCGTTCGTTACGACGCCGACGGGGAGACGGTGCAGGTGTGGCCGTCCGACCACGCCGGCGTCGTCGGGACGTTCGCCGTGGGAGCCTCGGGGTCGGGCGCGACCGCGACCGCGACGGAGACGGCAGCACCGACGGGGACCCCCGAATCGACGACCCGGGCGGGGCCCGACACGACGGCGGACGCGGGACCGGGGCTGGGTGTCTTCGCGGCACTGGCGGGGATCGCCGGCGGCCTCGCCGGTCGGTGCTGGCGGGACTGACAGACCGGCGGCGAAGGCACACCGGGCGAAACGGCGACCACGTTTTTACCAAGCGGAGGCTACGACTGGGGTATGCATAACCGAAGCCGGTCTATCGCGGTCGTCGGTGCAGTGGCAGTGCTGCTGGTGCTCGCGGGTTGTAGCGGGGCACCGAGCAGCGAGACACCGACCGCGAACGGAACGGAGTACCACGAGTCGGCGAGCGAGTATCTGCTGTCGGCCGGCCAGTTCGCCGGCTGGGAGGGCAACGGCACGCGCTCGCCGGGTGCTGCACCGGCGGGTATGGAGTCGGGGCAGGTGCTCGAACTGAAAAACGGGAGCGCGAACCTCCAGATTGCGCTGCTGGTGTTCGAGTCTCCCGCCGAGGCGCAGTCGTTTCTGGAAACACAGCGGGGAACCTACCGGTCCGACGGGATCAACACGACGGAGGTGACCGTCGGGGACCACGCGTTCGCGACCACGTCACTGACCGAAACGGCCGTCGACGCCCAGCGGTCGAACGTGTACGTCCAGGTGACCGGCAACGTGCCACTGAACGGCTCGGAACGGTACGTGGAGGCGCAGTTGCGGGCGGTCACGGACGAGTGATCGACCACACGCCCTGCTCGCGGTCCATCAGCGTCACCACCGCGACGTGGGGGAGTGTCAACACGGCGATGAGGACGAGATAGAGTCCGACCCACCCCAGCGGGTTCGCCGGCGGGTTCGGGACCAACAGGTAGAACCCACCCAGGAGGGCGAGCGAGACCAGCGTCAACGGCGTGGCCTCCCTGGCGAAGCGGGCCAGTGCGGGCCGGATTCGGCGGTCCGACAGTGCGGCCTTCGATGCCGGTTCGAGCGGGACGAGGCGAGCGATGTGGCGGTAGGCGTGCCAGACACAGAAGTAGACGCCGACAGCGAACACGGGGGGGACGACAGCGAAGAAGACGATCAACAGGAGCGTCTCGCCGGCATCGACGGTCCAGGTCGAGCGCCTCGTAGTGGAGCCGAGGTACCCCATCGCCAGATATCCGAGCACGACGGTACCGTACGCGAGACCGAGCGCCAGCCGCGTCTCGAACTGGAACGCCCAGTCGAGTCGTGCCGTCGAGGCGAGCGCGAACAGCGAGACGAGGGCGTCCGCGACCCGGCGGTACCAGTCGGGGAAGAAGACGAGAGGGACGAGCATCGGCAACCCGCCGCGGACGACGGTCGCGAGCGCGCGTCGGGCGCGGGTGTCGAGATAGCCGACGTCCGCGACGGCCAACAACGCGTAGAGGTCGCCCTGGCCCCAGTGGGCCCAGGTCAGCAGAATAAAGAAGCCGAACGCGGCCGTAGGCACGAGAAACCAGGTGACCGCGTATACGACTCCGAGGGCGCCGTAGAGGGCGAACACGCCCGCGATAGCGCGGAAGGTGGGGTCGCGGCCCCGGACCCGGGGAAGCGCGAGGTGGTCGACCGCGCCGTGGGGCAGTCCGAGGAGGAGAACGCTGGCGACCAGCGGGACGTACTGGACGACAGGCGGGAGGGAGACGCCGAGCGTGAACGGCACGATCAGGCCGGCAGTGACGACCCAGGACGGCCAGAGGACGCCCCGGACCAGCGTCTCCTGAATCGGGGCGTCCAGATCGACGCCGGGGACAGAGCGGATCATGAGCCGGTCGGTGCTCGCCGGTTCCAGACCGTCCGGACCTGCTCCCAGCGGTCGGTCACCCACCAGAAGAGAAGGAGGCCCTGGACGAGAAAGACGTTCGTCAGCGTGAAAAAGAGGAACTCCTCGATCGGGAGGCCGGCGATTGTGAGTCCGGTCATGAACGTTTTGTCGAAGGTCCAGATGCCGATTTCGATGGCGATGCGGTCGACGGCACAGAGGTAGACGGTGGGGACGCCGACACCCAGTGCGAGCGTGCGGCGGCGCTCCCAGAGAACCGGCCAGCCGAAGGCCCACTGGATGGCCAGCACTGGGCTGGCCCACAGGAGCAACGTTCCGAGATAGTAGGTCGACTCCGAGAGAAAAAACAGGCCGAGTGCGGCGACGAGACCACCACCGAGCAGGCCCATCGCGCGCTGTGGGGTCGTGATACCGAACTCGTAGTCGCTCCCGGTCGAGAGCCGAGCGAGCCAGAGACTCGTCAGCACCGGCTGGAGAATGAAAAAGAGGTACTCCTCTATCGGTGCGTGCCAGATCCGGAAGAGGACTGTCCCCTCGCCGTAGGCCCAGACGCCAGTGTCGATGAGGTGGTTGTCCCACGGCGTCGTGTAGACGACGGCGACGACCGAGAGCAGTGTGACGCCGAGTGGGCCGGCGTACGGGCGCCCGACGGGGTCGGCGAGCACAAGCAGTGCTACGAGCGGCGGGATAATGAACAGGAGGTGAAACTCCAGATACGTGAGCGCGACGAGAACTGTCCCGCCGCTCATCGGGTGTGCGCCTCCACGGGGACCTGTGTGCCGAGTCGCATCACATTCTGACCATTTAGACCGGGGTAGTTATGTGTTGTCGTCGCGGCTGGCGGCGGATCGTGGCAAAAAAATCGGGTGCGGTCGCGGATCAGTCGGCTGCAGTCGCTTCGGGTTCGGTCGCGGCGGGCGTGGCCTTGTCGAGGACACTCCGGCTCCGCAGCAGCAGGAAGCCGAAGCCGACCTTGGCCAGCACGTCCAACACCATGAAGCCGGCCGTCTCCCAGTACAGCGGGACGAGTCCGAGGCCTTCGGTCCCGACGATCCACACGATCGGATACGCGAGCCACAGTAGGATCACCACGTTTCTGAGCCTCGCGAACAGGCTCCCGACTTCACCGGGCTGGTCGGACGCCTGGGCGGTCAGGCGGCTGACCAGAACGAACAGCAGGACCAGGAAGAAGCCGTCGCTGACACCCCACCAGGCGATCCGCATCGCTTCGCTCGCGGTAGTCAGCGCAGCGACGAGACCAGTGATGATCATCCCGATGTCCAGTCCGACCAGCGTCGCGATGGTGTTGCGGTCGGCCCCGGCAAGCAGCGCCAGGTCGATCAGCAGCAACGGCGTGGTGAACAGCCAGTCGGCGTACCGGGCCCAGTAGATATCCAGCACTTCACCGGCTACCGTCACTTCTGTCAGCCCGAATCCCATGGCCATCGAGAAGTACGAGGTGGCCGCGATGGCCGGGATGAATATCGTAATAATGTAGAACTCCTGTTTCTGTTCGTCTTTTTCGTTCCAACCCATACCGATAAACGCCAGCGTCCCCAACGCCATCAGTGCAGTACCAATCCACAGCCAAACGTTCTCCGGACCAGGTTGTGGCATGGTGCACCATTTAATTAGATAGAGGTGAGTAAAATATCCTTGCCCGACTAGTTGGGTTTTATTCACAAACCGACTGACTATTCGGAAGCCGGCGTTGTTTCGGTGGTGGTCGGTGAGAATCGATGTCGGGTCGGACAGCCGTCGACGCGGTGTGTTCGGGCCGACTGGACGGCGACGGGCCGAAGGGGGGAACCGGCGCGCTGGCCAGCGTAGGGTTCGGAGAGCAGTCGGATGTCCTGGCCGGTCACGGATGTGTTTGTTCCGTTCTTGTGCGCCTGTAACACGGGCACAGACGCGGGGTGGCGTTACATACCCTGCTCTCGATTTTCCGACTGCGATGGCAACTGAAACGGATGCAGTAGTCGATAGTCGAACGGGCTTTGCGGACTGGCAGGCCGGCGTCGCCGGTGGCGTCGTCGGTGCGGCGGTGATGGCGGCGCTGGTCGTCGCGATGAGTCCGCCGACGATCACGGTCGCGATTCCAGCACTGTACGGACTCTCCGGCGGTGCCGCGGGCATCACGGTCCACATGACACACGGCGCTGTACTCGGCGTCGGACTGGCGGCTGTCCTGCGGTTCGCGCCGGTCTCGGAGAGCTCGACGGTCCTCGTCGTCGGGGCGGGGCTGGTCTGGGGTGTCCTGACGTGGGTCGCCCTCGCGGCACTAGTGATGCCGGTGTGGCTGGGCGCGGTCGGATTCCCGAACGCACCCCCGCTGCCGAACTTTGCGATCCCAAGTCTGCTATGGCACGCCGTGTACGGCGGCGTTCTCGGCGTCGTCTATGGCGTGCTTCGCTGAACGAGGACACGGGCGCGGACCGGCGACCGCGCTCGGTGACAACAGGAATTTAACCCTTAGCCGTCTCTGCCCGGGTATGGAGCCGCCGGGCGCTGAGACGGCCGTGGTCCGTTACGGGGACATGAGTACGAAGAGCAGTCGTGTCCGCCACGGGATGGAAGAGCGTCTGGTCGAGAACATCGAGGCACTGCTCACCGACCGCGGCGTCGACGGGGAGTTGGAACAACGGCCGACCAGACCGCTCGTGTGGACCGACGACCCCACGGCGGCTGCCGAAGTCGCCGCCGACGCGTTCGGCGTGGTCTCGACCAGCCCGGCCCGTGCGCTGCCGCCCAAACCCGAGCCGATTCTCGATGCTATGGTCGAGACCGCCGAGGCACACTACGACGGCGGGAGCTTCGCCGTCAACGCCCGGCGCGCGGGCGACACCTTCCCGATGGACAGCGAAGACCTCGGACAGGAGGGTGGACAGGCAATCTGGGACGCCGTCGAGACGGACTTCGAGCCCGAGGTCGACCTGGACGACCCCGATTTCACGGTCAACGTCGAGGTCCGGGAGGACGCGGCCTTCCTGTATCTCGACGAGATTCGAGGGCCGGGCGGGCTCCCGCTTGGGAGTCAGCGGCCGGTCGTGGCGCTGGTCAGTGGTGGTATCGACTCGCCAGTAGCTATCTACGAGATGCTGCGGAAAGGCTGCCCCGTCTTCCCCGTGTACGTCGACCTCGGCGAGTACGGCGGCCAGGACCACCGGGCCCGCGCCGTCGAGACCGTCCGGACGCTGGGGTCGTACGCGCCCAACTTCCGGGAGTCGCTCCGAGTCGTCCCTGGCGGCGAGACGGTCGAACTGCTGGCCGACGAACTCGAACAGGGCCGGATGCTCGCCTTCCGCCGGTTCTGCGTCGCCGTCGCCGAGGCAGTCGCAATCGACACGGGCGCGGCCGGCATCGTCACCGGCGAGGCCATCGGCCAGAAGTCGAGTCAGACCGCACAGAACCTCAGCGTCACCGATCCGATCACCGAGTTGCCCGTGTTCCGTCCACTCCTCACCATGGACAAAAACGAAATCACCGAGCGTGCCAGGGAGATCGGGACGTTCACCGACTCGACGATTCCAGCGGGGTGTAACCGTTTCGCCCCCGAACAGGCAGAGACCAGCGCCAAACTGGCGCGACTCCGCGAAGAGGAACCGGACGCCCTCCGCGAGCGCGGCCTTGAGGCGGTCGACCGCGCCGAACTGGTCGACTGCCACTGAGAGCTCCGGACCCTGCCGGTAGTCGGTGCCTCTAGAGACCGGACGCCACCTGTGTTCGGTGTTTTCGAGCGGGACCTGCAACCACGCCCCAGCAAAATTTAAGTCGAACGGCGAACATACGAACTGATGGGTGTCGCACTGTGACACTGCCCGACCGCACCAGTACGTGGACGAGAGGCATCGACCTGCCGTCCCGGCTGTTCTCCGGGTTCGGCAGTGACGACTACGAACTCTACGAGGAGGACGACGAGTTCGTCCTCACCGTAGAGATGCCAGGCTTCGAACCCGAGGAGATCGACGTCAACTGGCACGAGGGCCGACTGAACATCTCTGCCGAACACGTCGACGAGGCCGCCGGTCGCGAGCGGACCTATCACCGCTCGTTCCGGATGCCGAAGGAGATCGACCCAGAGGAGATCGGAGCCCGGTATCGCAACGGCGTCCTCGAGGTCCGACTCCCAGTCCTCGACGGCGCGACGCGGCGCGGTCACAGTATCGAGGTCGAGGCCTGATCGGCCCAACTTTTTTATTCGGAAGCGAGACCAGTCCGACCCGTGACCACCGTGGGACAGCGAGCACTCGTCGCCTACGAGCGGACGGACGGCCGATACGACATCCACTACGCACACTGGGGCGCTCACCGCTGGCGTCTGGCGGCGTCGCTCGCTGCGGTTCGCCCCGGTGACCGGTTCGATTCGGGCGACGGCACCGGTCCCCGCCCCGGTGTCGACCCGGAGCCGCTGGCCACGGACCAGCGTTTCAGTGACCTCCTCACCACGCACGTCGACTGGCAGACCTACGACGCCTGCTACGTCGTCGCGACGGACGGACCCGTCCAGCCGTATCTCGCGGCGTGGTTCGGCCTGCCGGGTCACGACACGGTGCGGCCTCGTGACGGCGCGCTCGTCGGCGTCCACTCCGACCGGGTCGAGGCGGACGGCGAGTTCCTGCGCGGCCGCGTTGCCGGGCTGAAAGCCGCCACACTGGCGATGGTCCGCAACGACCGCCTCCCGCTCGCGGCCGCACGGTCGTTTCTGGCCGGCGAGGTCCAGTCCTGGCACGCCGAGGACCGGACGGTCCACCTCGGCCCCGACGCCGACACCGAGGGGTGGGACCGATGACGGCAACCGGTCCCGACGCGCTTATCCGCCGACCACGACTACGGACGGACAGTGACCGAACAGGGCGACAAGAGTCGAGACGCCGACGACGCAGCCGGTGAGAGCGGTGCGAGCGGGGGCTCCCCGGGGCCTCGCTCCGACGATGTCACCGCACTCTCAAGTCCGACCCCCGCTACCGCTCGGAAAACGGTCGCTGCGGCTATCGACCGCGAGGACGTGGTCTCTATCTTCGGCAATTGTACCGTGGAGTACGAGGGACGGGCGTCGAGCTACCTCGGTCCGGGCGACAGACTCGTTGTGTGTAAACCCGACGGGACGACGCTGGTCCACACCGACGAGGGGCACCAGCCCGTGAACTGGCAACCGCCGGGTTGTACACAGGAGGCCCAGCTGACCGACGACCGGCTCGAACTCCAGAGCCTGCGCTCGACGCCCGAGGAGGAACTCCTCGTTCGGTTCGAGGAACTCATGCAGGTCACCGCGTACGACGTGACCGACGAAACCGAACTCGCACTGGCGGGGACCGAGGCGGACCTCCGGGAGCGCCTCCTCGACGACCCGGACCTGGTCGAAACGGGGTTCTCTCCGCTGGCGACCGAGCGTGAGACCACAGCGGGTGCGGTGGACATCTTCGGCGAGGACAGTCGGGGGCGGCGGGTCGTCGTGGAGTTGAAACGCAGGCGCGTCGGTCCGGACGCGGTCGGCCAACTCGGCCGGTACGTGGAGGCGCTAAAACGGGACCTCCACGCCGGCGCCGAAGTCCGCGGGATTCTGGTCGCCCCCTCGGTGACCGACCGGGCACGGCGACTGCTCGCCGAACAGGGCATGGAGTTCGTGTCGGTGGAGCCACAACCGAGCCAGTCGGAGTGACCGACCGGCAGCACGGAGACGTCCACTCTGTGTGAATCGATATCAGTCGTGATAACGTGTCCCAAGAGTATAACACAGTCGGGAGTCCGTTAGAAATATGTCTTGGCGCATTCGCCGGAGTTTCGGCCTGAAACTGTTCTTGGGCTACGGTGTTACAGGGCTATTAATCATCGTCGTTGCGGTGAGTACGGCCAACCTGACAGCGACCGTCATGGCCGGGCTTGCCGGGTTGTTGGCGCTGGGTTCAGTGACAGGGACGGCGACCATCGCGGCTGTCACGGAACTGGACGAGCAGGCACGGGCTATCTCGGATGGGGACTTCGACGTGCAGGTTAATAGCGAGCGGGTCGACGAGGTCGGCAGACTGTACGGGACGATCGACCGGATGCGTGAGTCGCTGGCGGCCCGGATCGACGAGCTTGAAGCGGCGAAACGGGAGGCGGAGGCGGCCGAACGGGAGGCCAAGACGGCCCAGGAGGAGGCCGAAGCGGCCAGGACAGAGGCGACGGAACTCGCCGAGGAGTACCAGCGAGCCGCACAACAGTACGCGGAGACGATGCAGGCGGTCGGCGCAGGGGACCTGGGCCAACGGATCGATGTGGACACGCGACACGAGGCGCTGTCCACCATCGGTCGGGAGTTCAACGCCACGATGGACGACCTCAACGAGGCGTTCGACGAGGTTCGGTCGTTCACTGCCAAGATCCAAGACGAAGCGGCGACGGTCGCAGACGTGGCCGGTCGAATCGAGGCGAACGTCGACGAGACAACGGAGACTGCGGCGGGGATTACCGACGAGACGCAGTCCCAGCGGCGAGAACTCGAGTCGACGGCACAGAACGTCGACACCATGTCCGCCGCCGCCGAAGAGATCGCCGCGACCGCGAGCGACCTCGCGAATCGGAGCGAGGAGGCGACGGCGGCCAGTGACCAGGCGCGGACGGCCGCGACCGACGCGATCGACGAGATGGAGCGGATTCAACAGGAAACCGCCGAGACGGTCGAACGAATCGAGACGCTGGCCGACAGCGCAGACGAAATCACGGACGTCGTGTCGATTATTCGTGATATCGCCGAGCAGACGAACATCCTCGCACTGAACGCCTCCATCGAGGCCGCCCGGGCCGGGGAGGGCGGGACCGGTGACGGCGCTGGCGACGGGTTCGCCGTCGTCGCAGACGAGGTGAAACAGTTGGCCGAGGAGACTCAGCAGCGAGCCGACGAAATCTCGTCGATGGTAACGCAGGTCCAGACGGAGACCGATGCGGCCGCGTCGTCGGTCCGCGCGACGAAAGAACGGGTTCGTGACGGCGTCGATACCGTCGAGGACGCGCTCACGGAACTGGAGGCCATCGCGGATTCGATCGAAGGCATCAACGGCGGCGTCGTCGAGATTAGCGACGCCACCGACGACCAGGCCGAGACGGTCGAGACCACCGCCGCGGCGATCAACGAAGTGACGGACCGCAGCAGGGACACGGAGCAGTCGGCCGAGACCATCTCGGACGCGGTTACCGAGCAGGCGTCCGCCGTCGATCAGATTATGGCAACAATGAACACCTTCGAGACGACGGCCGACGGGCTGGTGGCCGAGATCAACCAGTTCGAGTTGTCCGTCGACTCTAGCGGCCGTCGCGCCGCAACCGCCACCGACGGAGGTGATCGATGATGGTCGCCATGCCCGTCGACCCGGTGGCCGTGCTCTACGGCATCGCAGTCCTGGGGTTCGCCGTCGGGACCTACATCGGTTGGCGGCTCCTCACCGACGACCCCGACCTCGCCGAGCGGGGAGCGTTCAAATATCTCCTGCTCATCCCGACGGTGGCCGGGGTGTCCTACGTGGTGATGTTTTTCGACATCGGCACGGTCACGGTCGGCGAGCAGACGCTCGTCGTCCCGCGGTACGTCGACTGGGTAATCACGACGCCGGTGCTGGTCGGCTACATCGGATACGTCGCCACCGCGCCCCGGAAGTGGATCGTCGGACTGGTCGTGGCCGACGCGTTGATGATCGTCACCGGCGGAATCGCAACCATCACGACCGGGCTCTCCCAGTGGATTTTCCTGGGCGCGTCCGGACTTGGCCACGCGTCCCTGCTGGGCGTTCTCTACTTCGTGTTGCCGCGGTTCGTTCCCGACGACCCCACGCGTAAGGGCCTGTTCAAACTCCTCCAGAACCACGTGGGGTTGCTCTGGCTCGCGTACCCGACCGTCTGGCTGTTCGGCCCGGCGAGTCTCGGTCTCATGTCGGGCGTCGGCCTCAGTCTGATTATCGCCTATCTGGACGTGGTCGCGAAGACACCTTACCTCTACTTCATCTGGGGGAACACCAAGGCGTTCGAACTGGACGAGAGTGTCGAGGCCGACGACGCGGACGCGACTGCGGAGGACGCACCCGGCGGCAGTCCAGCGGTCTGACGCACACGGACTCGCTGTTCACCCGTCCTCTATCTGTTCTTGGAGTTCCTGTAACAGCGCCAGCGCATCCATCGGGGTCGTCGTCGCGAGGTTCTGCGCGCGGATGGTCGCGGCGAGGTCGGCGTCCGGGCCGTCCGCGCTCGACCCGGCCGTGGATTCGTCCCCGTTCGCTCCTGTGTCGGGGTGGTGGCCGTTCGTCGCGCGTTTTCCGTCCTGAGCACCGTTTGTCTCGTCCGCGTCGAGCAGTTCCCGTGAGCGGTCGACCACGCTGTCGGGCACGCCGGCTTCCCGGGCAACCTCGACGCCGTAGGAGGCGGCGGCCGGTCCCTCTCGGATCTGGTGGTCGAAGCGCACGCTCTGTCCGTTCTGCTCCGCTCTGAAGTGCAGATTGCACACCCCGTCGAGCGCGTCGGCGGCGTCGGTGAGTTCGTGGTGGTGGGTGGCGAACAGCGTTCGCGCACCGATCTCGTCGTGGACGTACTCGGTCACCGCGCGTGCGATGGCGAGGCCGTCGGTGGTGCTTGTGCCCCGGCCCACCTCGTCGAGGAGGATCAGCGAGCGGTCGGTCGCGTTCTCCAGAATCTCGGCGAGTTCGGTCATCTCGACCATGAACGTCGACTTCCCGCCCGCGATGTCGTCGCTGGCACCGACGCGGGTGAACACCCTGTCGACCAGCGAGAGGCGGGCGTCGGCGGCGGGGACGAAACTCCCAGCCTGTGCGAG
>NZ_JAQCNH010000088.1 GCF_028275115.1 Halorientalis sp. | reverse complement strand
CGACCAGTTCGCCGAAGACCACGGGTACACGGGTCGAAGCGAGGTCGTCCGTGAAGCGAGTCGGAACCTCCTGGGCGAGTTCGAAGACAAGAAACTCGAAGACCGGGACCTGATGGGCGTCGTCACTGTCGTCTTCGATTACGAGACGACGAACGTCGAAGAGAAGATGATGCACCTTCGCCACGAACACGAGGACATCGTCGCCTCGAACTTCCACAGCCACGTCGGTGGTCACCACTGCATGGAACTGTTTGTCCTCGAGGGGTCGCTCGAGGAGATTTCGACGTTCGTCGGAAAGATCCGCGCCACCAAGGATACGCTCACCATCGACTACTCGGTGCTACCCGTCGACGACTTCGGTCCGTTGGCCGACATGAAGTAACCCGGTTTTGCGACCGATCCGTTCCGTAGCCGACCGACTCGTGAGCGACTGCTCAGCTCGCTCCTGATAATGTTAAGAATGAGACCCTATATCATAACTTCTATTATCTAGCTACACAGTGTTAACAACACCGATGGCTTCTATCACACGACGGAACGCGCTTCGCAGTGCCGGGGCGAGCGTGGTCGCTGCGTCGGGCATCGCCGGCTGTCTCGGGCGGAGTGGTGGCGGAACGCTCAACGCCCTCACCGTCGCGTACGTGCCGATCTACCCGAACATCCAACACTACGTGATGGACCGGGAGGACTACTACACCGAGATTCCGGCCGACGTCACGGTCGAGCGGTTCAGCTCGGGCCCGAGCGTCGTGAAAGCCTTCGCCAGCGGCGACGTCGACGTCGCGCTGTTCGGCATCACTCCGGCGATGGTGCTCGTCGACAAGGGCACCCAGGCCGGGATTCTCGCGGCGAACTCCCGCAACGGCTTCAAGATCATGGCGACCACCGAAATCGTCGACCTGTATGAACAGGACGGTCCAGCCACCTTCGAGCGGTTCGAACAGAACGAGGGGCGCAAGATTCGGTTCGGAGCTCCACCGGACGGAAGTGTTCCCGATATCCTCCTCCGGTACTGGATTCAGGAGGACCTTGACGTCGGCGAGATGGAGTCGGTCATCACCAAGTCGAAGGTCCCGCCGGCGAAGGCAGTCCAAACCATCCAGTCGGGGGACATCGACGCGACGATCATTCAAGAGCCGTTCGCGACGGTCATCGGGCAGGACGACGCCTTCGGTGAACTCGCGTGGTCCGGCACCGTTCTCGAGGATCATCCAGTTACAGTGCTGTTCGCGAACCAACGGGTGATCGACGCCGGCGAGGTCGCCCAGTCGCTGGTCGAACAGCACGTCACGGCAACCGAGTTCACGATCGAATCTCCCGATGGGGCTGCCGCTCACGCCGCATCCGTGATCGGTGCCGGGGTGAGCGAGGACCTCGCCACGGCGGCGATGCGGTCCCGTGCCTCCGACTTCCTCTCGAACCCGCACACCGTCACCGACCAGGCGGCGACGATGGGTGAGTTCGTCGCGAGCGTCGGCAACATCGACGAACCGGTCCCGACCGAGGAGCTGTTCGCCGTCGAGGCCTACGATGCGCTCCAGTCATGAGTCTCGGAACAGGTGTCAGCACCGAGACGACCGAGCCGACCTGGTTCGAGGGCGATCTCCGTCGATATCTCCGGGGGCTTGGCGGCCTCGGCATCTTTCTCTCCGTCTGGTGGGTCGGTGCAGCGACGACCCAGCCGTCGTACCTCGTGCCAGGACCGCTTGACTCGGCCTGGGCGTTCCTCGAACTGTTTGCGACCTCAACCGCCGTCGTCGTGCCCATCGTGCGTGCCGAGGTCGTCCTCCCGACGGGTCTCGCCCACCTCACACAGACGTTGTTTCATTACATTCCCGGGTTGCTCCTCGGCGCGACTGCCGGGATCGGTCTCGGGCTGGCGATGGGCTGGAACGAGATCCTCGACGACTGGATACAGCCGCTCGTCCGGGTGCTTCGACCGATCCCTCCGCTGGCGTGGATCGTCTTCGCGATCGTCTGGTTCGGTATCCACCACACCGGCGCGGCGTTCATCGTCTTCGTCGGGGCGTTCTGGATCAACTTCTACGGTGCCTACGGTGGTGTCGAAGGCGTCTCGGGCGAGTTGACCGATGCCGCCTCAACGCTCGGCGTCGAACGTGACCTCTCGATGTTACGGCTCGTCGCACTCCCGAGTGCTGCGCCCCA
>NZ_JAQCNH010000069.1 GCF_028275115.1 Halorientalis sp. | reverse complement strand
GTGAACTCCCCTGCCCTACCGCGCTCGGGGCTGCCCGCCCCTCGCTTGTCGAGGACAGGGCCGCCTGGTTCTGTGTCGGAATTTATCCCCGACGTGGGCACAGGGACTCCGGACTCCGCAGGCGACGTTCCGTCACAGGTGGTTCGGAGTGTCCCCTGCTGAGCGGACACTCAGCCACAACCGACGGTGCGCGCTTCTTTTCGCGTTTGAACACCGTCGGAGACGTGACGGGTGTCGTACTGTTAATATTGACCGTAGGGATAGGAGAGCCATGCCGTGCAGTGAACCTAAACGACGACGACGCTGTATCCCCGCCATACTCACTCGCTCCGCTCGTTCCCTGCGGGCAGAGGCTTAGCGTCTGCAGTCAGCTAAAGCCCGAATCGCTTTCGCGTGACGGTCAGGTCCAGGTAGATCGACCGGCGTTTCGGCATGTCGCTCGGCCAGGCACCGCCGGCAGCCGGGTAGTCCGAGTGGTCGAGAACGAAGTAGTACGGGCCGCTCTCGTCGATAGACTGTCTGGCGCCGTCGTCTTTTGTGCTGGCTTTGTACTGGCCGCCGTCGGTTTCCGTGGCCGTGCGTCCGATGTCGCGGTCGCCAGTCGGCGGTTGCGCTGGGTCCTCGCCGCTGGTGTAGTCGTCGTATCGACCCATCTGCTGTTCGCTGGTGAAAAAGTACACGTCGAAGGGAGCCTGCGACCGGGAGATGTACGAAATCGAACCACCCGGGTCGGACACGTCGGGAATCTCTCTGATCCAGCCAGTCCCGGGTTCAATCCGGACATCACGGCTGACCGTCACGACGACTTCACCACCGCTGCCGAGACAGCCGACGGTCCCGAGAGCCGCTGCGGCTACCCCGCGCTGGAGAAACCTGCGGCGTTCCATCGACCGGACCTCTCTCACGTAGCGATTTCAATCCTCGCACTCGATTATATTTTTTGAAAATTTGGTACGCGTACAGTGTTTCGTTTTGCCGTGCATAATCAATCCTGAAATTCGGGGAGGTTCGGACCCACGGATGATATCGACGGAGAGCGGCGCTGACACAAAGCATATCGGTACCACGGTCACAGGGTGGAGTATGGACAACGCCGACGTCGAGTTAGCCTTCGACGAGCAGGATTTGCTCCCGGCGGTCGCCCAAGACGCCGTCTCGGGAGAGGTGCTCATGCTCGCGTTCGTCACCCGAGAGGCCGTCGCGCGGACTCGCGAGACCGGGCGGGCACACTACTACTCACGCAGCCGCGACGAACTCTGGGAGAAAGGTGCCTCCAGCGGTCACACCCAGGCGGTCGATGAGATTCGCGTCGACTGCGACGGGGACGCATTGTTGTACCGTGTCGAACAGGAGGGCGGTGCCTGCCATACCGGCTATCGCTCGTGTTTCCACCGCACCGTCGACGGTGAAACTGTCGGGGAACAGGTGTTCGACCCCGACGACGTGTACGATGAGTGACGACCCCGGTCCCGACGACGTGGCGGACCTGATTGAGGACCTGGCGGAGACCCACCAGGCTGCCGAGGACACAGAAGCTCGCGTCACGGAGCGCGGTGAGGCCGACCTGAAGACCGTCGCACGACAGTACGACCGGCTCCAGAGCCTGTTCGACACGTACGAGGAGGAGGCGACCGGGGACGGCGATTTCGAGGTCTTCATCCAGTTTCAAGAGGAGATGGGGCGGTTCGTCGACGGGTTGCCGGAGGACCTGTCACATCGCAGGTGCTTCGAGGAGGTCGACGACATCATGCAGCAGCGCCGGCTCAGCGAGTCCGACTTCGAGCGGGCCCGGGACGCCCTCTCGCCGGCCGCCGCCGACGCCGCGCTGCTCGACGAGCGGGACGCGACCCGGAGTCGGTACGGGAAACTCCGGACCCGTGCCGAGCGCCGCGTGCGTGAACTTGACGAACGGATCGCCGACCTCGAAGAACTCGTGGCGATGGGCGAGGCCGATCTTGACGCCCCGGTCGAGCGACTGCGAGCGCCTATCGACGCGTACAACAACGCGGTCGTGGACGCCTTCCGCGAGTTCAAACGCGAGGCAGGGGCCCGCGAACTGCTGGGACTCATCGAGACGACGGCGTCGTTCCCGCTCGTGGACTACCGCCAGCCACCCGCGAAACTCACCGAGTACGTCGAAACCCACCCCCCAGGAACCGAGCCAATCCCCACGCTGTTGAACTACGTCGACTACTCCAAGTCGAAGCTCGACCACTACGTCGAAGACGCCACCGCGCTGAAGACGGCCATCGGCACCAGCCAGACGTACCTCCGGCGACTCGACGGCGGTCCGCTGACCGTTTCCTGGCCGCCGCCGGCCGCCGAGGAACTGCGCTTTTTTGCCCGGGAGCTAGTGCAGGTCACGGGGCGATTCGCGCCGGAAGACGTGGTCGCGAGAGCCCGGACCGTCCGCGCGCTGACCGACCGGGACGACTACGGCCGACTTCGGCGGAGTGCACAGGCTCACGAGCAACTCGACGATGCCGAACGGGAGCGCCTCCAGTCCGGTGCGGTCGCGGCGGATCTCAACGCGACGCGGGCGGCTCGGGAGGACCTGGCGGCGACGCTCTCGGAACTGCCTGACTAGCCCCCGTCGCGGGCGGCGATCATGGCCTCGTGCATTCGTTCGACGAGGGTGGCCGACCGTGGCGGGTCCTGTGACTCGGCGTACACGCGAATCACCGGTTCGGTCCCGCTAGGCCTGGCCAACACCCAGCTGTTGCCGTAGTCCAGGCGGTAGCCGTCGGTCGTGTCGAGGGTTGCGTCTGCGTTCCGCGCGACCGCTTCGACGGCGTCGAGCAGGCGGCGGCGCTCGTCGTCGGTGTCGTACTCCACGTCGGTCCGGAGCAGCCGGTAGTCGTCGTATGGCGCGACCACGTCGCTCACCGACCGGTCGACGAGCAGTTCGAGAAAGCGTGCGGCGGTGTACGCACCGTCCCGAGTGACCCGGTAGTTCGGAAAGAGGATGCCACCGTTGCCCTCGCCGGCCACCGGAACCGACTGGCCGTCGGCCTGGAGGTCGCGGATGCGCGTGATGATGTTCGTACTGCCGATAGCCGTCAGCGACAGGTCCGCGCCGGCTCGGTCGACCACGTCCACGAGTCGCTGGGAGACGTTGACCGCAGAGACGGCCGTGTCGCCGGGGCCGAGCTCCGCGGCGGCAAGCGCCGCCAGCGCCGCGTCGCCTTCGACGAACTCGCCGTTCTCGTCGAAGAAGATTGCCCGGTCTGCGTCCCCGTCGTGAGCGACCCCCACGTCAGCGTCGGCCGTCCGGACCAACCGTCCGAGGGCGGCCAGATTCTCCGCGACGGGTTCCGGGTCGCGGCCGGGAAAGTGCCCGTCGGGCTGAGCGTTGACGGTGACCACGTCGCAGCCGAGTTCACGGAAGATACGAGGACTCGTGAGTGCGCCCGCGCCGTGGCCGGGGTCAAGCGCCACCGTCAGGCCGGCGCTGGCGATGCGGTCACGGTCGACGGCGGCCAGTAACTGATCGACGTAGCGGTCGCGGGCATCGTCGACCCGTTCCGCACGGCCCGTCGCGTCCCAGGCGACCGCGGCGAAGTCCTCTGCAAGCAGGCGGTCCTCGACTCGTTCCAAGGTCCCCCGCGAGAGTTCGACCCCGTCGGCTCCGACCAATTTCACGCCGTTGTACTGGGGCGGATTGTGCGAGGCGGTGATCATCACGCCTGGGACGCCGACCCGCTCGCAGTAGGCCTGCAGGCCGGGCGTCGGGAGCACACCGAGTCGGTGGACGTCCGCGCCGACGCTGACGAGTCCGCTGGCCGCGGCGTCGCCGAGCATCTCGCCGGTGGTTCGCGTATCCCGGGCCAGCGCGACGGCGTCGGCGTCCCAGACGGACCCCGCCGCCTGTGCGATGTTGCAGACGAACTCGGGGTTGAGGTACTCGTTTGCCACCCCACGAACGCCGCTGGACCCGAAGATTTCCATCACGAAACCCTCCGGACGGCGACCCACTAAACCTTTGCAACTCATCTGAGGTCGCGCGCCCGTTCCCAGGCCCGGAGCAGAGCCGCCATGGTCCGGTTGACCGGCGCGTCGGTCCGCTCTGTGACGGCCCCGTTGATCGCGTCGACCTCCGTCCGGCACTCGGCCAGCACGTCCTGGTGCATCGAGGACGTGTTGTCGGCCGTCGCCGCCGCGACCCGCCGGACGGCCGCAGTGGCCGCCTCGTCGGACAGGTCGACACCGGCCTCACGCGCCGCCCGGGCCGTCTCGCGTGCAGCCGTCACCGCCACCTCACTGGCTGGGTCGTCCAGCACCCGGCCGTTCTCGACCCGGGCGAGCGCCGTCGTCGCGTTGATTCCGGCGTTGACCGCCAGTTTCTCCCACGACCGCCGGGGCATGTCCGTCGCGACCGTGGTCTCGAATCCCGCGTCGTCGAAGGCCGCGCCGACCCGGGCGGCGGACTCGGACTCGCCACCCGCCCGCGGTCCCAGCACGACCTCGCCGACGCCGGTACAGGTGACCCGGCCCGGTTCCGAAAGCACCGCGCCGTACGTACAGGTCCCCGCGAGAACCGGGCAGTCGAGACGAGCGGCCAGCACTGTCTCGTTGTCGAGGCCGTTCTGCAGCGAGAGGGTAGCCGCCGGACTACAGTCGGTCAGTGCGTCGGCGGCCGCCACCGTATCGTACGCTTTGACCGTCACGACCGCCAGTTCCGGCGCGGCATCGGCCGGGACCGCGGTTGCGGCCGCCGGGCCGACGTGACACTCGAGTTCGCCGTCGACAGTCAGGCCCTCGGCGTCGACCGTCGCGACGTGGGGGTCCCGCCCGACGAGGGTTACGCGGTGTTGTCGTGCGAGCAGGCCGCCGACGAGCGAACCGAGGCTCCCGGCTCCGAACACGAGGACATCCACGGTCGCCGGTCAGTCCTCGGTCCAGTAATAGATGTCCTCTTTGGGCGCGTCACAGGTGGGACAGGCGTCGGGGATGTCCTCGTTGATGTCGCCCATTTCACCACACTCCCAGCAGCGCCACATTAACTCGGCTTCACCCAACCCGTGGCCGGAGGTGACGTGTTCCTCCGAGAGGCCCTCGATACCCTGGTCGAGGGTCACATAGAATCCGTGCTCGTCGAACCCGCGGATGCGGCCCAGTTCGTTGCCGTCGTCGTCGTACACCGTCTGCCCGAACGACGGCGTGGTACGCTCTGTCGTGTTACTCATACACACTGACCTCTACCCGGTGGATAATTAAATCTGCGGTCAGGGGTGGAAACGAACGACCACCGGGTGTGCCTGCGGGGGCAAAACACGGACACCGACCGGCCGCTTGCTACCGGTTCTGCGGTCTGCGCGGGCGGGACGTCGTCAACGCACCCTGATCTTTCCAGACTGTGTCACGTCGCCGTTGACGTTCACCGACGTGGTGTACGTGCCCGCCGCCGTCGGATTCTTCACCGCGTCGTACCGAACGATGATCTCGTCGTCACGTTTGACGTTGTAGTTGCCGGTAAAGCCGAGTTCCAGCGTTCGCCCACCGTTGCTCGCCGACACGCTCTGGAGGTCGCCGCCGACCGACACGTCGATGTCCGGGTCGTCGTCTCGGTCGAATCCGACGGCGACTACGTCGTCCGCCGTGACGCCCGAGGCGTCGGCACCCGACCCCGACTCGTACGAGATGGAGATCTCGTTGAGGGAGTTACCGACGGTTCCGGAACCACTGTAGTATTCGACGTCGTACCGGATACCGTGCGTTGTTCGGGCGCCCGGCTTTTCACGACCGGCGGCGGTGAGACAGTCCCCGTTCCCACCGTCGAACTGATCGACCTCGTATATCTGTTCGGAGTCGTTGGCCAGGAACGTGACCGCGTTACGCGGCGGCAGTCGCACCGTCTCGCCCGCGTCAGTCTTTCCGTTGCCGTCGTCGTCGATTAGCACCCGCTGGTCGCCTGCCCGGTAGAACACGAGTCCGCCGTGGGACCCGTCGGCGACGACGTACGTAAGCGAACAGCCGTCGACGTTGAGGTCAGTCGTCCGGAGGTCGACCGTCGGCGCCCCACCCGGGTCGTCGGCCATCGTTTGAAACATCGCGAACCCGACCGCGGAGAGAATCAGGACTAACCCGACGAGCAACACGGTCCCGAGTACAGGGCTGATGGCTCTCTCCGCCACTGTCGTACTGTTGGATTGGAACCTGTTGAATGTATTTCATAATTGAGGATGTCGCGCTACGAAAACTACCGACGGCGCGGTCGCAGTCCGGAGCGGTGGTGCGGCGTCCGATTCCCGCCGCCGGTAACCGCTCTTAAAAAAAGCTGTGACGAAACCTCCGGTTACTCGCGCTGCTCGCGGTTGTGACGGGCTACATGAAGTCCCCGATTCCGCTCTGTTTGTTGTTGTCGTTCTCGAAGATGCGTTCGATTGACTGTTTCAGGATTTCCAGCCGCTGTGTCGTGTACTCCCGGGTCCCGTACTCCTCGGCCACTTCGAGAGCGGTGTCGATGTACTTGGTCACCGAGCCGTGATGAACCGTGAGGGTCATATCGCCGCCGCAGTTCCGGCAGTCACCGGTCAGTGGGACGCGGCGGTACTTTTCACCACAGTCCAGACAGCGAGTCTCCTGCTGTGAGAACGCCCGCAGGTTGCCGATGATATCGGGTAGAAAGTGGTACTCGATGACCCGTTCTGCCACGTCGGTCTCGTCGACGGCCCGCAGCTTCCGGGACAGTTCCAGCTGGGCGTTCATTTTCTTCATCATGTCGTCAAGCGTCTTGTACGCCGATAGGTCCGGACCGAGCGCGATGTTGCTCGTGTCGTGGCTGTGCCGGAAATCAGTGTACTCGCGGTCCGTTCCCAGGTGTTCCTCGGCGATGGTCATGATGTCCGCGACCGCCTCGGGGTCGGCCATCTCACGCGTGGCCTCGTAGAACTCGCGAGGATAGCGATCCATCACGTCCATGTTGTGGGCCTCGTCGTCGATCTCGGTCGGGTCGATTCGGGAGGACATGACCAAGGGTGCGTCCATGGAGTTGTGTGCGTACAGCCAGTTTGCCGTAAAAATCGGATCGCCGCCGACCTGCAGATCGTAGAGATAGCCGTCGTAGTCGACGCGGTCAACGCTTTCGACGCGCAGATACGAGAGATCACCATCAACGAGCGGACGGAGATCGTCGAGTCGCTCCGCCGCGTCGGCGGGCAGGTCCACGGATTCGAGTTCCCTGACGATCCCGCGGAGTTTCTCCAGCGAGATGTTCGCCCGGCGTTTCAGGTATTTCGGGATCAACTGTCTGACCCCGTCGATTTCCATCTTCCGGATCTCCATCAGCGCATTCGGTATCGAGACGACCAGACTCTTCGGGTAGTAGGGTTCATCGCCATCGAGGATCCGATGGAGTGGGTTGTTCGTCGCACCGCCCGAAACCGTGATCGTGTAGATGTCCTGGCGGTTCCCGTCACGGTCGGTCTGTTCGGAGATGTCTGCGACGAGACCGAGACGGTGCAGGAGGAATACGATGCCGTCCTTTACCTCGTCGCTAGTGGTATAAAACGTGACCGTCGTGACGTTGTCGTCGGTCTTGTCACTCCCGTCACCCGCGACGAGTCCCCGGAGGAACGAGCGGACGACTTCCCGCGGTGCGTCGAGAATACAATCCGGGACGACCTTCTCGCTCGAATCGTACGAGTCGGCGTCCTCGAACCCGAGATCGTACAGTACGTCGCGGAAGACGGCCGGGAACCGGAGTTCGTACGCCCGGTTCGACCACCGTCTGCCGGGTTCGTGTCCGAGGGCATCCTCGATGATCTCCGCGGCTCGGTCGATACGGCCCTCGTCGGCGTTGTTGATCGCCGGACAGACGCTCGAGGTCGTTCCCTCGGCGGCGAACAGGCCGAGAAGCCACGCGAAGTCCTCGTCAACTTCGATGGTTCGAGAAATCCCATCGGAGGCACCTGGTCGACCGATCTCCGTTGTCTCCGGGAGTTCGAACTCGCCGGCCTCGAGGATCGCCTCCAGCGTGTCGAGAGGGATTTTCTCCTTCGAGAGTCGGTAATCCAGTCCACCAGCAGGTGGCTGGTGGTCGAGACCGGTGAGGAAAGCCGCGCGTTCGTCACTTCCAGCCGTCCCCAACTCCCAGACAGTCCGCAGGAGGTCTTCGACGTGGTCGTCGATGACGACATACGGCTCGTCGACACACTCGGTTACGTCGATAGTCGTCCGCTCGGTCTCGACGTCGAGTTCGCGGGGCGCGACGACGAGGTCGCCCGCTTCGAGGTCCCCACCGGCTACCTCCTCGATTCCGTCGTCGTATCGGAACAGACTGTGGTGTTCGGTGATCGCCAGTGATCGACCGAACTGCGTCTCGATTTCGACCAACGACTCGTCGTCGTCCGCCCGGTACCTGATCGCTTTCTCAATTGGCTGGAGTGTCGCCTCGTGGTTCTCGTCGAAAGCGTAGGTCCGCCAGCCCTCGGCGTAACAGGTCCGCTTCCGAAACTTCCCGTCGACCTCCAGCGGCGATTCGAGTTCGCTCCAGAACTCGTCGAAGGTCAGGAACCGGACGTTGTCCTCCGGATCGACGGCAACGAGTCGGGAGTCCTCAGCGACGCTCCCGCCACGCTTGTCGGGCAGGTACTTCTTGCTGAAATTCAGGAGGCCATCGAGCAGGAGCATCACGCAGTCCTCGTCGCCGTCACACTGGGCAGTGAGAATCCCGTTCGCGACGACCCGGTTCGTGTCTGCAACCGTGAGACAGTACGTGTGTTCGACATCGGACGGGCGGAACTGGACCCGATCTACTACTTCAACGTTCGTACCGCCGTCACCGACCGCTTGGGGCGTCGCAGTCGCTGGTTTTTGCTGATCGCTTCCGTCCACCGGAATCGCGTCGCCGGGTTCGAGTTCGTGCGCGCGAACGGGCCCGACACCGCCCGTCCACCGAACCATCTCGTGGTCCGGCGTAACGGTAAGCGACCGTCCGGTCTCGGTTTCGATCTCGACCAGATGATCGGGTGCGGGGTGTTTCGAGACCGCCTCGACACGCTTTCGTACCCAGTTCCCATCGTCGTCGAGTGACTGGACGCGTACCGCCTCGTCGAGTTCCGTGAACTGGACGCCGAACTCGTCGGTTTCGGGGTCGTCGAATCGTCGCTCGACGAACTTGGCGATGGATACATCCCGGAGTCGCTCGCCCTCGTCTTCGTACCGGATTTCGGTCTCCGGATGGAAGCAGTTCCGTCGTTTCGCGGCGTGAAAGTACGGATGCGCGTATCCGACCGCAGCTGACGTAAATCCGACAATTCGGCCAACTGTCGCCGCGCTGGTGTGCGGTGCCATCCCGAAGACCAGTTCGCCGACGAGGTCCTGTCGGTCCCCGACGTCGTAGAAGGGGTCGAGACCGTAGTAGGACTCCAGCAGGTCGTCGACGAAATCGGCCGTCTTGAGCATGTGTTCGGCCGCACCGTCCGAGAGGACGACGTCCTGCACTTTGAGTTCGACCAGTTGATCGTCGTGGCGTAGGCGTTCGCCCTGCATGTCTTCCTCGTAGCCCAGTTCCCGGAACTGGTCGGCAGTCACGTCGAGTTCTGCGGGGCGGACGGCGGTGACGGGAAGGTCGGTCATGTCGTAGCGGACAGTGCCGTCTTTGAACGCCGAGACCCCGTGCTTCGCTCTGAGAACGCCTTTCTCGATAGGTTCGGGCGTCTTCGTCTTCGAGGAGAGTCCCTTGACGCCTTTGACGATGTCGAAGGCGTTCTCGCGGAGGCCCACCGCCTCGAGGGCGTCCTGGAACTGCTCGCGAACGCTGATCGTCTTGTACTGGACGGGTGCGGCCAGCGATTCACAGCGGTGGCACTCGGCCCGGCCCGCAGAGTCGGGTTCGACCTCGACATCGCAGTCCCGACAGACGTAGACGGCGTCGGTGACGCCGTTGCAGTCGGGACAGCGGGCGTGGTACGTCCGGGTGCCACAGTCGCCACACTCCCGGCGGCCGACCTGCACCTCGATTTCGCCCTGTGTCCCCTCGACTGCGTCGCCGGCGTCGGCGGCTTTGGATATGTCACGCTGGTTACCGCCGGCCTCGCCGATAGGGAACAGCGTGTGAACCGCCGGCGAGAGTTCGCGGGATTCGGACTTCTCGGGTCGGCCCATCCGATTGCCGATGCGGGTCGGTGCCCGTTCCCGGATCTCGAAGGGCGCGACGGCGTTGACCGCGCGGCTAGCGTTGTCGCCGTCGGCGTACTCCCGGGCCGAAGTGGGGAGGTCGTCGGGGTCCCACCCCCCGTCCAGCCGTTCGGTGAGGCCAAGCGACAGGACGAGCGGTTTCCAGTCGGGGACGACCAGTCGGTCCTCGTCCTGGTGATGGTCCACGAGGAGGCTCTCGAGGACGCCGGCCACGTCGGCGTCCGCGGCTTCGGGTCGGGGGACGACCAGGTCGCCGTCGGTGGGGTTGCCGGCGTTCCGTTCTGTAACGGGCCGCGGGTCGTCCTCGCTCTCCGCTCGCCTCTCCGAAGCGGTTCGACTGGCCTCCTCGCTCGCACCGTCGGCCTCCGCGACGTGGCCGTCCGCCACGGCTGCCGCCAGCCGTTCGAACTCATCGACGGACACGTCGTGCCAGCAGTAGGTGTACTTCGAATGTAACGGTGCGCCGTACTCCGTTGCCCACTCGATGGCCTCGCCGGCGTCGGGGTCGGCGAGGTCGACCTGGACGGAGTCACGCATCGCCTGTACGTCGGCGTCGGTGGCTGCCAGGTCCTGCTCCCACCACTCGACGGTGTAGGAGGCCGGGGCGAGCGGGTGGTTGTTCTCGACGAACTCGCCGTAGTTGACCAGATACTCCCCGAGGTCGAGGATGGCTTCGACACCGTTGCGAACTTTCAGAGCCTCCTGTGGGTCGTCGATACGGCGCACGTCACCGTTGGCCAGTCGAACTGTCGGGCCCTCGATACTGTCGACGGGGACGACGCCCGCGGCTTTGCCGGGCCGTTCGGTCTTGATCTGTGTCCCGGTCGCGAGAAAGTCGTCGACCAGGTGCATCGTGGCAGGGTGGACACCCGCGGTTGCGAATCCGTGGTTGCGCGCCCGACCGTATCGCAGTCGGAACCCCCCGGGTTCGCTCGGGTGGGTGAACACCGGCCGACCGGCGATGAGGTCGCGCAGGAACTTTTTCGAGGGGTCGACGCGGGGCGGGCCCGCCGGTTCGTCGGCAGCCTCATCGCCGGTTTCGTCGTCGGGGTCGGCATCTTCGGCTGTCTCGGCCTCGTCGCCGTTGGCCTTACCGATGGTGCCGTCGATGAGGTCCTGCAGCCAGGGCCACTCTACCTCCTCCAGGTTGCGGGTGTACCGCTGGATCTTCGGGGCCTTCAGGGCGATTCCCTCGGCGAAGACCAGGCACATCCCGCCGCGGGCGGAGTTGGTGTCGACCCGTTCGAGGTCGCGGTACCCCGACACCTCCTCGTCGCCGGTGGCCTCCCCGTCCAGCATGATCGGCATGTGTTCGGCGATGAATTTGCTCTCTTTTTCCTTGGGGGAGTACTGCAGGCCCGTCTCCTGATCGTAGAGGTCGACCTCCTCGGCGTACCGGCCGATCTCGTCGTTACGGGCCCTGAACTCGTCCATCCCAAGCAACGAGCGGGCGTAGTCCGCGACGAGCACGGACAGAGCCTGTGCGGTCCCGCCCGCAGACCTGATCGGGCCGGCGTAGTAGACGTTGACGAACGCCGACCCGTCGTCGTTCTCCAGCACTTCGACGCGGTCGATTCCCTCGATGGGGGCGGCGACGACCCCCTCGGTGAGCAGGGCGACGGCGGTCCGGACCGCGCCCTCGATCTTCCCCGCGTCGCTGTCGTAGTCGCCGACGGTGCCGTCGACGAAGTCCGCGACGAGTTCGAGCGCGGCTTCCTCGCGGCTCATCTCGCCCTCGAGTTCGCGAACGCGCTCGGCCACGCCGTCGATTCCGAGGATGTTCTCGACGCGGTCGGCCATGTCCCGGGCCGTCGGAATCTCCACGTCTTCGGTGGGGTCGCCGCCGCGCTCGCGGGCCGCGGTGGCGACCTCGAAGGCGTCGTCGAGGCCGGCTTCCAACCGCTCGAAGTACCGCTCGTCTGCCTCCCGCATTACAGCGGCCAGAGGTCGAGGTCGGTCGTTTCGTCGTGTTCCCGGTCCAGTTTCGTGTCGAACTCCCGCAGGTAGAGTTCGCCCGCAAACGTCGTCGCCTCGTCCAGATGCCCAGCGACGACCGAACCGTCCTCACGTGAGAGTGTCATGTGTGTGTGCGCGAAGCGGTCGCCCTCTAACCACGAGACGTTGCCGACCGAAGGAACGACCTCGAACGGTTCGTCGAACTCGACGGCGTCGTACTCCTGGACCTCCTGGTCGTAGAACAGTAGCGTCGCGTCCTGCACCGCGCCCAGTCCGACAAAAAAGGCCGCATCGATGCCTTCCTCGGCGGCGAACTCCTCGATCTGACTGCGCCAGCCGACGCCGTGGTCGAGTCGGGCAACGTACTCCCGGGCACCCTCGACTTCGCGATAATCCATGTAGGTCCACACAATGTGACGGGTCAAAAATCTTCATCGTTCGCGCCGATCGACCCCGACGGCGACGGCTTGTACGAGACCGCCTGGCGCGACGTCTCCGCTTTTTTGAACGGTCGGACGACGGTCCGTCGCGGCGCTCGGGACTTACTTTTTCGCTATACCACGCCCTGGCTGGGGTCGGTTACTGAACGAGAGCGCAACGGGCCTCAACACCACTCGTTGAGCGGAGCGGCGTCTGTAAGCGGGATGGACGCCCAGGCGTCGTCCTGACACGGGTATGCAATAATGAACTGGTCGACTTCGCCGCTGTCGACCGAGCCCATCGCTTCGCAGTCTACGACTGATTCCCTGGCGGCGCCATCCTGTGGCATGCATGTCACTCTTACGCACGGCAATAAAAATGTGCCGGATTATTGTGGTTCTCTTTACGATGCTGGTCGGGTCGGTCCGTCGGGTCGGGTTGCTCGGGTCGACCTGACGCGACCGAGCAGTTCGTGTCGACCCAGCGAGGCCAGACCGCTCGCGTCGGTCCGGTAAGACGTGTCTGCTCGTCTCGGCGCCCGATAGCGGTTCAGGGGGTAGCAACGGCATCGGTCGCCGGGAGGCGGGGCCAATGTGAAGGCATTAGTAGGTGCGGACAGGAGATGCACCCAATATGAAGGTCGCAGACGCCATGACGCCCCGTTCAGCGGTCGTCACGGTCGAGTTGCCAGGGACGCGTGACGACGTCCTCGAGTATCTCCAAGAGCGGGCATTCTCCTCGGTTCCCGTTATCAACGAGACCGACGAGGGCGAGGAGTTCCGTGGACTGGTCTCCCGGGACGCGCTGATCGAACGGCCCGACGAGGACCAACTCGCGTTGCTGGTCGAGGAGGTGCCGACCACCACGGCGGACACAGACCTCACCGACGTCGCGGAGTTGATGGTCACCGAGGGTGCCCGACGCGTCCCCGTCGTCGACGGGCAACTCGAAGGCATCGTCACGGTCACCGACGTGGTCCACGCCATCGCCGAGGGTGAGGTCGACGGCGACAGCGAGGTCGGTGGGCTCGCGACCCGGGAGATCAACTGTGTCTACGTCGAGGCCCCGCTGCCCATGGCCGAGCAGGAACTCTCCCATGCGGGCGTCCCCTACGCGATCGTTCTCGACGACGAGGGCGACATGGACGGCATCATCACTGAAGTCGACATCCTCGAGGTGGCCCGCGTCGTCGAAGGCGAAGCCGACACCGGTGAGTCCATCGCCGACGACGACGACGACTGGAAGTGGGAGTCGGTCAAGGCCGTCGGCAACAGCTACATGCCGACCCGTAACGTCGAGATTCCCGCCAAACCGGTCCGAGAGTTCATGAGCGGCGGGGTCGTCACGGTCTCGAAGCACCGGACGGCACGGGACGCCGCCCAGTTGATGATCGACAACGACATCGAGCAGATTCCGCTCGTCTCGGGCGACACCCTCGTCGGCGTCGCTCAGGACGTCGACCTCCTGCGTGCACTCTACCGATGACCGACGACACAGCAGCCGACCGACTCACGGAACTGGCCAAGCGACGGGGCTTTTTTTTCCGGTCCAGCGAGGCCTACGGCGGCGTCTCCGGATTCTACGTCTACGGTCCCGAAGGGGCAACCCTGAAGGAGAACCTCGAAGACGCCTGGCGCGACCGCTTCGTCCGGCGCGAGGGCCACATGGAGATCGAGGCCCCCAACGTGATGCCCGAACCCGTCTTCGAAGCCTCGGGCCACCTCGACGGCTTCGACGATATGATCGTCGAGTGCCCGGAGTGTGGGGCCTCCCACCGTGCCGACCACATCGTCGAGGACAACACCGACATCGAGGAAGCCGAGTCCATCGCCATCACGGATATCGAGGAGATCGTCGCCGAGAACGACGTGGTCTGTCCCTCGTGTGGCACCGAACTGGCGGGTGAACCGGTCGAGGACTTCAACCTCATGTTCGAGACGACGATCGGCCCCGGGAGTTCGTCGCCAGGCTACCTGCGCCCCGAGACCGCCCAGGGTATCTTCGTGGAGTTCCCCCGGCTGAAAGAGTATGCACGCGGCCAGTTACCGTTCGGTGTCGCCCAGATTGGCGCGGCATACCGCAACGAGATCAGCCCTCGCAAGGGACTGGTTCGGCTCCGGGAGTTCGCACAGGCCGAACTCGAGCACTTCGTCGACCCCGAGACCGACGACCCCGACCTGGAGTCCGTCGCGGACGTCGAGGTCACGCTCTATTCGGAAGCACAACAGGACGACGAGGACGGCGAACCGGTCGAACTCACGGTACAGGAGGCCGTCGAAGCGGGCGTCGTCGGCAGCGACTGGGTGGCCTACTATCTGGGCGTCGCCCAGGGCTGGTACGAGCGCATCGGCGTAGACATGGACCGGTTTCGGTTCCGCCAGCACCGCTCTGGCGAACTCGCCCACTACGCCGCGGACTGCTGGGACGCGGAAGCCGACACCAGCGCTCCCGGGGCCGACCCGGACTGGATCGAGATCACCGGCTTCGCCTATCGGGGCGACTACGACCTCACGAAACACGGCGAGTACGCCGACGACGACTTCACGATTTTCAAACAGTACGACGACCCGATCACCGTCGAGCGTGCCACCGTCGACCCGGAGATGAGCTACCTCGGTCCGGAGTTCGGCGGCGACGCCGCCGCCGTCGGCGAGGCCTTAGAGGACCTGGCCGAGCGGGACCGAACTGCCTTCGATGACGACACGGTGACCGTCGACGTGGATGGCGACGAGTACGCGGTCCCCGTCGAGAAGACCGGCTTTTCGATCGAGGAGGTTACCGAGGCCGGTGAGCACGTCACGCCACACGTCGTCGAACCGTCGTTCGGTGTCGACCGGTTGGTGTACACCGTACTCGCGCACACGCTCGAACGTGACGACGCGGGCGAGGACGCCGACGAGGACCGTACCGTCCTGACCCTGCCGCCGGAGCTGGCACCGACCACGGTCGCCGTTTTCCCGCTGATGGACAAGGATGGCCTGGGTGAGCGGGCCGGCGAGGTCGCCGAGCGACTCCGCCAGGCCGGCTTCGAGGTGGCCGAGGACGCGTCCGGCTCCATCGGCCGGCGCTATCGACGGCAGGACGAGGTCGGCACGCCCTACTGCGTGACCGTCGACTACGACACACTGGAGGACGGGACGGTGACGGTCCGCGACCGTGACACGACGGCCCAGGCCCGCGTCCCGGTCGACGACCTGCCAGGGGTCGTCGCAGACCTCCGGGCCGGCGAGACGACCATCGGCGACCTCTGATGGCCAACGAGGCCGCACGCCGACTCGTTCACGCGAGCGGTGCAGGGGTGCCTGGACTCTACCTGCTGGACCTGCTCACGTGGCCCCAAATCAGGTACGTTCTCGTCGGCGGACTCGCGCTCACGATTGTTCTCGAAGTGGCTCGACTGAGTTTCGGTTTCCAGTGGGTCGTCTACGACGTACTGACCAGGGAGTACGAGCAGGACAGTCCGGCAGGATACGCGCTGTACGTGTTCAGCGGGTCGATAACGGGACTCCTGTTCGGACCTGCCATCGCCGTCCCCGCTATCCTTATTCTCACGCTCGCAGACCCGGTTTCCGGCCTGCTCAGCGACGACGAACTCCGGACGGTCAAGCGACCGCGCGTCCTCGTCGCGATGTTTCTGGTCAGTACCGGACTGGCCTACGGGTCGAGCGCGTTTTTTGGATTCGGTCTGCCGTCGTCGGCGGTCCTCCTCGGTGGGCTGGGTGCGACGGTGGCCGACGGTGTGAAACCCGTACTCAGAGGGTACGTAATCGACGACAATCTGACCATCCCGCTGTTCGTCGCGGGTGCGATGACCGTCGGAATCGCGCTAGCGCCGACGGTCTGACCGTCACTCGACCCGCACGCCGCTGATCAGGACCCGCGTGCCGGTGTCGGGCGAGTCGGCGTTTGCCTGGGCCCCGGTGGGGTCGGCGATATCGACCGCCCAGCCGTGCGCCCTGGCGATCTGCTCGACGATGGCCAACCCGAAGCCGCTCCCCCTCTCGGCGGTGGAGTAGCCGGACTCGAACACTTTCTCCTGTTTATCCTCGGGAATCCCCGGTCCGTCGTCCTCGACGTAGAGGCCGACGACCTGTGTGTCGTCGCCGTCGACCACAGTCGTGGTGCCCAGAGAGACCGTCACGTCGGTCGTCGCGTGCTGGGTGGAGTCCGCCTGGGCCTGCGAGCGGTCGCTCGTGGCGCTGTGCTCCACGGCGTTGCGGAAGAGGTTCTCGAGGAGTTGCTGGAGGCGGCTCTCGTCGGCCTGGACCGTCGGCGCGTCGTCGAGTTCCAGCGTGGCGTGGTCGTCCCCCGCCATCTCCCAGGCGGCGCGGGCGACTGTCGACAGTTCTATCGGCTCGAGGTCGACCACCCGTTGGCCCTGCTGGGCCATGGTCAGCATGTCGCTGATGATGGCATTCATCCGGTCCAGTGCGCGGCCGAGGCGGTCGAAGTGGTCGGGCAAATCGTCGCGGCGGTCGGGGTCGTCGAAATCCTCGACGACCAGGTCGAGCGTCGTTCTGGCGACGTTCAGTGGGTTTTTCAGGTCGTGAGAGACGGCACTGCGGATACCCTCTAGCTGGTCGTTCTGTCGTTTCAGCTTCTGTTCGTGCTCGCGGAGTTCGGTGATCTCCCGTGAGTTGACGACGAACCCCTGCACGTCGGGGTCGTCGAGCAGGTTTCGGCCCCGGGATTCGAGGACGGGCCAGGAGCCGTCGGGGTGTTTGAACCGGAACTCGACGGTCGGCTGCTTGTCGGGGTGTTTGACAGTCTCGAAGAACTTCTCCATGGCCTCGTCGCGGTCCTCGGGGTGTGCGTAATCGAAGATGTACTCGCCGACCATCTCGCTCGGTTCGTAGCCGAGGATGTGTTCGGCCGACGGGGAGAGATACTCGAAGCGCGCGTCCGGGCTGACGACCGAAATGACGTCCGTCGAGTGTTCGATGAGCCTGCTGAACCGCTTCTGGGTCTGCTCGACGGCCTTCTTAACACGGTACTGTTCGACCAGATTGACGATTCGGTTCGCCAGCACCGTGTACTGGCCCTCGTCGGGTTCTTTCTGGAGATAGTCGGTGACGCCGGCCGAGATGGCCTTGCTCGCGATCTCCTCGCCGCCTTTGCCCGTAAAGAGGATGAACGGGAGGTCGGGGTACTCCTTTCGGACAGCTTCCAGAAACTCTAATCCGTCGGTCCGTGGCATCTCGTAGTCGCTGACGATACAGCCCACGTCGGCCTCACGGAGCAACTCCAGTCCCTCTTCGGCGCTGGTCCGGGTCGTCACGTCGATGTCCCGGCGTTCGAGCATCGTCTTCGACAGCGAGAGCATGTCCGGGTCGTCGTCGACGTGCAGGATGGACACCTGCCCGTCGTTCTCGTCGCTGGTGATCGTGGCGTCGGCCAGAGGACCGGGTGAGAGTCCGGTCGGCGTATCGTCAGTCATGCGCCTCTAGTATCGACTTGAAGTATGGCACCATCACGTCCGTCGCCTGCTGCCAGTGCCGGTCCGTATGCATGTCGTGTAGTTCGACCGCCAGTGCGTACCGGGCCGCCTCCGGCCCGAACCCAGACTGTCCGTATCGGGGCTTGCGCGGGTACTCCCCGTCGCTCATCGCCGCGCGGAGCTCGATTGCCTGGGCTCGTTGGATGGGCGTCCAGTAGTCCCGGCCGGTTTTGTGGTTGCGCCAGGCTGTCGTCGACAGTTCCGCATACCGCGGGTTCATACCGACGATGGACGCCCGTTCTCGGAACTTCTCGCGGACGGATTCCCAGTCGGCGTCCGCGAGCTTGTCGGGGTCAATCTCGCCGTCGGCCATCTGGTTGACCTCGGTGTCGTCTTTGGCCCACAGGGCTTCGACGTACGCTGTCGCCGCGTGCGTCGCGGTTTCGATATCGATGTGTGAGAACTGGAGCGAATCGACGGTACCGAACGCCTCGATGGCCTCGTCCCGCTGTTTCCGGTCGTGGGCCTGAAACCCCAGACAGATCTGCTCGGCCATGTGCTGGGCCGTCTCGTGGCGTGTCCAGTCCTGGCTCTCGAGGTCACGCATCGGTCATCACTTGGGATGTCCCCCGCTGTCCGCGACGGGTCGTGACCGGGTGGCGTCGGGCCGAGACAGGGCAGCCCACTACGGGCGGCCGACATCCCGGCAGCAACGCCCGAGACTCCCGATTTCCCGACATTCGTGTACTATCTTTCTGGCGGCTCCAGCCATTAGTATCTCGGCACGTTTCGAAGTTCGATTCGCCGGACTGTCGACCGTGGCGACGGGTTACCGGCCGTCGGCGTCCTCGTCGCGGAGGGTCATGCAGACGCTCTCCAGGCTGGCGACCAGTTCGTCGTCGGGACCGGTCACGTCACACTCGACCAGCCCGACCGTCCGACCGTCGTGGGTGATGGTCGCCGTCGCGGTCAGGGGCTGGTCCCACACCGGCCGCAGGAACTTCACGTCGAGTTCGAGCGTCGTGAACGACTCGTCGGGGCCGAGCGTACTCCCGTACGCGTACCCCATCGCGGCGTCACCCAAGTCACAGAGGACACCGCCGTGGAGCGTCCCCATCGGATTGGCGTGTTCCGGCCCGGGCTGGAGCGACAGAACCGCCCGTCCCGGCTCGGCGTCTTCCAGCTCGAACCCCAGCAGCTGCCCGACCGGCGGCCCGAAATCGGCCAGCGCCGCCATCGTCGCGGCCTGTCCCTCCCCCATCGGTGGGTCGCCACCCTCGTCGGTGAACTGCGCGATGGACCGCTGTAGCTCCGCGTGGTCGGCCGCCAGCGTCTTTAGCGTCTCCGCAACCGCCTCGTCGTCACCACCCAGTCGCTCGTACACGTCGCCCGGCAGGGCAACCGTCGTCTCTCGCTGTTCGTCTGCCATGCCTCCCGGTTCGCACCACGGGGTGCTAAGACATGGGTTCGTGGAGACACACCGACTCGGCGGCCGCCGTCCGGGCCCGCTTCACTTCCACCCCGGTACGCGAAGCTTTACCCGCTATCGTCGGTTAGACGGGAACGATGGCAGCGACCGACGAGGTCGGACACGTTGAACACCCCCTGTTGGCCGAGGGGCTGCTGGAAGACCGGCGGTACCAGGTCACACTCGCCGACACCGCCGCCGACGACCACACGCTGGTCTGTCTCCCGACGGGGCTGGGTAAAACCGCGGTGAGTTTACTGGTTACCGCCGACCGCCTCGACGAGACGGGGGGCAAGGTCCTCTTTCTCGCGCCGACGAAGCCTCTCGTGACTCAACACGCCGAGTTCTACCGCGAGGCCCTCGAAATACCCGACACCGGCGAGCAGAGCTCGACGAACTCCGGTGACGGTGAGGTCGTCGTGTTCACCGGCGAGGTCAGCCCCGACGACCGGGCCGACCTGTGGGACGACGCCCGCGTCGTCGTCGCCACTCCGCAGGTCGTGGAGAACGACCTCGTGGGCAACCGCATCTCGCTCGCCGACGTGACACACCTGACCTTCGACGAGTGTCACCGTGCCAGCGGCGACTACGCATACAACTACATCGCCGAGCGCTACCACGACGACGCAGACGACCCGCTGGTAACCGCGATGAGCGCCTCCCCCGGCGGCGACGAGGAGGCGATTCTTCAGGTGTGTGAGAACCTCGGTCTTCGGGAGGTAGCGGTGATGACCGAGGACGACGCCGACGTGGCCGAGTACACCCACGAGACCGACCTCACCTGGAAGCGTGTCGAGTTGCCAGAGGAGGTGATCGAGGTCCGGGACGCCCTCAACGACGTGATCTCGGACCGGCTGGGGAAGCTCAAACAGCTCGGCGTGACGAACAAGACCAGCCCGGAACTTTCCGAGAAGGAACTCGTCCGGATCCAGGGGAAACTCCGGGAGCTGATGAACAACGACCAGTCGGAGGGGTACAAGGGGATGAGTCTCCACGCCGAAATTCGAAAGCTCAACACCGCGGTCAACTACGTCGAGACACAGAGTGTGGAGTCTCTACGCCGGTACTTCGAGCGACTGAAGCAGGCCGCCCGCGCCTCCGGGGCCTCCAAAGCCGACCAACGGCTGGTGTCCGATCCCAAGGTTCGAGAGGCGATGCGCCGCGCGACGGACTACGACGACCTCCACCCGAAATTCCGGCAGGCCCGCATCCTGCTGGCCGAGACCCTCGGACTGAACGACGGCGAGCGTGTCATCGTCTTCACCGAGTCACGGGACACCGCCGAGACCCTCGTCGAGTTTCTCGGCGGCCACTTCGAGACTCGAAAGTTCGTCGGGCAGTCCGACACCGAGGGCAGCGACGGGATGACACAGAGCGAGCAACAGGAGACACTCGACGCCTTTCGGGCCGGCGAGTTCGAGGTGCTGGTTTCGACCTCCGTCGCCGAGGAAGGACTCGACGTGCCCGAGGTCGATCTGGTCCTCTTTTATGAACCCGTGCCCACCGCAATCCGGTCGATTCAACGGAAAGGCCGAACCGGCCGCCAGGCCGAGGGGCGCGTGATCGTCCTGCTGGCCGAGGATACCCGCGACGAGGCCTACTTCTGGAAGTCCCAGAACGACGAGAAGCGCATGGAACAGGAGTTGCGAGACCTGAAATCCGTGGCCGGCGAAATCGAGTCCGAACTTCACGAGACGAGACTCGACGACTACGCAGACGCCGGCGACGATAGTGAGACTGATATATCGGATACTGGAGACGAAATGAAGGGGTCGGCCGGCGACCACCGGACTAACCGAGGAGCGAGTCAGTCGTCGAGTCAGACTGCAGGACAGTCCGGCCTCTCGGCGTTCGCCGCCGACGGAACGGATCGCTCGGTCGACGGTTCGGAGACGGGCGGGTCGACCGCTGACGGGTCGGCAACCGGCGAGGGAACGGGATGCGGCACGGTCGACATATCAGCTGGTGGAGGCGAAACGGAGGGGTCCCGTGGGGGCGGAGACGGCGACGATGGCGTCGTCGCCGAAGCCGAACCCGACGGCGAGGCGGTCGAGGTCGTGGCCGACCAGCGTGAATTGGATTCGACCATCGCCCGGGACCTCTCGACCCGGAACGGAATCGAGACTCGACTGGAGACGTTGGCGGTGGGCGACTACGTTCTCTCGGACCGGGTCGTAGTCGAGCGGAAGACTGTGGGCGACTTTCTCGACACACTGACCGGCGGGGACCGCTCGATGTTCGAGCAGGTCGGCGACGCCACCCGCCACTACGCCCGCCCGGTCGTAATCGTCGAAGGCGAGGACCTCTACGGCGAGCGCAACGTCCACCCCAACGCTATCCGGGGGGCGCTGACCTCCCTTGTCGTGGACTTCGGCGCGAGCATCCTCCGGACCGACGACGAAGACGACACTGCTGACCTGCTGGAGGTGATCGCCACACGGGAGCAAGAACAGGACGACCGTGAAGTGAGCGTCCACGGCGAGAAACAGTCGAAGACTCTCCCGGAACAACAGGAGTACGTCGTCGCGTCCATCGCGGAGGTCGGACCTGTGACCGCACGCGCGCTGCTCGAACAGTTCGGCACCGTCGAAGCAGTCATGACTGCGAACAAGGCGGACCTCCAGGAGGTCGACGGTGTCGGTGCGGTGACCGCCGAACGCATCCGGGAGGTCGTCGGGAGCGACTACGGAGGGTAGAGGTGGGCGTGCCCGCGCGGACAGAGTGGGTCGGGCAGGTTCTGCCGAGCGACGCGAGGCAGGGTTCGGCGGGGGACGTTCAGTCGGCGCGCTTGACCGCCGCGAGCGCGTCGGCGGCTTCCTCAACGGCTGCGAGGTAGGCCCGCGTCCGTTCGAGGTCGTCGCTGGCTTCCGCCTGTCTCGTCAGCCGAGTGATAGTCCGCGTCAGCGAGTCACGTGCGCCCGCGAGTTCGCTCGTCCCACCGGTCGGAGTCGGGTCCGGTGCAGTGGCCTGAGGTGGTTTCGCGGACTGGCCCCCCGTTTCGACTGCGTCCGCGACCGACGGGTCGATGCTCGTCGTCCGATCGGCCGGGGACGGTTCCGCGCCCGAAGCGTCGGGGTCGGTGCGCCCGCCGGCCGTCACGTCGGTGGCGTCCGCGCGGGCATCGGCCTGTCCGTTCGCGGCGTGCTGTGACGGGTCGGCGTCGGCCGCTGTGCCGGCGTCCGACTCGCCGGTGTCCGGTGTCTCGCCCGCGGTGGACCCGGCATCGGCGGCGTCGGCTCGCTCATCGGTGGCGTCGCCCGCCTCCTCGTCGGCCTCGGCGATTACCTCCTGGCAGGTCGAGCAGAACTCCTGGCCCTCGTAGCGGAAGATGGGGTCGCCACAGGTGCCACAGTGGGCGTTAGTCATGGTCGCACCCTTCAGCAGGAGGTCGCTCATGCGTTCGGTCGCTTCGCGGTCGTCGTCGCGCTCGTACTTCTCGCGCAACTTTTCTCGTTCGGCTTCCTTGTCGAAGTCACTCATACACGGGTAGAGACGGTCGGACGAAAAATGACTTGCGGGGTCGTCTGGTGAGCGGGTCGTGCGGTCGGCCGGGCCGTCACCGCGGCGTGGTGGAGGAGCGAGCGGCCTCGGTCCCGGTGGCATCCCAGTCCGTCGGGTCGTCCCCGCCGTCGTCGGCCCGGCGGAGCGAGAGCGTCACGAACGAGCCCTCGCCGGCCTCCGCCTCGTCGCCGACGACGCCCTCCAGTTCGTCCGCACGTCCGAGGATTACGGTCACGTCACCGAAGACGACACCACGGCCGGTGAGTCGGTCGTGGTGGTCGTAGAACGGCGTGACGTGGCAGTCGTACGTGCGTCCGGTTCCGTCGATGGTCGCAGTCACGGTCCGGCCGTCCAGCCCCGACAGGTCGGCCTCCGGAAGCACCGTCTCGATGTGGGCACCCTCCGTCGGTGTCGGGTCGAACGTCCGTCGACCGGCGGCGTTGACATCGACGATTTCGCCGGTGCCGTCGACGACTATCAGCCCGTCGCCTATCCGCTGAAACGTCCGTTCGCGGGCCACCCGCGAGCGGTCGGTCAGGTCGAAACGGAAATCGAGAGTCCGAACGACAGCGCGGCGACCGACAGGGCAAACGGCGTCAGATCGAGGTCGGTGATCGGGCCCGCCCGCAGCGTGAACAGGACGTGTGTCAGCATCGACGGCAGTCCGCCGAGAACGCGAGCGGTTCGACGGCCAGAACGGCGACCCGTCGGCGCGTCAGCCAGCGGTCTACACCGATGAACGGCAGGGAGAACAGGACCCACAGCGTCGGCACCGTTCCGCCGAGCGCAGGTGCGACCTACTGTCGGGAAACCTGTCCGACCGGGATCATGTAGCCCACCTGGAGGCGGCAGCGAGGAGGCCGACGAACGTGCGAGCGGATCAAAAAGAAGAGTTTAATTCACCGGGGCTGGGAATTTCAGCCGATATGACGAAAGTTAGCATAGTGGGCGCGGCGGGTACTGTCGGTGCCGCAACGGGGTACAACATTGCCCTCCGCGACATCGCGGACGAGCTCGTCTACGTCGACATCCCGGACCAGGAGGACGTGACCGTCGGGCAGGCAGCGGACACGAACCACGGGGTCGCCTACGACTCCAGCACGACGATTCGGCAGGGAACCTACGAGGAGACCGCCGGCTCGGACGTCGTCGTCATCACGGCGGGGCTGCCGCGCTCGCCGGGCCAGACCCGAATCGACCTGGCCGACGACAACGCGCCGATCATGGACGACATCATCAGCCAGCTCGAGGAGCACTCGGACGACTTCGTCTCGATCACCACCTCGAACCCGGTCGACCTCCTCAACCGCCACCAGTACGAGGTCGGCGACCGCGACCGGCACGAGGTGATCGGCTTCGGCGGCCGGCTCGACTCCGCGCGGTTCCGCTACGTCCTCTCCGAACGCTTCGACGAGCCCGTCCAGAACGTCGAAGCGACGATTCTTGGCGAACACGGCGACGCGCAGGTCCCCGTGTTCTCGAAGGTCCGCGTCAACGGCACCGACCCCAAGTTCTCCGGCGACGAACGAGAGCAGATTCTCGAAGAACTCCAGGAGAGTGCCATGGACGTCATCGAGCGCAAGGGCGCGACCGAGTGGGGCCCCGCCACGGGCGTCGCCCACATGGTCGAGGCCATCGTTCGGGATACGGGTGAAGTCCTGCCCGCCTCGGTCAAACTCGACGGCGAGTACGGGTACGATGACGTGGGACTGGGCGTTCCGGTCAAACTCGGCGCGAACGGCGTCGAAGAGGTCGTCGACTGGGACCTCACCGGCGACGAGGAGGAGTTGCTCGACGAGGCCGCCGACAAGCTCTCCCAGCAGTACGACAAAATCGCCTGATCGGTCGACTGCGGACCGGAAAACCGGTTTCTTTTGACAGTGCCGCTTGGTGACTGCCGGACCGACCTTTCAGCGGCCGGTGTGGCGGTTCGCGTCGTCGCGATACCGTGTCCCCGGAGCGCCGTTTTCCCGCCCAGTCGGAGCCGGCTCGGAAACCTGTTCTCCGACGTCTTCTCCTACGAGGGCGGCCCACTCGTCAATGTGGGAATCGTTGTGGTGTCGCATGGTGCTCAGAGAAGAATATTCGGCCATTTATATAATATTTATGTCAGCGGTAGAGTACGTTGGCTGCGCGGCGCGTCGTCCAGCGGCGGTGGTGACAGGCGCCGGAGCCGGTCAGTCGTGCCAGTTTTCGGGTACCTGAATCGTGTACCGGCCGTCCTCCTGGAGGGCGATGATGTACTCCTCGCGGTCGTACAGTTCCATCAGGTTGAGTTCGTACTGGCCGGGGCTCAGGACTTTGATGCTCTCGAACTGGTCGTTGAGTTCCTCGCGGAGTTCGCTGAGGTCTGGACGGTCCTCGCTCGGTTCGCCGGTGTCGGGGTCGCTCGCGTCGGCTGGTGAGTCGGTGGGGGCGCTCCCGGACGTCGGGTCTGTCGCTGAGTCCTCGGTCATCGGAGTCTCGTCGGTGGGAGGCGTATCGGTTCCTGCGGGAATCTCGTCGGGGCTGACGACTTCGCTACGAGCGTCGGCCTGTGCTGCGTCCTCAGGTGAGTCTGGTGCTGGGGCCGACTCCGACGGAACGGAGCCGGCGGGGGCAGTGTCCTGGCCCGACGGGTCGTCGTCAAGTGCGTCCGCGGACTGTGAACGACCGGAACCCCCTACCAGGTCACGGACGGTCGCGGCCGCGTCCCCGACGGTGCGGGCCACGGAGCTGTCAGGTGCCGGCTGGTCCGGTGGTTCTGCCGACGGCTCCGGTCCTTCGGGCACGTCCTCGGTGGAGGCGTGGAACTGAAACTTGTTCCCGCCACAGTCGGGACAGCCTGACAGCATCTCCTTTGAGCCGTCGTCGAACACCTGGCCACAGCTCGTACACTGGTGGGGCATTATTTCCGTGAGACCAGGGCGCTAATCAGCGTCTCGTCTTTGTGCAGCGTCTTGATCTGGTTTGCCGGTCCGATAACGGTCAGTTTCTTCGTCTCGTCGTTCCCCATCAGGCGGTTGAGGAGTCCCGAGTCCGTGCTGCCGGACTGTGGGTAGGTCTCGATTTCGATTCCGTTGAACTCGTCGGGACTGATCTCTGTCATGGTGACCTCGATGAGCCGTGACTCCTCGTCGGGCGAGAGCCCCTCCTCGAGGATGACGATGTTCCCCTCGTGGACGCCGTCGAGGATCATCCGGATTTTCTCCATGGAGGTCATGCTCTCCATGCGCTCGCCGCTGATGAGGTCGATTTGGACGCCGTCGTCGTCCGCTTTTTTCACTTCCGGCATGCGATCACCCGAAGTACTCCGCGATCTTGTCGTAGACCTCGTCCATGTTGTCGCCCTCTAGCGCCGAGAGGGGCAGCGTCTCGTGCTGGGGGAATGCGTTCTCGATACGGCGCACGTTCGAGCCCTCGAGGTCGGTTTTGTTCGCGAGGATCAGGACGGGGAGGTCCTGGCTTTCGATAATGCCGACCAGCATCGTGTTCACCTGTGTGAACGGGTCTTCCGTCGAGTCCAGTACGTAGAGGACACCGTCGACGTCCTCGCGTAACCAGTGCATGGCCTCCGCGACACCCTCCGTGGCCTCGCGGGAGCGACGGACGGCGTCGTCTTTCTCCATGTCGTGTTCGAGGAACTCGGTGTAGTCGACCTTGGTCGTCACACCTGGCGTGTCGACCACGTCGATGGTGACCGACTTGCCGTTGCGCTCGATCTCGACGTTCTCCTTCCTGCGTGCGCGGCGTGTTTCGTGTGGAATGTGACTCTCCGGGCCGATAGCGTCACCTGTCCAGTCGCGAGCGATGCGGTTCGCCAGCGTCGTCTTCCCGGCGTTGGGTGGACCGTAAATGCCGATTCGCTTCGGGTCCTGCGCCGAGAACAACGACGAAATACTGTCTCGGATGTCCGTGATCAGTCCCATCCTGGGCCTCCCGCTCTCTCCGTGAGAGAGCTTCTGCGGGTATTTCCCGACCGAATCAACTTAAGTGTACGTCAGACATACATAAATATTCAGACACTGTCTGGCCCGGACAGCGGGCACGTGGTGAGGGTGTAAGTCGTCGAAACACGGGGACGGGGTGGAGATACGGCCCGGAGTCAGCGAGAGACGAGTCTCCCCGGCCCGGAAAGGCGACTTGTGCGGGGAAGATGGGGAGCAGTCGGGCTAGACGGAGCGCAACAGGACGGACAGGTCGACGGGACGGTGCGGACCCGAATCGGTGCAGGTGCTGCCAACGAGAGTGGATACCACGATACTGTCTCCCGCGGACCGCCTCGAGGACCGGGTGTGAGTGGACGGAACTGGATCCCCCCACCCCTTCGTTTCAGGTGGAACAGCAGAAACGACGGGCCGGGGGGAAGAGACTGACTGCTCCAAGGAATGCGGCATTCCAGGCGGAAGCGGCCCTCTAGCCCTAGTTCTCGCTGTACTAGACAGTTCTTCTCACTGTGGTCTAGCAATGTACTAGCTCCACTAGAAGAAGACAGATTTTGATAGTTTGCAGATACTGTTTTTTTTGTAATTACTTATGCTTTTTCCTCTCTAGACAGGGGGGTCCCCCCACCCATTCTTTCTCCACTCCACCCGAAACGAAGGGGTGGGGGGTTTCACCGTTCCTCCTCCTGTCGAGCCGAACTCCCGCGCAGAACTCCTACTGTTCTCCCGGTTCGGCCGCTCTTTGGACGGGGAGCAGTCGACAACTCCTGTCCCGGTGACCGACGGCCGTCGAACCGTGATCAACGGCCCCATCCAACCGGACCGCCGCTGCTCTCACTCGGCGTACCCTTTCTGTTCCGGTCTACACCAATCGTCTCACCGGCACACGTATTACCCAGCTCGTACAGCACGAGTCATCGCGGGCAACGACTGCGACCGCCAACGATCAGTTACTCGCACTGACGGTCCGCCGCTTCGTGCTTCGGACTCGAACGCCACCCTGGCGGCTCACCCCACGTCACTCGAACTACAGGTACACCCCCGACTCGCGTCCCGTTTGCTCCGGACCGAGACCACCGACTGCCCGGTCTGAAATCTGTCGCAATCACCGTATACTGATACCTATTGATCCCTCAACAATCGAAATATTTAATAGGTCGTCAACCACGGGTTCTTGTGGTTCAACTGGACGTCCCCGAATGGCCCGATTCCCACGGAGAACGGCTCTCCGTACGGTCACGGACCGTTACTGGGACGCAGGGTGCGCCTCTCCACCTGAAACAGAGGGGTTCGTATATGACAGATAGTGGGCAAGAATCCGACGGACCGGACACGGGAGTGGGGGAGTCAGAGTGGCGAGACGGGTCCGCCGAGCAGGCGCCGGTCGACGAGACCGCTGACGAGGACCGATCTAGTGTCGACGTCGGGACGACCGATACCGACTCGTCGCTGGACGACGTGACACTCGACGACGCCGACGAGGACGGCGACCTCGACGAGGCCTCCCGTGGGCTGTTCGACGACCTGCTCAGCGGCGCGCCTATCTTCGAGAACAAAGAGGTGCTACGCCCGTCGTACACGCCGCGAGAACTCCCTCACCGACAGGAGCAGATCAACAACATGGCGACCATCCTCGTCTCGGCGTTGCGCGGGGACACGCCGTCGAACATCCTCATCTACGGAAAAACCGGGACTGGCAAAACCGCGAGCGCGAAGTTCGTCAGCGAGGAACTCGAAACCACCTCCCAGAAGTACGAAGTCCCCTGTGAGGTCCAGTACATCAACTGTGAGGTCACGGACACACAGTACCGTGTCCTCGCGCAACTGGCCAACAAGTTCATTCACAACAATCGAGAGGTTATCGACGACCGCATCACCGAACTGGAACAACTTCACGAGCGGGCCGCCGAGGACATCTCAGTCCTCGAATCGGCCGACGGAAGCGCACTCGACACAGGGGTATCGGTGGGCTCCAGTCCCGGCATCGACGAGGTCGAGACCCTCGACGGACTGAACGCACTGATAGCGGACCTGGACGAGGACCGCGCGGAGTTCGAGGAGGTGCCCATGACAGGGTGGCCGACCGACCGCGTGTACAACAGTTTCTTCGAGGCCGTCGACTACCACGAGCGCGTGGTCGTCATCATGCTCGACGAGATCGACAAGCTCGTCGAGAAATCCGGTGACGACACCCTGTACAACCTCTCCCGAATGAACTCCGAACTCGGCAACTCACGGGTGTCTATCATGGGCATCAGCAACGACCTGAAGTTCACCGACTTCCTCGACCCCCGCGTCAAGTCGAGTCTCGGCGAGGAGGAGATCGTCTTCCCGCCTTACGACGCCAACCAGCTCCGAGACATCCTCCAGCACCGCGCCGACGACGCCTTCGAGAAGGCTGCGCTCTCCGACGACGTGATTCCACTGTGTGCGGCCTTCGCCGCACAGGAACACGGTGACGCCCGCCGGGCGCTGGACCTCCTCCGGACGGCGGGAGAACTCGCCGAGCGGGGCCAGACCGAACGCGTCGAGGAAGACCACGTCCGCCGCGCCCAGGAGAAAATCGAACTCGACCGCGTGGTCGAAGTCGTCCGCACACTGCCCACGCAGTCGAAGCTGGTCCTGTTCGCCATCATCCTCCTCGAAAAAAACGGCGTCCACAACATCAACACGGGAGAGGTGTACAACATCTACAAGCGCCTCTGCGAGGAGATCGACGCCGACACCCTCACCCAGCGCCGTGTCACCGATCTCATCTCGGAACTGGACATGCTAGGAATCGTCAACGCCGTCGTCGTCTCGAAGGGTCGGTACGGTCGCACGAAAGAAATCAGCCTCTCGGTCCCCACCGACGAGACGGAAGCGGTCCTGCTCAGCGACTCCCGACTGGGCGACATCGAGGACGTCCAGCCGTTCGTCCAGGCGCGGTTCGACAACTGAGCGACGCGTCGCCGACGTTCAGGCTGCTACCGCGATGGCATCGGTGGTCCCGACCGGACTGGTCTGGAAGTTGAGTCGGAGCCAACCGAGCCCGGGCACGCGGAACTCGGCAGTGCCGATCACCCATTCGGGCCTGACGGGTCTGGAGACGCCTTGAACCTGGTCGTACTGCATATTCGTCCGGGGGTTGTCCCCGCGGGTAATGAACGCGTCGTGTTCCGCGGGACAGTGCTCGAGGTCGTCACAGGAGTCGACGTCTTCCGGGAGGTGCTTGGGGTCAGCCGCGTCGTACCAGTTCTCTCCCTCCTCGACGTAGAACTGGGCGCGGTGGATAACCGGCGTCGCTCGCCCGTCGCCGTCGGGTTCGTAGACGATTACGTCACCCGCTTTGTTGAACTTCCGGTAGTCACTCCCGGTGCTGCTGTAGACGGTTGCGACGCCGGTCCCTTCGATGGCCCGGTCGCTGGAGAACCGGTCTTCTTCCATCACGAACACGAGGTCGCCGACCCCGATGTTCGGCTGCATGCTTCCACTCTCGATGGCGACCATCGGCGGCCAGACGCCGCTGATGGCGAACAGCAAGACGCCGATACCGACGACCGCCAGGACGCTCGTGGCGAAATCGTCGAGGAACGACCCGCCACGCTCGCCGTCGTCGGGGGGGTTCGGCCCCCGGCGTCTCCCCTCGTCGCTGGGCTCGGTCATTGTCACCTGCTTGTGCCGAACCACGCTTCAACTTTCTGCCTCTCCGTGATCGCCGGAGAGTTCCGGGTCCGATACGCTTTAGCTTCGTCACCCGCTCTGTGGATTCGTGCCACTGGAGACGTCCGCTCGCATCGTCGGCGCACTCGCCACGCGAGGGTACAACGCCGACCGCGAGGCCGTCACTCTGCTCGCGAACGCCGACGACCCGGCCGGTGCCATCGAGCGCGCACTCGAAGCCGCGCCCGACGACGCGATCAAACTCTCGGCCGAACACGTCGAGGCGGCGCTGGCCGAGTCCCAGGCCCGCCCCGACCGCCCGACAGCCGGGACCACCGCGGACGACTCCACAACCGAAACGACGGATCCGGACTCCGAGGGTGCCGCAAACCCCACGGGACCGAGTCCGACGACGACGACCGACGCCACGGAGTTCAACCCCCCCGTTTCGACTGGAACGACCCCGAATACGTCGGTTAGATCGGAGGCCGACGTTCCACCTGAAACAGAGGGGTCTGCCGACGCGGCGGGGCCGTCGAACGTGGCCGGATCGGACGCCGTGGAGAGTGGTCGTCGGGCGACGGGTTCCTCGACGACCGGCGAGCGACCAGTCGACACGTCTCTGCACGACCTGACGGTCAAAGGGGACATGACCGGCCAGTCGACAGGGACCGGTGAGTACAGCGACTTCGTGGCCGTGTTCCGTGACCGCTACGAGCGACTCAACGGCCAGTTGCGTGGTCGGGTCAACCACCGGCCGACGAACACGCTCTCGGCGATGACAGGGGGGAGCGAAGCGGCTATCGTCGGGATGGTTTCGGACATCCGTTCGACGGCCAGCGGGCACTGGCTGGTCGAACTGGAGGACACGAACGGGGTCTACCCCTGTCTGGTCATGAAAGACCGGGACACCGCAGAACAGGTCGACGAGTTGCTCCACGACGAGGTGATTGCCGTCGAGGGGACGCTCTCGGACGACAACGGTGACGGCGACGGCATCCTGTTTGTCGACGACATCTACTTCCCCGAGATTCCGCGCACATACCAGCCCTCAACGGCCGACCGGGAGGTGAGCGCCGCTCTCGTCAGCGACATCCACGTCGGTAGCCAGGAGTTCATGTCCGACGCCTGGTCGCGGTTTGCCGACTGGCTCTACACCGACGAGGCCGAGCGGGTCGAGTACCTGTTGATTGCGGGCGACATGGTCGAAGGCGTCGGCGTCTACCCCGACCAGGACGAGGAACTGGACATCGTCGACATCTACGACCAGTACCGGGCGTTCTCGGAGTTTCTGAAGGAGGTTCCGGGTGACATGGAGGTCGTAATGATCCCCGGCAACCACGACGCCGTCCGACTCGCCGAGCCACAACCCGGGTTCGACGAGGAACTCCGGGCGATCATGTCGGCTCACGACTGCCGAATCACGTCCAACCCCTCGACGGTAACCGTCGAGGGCGTCTCCGTTCTGATGTACCACGGTGTCTCGCTGGACGAGGTGATCGCGGAGTTGCCTGACGAGAAGGCAAACTACGACGAGCCACACAAGGCGATGTCACAGTTGCTGAAAAAACGCCACGTCGCGCCGCAGTTCGGCGGCCACACCCGGCTAGCGCCAGAGGAGAAAGACCACCTCGTAATCGACGAGGTTCCCGACGTCTTCCACGCCGGCCACGTCCACAAGTTCGGCTACGGCAAGTACCACAACGTTCTCACAATAAACAGCGGGTGCTGGCAGGCTCAAACCCCGTTTCAGGAGAGCGTCAACATCGACCCCGACTGTGCGATGGCCCCCATCGTCGACCTCGACACGCTCGACCTGACGATCCGGAAGTTCGCCTGAACACGGCGCGTGCTCCGTTACCCATCCAGCCGGTACTTCACTGTCGGTGTCCCCTCGAACAGCGGTCCGGAGCCGACGCGATCGAAGCCGGCGTCGTCGGCGGCCGACTGGACCACGTCGTCGGGTTCGGGGACGAGCAACTCGACGGCCATCCCCTCGCCGCGGGCGAACCGGACGGGTTCTTCGAGCAACCGGTCACAGACCGCGGGTTCACCCTCCAACTGTGTGACGTGGACGGTCTGTGCGCGGGCGTCGTAGCTGACGAAACCCACGATCTCGTCGCCCCGCTCGGCGACCCGGACTGTCCGGTCGTGGACGAGGTTGCGCATCACGTCTGTCGGGGCGTCGGTCATTTCCGACAGCCGGCCAGCATCGGCCTCCACGGCATCACGGACGTCCATGTTTGTGCATGGCGCTCTCCGGGGAAAATAGTTGCTCCGCGGCGCCCGTCCGAACCGGGCGTTTGGCCCCCAGCCGTTGCTAATGAACACAGTTATGCCGGGGGCTGGTCAACGCTGGCACATGAGTAACGCACGCACGCCGGTGGTGGTGATCGTATGCGCGTAGTCGCAAAATTCGGTGGGACGAGCCTGGGGAACGGTGACCGGGTCAACCGGGCCGCCGACTCGATCTCGGCGGCTGTCGAGGCAGGCCACGAGGTCGCCGTCGTCGCCAGTGCGATGGGGTCGACGACCGACTTCCTGATCGACGAAATTCAGTACGAGGCCGAAGAGGCCGACCGCGCGGAGATCGTCAGCATGGGTGAACGCACCTCCGTCCGTATGCTGAAGGGTGCGCTCTCGGCCCGCGGTGTCAACGCCGTCTTCCTCGAACCGGGGAGCGACGACTGGCCGGTCATCACCGACGAACACGGCGAAGTCGACGTGGCGGAGACCACACGACGCGCGACGGTTCTGGCCGAGGAGATGCACAACGACGACCTGGTGCCGGTCGTTACTGGCTTTCTCGCACAGGACCACGCCGGTAACGTGACGACGCTGGGCCGTGGTGGCTCGGACACGACGGCCGTCATGCTCGGGAAACATATGAACGCTGACGAAGTCGTCATCGTCACCGACGTGGAAGGCGTCATGACCGGTGACCCCCGTGTCGTCGAGGGTGCGCGTAACGTCGGCGAGATCACAGTCGACGAACTCCGCAACCTGTCGTTCCGCGGTGCCGAAGTCGTCGCCCCGAGTGCCCTGACCTACAAAAGCGAGGAGATGAGCGTCCGCGTCGTCCACTACCAGCACGGCGATATCATGACCGGCGGGACTTCCATCGAGGGACAGTTCGAGAACCTCATCGACATGCAGGAAGACCGGATGTCCTGTCTTACCGTCGCCGGCCGCGCGGTCCGGAACGAACCGGGCATCCTCTCGAAACTGTCGACGGCCCTGGCCGACGCCGGCATCAACGTCGACGCCGTCTCCTCCGGGATGGACTCGATTACCTTCTACATCAACGACGACCACGCCGAGGAGGCCGAGACGCTGCTGCACGACGAGGTCGTCGAGTCGAGCACGCTCTCCTCGGTCACCGTCGACGACCCGTACGCCGTCATCCGGGTCACCGGTGGCGAACTCCAGACGCAACCGGGCATCGTCAACCAGATTGTCGCCCCCCTCGCGGACGAGCACATCAACGTCCAGGACGTGATCACCAGCGCCACCTCCGTCGCTGTCTTCGTCGACTGGGAGAACGGTGAGGAGGCACTCAGCCACATCCAGACCGTCTTCGACGACTGATCCCGTCCCGATTCCTGTTCGATACTCTGTCACTCGAACTGACATCAAAAACCATTCGTATCTGCTGAATACTTTTTCAGTATCCGCCCTGAACGAAACCCCCAATCGGGTGGAACGAAAACGATGACCACGACACGACAGCGCGTGGCCGCCCTGGCCCTCTGTGCGCTCGCGCTCGCGAGCGTCGCGGTCGTCGCAACGGGGCCGGCCGCGGCACAATCCGACGACGGCGTATCGAACACGACCGACACGACGAACGCGACGGGGGACCTGACCCTGGACGCGTCGTTCGCGGCCCCGCAGTGGCCCTCCAGCGACGTGACGGTCTCGGAGACGCACAACCCGCTGACGCTGACCGCGAACCGGGCCAACTACACTGTGACGGTTCGCAGCGAGGAACTCGACTCCTCGACGCTGGCCGACGTGTTCGCGGACGAACTGGCGACAGACGACCCGGCCGTCGCCGACTTCGGCGAGACCGAGGGCGGCCTGTTCCGCATGCGCGTGCTGGACCGGAACGCGACGATCCTGGCGAACTTCACGACCGCCGTGACCCAGCCGTACACCTTCGAGTTCGAGGCCGGGAACGCGACCGCGACCGCGACGACTGAGATCGTCCGCTGTACGTGTCGCGGGGCTGGCTTCCTCGACGAGGGCCGTGAGGGTGCGACGTTCACGACCGGGCAGTCGGGCGTCGTCACGCTCCCGATCGGACTCAAGGACGTCGACGAGTTCGAGGTGCACACCCGCGGCGACGACGTGGACATCACCGCGACCGTCGTGGACGGGAACGACGATGACCGCGTCACCCTCGCCGCGAACACGCACCTGCTCGGTCGGAACGCGCCCTTCGACGACCACGCGCCCCCGTACTGGACCGAGCGCGGACTGTGGGTGACCGACGCCGCCGACAGCATCGAGTCGGTCGAGGTCCGGGAGGGACAGGGTGGCGACAACCCGCTCCCCGTCGGGGAGTACGA
>NZ_JAQCNH010000055.1 GCF_028275115.1 Halorientalis sp. | reverse complement strand
ACAATGGAAGAAAGGGAACTGGGGAATGTACCCGGCGCGTTTCGCGCCGAGGTTTCTAGAAAAGAGAACGTTTGTAGCAGAGATTGTGCTTTATTCTATACTACCGGACTCTAAACGAAAAGCAGCGCGAGTTCCCCGCCCCACCGTGGGCGGGGGTGAAGCGCGTCACTCCGGCGCCTGTTCCGTCTCTTCGATATACCGTTCAACCACTTCTTCCGACACTGCTCCCGTCGTCCCCACGTAGTAGCCGACCTTCCAGAATCCACCACCCCAAAAATACGCCTCCTGAATCTCGGGACGCCGCTCCAGCAAATGCTTGCCAGAGTACGACTTGAATTGCCGAGCAATGTCCGCCGGACTGTGCTTCGGGTCTGTTTGCACGAACAGGTGTACGTGGTCGTCGCAATCTCCAACGCCAGAATCTCGTGCCCAAAGTGGTCAGCAGTCTCACCAAACAAATCTCGCATATCGTCCTCCAGTACATCCAGAACCGGGTGGCGGTACTTGGGACACCAGACGAAGTGATACTTGCAGGAACTAACCGAATGTGCATGACTACGGTATTCTTCCATTCCTAATCCCTACATTTATGACAGTCTGGAACAATTGTCAACGTATGGGTGAGAAAGCCACGAAGACGATTCAGACGCGCCTCCACATAGCGTCTGGTGAACGGTCGTGGCTTCACGACGCCCGCCTCACCTCACGCGAGATATTCAACGACACCATCCGCCTCAAACAACGCGGGTACAATCGTACCGAGATACAGCGAGAGGTTGACCGCGACGACTTCTTGCGGAACAACAAGTGCGCGGTCGTCGGCAAAGCCCTCCAAACGTGGGACTCCTACCAATCGCTCAAAGAGTGGTGGGAAAACCAAGACGACCCTGATGGCGGCAAACCGACGCCGCCGAGTACGGACAAACCGGGCGCGTACCCGCTCGTGATGGCGCACACGGAAGGCTACCGTCTCACCGTGGACGACGACACGAACCGCGTCCAGTTCCGCATCAGCCCGAAACCCTACAAGAAGGTGAAAGGACACCTGCGCGGCGAGCCGGACGCGATGGATGAACTTCGAGACGCTCTCGCGTCGGATGAGGTGGATGTGGGGCAGGCCGAACTCCTGTACCGCGATGGCGTGTATTACCTACACGTCACGGTCACACGCGAGTTCGACGTGCCCGAACCAGAAACCGCTGATACTGTAGTCGGCGTAGACATCAACGAGCGCAACGTCGCACTTACTGCCCTCGAACGCGAGACGATGCGGACGAAAGGCACGCTCGTCCTCGACTACGGACAAGTCAAGCAGGAACGCCAACGCTACCACACCATCACCACTCGGTGTCAGGAACACGGCAAGGCGAGTATCCACCGGAAACTCGGTGACAAAGAAGAGCGATTCACCGAGTGGGTGTTGCACCGTCTCTCCCGTGCTGTCGTGGAGTTCGCGGAGCAGTTCCCGAAACCGGTTGTCGTGTTCGAGGATATGAGCGGCATCCGCGACGAAATCAAGTACGGGACGTATATGAACCGTCGATTGCACAAATTGCCGTTCCACAAGTTCGAGGCGTTCGTCTCGTACAAGGCGACATGGCGAGAGATTCCCACGGATACGGTGGACGCTTACTACAACTCAAAGACGTGTTCGTGTTGTGGTGAGCGTGGGTATCGGCAGGGGCGGCGATTCCGCTGTACGAACGACGAGTGTGACGTGGTTCAAGACCACGCTGACCGGAATGCGTCGGTGAACATTGCGTGGCGTGAGAAGGCGAAACTCGACGGTAACACTACGAATTACCGGACTCACAAAACCCAACCGCAAGTCAGGTTGGTGCGTCTGTCCGGGTCGGGGCGCGTAAGCCGCCCAACCTCATCCCGCTCGCTTGCCAAGCAGGGAGTGCTAGCGCACGGCTGAGGGAATTACAAAAGCCTCGGGCCACCGTGCCCGAGGCTGTTTACCTGCGTAGTGCAGTAGGTCGAAAGTGACCATTCGCGTTCACTGTCCCTGACTTCAGAGCCAGTTGACTGGTGGCTCGTTCAGCACCAGACTTGAGCCAGTGCTGAACAAGACGCCACCCGACGTTTCGAGCGGCGTTGTAATCGCTGTGTAGTTCCTTCCCGCATTTCAGACACTTAAATTCGTCACCGTCACGGTTATTTTCGTGAGTAAAGCTACATTCAGAATGACTACACCGTTGACTCGTGTAGTGTGGCTTTACATCGTCCACGTCGATACCATATTCTTCAGCTTTGTATTCGACGTGACGTTGAAGTTCACGAAACGCCCACTGCTGGAACTTTGAACCGTTTGAGATGCGTTCTCGAATATTCTTCAAGTTCTCGAACGCAATAGCCGTACAGTCGTTTTCAACGGCTTCTTGAACAAGGGCTTTTGAGACTCTGTGGAGGTAATCAGCACTCCACCGAGCGAACCGTGACCCGATACTCTTGATGGTGAGGTGTGCCGACCGAGTGCCTGTCTGTTGGAGGTTTCCGCGACGACGTTCGTACTCGTCGCGCTTGTGGTTGAGGCAGTCTGCGTTGCCAAGGAACGCTCCGGTACTGGTGACGGCGAGGTATCCATCCACGTTCAAATCGACCCGCAAAACCACTCCGTTTTGGGTTTGTTCGTCGGTAGAATCAGACTCAACTTCTTTCTTCACGGCGACGTGGAGGTAGTACGTGCCATCACGTTTGTGGAGCGTTGCTTCGCCTTTCTCCCATTCGTCAGTCCAGTAGTCCTCAAACGGCGTCCCTTCCTCGTTGACTGGTGTGACGTATTCGGCAGTCACGCGGTCGTCAACGGTGGCGAGAGATACGTGGTCGTCATTGTAGGTGATGGTTCGACCGTTGTAGACGACGACTGTGCCTTTGAACTCGGGTTTGCTGGCTTTTTCACCGTCTTTGATAATACGGTCTTTGCAGTTCCCGAGTGCTGTGGCTGCAAGGTTGCGGGCACTCTGGACGAGACTGGATTGTAGGGAGAGTTTGTCACGAACGTCAGAATACGTGTCGTCGTGGAGCGTATTCTTCGTGTCCGTGATTTCGTAGGGGTTGTCGTTCCATCCGTGGTCAGCGACGTGTTGGGCCGCCTGACGGAATTGCTCAAACGTCTCATCGAGGGTTTTGTGGTCGTCCTCGGAAACGTCGAGCTTTATTTGGATGTTTCGGACAACCCCCATATTTCATAAGTATAGTTGAAGATACTCAAACCTATATAATATAGTGGGGAGTCGGTTGGCTATCGAACGTAGAATGTGTCATAGAGTGTCGGCTTCCTCCTCGGGGTCAAGCCCTGAGGTATCCGCCTTGATTCTTGATGAATGCTGTCCCGAACTCTCGAACGGTGTCGACCCGCCCCGCAGTCAGATACCGCCTTCGGGCTGGCTCCCGCCACCGGAGCCACGGCCCAGCAGGCTCTTGACTTTCGCCTTGAGTTCGTCGTCGTCGTAGTGCCGAAGCAGTGCCCAGGTCCCGATTTGGACGACGACGCCGACGGCAATCAGCGCGACAGTCCAGGTCGGTGGCGTCGGCACCGAGAGGCTCGCCAGCGGGTCGACGATCGCGCCGGCGTCGAGTCCGGCCCAGATCAGCACCGCGCCCCAGGCCGCGCTGACGAACACGACGACGACCCTCTGGAGGAGTACCGCCAGGACCGCGCCGATGACCGGCCCGGCGAGAATCACGGGGTCCAACAGGTTCGTCAGTGGATTCATCGAGGTGCTCGTCAGCGCGAGCGCCGCGCCAAAGCCCGTCACCGCACCCGGGACGACGAGCATGATGAGGTACACCTTGTTGGCGATGGCGAGACCGACGAACCCCAAAAACAGGATCACGGCGACGGTGGGGATCGGCCCCAGACCGGCAGTGCTGGCCGTAAAAAAGCCCGCGCCGCCGCCAAGCAGGAAGCCGAACAGCTTCAGCCCGGCCCGGTAGAGGAAGACGCCGCCGATTGTCAGGGCGATTCCGACGAGCAGTAGGACGGCTGTGAGTACGATGTTCGACACCTGAATCACCTACCGAACACGTCGGACAGCTGATTTATAAGTGTGCTGGGCGGAGGGCGAGCGGGGAGGGAGGACCCGCGAGGCGGAGGGCGAGCGGGGAGGGAGGACCCGCGAGGCGGAGGGTGAGCGTCGACTACAGCGTGTCGTCGGGGTCGTGGCTCTCGATCATCCGCTCGACTTCGCCGGCGTAGCGCGCCTGGGTGTCCGGGTCGCCGGCGGTTCCGAGGTTCTCCGGTTCGGTCTCCAGTGACACCGTCGTGGCCCGTCCGGGACCAGTGAAACCCGTCAGGGCGCGCTCCTTGCAATACTCCTGCCGGTCGTCCGGCGTGGCGTAGGTCAGAATGACCCTGTTCTGCTCACCGTGAGAGCAAACTCTCACCAGCCTCGACTCACTTCGTTCGCAGAGACGTCGTCGCCGTAGGTGCGTTCGACCAGTCAGACACGCTCGTTCCCGACGGCCCCGTCTGTCGTCGCCATACTCGAACTACGGGCCGACAAAATTTCAGTCCTCGTCGCATTCCCGAAAAAAGAGCGATAGATATTCGCGGGCTGGAAGCGCCTATTCGGTGAATCCTTCGAGAACGCCCTGCCCGTCCGTCGGGCCGATGTCGGGCAGTGCGGCCCGTTCGGGGTGGGGCATCAGCACGGCGACCGAGTCCCGTTCGCCGAGCACGCCCGCGACGTTGTGCTTCGAGCCGTTGGGATTTGCGTCCTCGGTGACGGTCCCCTCGCTGTCGCAGTACCGGAACAGGACTCGGTTCTCGCGGTCGAGTTCCTCCAACCGCTCGTCCGCCACCTCGAAGCGTCCTTCACCGTGAGCGATGGGGAGTTCGATCACCTCGCCTTCTTCGTAGGCGGCGGTCCAGGGGGTGTCGGCGTTCTCGACGCGAAGGTGGACGTGCTCACACTGGAAGCGGGCGCTCCGGTTGGTGGTGAACGCACCCGGCGTGAGTCCGGATTCGGAGCCGATTTGTGCGCCGTTACAGACGCCCAGCACGGGCGTCCCGGACCCGGCGGCCTCCCGGACTGCCGCGACGATAGGCGAGTGGGCGGCCATCGCGCCAGCCCGGAGGTAGTCGCCGTACGAGAAGCCGCCGGGGAGGACGACACCGCTGGTGTCGTTGAGGAGTCCGTCCTCGTGCCAGACGAGTTCGGCGTCGACGCCGAGTTCGCCGAGCGCCCGCACGGCGTCACGGTCGCAGTTCGACCCACCGAACTGAATCACCGAGACCGTCACACGAGCCACCCCCTGGTGGCGACTGTGACCGGGCGGGCGACGAGCGTCCGTCGGCCGCGAGCGGGAGTGAGTGGGGTCATGTGTCCCGTTCGGCGACCGCCACGGTGTAGTCGTGTATGGTCGGGTTCGCGAGCAGTCGCTCGGCCATCTCGTCGGCGCGCTCCGTTGCCGCGTCGGCGTCGTCGGCGTCCACGTCGATCTCGAACTGGTCGGCCGACCGGAGGTCGTCCAGGTCGAAGCCCAGCCGTTCGAGTTGGCGCTGAGTCGTCTCGGCCTCCGGGTCGAGCACCCCGTGTTTCAGCCGGACCGTCACGGTCGCGGTGTACGTAGTCATCGTCAGGATTGGCGTGACCGTCGAGGTTAACATTTGTTATCTCTAACCGTATGCCAACTTTATTTCTAGATAGATGACATCAAAAGAACCTTACCGAAAGTCGGTCTGTGTAAAACTCCCTCGACACTGTGGCACCAGGGTTAATCACGGGTGCCGCGTTGGCAAGTACCATCCCATGACACAGATCAGGGACACCAGTCGTGACATGCGCATCGATCCGGACTCGTTCGCCGGTGGATACTTCCGCAACGCCGTCTACCGCCACTGGGACCCCTGCGAGGACGTCCCACAGGAACTGCTCGAGCAGGACCGCGAGCGCCTGCTGGCTCACGACGGCGACGAAGAGAAGTTCGAGGCACTGCGGACGACGCTCGCGCTGTTCGGGGCGGGCGAGGAAGCAGTCACGGAGGACCTGATGCCGCTAGGGATGGTGCTCGACGACATCGACGACCAGATGTTTCTCTCCACCCAGATCTACGAAGAGGCCAAACACACCCAGTTTTTCGACCGGTACTGGCGCGAAGTCATCGATCCGGTTGCGAGAGCGGAGGACGCCGAGGTCACTCGGCCCACCGACCAGCGGTACTTTCCCGAGGGGTACGTCGAACTGTTCGACCGGACGGAGGAAGCTATGGAGCGACTTCTGACCGACGACACTCCCGAGAACCGCGCGAAGGCATACTGCCACTACCACCTCACCGTCGAGTCGGTGCTGGCACAAACCGGCTACTACGGCATTTCCGCGCGGTTCAGCGACGGTGGCCCCGACGTCTACGACGACGACGTCGACACCCCCGAACTCGAAGGGCTAGTCGAGGGGATCAACTACATCCGGAGCGACGAGGGTCGACACGTCGGCTTCGGGATGCAGAAAGTTCGACACCTTATCCACGAAGAGCGCGTCGACGAGACCGTCGTACAGGACACACTGATGAACCTGCTGCCGTTCGTCTCCGAGGCCGTCGAGGCGACCCGAACAGAAGACATCGACCCGACGCCGCTGATCGAGTACGCGACGGACAAGGTGCGCCGACGTATCGACGTGCTGACGGAGAGAGACGCCGAGTTGCCGGCGGTCGAGCGACTGGTGACCCTCGAAGAGGACCGCGACGGGACCAGCGCCGATTAAATCTTCTGCCAGCCCTCTGGCTGGTCGGGGAGACCCCGAACTCGGAGTTGATGCTTGCCGTCGTCGGTCCGGCGCACGTCGACACGACCGTCAAACGTCTGGGCGATCGAACTGACCGTGCGCTCGTCCCGTGCGCTCGGGTCGACCACACAGGCCGCCACTCCGTCGGCCGACCGGACGCGGCCGGTGACCGTGTGGAGGAATCGGTAGACCGGTTGAAGTTCGTCGACGTACATCAACAGTGTCGAAATCGAGAGTAGCCCGGTTCGAACCCGCTCGACGCCTCCGGTGTACAGCCCCTCGTACAGCGAGGAGAACTCGATGCCGATGCCGGTCAGGTCGCCGGGCGAGCGCACAGTTTTGATGTTCGTGTCGTCGCTACTGCCGCTCGTCGAGCCACACTCGATGACGGCCATCCGCGCCCGGTCGAACGTGCCGCCGACGCCGCTGTAATCGTCCAGAATCGTCGTGCCTGTATCGTCGGCAGCGACGAGGACTACCCCGTCTCCGGCCCGTTCGCCGGCCGCGAGCATCCGGAGCGCGACCGCGTTCGTCCCGGCGAACGGTGGGCCGGCGACGAGCAGGTTCGTCCCTGGCCGGACTGGCTCGATCGGCAGTTCGTCGAACTGATAGCGCTGCTGTGCGTCCTGACTCATCGGTGTTCGCCCTCCCCCCGTGCCGCTCGCAGGCGACGCCTGAGATCTAGCTGCTCGGCCGCCTCGCCGGCCAGCAACTGCAGATACTGAACCTCCGACTCGGAGAACGACCGCGGTTCGTCGTCGGTGAGACAGAAACTCCCGAGGGCCGCGCCGTCGGGTCCGTGAAGCGGCACGCCAGCGTAGGCGCGGATATCCAACCGGTCCAGCGCGTCGTTGTGTTCGAAGCGGGCGTCGTCGTGTGTGTCCTCGATGGTCATCACGTCGGGCTCGAGTATCGCGTGGGTGCACATCGTCTTCTCCCGCGCCAACGGGTCGAGAGCCGGACCCTGACACGAGAGGAACCGTTCTTCGTGTTCGTCGAGGATGCCGACGAACGCCCGGTGGACCCCGAAGTGACGCAACGCCAGTTCCGTCAGCCGGTCGAGCGCCTCCTGTGCAGCCAGTCCCTCGATGTCGTACCGGTTGAGCGCCGCGAGCCGCGTTTCCTCATGGTCCGGCAGCGGATACCCAACCTGACTCCGCCGTGTGACGAGTTCGTCGATCAGCCGCCGCAACCGGTCGTGTGCGTTCGGGTGTCCCCTGGTGAGGAACTCCGCGACTATCCCCTCGAAACCAGTCGTGTCGACTTGACCCGTCGTCACGTCGGCAAAGAGGATACAGGGCGTATCGGGCACGGCCTCCCGGGCCGTGGTAAACAGCTCCAGTCCATCCCCGTCGGGAAGGGTGTACGCCGCCACGACACAGTCGACTGCTACTGTCGTGAGCGTCTCCGATGCCGTCTCGAGGTTTGCAGCCTCGTGGACGTCGAGTCCGGCCCCGGACAGTGCTTTCGCTGTCGCCGTCCGGGTCCGGTCGTCGCCGTCAGCGTACAACACAGTGACCGGCATACACTATTGTACAGGCGTAACTCCACCACGTACAAATATCTATGGCAGCTTTCAGGTCCGTGAAACGACCGCCGCGTCGGTTGGCCGACAGCACATCGAAAAACAACCTTTTTCGCCGGGCGTTGCACAGAGATATCATGACTGCGGTCGCCGACAGTGCCAGCTGGTGGTTACAGTGAAAAAACACAAACTGACAGAGATCACCGTCGTTGGAGAAGACGACACCGGTCTCATCGCGAACGTCACCTCCCTGCTGTTCGAGCGGGGCATCAACATCGAGGACCTCGACCAAGCCGTCAGGGAGGGCGTCTTCCGGATGACCATGCACGTCGACACGTCCGAGATGGTCTGCACCGAAACGAAACTCCGGGAGGACGCCGACGAGCTCGGCGAGGACCTCGGCGTCGACATCCAAGTCCGGTTCCCCGCCGAGCGCGAAACCCAGACCATGGCCGTCCTCGTCACGAAGGAGTCCCACTGCCTGGAGGCTATCTTCGAGGCCTGGGCCAACGGTGACCTCGGCGCGGAGGTGCGCGTCGTCATCGGCAATCACCCCAATCTGCGACCGCTGGCCGAGAAGTACGACGTCCCCTTCCACGACGTCGGCGACGAGAAGGGGACGCCCGACGAGGGCCACATGCTCGACCTCCTGCAGGAGTACGAGGTCGACCTCGTGGTCCTGGCGCGCTACATGCGCATCCTCAGCCCGGACGTGGTCTTTCGGTACGAGAACAGGATCATCAACGTCCACCCCTCCCTGTTGCCCGCGTTCCCCGGCGCGTCGGCGTACATGCAGGCTATCGAGGCGGGGGTCCGTATCGCCGGTGTCACAGCGCACTACGTCACGACCGACCTCGACCAGGGGCCGATTATCACCCAGCGGGCGTTCAACGTGCCCGACGACGCGAACGAAGAGGACCTGCAGCGTATCGGCCAGCCGCTGGAAGCCGAAGCCCTCATCGAGGCGATCACACTCCACCTCAACGACGCCGTCTCGGTCCACCGCGGCCGGACGACCCTGCGCGACGACCTCGACACCGACGCGGTGCAACTGGGCTCACCCGAGGTACTTGACGACGCCAATCCCGACCGGCCCATCGACGGGCTCGGCGAGATTGTAGCGAATCGGGGCGGGGAGGAAAGCGAAGCAGACGACTGAGGACAGCGAGTGAGTTGGCCTCGCGGTCGAACGGCTGACCGGAGTGCGACCGAAGAGCGAGCGACGATGGAGGAGCCCGAACAGCGGAGCGAACCGGCACGCCCCAAACGACCGAACGGGGAGCGTGGTGACCCGTGAACGGGCCGACCGACAGGACGCCGGTGGGAACGAGTGAGTCCCCGACACGGCCCGAACTGACTCCCCACTATATTAAATACCAGATTTGTTCGGGTGCATTTATTATCCACGACGAAAAATACAGGCACAATGCTGTCGAACAAACTGACCGAACTGGGGGGCGTCGTCCTCATCTTCGCCGGCATGCTTACCGTCGGCTACCTGACACAGGATGACAGATTCGGATTCATTGTTCCGATCCTGTTCGTGATGAACATGGGGGTCGGCATCTCCGGGATGGGACTGCTCGCGCTCTCGAAGCCGAAACTCGCGCCTGTCGGGGGTGTCGTCGCCATGGGTCTGTCGTTCCTTACCTTCCTCGTCATCTGGGACGCACCGCTGTGGGTAGTTCCGACAGTGTTCGGCGGGGCTCTCTGTATCGTCGGGCCGATTTCGGCGCGGTTCCTCCGCCCCCGACCCTCCGGCTCTGGGTCGGGTTCTTAGAGGGACTGGATGGTCTCGACGGCCGTGTCGAGCGGCGGTGCGTCGAACAGTTCTCGCCCAACGTAGGCGTTCGTCCCGGCCGTGTAGAGGTCTCTGGCAGCGTCGACGACGTGACCCGGGAGCGGTTCGGGTTCGCGCTCACAGCGTGACTTCCAGTCGGCTACGTCCTCGGCTCTGGCCCGTTCTTTGGCTTCGGTGACGGCCTCGACCCACTCGGGCTGGGTCCGCTTGTGGTACTGCCGAATAACCTCCTTGGAGACCTCCTGTCCGGCGACGGAAAACCGGTTCTCGTCGAAGGTACCAACCACGTCGGCGACTCGAACTTCGCCGTCGTAGTAAAACGTCTCGATCTTGCCGTCCTCGTGAACCAGCCCGACCTCACTGGCCCGTTCGGTGACGATTTCGTTCACCTCGAGAGCGAGCGCCTCGAGCCGGTCGACGTCGACTGAGCCGGCAAGCCGGTCGGTCTCGCTCCGGGCGAGATAGCGGTCCGACGCCTCGAGTTTCGTCGAGAACTCGACGACCGGTTCGGGGAGGTCGACCACTCTCTGGGGCCACTCGCTGTGACCGAGGCCGAACTCGGTGGGGTCGGCGCGGGACCGGAGGCTCGACCCGACGGGAACGGTGTTGCGGAAGACGATCTCCAGGGGGATCAGGTGATTCTCCCCCGCGTCGGCGTAGTAGGCGTCGTAATCGTACTCGCGGCCGTCGTGTGGCAGGTCCGGAACCTGTGTGAGTTCGATGGCCATCTCCCGGGGCGGACCGGCGACTTCGGTGAGCGGGACCACCTCACCGCCGCTGATAACGCCCTCGTAGTGGGTCGGGACGCCCGCGTCTTCGAGCAACTCGAAGTTGTACGCGCCCATCGCACAGAGGCTCGCGCCTTTGTTCGGGATGTCGTCGGGCATCTTCCCCCAGTCGAACACCGAGTAGTCGTCGGTGAACACGAACGCGCCCCGCCCCAGTTCGGTCGCCGTGGCCGGTCGCTCGACGCGAAAATCCTTGACGCTCGTCATCGGTCACACCCCGTCGCTCCGGGGCCGGTCCCGGGCGTGGCTGTCACAACAGTCATTGTCCGTTGGTCCCCGCGGCGTCACTAAGGGGTTACTATCCCCACGGGCGCCGGCCGGCCGCCGTGATTGCACGCCGCCCACGTGTGGAATCAAAACTGAAAATTCGGGGCGAACCTACAAGATGGCCTGTGGTCGACTGTCGATAGCACGGATGCTGGCGAACGCGCTGTGGGCGGGTTGGTACCTGTTCAGTACGATCGTGATGGCGGCTTTCGCGTACGTGTACTGGACGAACCGGAACGTCCGGGGACTGGAGTATCTGCTCGCCGCCGCGGTACTCGGCAGCCTACAGTCGCTTTTGTACCTGCTCTCGCTGGTCGCGCCGACGGTGACGACGACGGTACTCTTCTGGAAACTGTTCGGCGTTCTCGCGGCGGTCGTCGTCTTCCTCTGGTACCTGTTCGTGGTCGCCTGGACCGAGTGGGCCGTGCTGGCCCGCCGCTCGGCGCTCCTGTTGGTCGGCGGCCCGCTGGCGGTCTGTGTCGCCCTGCTCGTGACCAACACCGCCCCGGCGGTACCGGGGGTACACTCGCTGTACTGGTCGTCGGTGTCCGTCCCGACCTCGAACACTTTGCTCTCGCCTCCTGCCTTCGAGAGCGGGCCGGTCGCCCTCGCACAGAGTGTCTACTCGCTGGGCCTGCTGATGGGGATGGTCGGACTGCTCGTCGGCTTCACCCTGCGTTCGGACCAGCGTCTTTACCGCTGGCGCAACACGATGCTGGTCCTCGGCGGCATAGCTGGTCTCCTCTTTGCCGTCGGTTTTGCCTTCCTCGACCTGCCGTACGAACCTCACCCGCTGGTCTACGTCCTCGCCAACAGTTTCGTCGTCCTCGGAGTGGTCCGGTTCAGCGACTACGACGTGGTGTCTCTGCCGGAAAACAGCCTCATCGAAGCCATCGACGGGGCGATTCTCGTCTACAGCGTCGACGGGACCGTCATCGAACTGAACGAGGCGGCGAAACTCGTGCTCGGAGTTACGGACGAGGCCGTCGGCCGCGGTGTCGTCGGTGTGGTCGAACTCTCCGAGTCGCTGCCCAGCATCCGGGGCGACGAGAGCGGCACCGCGGCCGCGTCCCCTGCAGGGGTCGCCGACGTACTCGACGGTCACGAGTTCACCACCGGCATCAACGGTGTCTCCCGAACTTTCGTCGTCCGGGTGTCCCGCCTCGACGACGACGGTGACCATCTGGGCTGGACGGTCCTCTGTTACGACGTGACCGACCTCCGGCAGCAACAACAGGAACTCGACCTGCTCAAGCAGGTCCTCAGCCGCGTGTTACGGCACAACGTCCGAAACGACCTCTCCGTGGTCAAGGCAAACGCACAGATGCTCGCCGAGGAGACCTCCGGCCTGCAGGCCGAACGCCTCCAGACCATCATGGATAAAAGCGACAACCTGCTCGACGCCAGCGAGAAGGCCCGGACCGTCGAGAAACTGCTCTCGGGTAAACGGACCCGTAGTGAGTTCGACGTCGCCGAGATGGCCAGCGAGGCCATCGAGACCACCCATCGGGAGTTCCCTGGGGTCTCCTTCGAGACCGACCTGCCCGACACCTGTCCGGTCCACGCCCACTGGGCGCTCGCCCACGCCATCGACAACGTCGTCGAAAACGCCGCGATGCATAACGAGGCCGACGACCCACAGGTCGCCGTCACCGCCGAGTGTGACGACGACAACGCCGTCGTCCGGGTCGCCGACAACGGCCCCGGCATCCCATACAAGGAGGTCGAGGTCCTCGAACGCCGGGAGGAGACCGCCCTCGAACACGGTTCGAGTGTCGGGCTCTGGCTGATCGACTGGATCGTCGACCTCTCGCAGGGCGACATCGGATTCGAGAACACCGACCGTGGCTGTACCGTCACGATCGAACTGGAGGCCGCGATTCCCGGGACGGACATCGAGGACGAGGACGCGACCGACCTCAATCTCGGAATCGGCGCCGACGACTAGAACCCACTTTTTACTGCGGGGGGTTCGCGACGCGAACCCCCCGTTGCAAAAACTTGGGGAAAAACGACGGAACTCGCGCCGCTGGCGCGAGTTCCGGGATTCCCGCGAGTGACCGCAGGGAACGAGTGGGGACTTGTCAGAGGCGTGGCGGATGCTAGTTTCAGCGAGAATAGTGTGCAAATGCCGATAGATTTGGAGTGCAAACATAGCGCCGGAAAAGTTAGGATGATTGTTCAATACGATTGAAGTATGGCTGAGAAGAACCTCGTAGAGTTTATTAAAGAGTGGCAGACGGGTATGCTTCTTTTTTTCGGGTCCCTCGCAGTCGCTATTGTTCTAATGTCGATCCTGAGTTCTGCGGGACCAGTCTACGGTATATTGCTTGGGTTCTTTGGCGGAGGAGTATTGGCATTTCTTACGTTCTCATACGTACTGTACGGTCGGTAAAGACACGCTCTTCAATGCACACCAGCATCCGCGCGACCGAAGGGAGCGCGGTTCACGGAACTCGCGCCGGTGGCGCGAGTTCCGCCTTTTTTCACCCATGTTTTTTGACGGGGGTTGAGCGCTCGCCGTGGGCGAGCGCGAACCCCCCGTGAAAAAAGATGGCGCCACGTATATACCGGTCCCGCCCCTGCCACGAGTCAATGCCTGATGCGGTCACGCCGTCGGTCCCGCGGGGCGAGTTCGACTTCCAGCACCGCCCACAGACCGACCAGTCGTTCGAGAACGCGCTCGAAAAGGCCCGGACCGGGGACCGACTCACCGTCGACGACGGGATTGAGTTGCTCACAACCGGGACCGACCGACCCGGAATCGACCGCGCACGCAAAGAACGCGTCCTCGAAGCCGCCGACCGTCGGCGCGCCGAAGTGGTCGGCGAGGAGGTCACGTTCGTCGCCAATCTCAACAACAACGTCACCACAGCGTGTAACACCGGGTGTCTGTTCTGTAATTTCAAGGACCGCTCCGAACAGTTCCGGACGAGCTATCAGGACGACCACGATGGGTTCACGAAGACGCCCGCCGAATCCCGCGAGATCGTCGCTGGCGCGGCCGAACGGGGCATCTACGAGGTGACTTCGGTCTCGGGGCTCCACCCGGCGTTCGCGCTCGACGACGACCATCGCGAAATCTTAGAGACCAGCGAGCGGGGCGACCTGAACTATCGACCGCCCGCCGAGTACGAGACGGACCCGGGGAACTACGTGGGACAGATCGAGGCGATGAGCGTCGACGGCGTCCACGTCCACTCGATGACGCCCGAGGAGGCTTACCACGCCCGTCGTGGGACGGACTGGTCATACGAGGAAGTGTTCCGCCGACTGCAGGCGGCGGGACTCGACTCGGTTCCGGGGACGGCTGCCGAGATTCTGTCCGACGAAGTTCGCAACGTCATCTGCCCCGGTAAGATCGACAGTGGTGAGTGGCTGGAGGCGATGGAGGCGGCCGCAACCGTCGGCCTCGACACCACGGCGACGATCATGTACGGCCACGTCGAGAACGAGGCACACCGGGCGCTGCATCTGGACCGCATCCGGGACCTGCAGGACCGGACCGGCGCGATTACCGAGTTCGTTCCCCTATCTTTCGTCCACCAGGAGACGCCGCTTTTCGAGCGCGGGATGGTAGACACGGGGGCGACGGTCCACGAGGACGAACTGATGATCGCCGTCTCGCGGCTCTATCTGGACAACGTCGAGCACATCCAGTCCTCCTGGGTCAAGTACGGTGATGCACAGGGACTGAAGATGCTCACCTGCGGGGCCGACGACTTCATGGGAACAATCCTCAGCGAGGAGATTACGAAACGCGCTGGCGGCGGCTTCGGAGAGTGTCGCTCGGTCCGGGAGTACGCCGACATGATCACAGCCATCGGTCGCGTCCCCGTCGAACGGTCGACCGACTACGAACACCGTCGCCGAGTCGATCCCGCTGCCGACACCCTCGGTCCGAGGCTCGGCCCTCAAGCCGACGGGACGCCACTCGTCCCCGAAAACTGACTGGCGACCGTGGCTTCGACGGTCCGGGAGCGGCCGCGCGACCGTCGCGGTCTTTTATACATATACTCTCTCAGAAACGAATGTAATAAATCCACTTTGAATAGGCGGGTCAAAACCCAAGACGGCTCCCCGATTACGCTAGAGTTGCAGACGGGCTAACTGGAGTGTACGGCCCGGGAATTCCTGATTCGGCGGCCAGCAACGCCGCCGGTCGATTCCCCATCCCCCCTTCTCCACTTCGCATCAACGAAAGAACTATTTCACAGTTGGAACAACGAGCGGACGATGCGACATGTGACGGTTCGACTCTCGCTGGACGCCCCGCAGTTCCACCCGTTCGTGGGTGAGTTGCTCGCCGACCCCGTCGTGTCTGTCCAGCGGGTCCACCGGGCGGACCTCCTCGACGACGGGACCCTCGTCGTCCTCGCGGAGGGGACCGGCGACCGGGGCCGATTCGAGTCCATCGTGCAGGCCGCGGACCCGGTTCGAGAGTGTAGTCTCTCGGGAGAACGCACGTGGTACGCATACCTCTCCGTCGACCCGACGGAGTTCGCGCGGACGCTGCTGCAGACTCGGCGCTCCTCCGACGTGTTCGTCAAGTGGCCAGTCGGCGTCGTCGACCAACGGACTGTGGAGGTGACTTACGTCGGGCACGACAGCGGCTTCCGCGAGAAAATCGCGGCGTTACCGGAGACCATCGACGTGGAGATCGTCCGGACTGGGACCTCCTATCCCGACGCCGAGCAACTGCTGGAGAAACTCACCGAGCGACAGCGCGAAATATTCACCGCCGCCGTCGAGCAGGGATACTACGCTGACCCACGCCGCACGACTCACAAGGAACTGGCAGAGGAACTCGGTTGCTCGGCCGCTAACATCGGCGAACACCTCCGCAAAATCGAAGCGACCGTGTTCCGCGAACTCCGCGCGCTCGACCGCACCCCTGGCCCCACCGAGGACGACGCGGCCACCCTGTCCTGGTGACCGGGCGACTCTACGTGGCGTCGACCGCTGGTTCATCCAGGTCAAAGCTCGAACCGAGCGCCGTTTCGGGCGTCGCCTGACGCGAACGAGTAATGCGGCTCCAAACAGTGCCACTCCGTACGCGACCGTCACGTACAGGTAGTCGCTTCCCGTTTTTTGTCCGCCAACGAGAGAAACGAACCGTAGCCGACGACCGCCGGTGCCGCCCACGTGAACCGGGACACGTGGTCCGTAGTCGACAGCACCGCTCCGGCCCCGAGAGCGGGTGTTATTTCCACTGTTGATGCCCGAGCAGTAGACAGAAGACGGTCTGATACACGGAGCCAGTATCAATCGGACGACGCACTCGTCGGGTTCGTTCCGCGGTCGCGGACGGTCCGGAATCGGTCGCCAGTCCCGTCGGGAGCGTCGATGGCCGCGACGATGCGGTCCGAGAGCCACTCGTCCGTCGCGTAGCGGTCGTACACCGGCAGTCGCTCCCGCAGGGGGACGCCCGCGTGGTCGGCGACCGCCCGGAGTTCGTTCAGTGCGGGCCACTCGTAGTCGGGATTGACGTGATCGACGGTGACCGGCGACACGCCACCCAGGTCGTCGATTCCGCAGTCGACCACCTCGCGTGCAGGTGCGAGGTTCGGTGGCACTTGGACACTCACGCTTTCGGGCAGACAGGCCCGGGCCATCGCGACTGTCCGCCGGAGCGCCTCCACACTCGGTGACCCCCCGTTCCAGCGCTCGTTGTCGACGACGGGCTGGACGATTACCTCCTGGATATGCCCGTATCGCTCGTCGAGTTCGCGAATCGCCAGTAGCGACTCGGCTCTGTCCGCCCAGTCCTCCCCGATTCCGACGAGGATACCGGTGGTGAACGGGACGCCGAGTTCGCCCGCCGTCCGGATGGTGCGGAGCCGCTGACCCGGCTTTTTTCCGCGCGGCCCGCCGTGTGCCTGTACCTCCGCCGTCGTCTCCAGCATCACGCCCATTGAGGCGTTCAGGTCCGCGACTTCTGCCATCTGGTCGCGGGTCTGGTCGCCGGGATTGGCGTGCGGGAGCAGACCCTCCGCCAGCGCGATCTCGCATGCCTCCCGCAGGTACGTGTGGATCGAGCCGTGGCCCCACTCGTCGAGTTGGTCGTGGATCGCAGTGTAACGGTCGTCAGGGTCGTCGCCGAAGGTAAACAGTGCCTCGGTACAGCCGGCCTCGGCGCCGCGCCGGACCGTCTCCCGAATCTCGTCGGGGCTCATCAGAGTGGCCTGTCCCGGCGCGTCGTAGTAGGTGCAGTACGTGCAGGTATATCGGCAGGCCGTCGTCAGCGGCACGAAGACGTTCCGGCAGAAGGATAGTTTGGCGGCTGGGTCCACGTCCGCCGGCCGCACGTCGAGCAACTCCTCGATGTCGTCGTCAGCGACGGTCAGATCGACGTCGTACTCGTCGGTCCCCGGGATCACGTTCAGGTGTGTGTCGTGGACCGCAAAAAACGTGTCACCTCCGCATTCGGGAGGGGCCGCCGACGGCCGCCACGTCACGACCGGTCGACCGACTCCGCGCCGCGTCCGCACCGGCCGCCCAGGTCGTTCGACCACACCGGGCAGCCATCGAACGTCGACCGACGCCGGAGGACGACCATCGGGGGCACTCCGGCGGTCATCAATTGGCTCGGGTAACCTCGGCGCGACCGTCCGCGACCGTGACCGCGAAGCCGGCGTCGACCAGCCACTCGCGGGCCCGCCCCTCGCCGTGCAGGAGGACCTCCGCGAGGTCCGCCGGCTCGTCCACGTCCGTCGCCAGCCGGAAACTGTCGACCTCCGTCACGTCGGCGCCAATATCGTGAGCGGCTTCGCGGTGGTCGCGGATCGACGCGCCGTGGTAGTCCGTCCGAAACTCGGGGTGACGGGTCACGACGGCGTTAGTCCCTGCGCCACGGCCCGGAGCCAGCACCACGTCGCCGTCAGTCTCGAACAACCGGTCGACTGCGGCCGGCGTCGCCAGGGCGAGGTCCGCCATGACGACGCCGACCGCATCGGCCCCACCGTCGAAAGCGTCCGCGAGCGCGGCGTTTACTGCCGTCGTCAGTGGCCGGTCGTCGACCGTGACGGGAGCGTCCGCGTCGACGGCGGTCGTCGCGAGGACCTGCGGGTCGTGGTCACGCCCGCTAATTGCTTCGAGCACGTCGGCACACATCGCGCGAGCAAAGGCCGACCGCTCAGACGGCGAGAGTGTCCCCGCGAGCCGCGTCTTGGGTTCGTCGGTGGCCAGGGGGACGAGAACGTCCATCAGCGCAGTTTGTCGTAGTCGTCCTGCTGGTTGCGCCAGTACCAGACGCCGCCACCGACCAGTGCCAGCACGAGGATACCCGCGCCACCGAAGACGAGTAACTGGGTCGTCTGCTGTGACTGTTGGGTCTCCTGGGCCGCTTCTTCGGCGTTTTCGGCCTGCCGGATTGCGTTCCCGAAGTTCTCGTTGTCGTACGACGAGATGGCGCCCTGCAGGGTGTCTTCTGCCTCGCTATCACCGCCGACCGCATCGATGGCCTCCCGTGCGCTCTCGATAGCCTGCCGGGCCTGCTTACTGTTCTCGGTAAAGTATTCGATGTCGGCGGAGCCGATCTCGGTTTGCTGGTCGCCGCTCACCCGGTAGAGCGTGATCGCAGAGAGGTTCTGCCGGGGGTCGTAGTTGTACTCGCTCCGGTTGGGCATCGTCCCGGAGACGCTGATTGTGATTTCCTCGTCGTCGTTCTCCTGACTGACTGCCGTCTCGATGCTCGATCCCGACCCGCTTTCGTTCTCGATTCCGGCGTTCCCGAACTTTGCTTTGCTGAGCTGCCAGGTAACGTCTCCCGTGAGGTTCGACTCCGCACGGAGCGTCCATTCGCTGGGGGCGTCGTCGTAGAGATTACTCACCGTCAGCGTGGCGCTCGTCTCGGCCTCTGACTCAACCTCCTGTGGCACGTTCTCGTCTGTGACGGTAACGGCCGCTGCTGTCCCGACCACGCCAACGACCGCGACCGCGAGTAGTATGAAGACGACACTCCGTTTAGAACAGGGGATCGAGTTCATCATCATCGTCCTCGACTAACTCCTCTAAATTCGCTTTGCTTTCCTGCCGGATTTCGTCGATATTATCCTGGGCCTCGATAGCCACCTGCTGGAGTTCCTTGATCCGGGGCACGTTGTGGACGCCCGACAGTAAGATGACGCTGGCGACGTAGTCGGACTCCGGGACCGGGTAGTCACCACCGCGGACCTCCATACTCCCGGTCTGCTCTTCCAGCCACTTTCGACCGCGCTCTATCCCCTTCCGGTTGAGGTGACGTGGCGGACCACTCAACACGAGCAGTGCCCGCTCGGCACCGTCAATCTCACAAGGCAGGGTCAACCGCCCCAGCGCGGCTTTGCGGACGAGACTGGTGATGCGGTTGGTAGTGTTTGCGGTGTCCATCCCGTCGTCGCTGTCGTCTCCTTTGAACCGCGAGAGTAACCCGCCGCTGCCACTCTTGGGTTCGACCTCTTCGGCGGCGTAGCCGACCGTCGAGACGCCACCGCCTGCGAGCGTGTTGATAATCTCGCTGGAATCGACGACGCTCTCGGCGACTGCGCCGCCCTGTTCGACCTCCCCTGCACCGAAGAGGATACCAAAGCGTTTGACGATCTCGTCGTTGATCTCGTCGTAGCCGCCCTGGACGGACTCGCCGGACTTCCGCCAGGCGTCGTTGTCGAACACCAGTAGGTTGTCGACTTCCCGGACGAACGTCTGGAAGGAGCGCGCGGCATTAAGCGTGTAGATACCACCCTCGTCGCCGCCGGGTAACACGCCCATGCCGTACACCGGTTCGGTGTAGATCCGTTTGAGATGTTTCGCCAGGACGGGGGACCCACCCGACCCGGTCCCGCCGCCGAGACCGGCGACGATGAGGAAGGCGTCGACCTCGTGGACAGGGATGTTGTCGATCGCACCCTGCACCTCGTCGATATCTTCCTCCGCGATCTCGGCGCCGAGTTCGTTGTCGGCGCCGACACCGTGTCCCTTCACCCGGGCCTGCCCGATCAGCACCCGATTGTCCTCCGGTACACGGTCCAGTCCAAGTAAATCGGCTTTAGCGGTATTGACGGCGACCGCGGAGCGGACGATCCCGCTCCCGGTTCGTTCGTCGTATTCCAGGAACTTGTCGACGACTTTCCCGCCCGCCTGGCCGAAACCGATCATCGCGAGTTTCATGAATCGTCTCCGTGTGAGAAGAAACAATCAGATTACGGCTATAAGTTTTACCCCCAAATATCAGCAAATAGAACGCCGAGTTTAATTCGCGACCGCCTGAAAGCAGCCCGGTTAATGAGGGATTAGAAGCAGCAAAAATGGGTGCTTACGCCCGCGAATCCACGTATTCGCCGAGCTTCGTCAGGTCCTGGCGGTCGACGCCGAAAGCTGTAATATCGTTGTCGCTGGTGGTATTGTCGAACTGTAACGACCGGTACTGGTCGCCGCCCATCGGGAACCCAGGAATCGACCCCGCGAGTTTGAGGCCAACCCCAGCCAGCCCCATCGGAACCGGGACGATGATGCTCCCCCGGACCATCTTCGCGATCTCCCGGAGCGTCAGCACCTCGGCGCCGCCGATCTCGTAGACCTCGCCGACGTGGGGGTCGTCTTCGATGGCGTCCGCAAGCATCGGCACGAGGTCACCCACCCAGACTGGCTGGAAGTTGGTCTTCTTTCCGCCGCCGGGCAGCGGCGCGAGGCCGGGCGGCGTGAGCTTCTTTGTAAACGAGACGAACTCGCCACCCTCCCCGAACACGACCGACGGGCGGAAGATTACCCAGTCGAGATCTGAGGCGGTGACGATGTCTTCGGCCTGTCCCTTCGCTCGGATGTAGGCCGTCGGCCCGTCCGGATCGGCGCCCAGGGCGCTCATGTGGAGGAGCCGGTCCACGTCGTATTCCTCGGCCGCCTGCACGACGTGGCGCGCACCCTCCGTGTGAATCTCGACGTGCCGCTCGTTGCCGCCCTCGGGCTGGAACAGCGGTGAGAGCGCCACCAGGTACACCACCGCAGCCTGGTCTTCGAAGGCACCCTCGATCGAATCGTAGGCCGTCACGTCACCGCGTACCGTGTCGACGTCGGCCGGGAGGGCCTCGCTCTCCGGCTCACGTGACAGGACCGTCACGTCGTGGCCCCGGTTGCTCAACTCCCTACTCAGGTTCGTTCCGATGAAACCGCTGCCGCCAACGACGAGAACGTTCATACGACTCACCGTTCGAATTATCTGCGTTTAAAAGTACCGCGACCGGTCAGACACCGGCTAGCGGCCCGGTGTCCCGTGACTTTCCCCCGGAACGAGAAACGGCCGCAGGCGGGTCGCGCCCGTTAATGGAGTTCGACTGCGTCACTCGTCGCTCCGTTCGACGGTTCGGAACCGGCAGCGGCCGCACTGGCCGTGCGACTGAGTCCGTGGTTGCCCTCGATAAAAACGTGTGCCGCCTGTCCCCCTCGCTGAGAGCGCGGCAGTGGCGTTGCCGTCGAGGCGTCCCACGGTGTCCATCCTCGGAGACCGCAGTCCCGTCACGGTCGCGGAACCGAAAGCCGACCCGTCTCAGCGGACGGCGCGGCCGGCCCTCTGCCTCCCGGGCCGAACGGGAACGGCCGATTTACAAACACCGCCCGCCCAACACCGACATGCTCATTACGCTGGAGGGAATCGACGGCAGCGGTAAAACCACCGTCTGGGAGGGCCTGCGCGAGGAACTCGACGGCTCGGTCACTTTCACGCGCGAGCCGACCGATTCCTGGTACGGCGAGGCCGCCGAACGATCCATCGGCGACGAGGCCGCCGACCCGCTTGCGGAACTGTTCCTCTACACCGCCGACCACGCCGACCACCTCTCGCGAGTCGTCCGCCCTGCGCTCGACGCCGGCCACCTCGTCGTCTCAGACCGTTACTCGGACTCGCGCTACGCCTACCAGGGTGTGACCCTCGATGGAACTGTGGAGGACCCGATGGCCTACGTCCAGCGCGTCCACGACCCGTTCACGCGTGCGCCCGACCTAACCCTCTACTTCGACGTGGCTCCCGAGACCGGTGCCGAGCGCAGCGGGACGACGAACAAGTTCGAGGCGGCGGACTACCTCGCTCAGGTTCAGGACAACTACGAGCGGTTGATAGACGCAGAACCCGACCGGTTCGTCCGGGTCGACGCCACCCAGTCACCCGAGACAGTCCTCGCGACTGCCCGGAGTGAAATCGAACGTCGGCGCTAAGACGCTGTGATTCGGTTCCCGTCTTGTATTTCAACGGAGTATCAATATCACTATCCAGTTACATCTGGATTCGAAGGTCGGGCCAGAACTGTTGGTTGCTGGCCCTGACGAGCGACCGGCTTCTGGCATAATTATCGAAGACTGGAGTATTGAGCATCTGGAGGCGTTCGTGACTCGATTTATAACCTCCCTCTATGACGACCAGGGCAACGAGACGGCGAGAGTCTACCGCGTTCCCTACGAATGTTGTGTACGTTTTATGACCAGAGTGGTGGGAGAGGTCGCAGGCAGTGAGCTTCACGACAAGCAGAAAAAAGAACTATTCAAACTGGAATCGCGGCCATTTCAGCCGTCGGATGTAGTCTCTTCCGTTGAACTACGTTCGCTGGCGGCGGTTGTCCGGGACGGACACGTCGTCCGGCGCGGGCATCCAGAAGAAATCGAAGGCGATGCCCAGCGCGAGCGGGACCAGGACCGTGAGCGCCATGACGGTACTCGCGCTCCCCAGGTTCGGGCCCAGAACGCTCCCGAGCAGTATCGTCGTCCCCACCAGCGGTACCGGCGTGAGGACGACGGCGTAGAGCGCGCTCCCCCACTGCGTGTTCAGCCGGACACGAAAAAAGCGGGTCGCCAGCGCCGCGATAGCCATGTTCAGGCCGACGATGACCAACAGCCCGGCGATTTCAACCATAGAGACCATGTACGTAGTATATACCGAGACTGCTTGATGGTGTCGAAGTCGCGAATCTGCCACCGCGTTTGTTCACTGCCGTGTCCTGAGTGGAGCCGGACACCGGGCCGTCGACGAGCGCACAGTCCCGGACTCGGACGAGGCCACACGGCTGTCGAAACAGTCCCGGCCTTCGCGTCGAGCAACGCGTTTGAGTTCGCCTATGAGTCACTGCCGCCGCGACCGGTAGCACAGTGCGAGGCGGGTCGTGGCCGACACGGCAGCGAGTGACGGGCCGCCGTCGTTTCCTGACTACTCTAAGCAAATATAGGTTCGCGTGTCCACGACGCCGTCGAGGTCCCGGACGTCCGTCGCGACGGAGTGCATCACGTTGTACACCTCCTCGCCCTGGGCCTCAATAATAATGTCGTACTTTCCGGCGACGATATGTGCCTCGGTGACCCCCGGGAGCGACTGTGTCGCTTCCAGTAGCGCCTCCGACCTGCCCGCCGCCGTCTTCACCATGATGTAGGCCCGAAGCATGTCCCTTGCTACTTCACCACACATCAAAAGCTTTTATCCAGATACAATGCCGTTTCGCATCATAACTGGCAGGCCTCCGGAATAGATTTATCCCTTCCCGTGGCAGAGTATGGCACATGAGAATAGTCATCATGGGTATCGGTCGCGTCGGGCTCCGGACCGCCCGCGTCCTGCAGGAGAACGGCCACGAGGTCGTCGTCGTCGAGAATGACCCGACCTCGGCCGACCGCGCCCGGAAAGAAGGGCTCGACGTGATCGAGGGTGACGGCTCGACAGAAGCAGTACTCGCGAAGGCCGATCTGGCGACTGCGGATGCTCTGGGCGCGCTGTCGGGCAATCTGAACGACAACTTCATCGCCTGCATGATCGCCAAACACCACGGCTGTCGCACGGTACTGCGAATCGACGGGGGCTACCGCGAAGACATCTATCGGAAGTACGCCTCGGAGGTCGACGAAGTGATTTACCCCGAGCGACTGGGCGCCATCGCTGCCAAGAACGCCCTGATGGGTGGGTCGATCCGCGCCGTCGCCGACATCGCCCGGAACCTCCAGATGGTCGAGTTGACCGTGACGGCCGACTCGCCGGTGCACGGCTACACCCTGAGCGAACTCGAACTACCCGCGAACTCCCGCGTCCTCGCTTTCGGCAAACAGGACGCAGCCTACGGCCTCCCTAGTGCCGACGCCTCGTTGGAGGCGGACGACCGACTGGTCGTCCTCGCCGACTTCGGTGTGCTCGACGACGTGTGTCGAATCGTCGTCGGGGACGACCGGGCCCGCGCCACCGCTGCAGGGGGTGTCTGACCGTGGTCGTCGCCTACGTCATGGTGAAGGCCCACACTGGCGACGCCGACCGCATCAAGGCCGACATCGACAGTGTCGACGGCGTTGTTGAGTCATCCATCGTCGCCGGCGACGTGGACTTCATCGCGAAGGTCGAGGTGGACTCCCCCGCCGCCGTCAAGGACGTGGCCGCCTCCGGTATCCAGGAGACCGACGGCGTCGAGAGCACGCAGACGTACATCGCGATGGATTAGGGCTCCCACTTTTTACTGCAGGGGGTTCGCTGGGCGAACCCCTTTACAAAAACTTGGGGAAAAACTGCCGCGAGCGCGAACAGCGCGCTCGCGGTTGCTGTGCCCGTGCGACCGCAACCGCTCAGCCACCGCAACCGATCAGCCACCGCTCCGGTACGCACTTCTCCCCGCCAGCAGACACTGTCCCCATGGCCCGGTCCCTGACCCGTCTTGATGCGATGAGCGGTGGACTGGCTCTGCTCACCGCGCTGGCCGGTCTCGCCGTCTACCCCCGCCTCCCCGCCGAGATGGCGATCCACTTCTCGGCGTCGGGACAGCCCGACACCTTCGCCCCGAAGGCCGTCGCGGTGGCGGCCGTGCCGGTCGTGATGGTCCTGACTCACGCCGTGTTACGGTGGTCGGCCCGGGTCGATCCGCCGGACGACCCCCGAACGATGACCGGCATCACGGTCGCGACGATGCTCCTGCTCGCGGCCGTCCAGGGACTCGTCCTCGCCGTGAACCTCGGCTACGCCGTCCCGTTCGACCTCGTGCTGGTCGGTGTCCTCGCGTGGGGCACGCTGGTCGCCGGCTACGGCATCGTCCGCGAGTACGGACTCGGCGTCTGACTGCCGCTCACAGTGGCGTCCCGCCGCGGCTCCCGTCCCCACCCTGGCTCGCCGCCTTGCCCATGAGGTCCGCGACGACGCCCTCGTAGTCGTAGCCCGGCACGACGCCCTCGACGTAGGTCCCCTCGACGTACTCCGCGAAGGCCTTCGCCACGTCCGGCGCGCGGTCGGCGTTGTCGAACTCGAAGGCGAACTCGGCGACGGCCTCGGTTCCGTCTTCGGTGAGCGTCATCTCGTCGAGTGTCACGTCGGTCCGGGTGACCGACGGTGCGTCTTTCAGCCGGCGCTCGAGAGTGTCGAACCAACCCGCCTCCACGGCGTCCCCCACGTCGCCGTCGACGGCCGCCGATAGCATCGGTGTCTGCACTACCAACCGGTAGGAGAGCGCCCAGTCGTCGGTCTCGGCCGCCGTTACGCGGCCGTCGAATCGCGTCGTCGTCACGACGAAGCTGTCACCGTCGCGCTCGAAGGCCTCGTGACCCTCGAAGGCACGCTCGGCTCGCTCGGGAATCCCGTCAGTCATTGCCTTCGAATAGGTGAGCGGACGACAAAAACGCGTTGTGTCGGAGTTGGATCTATTACCGACCTTCGGCGGAGACGGACGCGCGTGCCCTTCACACCACCCCACTTCGCCGGGTTCGTGTGTTTCGACCGCTGCGCGGCCACTACTCGCGGTTACGACTCGGTCTCCATGCGGTCCCCGACCGTCTCTCACTCTTCTCTCCCCTCGCTCCGGTCGAGCGCGGCCGCCAGCGGTCCGGCCCGTTCGGGACCGGTCCAGCTCATCTCGCGGCCCCGAGAACGTCGAGGACGCCTCTCGTTGCGACTCCAGACGAGAACAATCCGTCGCGCGAGAGAGGGATTCGAACCACGTGGAGACGGTCGCCCTCAGTGCGTTCGGGTGCTGAGACTCCCCTGATTCAAATCACATAACGATTCGCCCGCGCCACGAACTGTGGCGCGGCCTCATGCGAGGGAGGGGATTTGAACCCCTGGACCCCTACGGGAGCGGATCTTAAGTCCGCCGCCGTTTCCAGGCTTGGCTACCCTCGCACATTCGTTTCTCCATCCGTGAGGGGTTTGTCGGTTTCGGTCCGCCACGGCTTCGTTCGCCCCGTCAACCGGCGGCGCGCCAAACGACCGCACCCCGGTGACGTCTGCTGGGCTGCAGAGGGCAACCGCTCCACAGCGGGACAACCCAGCGGTGACGCCTACCAGTCGACGCTGAGCGTCCCGTCGCCCTCGGGGTCAGGGGCGACCTCCTCGTTCGTCCGGCGATCCACGACGTGGATAATTCCCTTGTCCTTTTTCGCCGGACAGGCCTCCGCGGCCGCGACGTTGTGGTCGAGTTCCTCCTCGTCGAAGAAGTAGGCCTCGGGCTTGGCGATACCGGTCGAGATGTCCAAACTCCAGTTGTCCGAGTACTCCGCACACTTGCCCGCGCCGAAGCACTTGTTCGCCTCGAAGATGATCTTGTACGGCTTCGCTTCGACCGGCGGCGCGTTCTGCTCGCCGATCTCGCTGGGATCCACCGGTTCGTCCGCCTCGCTCATACCACCACGTTGTGCACTGCCGACCTTTCGTCTGTCGCTTCCGGTCCGGAGGAACACCCTCTTTCCACTGGAACACACGTCTACCCATGGTCGGTCGCAGACGCGCTATCGCAGCTACTGGCGTCACAGCCTTCGCCGGCTGTCTCGGCATTGGTGACTCGACCCTGACTCGGTCGTCGCCCGACGGTGACTTCGCTGTCTCCCGTGTTCGCGGGACCCGTCCCTCTGCCTGTCGAGTCGAGCACGCCATCGGCGACCGATTCACCGCCGCCAACACCGCACAATTCGTCGTCCTGACAGACGGCCAGCAGGGTGGCGGTTGGGCCGTCTGGGCTGGCGGGGAACTGGCCTGCCAACCGTCTCCGGCCGAACCAGGCGACGATATCCTCGTCGGTGCGCCGACCAACGTGGCCCGGTTCCGAATCCGCTGGCGTGGTCCCGGCGATGCAAAAAGACGACCGCGAGCGTCGACGCCGAAACCGTCTCACCCGAGCGTCCCGAGGACGGCCAAGACTGTACCGGCGTACAGACGCGGGATTAGCTACCGTGGAGCGTGACGTCTTCGATTTCGACCGGGTCGTGCGGCTCGTCCTGCCCGTCCGTCGACACGTTGCCGATCTCCTCGACGACGTCCATGCCGTCCGCGACTTCGCCGAAGACGGCGTGTTTGTCGTCCAGGTGGGGCTGGGCGTCCAGCGTGATGAAAAACTGTGAGCCGTTCGTGTTGGGGCCGCTGTTTGCCATCGAGAGCTTGCCGGGGCCGTCGTGGCGCAGTTCCTCGTGGAACTCGTCGTCGAACTGGTAGCCGGGACCGCCGCGGCCGGTGCCGGTCGGGTCTCCGCCTTGGATCATGAAGTCCTCGATGATCCGATGGAAGGTGACCCCCTCGTACAGCGAGTCGCCGCGGACCTCACCGCTTTCGGGGTCCTCCCAAGTGGTCGTCCCGGGCGCGGGGTCGTCGTCGGCCGCAGGGTCGTGTTTCGCCAGGGTGACGAAGTTCTCGACGGTCTTCGGTGCACGCTCGTCGAACAGATCGATCTCGATGTCGCCGTGGTTCGTATGCAGCGTCACCGCCATGTCGCTCATAGTTTTTCTTCCGCTCGGTCGGGTGAAAAGTCTGGTGCTAGTCGCCGACGGTCGCGGACACACCTGCCTCGTCGAAGCTAAGCTCGACCAGCCCGAACGGCGTCCCGCCCCGAACTTTTGTGACCGCCAGACAGGTCTTGACCGACCGGTCGACCACGTCCATCCGCACGTCCCACACCTGATCGGCCCGGGCCAGCGTCATGTCCCGCCGGAGGACCGACGGCGTGTTCTCGTGACAGTGAAACAGCCCGACGCTGTCGGTCATCCGGAGCGCCCGCTTACAGGTGTCCAGAAAATCGGTGTACCGATGTCGGTCGCCCTGTTCCAGCTCAGTCGTCGGATCGACGACCAACAGCGAGTTGGCTTCCAGTCCACCCAGGAACTCCTCGGGCGCGCCGAGCGCGTCGTCGCCGTCGACGGAGCGGACGTCGACGTCTAGTGCCGCTTTCTCGACGGGCACGGCCGTCGTCAGCGCGTCGGCGACCTCCTCCGCCGGCCGGAGCGCCGAGAGGTATCGCGTCGAGTTCGCGGCCGCCATCGCGTACAGGAGCGGTTCGCTCTGTGCGCGCGGGAGCGCCGATACCGCGACGAGACTCCCCGCCGGGACACCGCCACCGAGACCCCTGTCGAGCAGGTCGACACCCGTCGAGAGCCGGCCACTCGGCGTCGTATCGTCACTCATTGTCCGACCGAAGCGGTTGGGACCAATAAGCCTACCGCACCCCCACGTTTTTATTTCGTCGGGTTCGCGCCCCCGGCGCGAATCGCTCCTCGGAAAAAGCTGGGGCAAAAACTGGCGCGAGCGGCGTCGCCGCCCGCGAGAACCGGCGCGCTCCGCGCGCCGGATACTCGTCCACACCGCTGCCCACCTATTTGACACCGCCTCCACACCCGCACGACACAGACAGTACGTGTTTTATGTGCCTGCCCGCAACGGTTTCGACATGAGCAATCGAGAGGCCGACGCATCCGGGTCTGCGGGATGGCTGACGCCGGAGAAGACGATTTTCAGCATCTGTGCCGCTCTCGCACTCCCGGTCGTCTACTTCCTGACCGAGCGCCTGGGGACGATCACTTACCCCGCGACCTTCGCGACACTGGCCATCGTGTTCATGCCACCCTTCGTCTACCGGAGCTACTGGCCGGATAGCTACGACATGCCTCGCGCCGCCGGCTGGGGGGCGGTCGCCGGAACCGTCGTCGCCGGCCAACTCCTCGCCATTATTTTCCTCTCGGTCCCGGTTCTCGGCGGCGACGGGGCCGTGCTGCTGGCGTTCGCGGCGGTCGTCGCCGCCGACTACGCCGTCGCCCGATTCGTAATCGGGAGCCGGTGACGGGGGTCAGAACGCCCGGAGGTCGTCCAGCACCGCTTCGGCGTCGCCGCTTTCGATGACCTCTCGCGCGGCTTCGAGTCCGTCTTCGAGGCTGTCCACGTCTTCGCGGGCGTACATCCGCAGGGCGGCGTTGACTGCAACTGCGTCGGCGAACTGGTCGTCGCGGTCACCTGTGAGGACCGCTTCGGTGATCGCGGCCGACTCGTCCGCGATGTCCTCGACTTCCAGGTCCTCGCCGCTGAAGTCCATGCCGTAGTTTGCAGTTTCGATCTCGAAGTCCGAGAGCTCCTCACCGTCGGACCACTCCGCGACGACGGTCGACCCCGGCCGAATGTCGTCGTACCCCTCCTGGCCCTGGAACATCAGCACGCGGGACACGTCCTGTGCCTGGGCCTGCCGGAAGGTGTCGACGATTTTCTCCGCGAAGGCCAGGTGGTAGAAACTGCCCAGATGCACGTCGGCATCGGCCGGGTTGGCAAGCGTCTCGACGGTGTTGACGAACGAGCGCACACCCATCATATCCCGACGATCCCAGAGGTCCTCGATGCCAGGGTTGAACGCGGGCTGGTAGTAGTAGCCGAAACCGGCCTCGTCGACCATCGCTGCGCTCTCCGTGGGGTCGAGTTCCGTGCGAACGCCGAGTTCGTCCAGCACGTGCTTGTACGCGTCGAGCTTCTGGGTCGGCACGCGGTCGCCGGAGTGGACGACGACTGGCGTACCGGCCGCGGCCGCGACGACACCCGCGGCGACGCCGAGGATGGCCGTCGAGTGTTTGCCGTCGTAGTTGGCCCCGCAGTCGACGGGGTCGGCGTCGGGTGGAGCCACCACGACGGATTCCTCGCGCATCACGTCGGTGTAGGCGGCCAGTTCCTCCGGACTGTTGCGCTTCCAGCGGTTGGCCAGCCAGAACGCCCCCAGCGTCGTGGGGTCGGGCTCGCCGGCAAGGATTCGCTGGAACGCCTCCCGTGCTTGGTCACGGCCCATGTCCTCGGCGGACTTGTGACCGGACCCGACGACCTCGGTCATCAACCGTTTGAGCGGCCATTCACCGAACTGCTGACTCGCTTGTGCCATAATCGACTATCGGCACGCCAGCGCGAAATAGTTCACGAAGCCGGCGCTGTCGATTCGTTCGAAAATCGGGACCGACGCTCCGCAACCGGACAGTAACTCCTCACTCCTCGGTCGCTCGTCTCTCGATCATCCCGAGCCCGACCCAGGAGATGACGGGCTCGCCGTCCTGGTTGTAGCCGGTCAACCGGCTGTCGACCTCCCCGACACCGGGACGGTCGCCATCGCGCTTCTCGACGACTTCGTACTCGACTGAGAGTTCGTCGCCCGGTCGAACCGGACGGATCCACCGGAGTTCGTCGACGCCGCGGGCACCCTGTGAGGCCCACTCGGCGTTCTCCATGGTCTCGACCAGCAGCCGCATACAGACGGCCGCGGTGTGCCAGCCGCTCGCGGCGAGGCCGCCGAACATCGTGTCTTCGGCGGCCTCGGGGTCCGTGTGAAACTCCTGAGGGTCGTACTGCTTTGCGAACTCGAGAATCTCGTCCTCGGTGACCTCGTAGCTGCCGTGTTCCTGCGTGTCGCCGACCGCGATGTCCTCGTAGTACGTGGGCATTGGCGAGGCGAGTATCGCCGGCAACTTAGCGGTTTCGCGCCCCAGAAGCGACACCGTTACACTGTACAGGTCCTAACAACCGTCAATGAGTCTCCAGTCGGGTGACTGGCGGTCGGAGCTGGACGACGTGGACGCGGCACTCGTCGACGGCTACCAGAGCGGCTTTCCGGTGGCGGAACGCCCCTTCGCGGTCGTCGGCGACGACCTGGGAATCGACGCAGCCGATGCGCTGACCCGTGTTCGAGACCTCCGCGAGGCCGGTCTGTTCCGTCGGTTCGGCCCCGTTCTCAACCCACCGGTAATCGGTTCGTCTACGCTTGCGGCCGTCGCGGCCCCGGAGGACCGCTTCGACGAGGTGGCCGAGGTAATCAACGACCATCGACAGGTCAACCACAACTACCGCCGCGAACACGAGTGGAACATGTGGTTCGTCGTCACCGCCGGCTCCCGGGAGAAACGTGACGCGATCATCGACGATATCGAGTCCAAGACGGGCCTGAGCGTCCTCGTCCTCCCGATGCTGACGGACTACTACATCGACCTGGAGTTTCCGGTGGTCAACGGGGACCGGTTCGCGCGTGAGTCGATCAGCGAGACCGACGCCTCCGCGACACGGATCAGCGAGGACGCCGCCGCGAACCTCTCGGCGGTCGACCGCCGACTCCTGCTCGAAATTCAGGACGGCTTTCCGCTCACAGAGACGCCCTACCGGGACGTGGCGGCGGCCGTCGACGCGTCGGTCGACGACGTGCTCGACAGCGTCGTGACGCTGCGGGAAGACGGCTGTATCAAACGCATCGGTTGTGTCGTCAACCACGTCACGACGGGATTCGACAACAACTGCATGGTCGTCTGGAACGTGCCCGACGACGAACTCGACGCGTGGGGTGAGACCGTCGGCGCGCTGCCGTACGTCACGCTCTGTTATCACCGCCCGCGCCGCCCGGGGCAGGACTGGCAGTACAATCTCTTTACGATGATTCACGGCCGTGAAACCGAAGCCGTCGACACGAAAATCGACGAACTCGCTGGCGAGTACCTTCCCGTCGAGCACGAACGGCTCTACTCCACGGAGACACTGAAACAGACCGGCGCGCGGTACGACGAAATCGTCGGCGAGTAGCACAGCCGTGAACGAACTGGACGACCCCTTCTCGTCCACGTCCGTGGGACGCCGAGTGGGGACACGACGGCGTCGTCGCCGGGTCGGGGTGCCACGTCGCAGTGGGCCGCTGTTGGTGGGTTATCACCGGGGTTGACGCTTTTCCGGGCCGAAACTCCCGGAAGTCTTATGATTCTGTTAGGGTATAGCTGCTAGCGATTAAATGAGCACAGGTGACCTCCACACCGTGTTGGTGGTGGACGACGAACCGGACGTGGCCGACGCGTACACTGCGCAGTTGGAACAGGAGTACCACGTCAGGACGGCCTACAGCGGTGCGGAGGCACTCACAGCACTCGGACCGGACGTGGAAGTCGTGTTGCTCGACAGACGGATGCCGGACGTGTCGGGCGACGACGTACTCGAAGAGCTCCGTGACCGCGACCTCGACTGCCGCGTCGCGATGGTGACGGCGGTCGACCCCGACTTCGACATCATCGAGATGGCGTTCGACGATTACGTCATCAAGCCAGTCTCGCGCGAGGACCTGTTCGACACTATCGAGCGACTGCTCGTCTGTGCCGAGTACGAAGAGAAACTCCAGCACTACTACTCGCTGACCTCGAAGTACGCCACGCTTCTGGCAAACAAGAGCAACACCGAACTGGAAAACAGCGACGAGTTCCACGACCTCCGCGACGAACGCAACCACGTCCGGCAGGACTTGGAAGACACAGTCGCTCGATTCGACGACGAGGCGTTCGCGACGGTGTTCCGTGAACTCCACGACAACTCCCGCCCCGTCACCGAAGAGTGACACGGCCGACGAGCACACACCTGCCGGGTCAGCACCGAAGAACTCGGCCCGGATTTCGTGTTTCGTTCGTTACTGTATTCGATAATTGAAGACGGTTCGTTCGCCAATCCACGTTACAGAACGCTCCCGACCCCCGCATCTGGTTTTCAAGTCTGAATACCAGGCGGAAACTTTTTTTATGCCGTTCGTCAACTTCCACAGTGAGTGGATAGGTTTGGGCGAAACAACAGTCCTCATCGTCGACGACGAATCAGCCGTTACGGATGTCTACGCGGCTCACCTGCAGGACGAGTACGACGTCCGGACGGCGTATGGTGGATCGGAGGCGGTCGAGGAACTCGACGACGACGTCGACGCCGTGTTGCTCGACCGCAGAATGCCGGGGATGTCGGGAGACGAAGTTCTCGCACACATCCGTGAGCAGGGGTACGACTGCCGCGTCGCGATGGTGACGGCGGTCGACCCCGACTTCGACATTCTGGATATGGGTTTCGACGAGTACGTCGTCAAGCCAGTTTCGCGGGACGACCTCTACGACACGGTCGAACAGCTCCTGACGTACTCGACGTACGACGATACGTTCCAGGAGTACTTCTCACTGGTCTCGAAGCGCGCGGCGCTCGAAACCTCGAAGAGTCGGTCCGCGCTCGAAACCAGCGAGGAGTACCAGGCGCTGACCAACGAGATCGAGGAACTCGAGGGGAACCTCGACGACGCCGTCGGCGACCTCGAAGACGACGAGTTCGGCGCGCTCTTCCGGATGCCGGAACCCGACCTCGACTCGATGGACTCGACGTCACAGCCGTAACGGGCCCTACACATGGCCTGGCAACACTCACCGCCCGCACTCCTCTATGTGGGTCTCGCCGTAGTCGTTGCCGGACTCAGTGTGTGGGTGTACCGTAACCGGCGGCGCTCCGGCACGAAGCCGTTGGTCGGCTTGACCGCCGCCACGTCGCTGTGGGCGCTTTTTGCCGGCCTACAACTCACACAAACCGGTCTGTTCGGTCGGCGCGTGTTTGCCAACGCCACGTACCTCGCTATCGCGGTCGTCCCGGTTTTGTTTCTGTACTTCGCTGAATCGTACTCCGGCCACGAGACGCCGCTGACCGGATTCGGACCGGCACCGCTTCTGTTCCTCCCGGCTATCACGCAGGTCGTCGTCTGGACGAACCCGTTCCATCACCTGATGTGGGAGCAGTCTCGGTTGTTTCAGGCCAGTACGGCCGCGGTGCCGCCAGTGCTCACGGGGTCGTGGTTCCTCGTCCACACGGTCTCCTCCTACGCGCTGCTCGTCGTCGGATCGTCCCTCCTCGTCCGGATGCTTCTCGTCTCTGACACCCTCTACCGTGGGCAGGCAGTCGCGGTCCTCGTGGGCACGTTCACACCCTGGGTCGTCAACGCGTCCTATCTCGGCGGGGTCGTTTCCTTCCCGTTCGACCCGACGCTGGCCGCCTTCTCGATCACTGCGGCGGCGTTCGTCGTTGCCATCTACCGCCACCGCCTGCTAGAGATGGTGCCGGCGGCCCGCGAGGTCGCGCGAGACGAACTGATGAACAATCTCGTCGAGGCCGTGTTCATTCTCGACGACGACAAACGGATCATCGACTACAACAGCCGCGCGGCGCGACTCGCGGGCGACGACGACTCGCTGCGCGGCGACCCCGTCGTGGAGGTGTGTCCGAACCTGCACGACGTTCTGGCACAGGCGGAGAGCGTCGGGCCGGAGACCGAGGCCATCGGTACGGAGCTGGCGCTCCGACGCGATGGGAAACTCCGGCATTACGACGTACAGGTGACGGCGCTGCGGCGCGCCGGCGGCCTGTTGACGGGCCATCTCGTCAGCCTCCGGGACGTGACCGATCAGCGCCAGCGCGAACAGCGCCTGAACGTGCTCAACCGCGCGCTTCGGCACGATCTGCGCAACGAGGCCAACGTCGTACTGGGGTACGCGGAACTTGGCAAGCAGAACAATCCCGAGGCCGAGTGGGTCGACGCCATCGAGAGCCACGTCTCGGGGCTGATCGACCTGAGCGAAAAGGCTCGCCAACTCGAACAGGCGCTGGACAGTGAGCACGTCGCCTCCCGCCGGCTCGACGCGGTCGAGGTAATCGAGACCGTCGTCGACGACTTCGAGGCCGAACGGCCGGACGTGAGCATCGAGACCGACATCCCGGAGACCGCGCACGTCTCTGCTATCGAGTTCTTCGCCGACGCCGTGGGCAACGCCGTGGAGAACGCCATCGAACACAACGACAACCCAGAACCGCTCATCGAGGTTGCCGTCTCTGCGTGGGCCGACGACGACGAGTTTGCCATCGAAGTCGTCGACAACGGCCCGGGAATCCACGAGGAGGAGCGTGCCGTCCTGTTGCGCGGCCGGGAGACGCAGCTCAATCACATCAGCGGTCTCGGGCTCTGGATTATCAACTGGATCGTCACCGAGTCCGGCGGCACCGTCCAGTTCGAGGAGAACGACCCGCGAGGCTCCGTCGTGACGATTCGAGTGCCGATAGCCAGTGGCGAACCGGGCGAGCACGACCTGGACGACGGCGTCCGCGACACGGCTGGCGGTGACGACGCTGACGCGGACTCCGGAGTCGGACCGCAGGCACGGGACGCCCGCCGTTGAGGGCGCGCGGACGTCGTCTGTCGTCGTCCACCACCTGACTGGCGACGGACTGGCCCGTTCGATGTCCCGATAACCGTCCAGTCACGGCCCGCTGTCACGTCTCGTCAGTACCGCTTCGGTGGCTCCCGGTTTGGCTCGCACAAACGGTCGTCTTCGAAAGCCCTAACGACGGTTCAGTCCCAAACCACTCCTGATGAGTCAGCAACTGCCGGATGTCCAGGCGACCAGTCCGGATGTATCCGTCGGACTGAATCGCGTCGGAGTTACCGGTGTCGAGAAACTCGTGAAACTCGGCCGGACCGACGAACGCCCGATCGTGTTGATGGCCGAATTCGAAGTGTTCGTCGACCTGCCGTCCTGGCGAAAGGGTGCTGACATGTCCCGGAACATGGAGGTCGTCGACGAGACGCTCGAAGCCGCGGTCGCTCAGGAGGTCCACCGCGTCGAGGATGTCTGCGGTGACGCCGCAGAACGACTGATCGACAAACACGACTACACCACTAAAGCGGAGGTGAAGATGGAGGCCGAGTTCGTCACTCGCGAGCGAACCCCAGAGTCCGACCGCCCGACACAGTCGACGGCCGACATCATCGCCTCCGCGACCGCTACCGAGGACGGCACCCGTGAGGAGATCGGTGCTCGTGTCACCGGCATGACCGTCTGCCCGTGTTCGCAGGGCATGAGTACCTCCCGGGCCCGTGAGACCCTGCGTGGACTCGACGTGGAAGACGAGGTCATCGACGAGTTCCTCGAAGAGGTGCCCCAGGCGGGTCACTCACAGCGCGGGCACGCGACCCTGACCGTCGAGAGCGAGGGGGCACCCGAGGCCGACCTCAACGACATCATTCGAATCGCCCGCGACTCGATGAGCGCCCGCATCTACAACCTCGCCAAGCGCCCCGACGAGGACTACATGACCTACGAGTCTCACAAGGACGCCAAGTTCGTCGAGGACTGCGTCCGGGCGATGGCCGAGGGCGTGGTCCAGACGTTCCCCGACCTGCCCGACGACGCCATCGTGACGATGAAACAGTCAAACGACGAGTCCATCCACCAGCACAACGCACACGCCGAGCGAGTGGCGGAGCACGAGACGCTGAAAGCCGAAGTGAACGGCAAGGACTGACACAGCAACAGCAGCCGCGGGCCGCGATGAACGGGGTCTTTCCCTGGCGGAGACGGGACCGATCGCTAGTTCACGGCCTTCTTTCGAGTCGTCCGCACAGGAGTAACCTTCTTATCAGTCCTCGAATTGCACTGTTGCATGGGGGTTATCTGTCCGTCGTGTGAGAACGAGGTCTCGAACACATACGGCTGTCGGGACTGCGGGGGGACGTTCTGTGTCGACTGTCGACTGCCGGACGACCACGAGTGTGCGGCCACGGTCGAGGCCGATGGCGGAACGAGAACGGCCGGTGACCCGTGGGATCTCTCGGTGACGGTCCCGGCCGGACCGCGGATTACGGCGTTCGTTCCGGCCTGGCGCGTGCTTCCCTGGTGGGTGTACGTGTTGCTCGCGGTCGTGTTGTTCCCGCTCACGACGGTAATCCTGGCCCAGCAGGTGTACCACGAGCGAGTGACCGCCAGCGAATACGCGTGGCGACCCAGTCGCGTCTACTACGTGCCGCTACTGGTTTTCACCATCGCGCTGCTGATGTCGCGTCCGTCGCTTCCCGGAATAAACACTCACTGGGTCGTCATGGCCGTATTCGGGTACTTCTGGGGACTACCGGCGACGGTCATCTACGCCGTGCAGCGACGCGGCCGCTGAGTCACAGCGTAAGCGGGTCGGCCTCCTCCCACCGCGGGTCGAACTCCGAGCGGACGTTGGCGGCGAACTCCCGGTCTTTCAGGTCGATCACGGCGAAGGTCTCCTCGGCGTTGAGCGGGTGCGGCACCTCGATACAGACCTCGGCGTTGTCGATCAACTCGAACGTGCCCGACACGTTGTGCGAGGTGCGGACGGAGAACTGCTCGTGACGGGCCAGGTGTGACCGATAACGCTCGCCAACGCTCTCGGGCAGTTCGCTGACCAGTTCCGGGCGCATCAACAGCGAGACGTTGACGCCCCGGTCCAACGCGTTACCGAGTTCCTCGACGATCAGGTCGCCAACGGTGTCCATGTCGAACTGCTGGGAGGAACTCGAGGCGACCATGATGATGCGCTCGTCGGCGGCCGCGAGCCGTTCGACCAGCAGGTCGACGGTCTCGTCGGGACCGACCGCCGCGGTCCAGAACGTCTCCTCGACGGGTTCGGCACTCTCGAGTTCGCCGACGAGTTCGTCGACGATGCCCTCGTACTGCTGGGCTTTCTCCTCGAGTTCGCGCTTCTTGTCCTCGAGGAGCCGGTCCAGCGCCGTCTGCGGCTCGACGGCGACGTACTTTTTCGGTCGACTCGCGCTCTGACTGCGGACGAGATTGTAGGTCTCGATGCTGTTCAGAACGTCGTAGATCCGGCCCATCGGCACGTCGCTGACACGGGACAACTCTTTGGCCGTTGTGGGCCCCGTCTTCAGCAGCGCGCGGTAGGCGCGCGCCTCGTACTCCGACAACCCGAGGTCTCTCAAGCTTGCCATTGCAAAGCGGTCGGCTGCCGGGAATATAAACGCATCGCAGGTTTACCACAGTGGTTTTTATGAACCGGTGGCGAGTTCAGCGAGGCCGTCCGGCGTTTCCGCGGTGCCGGTCACCTCGCCGTCGTCGACGACTTCGGCCGTGCCGTTGAGTCCGTCCGCACCCGGCACGACGACGGCTTCGTGGTCTGCGACGCGGAGCGCGGCCCGGTGGAGGTCGCTCCCCGCGGGCGCGCCGACCCGGAAGACACGGAGCGACTGGAGCCGTGAGGCGACCGTCGCGTAACTCGCCACCTCGACGCCCATTCGCTCGGCCGCACCGGCGAAGGCCGCAGTCGCCTCGCGGGCCCGCTCGTGATAGCGGTCTTGGCCCGTGAGCGCCGCCAAATCGATCAGCGCGTCTGCGAATTCGATGTTCGTGTCCAGCGGATAGAGTGGTTCGCCGAGCAGTCCCGGACCGCTGGCAGCACCGTCGCGGAACGCGCCACCGTCGGCCTGACGTTCGGTCAGTGTGTACTCTGCCACCGCCGTGGCCTCGTCACCGTACTCTCCGGTGACCTGCCAGGCCGTCGTCAACCCGTGCAAGACGCCGGCCTGGTCGGCGAGCAGCCCCGACTCGCCGGTTGCCTCGTCGGTGCGGTAGTGGGTCACCTCGCCGTCTTCGACCAGGCCGTCGAGGACGGACTCGAGTGCCCGCTCGGCGTACCGACGGGCCGGTTCGTCGCCCGTGTACGCGTGGAGCGCGAACAGGGCACCCGCGGCCATACCGTTGCGACCCGCTAACACGGTCTCGTCGACGTTCGGCGGGTCGGCGTCCTCGCGGTCGGTCGGACTCATGCGGTAGTAGTCGTCGTCACCGGCCTGACTGGCGGCGAACGCCTCGCCCGTCCACAGGTCCGTGGTGAGAAACTCGACGGTTGTCTCGGCCGTTTCCCGATAGGACTCCTCGCCGGTGTAGCGGTAAGCGCGGGCGAACGCCCGGACCAGCGCCGCGTTCTCGTCGAGCAGTTTCTCGCGGTGCGGGTCGCTCCAGTCTCGCCCCGTGGCGAAACGGTAGAAGCCGCCGTCGTATGTGTCGAGCAGGTGGGTCTGGATCGCCTCCAGCGTCCGGGTGGCCTGGTCGCGGGCTCTGACGAGCGCGAACTCCACCGTTCGGGGGAGCGGAAACTTCGCGTCCGACCCCCAGCCGCCGAACTCGTCGTCGAAGGCCCCCAGCAGCTGTTCGACCATGTGTTCCTCGATACGGGCACGGACCTCGCCGCTCGGGGGCGTCCCGTCCCGGAGCGCACGCGGGACGCGGCCGGCGTCCTCGCCCTTGCCGTCCCAGGTGCGTCGCACGGAGTCCAGAATCTCCCGGAAGCCGTCGACTCCGAGGTATCCCGCACCGGTCAGGATGTCGCCGTCGGGCGTGCAGAACACCGTCGATGGGAACCCGCCCATGTTGTAGCGTTCGCGGACCCGCGGGTGCCGGTCGACGTTCACTCGGACCGGCACGAAACCGTCGTTGATGTTGGCCGCGATGCGTGGTTCGGTGTACGTGGTCGCGTCCATCTCGTGACAGTGAGCACACCAGGGGGCCGACAGCGAGAGCAGAATGGGCTTTTTGGCCCGGTCTGCGACGTCGAAGGCGTCCTGGCCCCACTCGCGCCACTCGACGTTGGTACGCGCCGCGGAGTCGTCCATATCACCCGGTAGCGGTCCCCGAACAAGTATCCTGCGCCCCGGGTCCAGGTCCGAAACCGGAAATCCGGCCGGAAGCGGTTCTATTTTGAGTGCCGGTCCGCTACTGACCGACATGCTCCGTATCATCGGGCTCCTCCTGCTCATCCCGCTACTGGACATCGTGTTGCTGGTAGCGATCGCGGGCTGGATCGGCCCCCTCTACACCGTAGCGCTGGTCGTTCTCACCGCGCTGATCGGGATGCTCTTGGTCCGCGCCGAGGGTCGTCACACCCTCCAGAGGATACAGGGAAAACTCGCACAGGGCGAACCGCCGACCGACGAACTCATCGACGGCGGGTTGCTGCTGATCTCGGGTGCAATGCTGCTGACGCCTGGGGTCGTCACCGACCTTGTGGGGTTAGTGCTGGTCGTGCCGTTCACCCGGTACCCCGTGCGTCTGGCGACAAAACGATGGGTGGTCACGCCATACGTCGACGCCAAGACCAGGGGTTTCGCCACTGGTAACGTGTACGTCGGCGGCTTCCCAGGCGGAGAGGGACAGGGCCAGAGCCAACCCGGCCAAGGCTCCCGGGACACCTACGAGGTGGATAGCGAGTCCTACGACGTGGACGACGACTCGAACTAACGGGCGTGACCCCCCGCTACTCTCCCGGTGAAGAGAAACGCTTAACAGAGGCAGGACGGAACGTACATTCGCGCTCACCTGGGCCAATAGCTCAGTCAGGTTGAGCGCTCGGCTGATAACCGGGAGGTCACCGGTTCAAATCCGGTTTGGCCCACCTTCGCTTCGGACACTCCACAACGACCAGACGACGGTGTGTCCGTCGTCTGTCGTCCGTCGAATCCGCTACCGTTTCGACTGTCCACCGGAAGCCAACGTCCAGTCCCTCAGAACGCGAACGACCGACAGAGCGTCCGGTCGAAACGAACTACACCCAGTCGGTGAGCACGCAGACAGAGGATGTGCCACACCGCGACGAGAGGTGAAACCCCGTGCCGGCGAGTGCGCGTAGAGCAACAGCAGTACACCGTCCGGGCCGACGGAACGTGAGCTCCGGTCCAGCGTAGCTTGTGGGTCCACCACCCGGGACTGTCGGCTCGTCTGTCACGGTGCGTCGACTCCAGCAACGGCCACCTGGCCGCCGGGGCGTAACTGCGCCGAACCGTGGCCGATGAAGATGTATACTCGAGGAGCATAACTGTGATGCCGCTGTGCAGTGGTTCAGCCGGGTGAGCAATCCAGGTCAGTAGCCCTCACTCACCGGCGTTCGGTATGGGAGTGATTATAGTGTCTGACGTGCATACTACACATACTAATGGACACAGCGAGAATCATATTTGGAGCGCACCTGTTTATCGGTGCAATTTTTGTGCTGTTCGGTGTGTTTGCTGGCGTAAACGGTAATCCAATACAGTTCGTCATACTCTCGGGCATCGCCGTTATGATCGGGTTTCTTGGACAGTATGCGGGTCGAGCCGCGGCGAGACGGTAGAGCAAACAGAGGAATGGCTAAGACGATAGAGGTCTAGAGACCGGAATACGGCAGAAATTCTATGAGTGGATTCAATCCAGAAGATCGAGCCCCGATGGCGGTCGCGGTCACCGTCGTGATACTGGCCAATATTATCGGCTATACCCTCGGTGTAGTCATCTTCGTGAGCATTCTTGCCGCTCCGTTGGCCGTCGGTGCGTTCCTCGTGTGCCGATACCTGCTCTACGGTCGTGCGTTGCCGGACGCGCTTGCCAACAAGTCATGACGCAGTCGGTCACGCTATCAGTCAGCATCAGCGACACCGTCACAGCAGCACGTATTCCCACGGCGGTGCAGTCCAAACTCGCGGTCAGCGACGGTGACACTATCGCGCTCAATCGTGGCGTCAACGACGGCACCGTCGCAGTCGTACGGGGAGACGAGTCCGTCCAGACGGGGCAAATAGTGGTCTCGCCCGACACGGCAAACCAGCTTGGCCTGTCCGGTGGCGAGTCGGTGGCGGTCACTGCCGCCGACACAGCGACAGCCACCGCGGTGACGGTCGCCCCGGTGCCGCGACTGGCTATCCGTAGTGGCGAGCAGTTGGTTCGGGACTCACTGCTCGGTCGTCCGATATCTATCGGCAACACAGTATCAATCTCACTGTTCGATGGGGCACTCGACGTCCCTCTCCGAATCGTCTCGACGAACCCGTCCGGGCCGGTGGTTATGCGCGAGAGCACAGATGTCGTCATCGAGGACGGGCCGGCTCCGCTGCAGGGCGCCGATACGGAAACCCCACTCCCCTCGACGGCGGTCGGCGGATACACGTCGACCATCGATTCGCTCCGCACGACCATGGAGGCCCTGGTGAGCTACCAATCGAAGAGTGGGGACGTGCCTGACCGTCGCGCAGGGATCGTTCTCTCCGGAACACACGGCGTCGGGAAGACACATCTGCTCCGTCACGCGGCCTGGCAGACGAATACGAGCATCTCGCGGGTCGGGCCACAGAAGCTCATCGACGGCGGCGTCGACAGTGTCGCCGACGCGCTCCGCTCGGCGGGCACCACTGCACAGGAAAGTGGGCAGGGCATCGTCCACCTCGACAAACTGGACACCGTTATCTCGGAAACCGACGAGGCGATCGCCGCAGCCCTGCGTGACTGGGTCGATCAGCTCCGCTCGGCAACCAGCGTGACAATCGTCGCCGAAGTCACAGACGAGTCCACGCTACCGGTCGACCTGACCGGTGGTGACCGTCTCTCCAAGAGTATCTCCGTTCCGGAGCCCACCCAAGCCGACAGGGCTGAGATACTCACGACCCTCGCGGTGGGAACTGATGTGGACGACACGGTCGACTTCTCGACGCTCGGGCAACGCGCGTTTGGCTACGTCGCGGCGGACCTCGTTACACTGTGGCTGACTGCAGTGGAGCATGCCGCGACGGGCATGAACGGCTCCGGGCCCGTCACGGTGACGCGGGCAGATCTGCACGCGGCTCTGGAGTCCACTGAACCGGCTGGAATGGGCGGCGTGTCACACCAGATTCCAGACGTGTCCTTCGACGATATCGGTGGGTTAGGCGAGGCCAAACGGGCGCTCCGCCGGACTGTCGAGTGGCCACTCACCAGGCCGGAGCTATTCGAGGCGGTCGATATCGACGCTCCGACCGGGCTGTTACTGTACGGGCCGCCAGGAACCGGAAAGACGCTGCTCGCCCGTGCCGTCGCCTCGACGAGTGACGCCAACTTCATTCCGGTCGACGGGCCGGAGATTATGGACCGGTACGTCGGTGAAAGCGAACGTGCTGTTCGGCAGCTGTTCGACCGAGCGCGTGCGAACGCGCCGACTGTCATGTTCTTCGACGAAATAGACGCCATCGGGACGACGCGGTCGTCAGACGAGACGTCGCAGGCGGCCGAACGCGTCGTTTCGCAGCTACTTACCGAACTCGACGGCGTCAAAGGAAAGGACGGGGTTATTGTGATCGGGGCTACCAATCGTCCCGACCTGCTCGATGACGCCTTGCTTCGACCGGGGCGGTTCGACCGAACTGTCAGTATCGGAATGCCAGACCGACAAGCCCGAGAGGAGATATTCCGTGTCCACACCGCCTCACACGCGCTCGACGACGCCCACAGGCGAGAGCTAGCCGAGCGGACCGACGGCTACACCGGGAGCGACATCGCTGCAGTCGTCCGGGAGGCGGGACTGTTGGCAGTGGAAGAAGCGGTGGAGGCGTCGCCGAGAGGCTCGGTGGACCGTGCCGAGATTCAGGTTACCCCGGACCACTTCGGACGGGCTCTCAAGCAGGTCGAACCGTCACTCACACCGGCGGCTCGCCGCCGCCACGAGTCGCTGGATCGGTCCGAGTAGTGTCGAGAACGCCCCGCCGAAGGGGGGCTACAATTACTCCAGTGTCCGCTCCCGGTGAAGCGTGAGCACTGACAGGATAACGCCGGTGAGGCCAACACCTTCGATGGCGAGTACGATCCAGAATGCGGGTCTGAACTCCAGCCCGAACGACTGAATCAGCGGTAGCGCGAACAGACCGAAGACAGCCACGGCTGCGGAGACGACGAGTCCGCCGAGCGATTGGTAGTTCAGTGACTTCGGGACATCGCCTGCCTCACTCATGATAGTACACTCTCTGGGGGGGCCGCGACAGCAATAAAAAACACGTCGTTCTATGTGATTAGTCGGCGGTTGCTTCTTCAGCCGATGGCGTCGGCGCGGAGTCGCCGCCCATGATGGCGCGGCTCCGAAGCAGAATGAAGCCGAACCCGATCTTGGCGAACAGGTCGAGCACCATGAAGATGAGCGTTTCGCCGAACAGACCGACGAGGCCGAACCCTTCGGTGCCGACGAGCCACGCGACGGGGTAGATTGCCCACGAAACCAGGATGATGTTCCGGAGCGTACTGAACGTCGATTGCGTGTCCGCGCCGGCATCCGACGCCGCCTCACCGACCACGACGACCAAGTAGTACAGCACGAACAGCATCGCGATGGTGCTGATGGTCCAGAAGGCGTAGCGTGCGACGGGAATCTTCATCAGCGCCGCAGCCAGCCCCGTGACGATCATGAACGCGTCGATGCCGACCAGCGTTGCCATGTCACGGTTGCTCGCTCCTGCGAGGAGACCGATGTCAAGCAACAGTAACGGCGTTGTGAACAGCCAGTCTGCGTACCTGGCCCAGTAGATATCCAACACCTGTCCGTTCACCAGTTCGACTTCTGTCAGGCCGAACCCGAAGAACATCGACAGGTACGACGCAGCTGCGATACCTGCGATGAGGATCGTGATGACGAAAAACTCCTCCTGTTCGGGGTCCTGAACGTCCCAGCCTTTGGCCATGAAGTAGACCATACCCAACAACATTCCAACCGTTCCGAGGGCCAGCCAGATGCCCTCTCCCTCGACGCCGAGGCTCGATACCTGCAGCAGTGATTGTACCATATTACATACTACGGTATGTGCCGATTACATATAATCAGGCACCCAAACTAGTGTGGCATGCACCGTTGAGTGTGGGGTACCCAGGGGGATTCGGTGCCACGAGCGGTCGTGACAGTAGCTTGGGCAGACGAGCCTGCTGGGGTGGTGTCGCCTGCGAGGCTGGTTCAACGTCGACTCACTCCCGAAGCCAGTGCGACGGTCAAAACGCCTCGAACGCGTTCACGGTACCAATAGATTGAATCAGCAGAGTCTCATATAGTGTGATATGGGACAGGAAGAGGAAACTATCGAGTCGGAAACCGAGGAGCAAAGTGCCGAGACGACAGAAAGCGAGAGCGACGCAGTTCTCGACGTCGATGCCGCCACCGAGACGGACTCCGTCGAAGAGCTTCGCGAAACGGTTCAAGAACAACAGGAGCAAATCGCCGAACTGAACGATCTGTTGCTCGACCTCTCGACGCGGGTCGCCGATGGGAACTCGATGGGCGTCTGTCCGGACTGTCACGGTGCGGTCGTCAAACTCAACCCGTGGTTCCGCTCGGCCAAAATAAAGTGCACAGACTGCGAGCGCGTCTTTCACGAGTATTGAACTGAACTGTGTCCGCGAGTTATTGCGCCCGCTCGTGAGTTCATACCAACCAGCAGACGCAGTCCAGGAGCCACCCCTGTGCGCAAAACGCCGGCCACGATTCGTTTACTGACTGTCCTGACGGCCTGATCATAGACTCCCACGAGACCATCCACGAGGTTCGCAAGCGGTGCAAAGAGGCACGGGCCACTGCCCGTCTCGTCCGTCCGGTCGTCCCTACCTACAACGATGAGAACGCTCGTTACCGGGACACCGCTCGGCGGGTCTCGGGCATCCGGGACGCAGACGCGGTGGTCGAGGTGTTCGACGAACACGTACGGCCCGCAGCCGATGACAGCGGGACGCTCTCCAGCGATACACTCGACAGCGTCCGGGAGACACTGGTGTCGCGTCGCGAGGAGATGGCGGACAGACAGCGTCTCGAACGACGACTCGGAAACGTTCGCGCCGACCTGGTCGAGAGCCGCGAGCGAACGGCGGCACTGACGGTCGAAGTGACGGGCCACGAGGTCGTCGCCGGCGGGTTACGGAAATCGTACAAGCAGGCGCGAAACCGGATGCAGGAGGCCTACGCGGACCCCGAGTTCGAGCGCTTCCACGAGTGGCGCAAACGGATCGAGTATCATCGCTACCACTCGCGGTTCCTTCGGAGTATCTGGACCGGTCCGATGAAGGCCCCCCGAGCGGAGCTGAAGGAGCTCTCGGACGTCATCGGATACGAGAACGACCTCGCAGAGTTCGGCCTGATAATGCACGACGAGGACCTGTTCGGCATCGACCACCGGAAACCACTCCCCGAGCACACCGTCGACGAGCTGTTGAACATGCGATCGCTGGCGCCGGACGGCAGGTACACCCGTCCGTACTGGTTCGAGACGCGCCGGAAGTCCCCGCGCGTGTGCTTCGGTCACACGGTCCTCTCGGAACCACTGGCAACCGACCGTACAGTCGGACTCGATACCGGTTGTGTCCACGGCCGGCAGCTCACCGCATACGACTACCGGGAGTTACGCTTCGTCGCGTTCTCTCGGACCACTACCTACGAAGAACGGAGTTCCGGCTCCATCGTGACCCCCCGAAGACGGCTACTTTTTCAGTCGCTGTAACGAAAGACGGGTCCCCAGTTTCACTGCCCTGCGGCGTTGCCGGCGGCCACGGTAGTGGACTTCGATGAAAGCTGAGCGTTCGGGCGTGGACTTTATTTTGGTGCCGACAGATATAGGTTCAATATGGGTTCGCTCGAACAAATCGGAAAGGCAGCAGGCGTCATCGTCTTTCCGATTGCGGTCATCATCGCTGTGACCGCGGTCGCTGGACGGAGAGCCGGAGCCCTCGCCGTGTTTGCGCTTTTTGGACTCGTCGGAATCGCACTCCTGTTGGCCGGTGCCGGTCGTATCCGGGCGTGGCTCCGACTCCGTGGGTCGTCGGCGGCCGGCCCTGACAGGGTCGACCCCGGCCCGACCGAGGTTGCGGGAACCGCACGTCCGCTCGAAGAAACCGTCGAACCACCGCGAGCCGACGATGAGACAGAGAGTCTCGTCTACGAACACATCGTCAAAAAAAAGCGACGTGAAACAGACGAGGACGGAACCAGGGAATACTGGGAGGCGACGACGAACGACACGGTGACCGTGCCGTTCGTCGTCGAGGGTGGGAACGATGCCGTCGTCGTCGACCCCGCGGGCGCCGACCTCCTGCTGGAGGATTCGTTCTCCGAGCGTGATTCGGCCCGCCGGGAGTACGTGCGGCGTCTCGACCCCGGCGAAGCGGTTTACGTCGCCGGCGAGGCTGTCCACACCACCGAGGTCGACGGCAACACAGACGGTCGACAGTACGTTATCAAGCGCCCCGAAACGCGCGTCCCGGAGCTGTTGCGGCGAGTGTACGACCAGCCGTTCGTTCTCTCTGACTCCTCGGAGGACGACGCCGAGAGACGACTGCTCTGGAACGGGGTGAAAGCGTCCGGTTTGGCACTCTTTTACAACGCCATCTACGTCGGGCTTCTCGTCGCGCTCCTCGGCGGTTTCTGACGACCGTCGCCGTCGACCGGGGCTCGCCACCTCCGCACCGCTCGCTGGCACGCGGGATGACAGCATCCGGTCGCACTTCGGGCCCGATTACAGTCCGAGTGTCACGTGGGTTCGGCGTGGACCCACGTCGAAATCGAGTCGCTACGGTTGCTCGGCTTCGGCGCCGTGCTCCCCGAGGTCGGGCAGCCGAATCCGGACCGTCGTTCCCGCTTCACTCTCGAACGAGAGCTCACCGCCGAGCGCGCTGACCTCCCATTTGAGCTGCTAGAGGCCGAGTCCCCGGCGACGTCTGAGGGCCGTTTCGGTGCCGGCTGCCAGTGACACGTCGTCACCGTACCTGTACAGTGCCGCGCATCGACGAGTGGACCGTGCAGATGTAGTACGCCAGGTCGGCAGCTAGCGCCTCTGTCACGGTAAACGCGACATCGCCGCCGTTGTCGACCCAGTCCACGTCTCGGTCGTTCTCGTACCGCCCCTCGGCGTCCTGTGAGAGCAGCGGGGTATCGTCGCTCGCCCGGAGCGCGAACGGGTGGAGGGACCCGCCGTTGTTCTCGACTACGTATCGGACCCCCGTCTCGAACGTCATCGTCGGATTCTCGGTCTCGGTTTCGGCCACCCGCCCGCTCTCGTCTTCGGTGACCTCCCAGGCGCTGAACCCGACGTTGTCGATAGTCATGGAGACCGTCTCCGTCGGCGTCAGCGGCTCCGCCGGCGTCGCCGTCTCGGTCTCGGTTGGTGTTTCGGTCTCGGTCTCGGTCGGGGTCTCCGTTTCCGTCGGTGTGTCCGTCTCCGTCTCGGTTTCGGTCGGTGTCTGCGCTTCTGTCTGCGTTGGCGTTTCCGTTTGTCGCTCCGTCGTCGATGTAGCGGCTGTCCCCGTCGGCGTGTCGGCGTCACTGGGGGGCTCATCTTCGGTTCCCTCCTGGTCCGTTCCCGTACACCCCGCGAGAGCACCCACGAGTGCCAGTCCAGCCGCTCCGAGGACTCGCCGTCGATTTCTGTTCACGCCGGCACTAAGAGGTCCTGACACATAACACCGTCTGGCCACCAGGCCGGGAAGATTACGTCTTCCGCCTGTGTGTGCCGGCTCGGTACACGCCGTTGGCGTGGGAGTGGTGCGGCCCCGTTTCCGAGACACGACACGGAGCGGTGACTCCTCCGCGTCCTGAAGAACGCGGCTTCCCGAACTGCACCGCTGTCGGGTGTGTCCCGGAGCATACGCGACTCACTCCCGCCCTGTCCTCCGAGAGACGCGGTCTCTCGTGATCACGAAAATCCGCGGTTCCGACTGGTCGGAACACTCATTCCTCGCGTGGAGGGTGGAATTCTCTCGCTGTATCAAGATAGTTTTTCGTGCCCGGCCCCCCTCTGCCGAGTGCGATGATCGTCGTCCACGCAACGTTCCCTATCGACCCCGAGTATCGCGAGGAAGCACTGGCCCAAATCGAAGACCTGACCCAACCGTCCCGCGCAGAGGACGGGATGCTCGACTACCGGGCGGCCACCGACGTAGAGGACCCGAACGTCGTCCGGTTCGTCGAACGCTACGAAGACGACCAGGCGCTCGCGGCCCACACGCAGACCGACCACTTCGGTGAGTTCGAGGCAGCCCTCTCGGACTGGCTTGCCGGTGAACCCGAGATTCTCCGGTTCGAGGTCGACGCGATGAGCGAACTGGAACTCTGAACAGGCGCTAACGTCCCCCGTCGCTTACGAACGGAGCCTCGTCTCCGGGCGACAGTGTGACCGTCCCGAGGCTGGCCGACGGCGTCGACGACCGGAGTGTCGCGACGGTGGAACTGACGGCTGGGTCGGTCGAGACTCCGGACTGGCCCGACACGGTTGGGACCGGCGGGGACTCGTCAGGGTCGCCCGGGATCGGGACAGTTCCGACCTGGCCGACCACGGGGGCAGTGCCGACACACAACTATTCTAACCCCGGAGCACCTCACCCCGCGCATGGCCGACATTGAGGTCACGCGCGAGGACGACTACGCGACGGTGACGATCAGCAACCCCGACCGGAAAAACGCTATCAGCGCCGAGGCCTGCGAGGAGATGGCCGCCGAACTCCGCTCGCTGGAACACGACGCCGGGGTTCGCGCGGTCGTCGTTCAGGGGGAGGGCGACGCTTTCTGCTCGGGTATCGACCTCTCCGGTGGGATGGACGGCAAAGCCGTCGTCGAGGAACTCGAAACCGGGCTGAACGCCATCGCGGCCGGACTTCTGCGGATGGAGAAACCCACCATCGCCGTCGTTCGTGGTGTCGCAGTCGGCGCGGGGGCGTCGCTGGCGACGGCCTGTGACTTCGTCTACGCCCGCGACGACGCCGTCTTCGGCTGGGGCTTCACCGATATCGGCCTCGCGCCCGACACCGGGGCGACGTACGTCCTGCCACGACTCGTCGGCGTCCGCCGGGCGTTAGACCTCCTGATCACCGCGCGTCGCATCGATGCTCAAGAGGCCGTCGATATGGGCATCGCCACGGAGTCTTTCGACGCCGACGAGTTCGAGGATATGGTGGCCGAACGCATCGCAACCCTCGCATCACGGCCGACGCTGGCGGTGGGGGAGACAAAGCGCCTGGTCCAGCGCGCGACCCACCGCTCGATGGAGGAGGCCCTCCGCGCGGAGGCCCGCGCCCAGGGTCGAATCTTCGAGACCGAGGACTTCGCCGAGGGCGTCGGCGCGTTCTTCGAGGGCCGGGACCCCGAGTTTCAGGGACGCTGAGCGGCCTTACCGGCCGTGCGCGGTCCGGACGGCCGCGACGAGTGCCTCGCGCTCCTCGCTGAAGTGTAGATGCGCGGGACAGTCACAGTCCGATGCGCCGAACCCGTCGACGACGACCGTTCCCGTCCTGGCGACCTCGTCCGCGACGGCACACTCGATCTCGGCCTCGGGCGAGCGGGCCACCGTCTCCACTCCGGCGGCGGTGTTACCCAGCAGGTAATCGACGTGCCAGTGACGTGTCTCGCGCTTACCGGCGGCTATCTCGTGGTGTCGGTCCACCCGCTTGAATCCGCCGGGGCCGAACGCGCTGCCGGTGTACGCGTAGTATCCGGCCGGCAGCTCATGTCGACCGAGTGAACCGATAGTAAGCGTCTCCGGTTCCGGAAGGTTGACCACGATAGTGTACGTTCCTTTGACCACGCCGGGACTTCACTTCGTGCACAGTTCGACCTTCCGGATGTGGCGACTGGCGACGACGATGCCAGTTGGTATCATAAATGGGTTTAAATACGGGAGGCACTAACCCAGGGTGAAGGCCACCCCCGGCTTTCGATCCAAATCATGCAGGGACAATCACAACAGCAGGCCTACGACCGGGGAATCACGATCTTCTCCCCGGACGGTCGCCTCTATCAGGTCGAGTACGCACGTGAAGCCGTCAAGCGCGGCACCGCAAGCGTCGGTGTCCGAACCGAGGACGGCGTCGTCCTCGCGGCCGACACGCGGGTACGCTCTCCGCTCCTCGAGCGCGAGAGTGTCGAGAAGTTGCACAAGGTCGACGATCATATCGGTATCGCCAGTGCTGGTCACGTCGCGGACGCGCGCCAGTTGATCGACTTCGCACGACGCGACGCGCAGGTCAATCAGCTCCGGTACGGCGAGTCCATCGGCGTGGAATCACTGACGAAGGACATCACCGACCAGATTCAGCAGTACACGCAGACGGGCGGTGCGCGCCCGTTCGGTGTGGCGCTGATTGTCGGCGGAATCGAGAACGGCGAGCCGCGCCTGTTCGAGACCGACCCCTCCGGCACGCCCTACGAGTGGCAGGCACTCGCCGTAGGTAGCGACCGTGAAGACCTCATCAGTTTCTTCGAGGAGGAGTACCGCGAAGACTTCGACCTCGACGGTGGAATCGACCTCGCGCTGCGCGCCCTCGATACCGCCGGTGACGAGGGTATCGACGCCGAAGGGGTCGCCCTCGGGACCATCGACGTCGAAACCGAGCAGTACCGCCGCCACGAAACCGAAGAGATCCAATCGTACGTCGACGAGATCGACACTGGAGGTGACGAGGAATGACTGACATGGATATGAACCCCGCGGGCGGGCCGCCGAGCTTAGAGGAAGGACTGCAGAACCCGTACGAACCCGAACTCGGCCAACTGCCCAACACGACGGACAAGGACAACGAAAAGGTCAACGAGACCGGGACGACCACTATTGGTATCGCCACCGACAACGGTGTAGTCGTGGCGACCGACCGCCGCGCGTCGCTGGGCGGTCGATTCGTCTCGAACAAGAACGTACAGAAGGTCGAACAGATTCACCCGACCGCGGCACTGACGCTTGTCGGCTCTGTGGGTGGTGCCCAGTCGTTCATCCGCTCGCTGCGGGCCGAAGTCAACCTCTACGAGACGCGTCGCGGCCAGGACATCAGCATGTCCGCGCTGGCGACGCTCGCAGGCAACTTCGCCCGCGGCGGCCCCTTCTTTGCGATCAACCCGATCCTCGGGGGCGTCGACGACGAGGGAAGCCACGTGTTCAGTATCGACCCCGCCGGGGGTGTGATGGAGGACGACTACACCGTCACCGGCTCCGGCCTTACGGTCGCATACGGGACGCTCGAGAGCCAGTACGAGGACGACCTCTCGATGGAGGAAGCGACGACGGTCGCCGCCGACGCCGTGAGTGCAGCCGCCGAGCGTGACACCGGCTCCGGCAACGGCCTCGTTATCGCCGAAGTCACCGAGGAAGGCGTCGAAATCGACACCTACGAGTACAACGACATCCTGTAGGCCGCCTTCTCTTTCAGTAAAATTATAGTCCGTGCCGAGCGAACCAGCAGCGTACTGATAGTGCCTATCTTCGGCCGTACGAGTGGGGTGTTCGATGGCTGAGGGAGAACGGTCCGCTCGCCGGCGACGGCTCGCCCTTCTCGTGCTGTGCGCGCTTGGCCTGTTCGTCGCGGCCTTCGCCGCGCCACAGGTCGAGGCGGGGCTGGGACTCGGCTCTGGCGGCCCCGGCGAGAGTCCGGATGCCCCGTCTGGCGGCTCCGGCGGCGAGATCGGGTTCGGTGACGCCGTCGAGGAGCTGCTGCGGTTGCTGAGCGACGACGAGTCGGCCGACGGTGAGTTACCCGGCTCCTGTACCGTGCGGTTTGTCGCAGAGCCGACACCCGGCGCTAGGATTTCGGTCGTCGTCACCGACGAGGACGGTCGCGTCGAGGGGGCCCGCGTCTCGCTCGACGGGGCGGTTGTCGGCCGGACCGGCGAGCGGGGCACGGTTCCGGTCGAGGTGCCCTACGAGCAGCAACTCGCGCTCGAAGCGACGCTTCCGTCCGGTTCGACGTGTGCGACCAATCGGGCAGCCGACGGCTCCAGGGCTGCCGTCGGTGCCGCCAGCGCCGCTATCGTCCCGGCAGCGGCGGGCACCGAAGCGTCGGGGTCGGTGCCCGGGAACGCCGCTGACCACGAACGCGCCGACCAGGACGGCGGCGAGGATACCGGCGGCCCCCGTGTCACGCGAGGAGTCACCGTCGACGGTGACGTGCGGGTCGCTGTCGAGGGCGAACCGATCCCGGGTGAGCGGGTGGCCCTCGCGGCGTCCATCGACGGGAAACCGATGCGAGAGGCTACAGTGACGGTCGACGGTGAGCAGGTCGGAACGACCGACGACGGGGGCCGGTACGGACTCGAGATACCGACCGACGGCCGCGACACGCTGACGGTTCGTGTCGAGCGCGGCGAGTTCGGCGGCGAGACGACCGTCGAGGTGACCGAACTTCGTGCGGTCGTGAACCCGGTGACGGTTCTCGCGGTTCCGGGCGCCGACGCGGTAGTGACCGCACGCTTGGGCGACCGGACAGTTGCGAACGCGACGGTGACGCTGGACGGCCAGCGACTCGGGACTACCGACGCAGACGGGCGATTTCGGTTCTCGCTCCCGGCCGACCCGACCGCGGTCGTCGAGCTCCGGTCGGGTATGCTGACCACGCGCCAGTCGCTTCTGGGGCTGTACGCGCTGACAGGGCTCGTCGTACTCCTGGCCGTCCTCGCGCTCTCGTTCGCGGCGGCGAGACTGGCCAGTCGAACTGCCAGCGTCACGACGAGGGCCATCTCGCTGGCAGAGCGCCTGCGTCGTGTCACGCGATGGCTCGTCGCGTTCGCCTTTCGAGCCACCGCCGCGCTGGAGCGACTGCTCGACTGGCTGGCCGCTCGTCTCCGTGCCCTCCGCACCGCGCTCGTGTCGCTGTGGAGGCGGCGACCGCTCGGTGCAGTCCGCGACTGGACGATGGCCGCCCTCGCGTGGCTACTGGCGCTCCCGGGCCGGACTCGGGCCGTGGTCGGGCGTGTGTGGACGCGGCTGTGCGGACTGCCCGGTCCGCTCCGTGGAAGCGGAACCGGAACCGACGACGGGAGCCCGGGGGAGGGTGGCGTGGCCGCCACGTCCAGGACTGCCAGCCGGCGCGCCCCCCCGGGACTGCGCGAGCGCTGGCGGGCGTTCGCCCGGTGGGTCGCACCGGAGCGCTGGCCGCAGCGCACGCCCGGCGAGGTGGCCCGTGAGGCTTCGGAGGCGGGCTTTCCGCGCGGGTCAGTCAGGGACCTCACGCGGGTCTTCCGGGACGTGGAGTACGGCGACCGGCCGGAGACACCGGAGCGCGAGGAGCGTGCCCGGACGGCGTTCGACAGCCTGCGCGACCACCGCGAGGCCGCCGACGACGACGCGGACGATAGCTCGGGCGAGGCCGAGCGGGAGGTGAGCGACGGTGAGTAAGTGGCTGTTCCGGTTCCGACTCGCGTTCGGCGTGACCGCCATTTTAGCGAGTCTCGGGATCGCCGCTCGGGCGACGGTCTCCGGTGCAACGCCCGAGCCGAGTCCGGTGTTGCGTGGAGTCGCAATCCTGCTCGCGCTGGTCGCTATCTGTTGGGCGCTGTGGCGGTTGGGCGGGTCGGAGGCGACCGAGTCCGCTCGGGGGCCGCTCGTGTCGCCCGCTCCCGAACGGACGCCGGAGGACACGGCGCTGTCCGGGCGGGCGCTCGCAGACACCATGTCCGAGGCAGGCGAACGAGCGCGGGCGGAGCGGTCGGTCGCTGCCGGCGTCGACGTGGTCCGGCCAGTAGTGTCGAGGGCGCTCGAGGACGCGCTGGTCGCGGGCGGCCGCGACCGGGCGGCGGCCCGTCAGTCGATCCGGCGCGGGAGTTGGACCGACGACCCCGTGGCCGCGTCGGTCTGTGCCTCGAAGGTATCGATGCCCGACCGACCGATTCGCGCGCGCCTCGCGGGTTGGCTCTACCCCCAGCGGGAACTCAGGCGTCGCGTCCGGCGAGCGGTTGCGGCCGTCGACGAGTCGGCCGGCGACGCCCTCCCGCAGGTTCCCGGACAGGACGCCCCGCGACGCGTTCAGATCGTCCGGCCGCGCCTGGAGACGCTCCAGCGGGACGTGGACGGAAGTCTTCAGCCCGCCGTGGACGACCCGGTACCCCCGGAGGAGGCCGACCGGTGAACCCGACCGCGCGCTGGACGGCCGGACTGGCCGCGGCGGCGGTCCTCGCCACGGTCGGTGCGGCCGCTGGTTACGCCAGCCTGTTGCTCGCGGCCGTCGTCCCACTCCTGTATCTGGCGTACGGCGTCCTCTCGACGGCCGACGCCGACGTGACACTGCGAGCCAACCGTGTGGTCGAACCGGCGACGGTCCCGCCGGGGCAGACGGTGTCCGTGACGTTGACCGTCGAGAACGTCGGCGCGAATCCGCTGCCGGACGTCCGTGTCGTCGACACGGTCCCGGAGGCGCTGGGCGTCATCGACGACTCGCCACGGGCCGGGACGGCGCTGGAACCTGGCGACACCCTGCAGGTCGAGTACGGTGTCGTGGCCAAACGCGGCGACCATCGCTTCGGACGGCCCCACGCTCGTGTCCGGAGTTTCGGTGCCGGCGCGGCCGCCGACAGAACGGTCGCGGCGGCCGGCGACGACCGACTGCGCTGTCGGCTCGACGCCAGCGCCCCCCCCATCGAACAGGAGGGCGACCGCTTCGCCGGCGGGATGCCGACCGACTCGCCCGGCCAAGGACTGGAGTTTCACTCGACACGGCCATACCAGCGCGACGACCCGGCCTCGCGCATCGACTGGCGTCACTACGCCAAACGCGACGAACTGACGACAGTCAACTACCGGGAACGGCACGCGTCGAGCGTCGTGCTGGTCGTCGACGCGCGACCGGCCAGCCGTGTCGTCGCCGGACCGGCCCGCCCGACAGCGGTCGAATTGGCTGCCTACGCGGCGACGCACGCCCTCGAGGACCTGCTCGGTACCGGCCACGAGGTGGGGGTCGCTGTCGTCGGTGCGGACGGTCCCGACGCCGCCGGCCTCCACTGGCTCGCACCCGGACCCGGTCACGACCGGCGAGCGCGGGCTCGCGACCTGCTGGCGGCGGCGACAGAGACGACTGCCGACGAGCCCGAGGTCGACCCCGAAACGCAGGCCAGTCGGGTTGCGACGCTCGCGCCGCCACGCGCCCAACTCGTCCTCTTCTCGCCGTTGCTCGACGGCTGGCCGGTCGAGACGGTCGAGGCGTGGGGCGTCCGCGACTACTCGCGGGTCGTCCTCTCGCCGGACGTGCTGACCCACAACACCGCCACCGGGCAGTTCGAGACGGTCCGACGCCACACCCGGCTGGTGAACTGCCAAGCAGCGGGTGCACGCGCCGTCGACTGGAGCCGGGCCACGCCGCTGTACGTCGTACTCGAAGCGGCGTTCGCGGCGGACGCCCGAGGCGCACTCACTGGGGGGTCGTCGTGATCCTGCTGCTCGGGCCGCGGTTGGACCGACCGTCGGCCATTGGCGACGAGGGACGGGCGCGGGCAGCGAGTCTCGGCGTCGCGGCGGTCGTGGCCGTCGCCGTCACGCTCGCCGCCGGACTCACGAGCGGCCTGCTCGACGCGGTACAACTCGCGGCGCTCGGCGGGACGTTCGTCGCCGCGGGGACGGCGCTCCTCGACCGGGACACTCTCGGCGAACTGGCCGTCGGGCAGTTCTGTTTCATGCCGGGCGGGCTGCTCGCACTCGGCGGCGTCGTCGCTGCGACGCTCGTCGGCGGACCCGGCGGATTCCTGCTCGCGTTCGGAAGCGCCCTCGTCGGGCTCGGTCTGGCCGGTGCCTGGGCGAACGTCACCCACGACACGACCGTTCGTGCCATGAAGCAGGGGTGGGCTGGCGTTTTTCTCCCTTTCGTCGCCGGCGTGATCCTGTCCGTCGTCGTGGGCTTCGCCGTTATACTCTGGGAGTTCGGGGTCGCGCCGAACCTGCCGTCGCTGTCGACGCTACTCTTTCTGTTCGCGTTCACCGTGGGATGTGTCTGGGTGGCGGCGACGCGCCTCCCGCTCGAGCAGTTGCTCGCGGTTCCCAGCGACGAGGTCGACCGACGGCGCGACCGCTGGCGGGCGGCGACGCGGACGGTCGTCGCCGCCTGTCTCGCCGGCTGGTTCCTGCTCGGCGTGCTAGAAACTGTCGGGGCGACGGCTGGACTCTACCGGACGCCGGGGCTGGCGCTCGCCCTCGGCGTGTTGTCGACGGTCTGGGTGCGCCTGCCGGTGTTTCTCGTCGGTGTCGGCGCGTTGCTGGCTGCGCTCGTCGCCGTGGCCGCCCGGCGTGCGACGGCCGGAGACACCGACTGGCTCGCCGGGCCGACCTTCGGGATGGTCGCACTGTTCGCGCTTCCGTTCCCGATTCTCGCGCTGTTGCTCTCCAGTCGCACCGACGCGGCCGGCCTGTCCGGTGCGGCGGTTCTCGCCGCGGTGATCCTGCTTGCGGGCATGCTGTTCATGCTCTGTTACTCGGTCGGGCCGCTCGCGGTGGCAGTGAACGTCCTCCCCGACCGGGCAGGGTCGCTCTCGCTGGCCAGTGCCGGCCTGCTGGTCACGGGTATCGGTGCGGCCGTCCTGCGTGTTCCCGCCCCCGTCGTGTTCGCCTGCGTCGCGGGGTCGATGGTCGTCTGGGACGCGGGCGAATTCGGCCTCGGGCTGACGATGGAACTCGGCCACCGGCCCGATACCCGTCGGCTGGAACTGCTCCACTGCGTTGCCACCGTTGGTCTCGCGGTGGGCGCCGTGCTTCTCGCGACGGGACTCGCGGCTCTGTTCGGTCGCGTCGGCCCGCAGGCCCCGATTCTTTCGGCGACGGTGCTGGCCGTCGCGGGGGTCTTCGCCCTGCTCGGACCGATTCGCGGATGAACCCGAGGCGTTCATTTCGATGGACCGCGAGATACTTCGTATGACCGACGCACTGGGCCTCGACGCGGCGGCCGAACGAAGCGACGCCGTTCTCGACCGGATTGGGTCGGCGGCCGTCGTCGACCGCGAGGTGCTGGAGACGATTCTCACCGCTGTCCTCTCGCGCGGGCACGTCCTGCTCGAAGACGTGCCCGGCACCGGTAAGACCGTGACGGCCCGCCTACTCGCCGAGGCACTGGGACTCGAGTTCTCCCGTATCCAGTTCACGCCCGACCTGCTGCCCGCCGACATCACCGGATCGAACGTTTACAACGAACACGAGGGCTGCTTCGAGTTCGCCGCGGGTCCCGTCTTCACCAACGTGGTACTGGCCGACGAAATCAACCGCGCGCCACCGAAGACACAGGCCGCACTACTTGAGACCATGGAGGAGCGTCAAGTCAGCGTCGACGGCGAGACCCACCAGCTCCCGGACCCCTTCGTCGTCGTCGCCACGCAGAACCCAATCGAACAGGAAGGGACCTTCCGTCTGCCCGAAGCCCAGCGCGACCGATTCGGCGTCAAGACCGCAATCGGCTACAACGACATCGACGGCGAACTGGAACTGCTCGCCCGCCGGGCCGACCGCCGGACGCTGGCTCCGAGCGTCGACCCGGCAGCCGATGCCGCTACCGTCCGCGCGATGCGCGAGACGGCCGAGGCGGTCCGCGTCGACGAAGACGTCCGCCGTTACATCGTGAAACTGGCGCGGGCGACCCGCGACGACGACCGCGCCGAGGTCGGCGTCTCGCCCCGTGGCATCCAGCGGACGTTCGAGGTGGCTCGCGCCCGCGCGGTGCTCTCCGGTCGCGAGTACGTCACACCCGACGACGTGAAACGGATCGCCGAACCCGCCATGGCTCACCGTATCGTCCTGACGACCGAGGCCGGCGTCGAAGGTGTCGACGCCCGTGCGGTCGTCCGCGATGCGATGGCGACTGTCGACGTCCCCGGCGTGGCGCCCGAGGCCGGTGACGTGACGACCGACGGCACGGAACCAGGCCCCGAGGCAGAACAGCAGTCCACGCCGGATCGCTCGGACGACCGACAGTAGCGTTGCGAGCCTGTGCCGCCGCAGCGTCACCGGTCACCGATTTTTTCGGTCACCCGGAACTCACCTGGCGGGCTGAGGATACCTGCGACCGTTCCCATCGAGTGGACGACGGTGACGATGGGTGCCAGCGGGAGGGCCAGCGCCCAGGCCAATTGCTCACGGCCGTAGTACAGCACTCCACGGAGATACCAGAACAGGGTGAACGCGCCCAGCACCCACGACACGACGGCGAACGAACTGCTGACGACCCCGGTCCCGAGAACGGACACCGGGACCGCGACCAGCGTGACGATCGGTGACAGTGCCCACGCGCAGTTACGCACGCGAGTCACGACCTGGTACCAGAACGGGAGCGTGGCCGCCGCTTCGAGGTTCCCGGCGGCCCACCGACGGCGTTGTTGTGTGATCTCCACCAGCGACGGTGGTGCCTCGTTGCGACAGGTCGCCGTCGACAGCTCGAAGCGAAACGAATCGAGTTGCTGAGCGGCCGCCCAGACGAACGCGGTGTCTTCCACCAGGGTCTCCCGGTCCCACGTCACCTCGTCTTCGACCGTGCGTCGGATGGCGACACCGCCACCCCAGGCGAACAGCGGGATCGACAGTCTCGCGAACGCCCGTTGTTCGACCTGAACGCCCATGCGGTACACGTCCGCCAGATACGACAGGAGCGACCCGGTGTTACGCGGTCGTTCCTGAAGCTGCACCACGTCAGCGTCCGGGAGGCCGTCGAACGACTCCAGCCGGCTGTCCTCGTCGAGATACAGCACGAACTCCCGATCACAGTACAGCGCCCGGCGTGCCCACTCGATGGCGCGCCCTTTCCGAACGGCGTCACACTCGAACCCGTCTGGGACGACGTGAACGGCCGCGCCTTCGACAGAGACAGGCGACTCCGCAATCACTCGAACGTCGTCGAACTCCTCGGGGAGCGAGTCGACCGTCGCCTGCACCACCGCGGCCGAATCGACCGTGAGGACTCGCACCTGAACGTCGTCACCGCGGTGAACCCCGGCTGGCGGTTCGTACCCCGAGCCGACGACGTACGTCAACACCATCCAGACCACCACAGCTGCGACGAACAGCACCGTCGTCGCCCACAGGAGTGCGCCGAAGACGGCAGACCAGTCGACGAGCCCGAGTGTCGGCCGTGGCACGACGATACACGCCCCTGCGACCAACAACGCCCCACCGACGACGAACAGGCCGATACGTTCCGCTTTCATTCTCTATCCCTAACAACACTCGCCGCGTCCAACGATCGTCCAATCACGTCCACTATATTTGAATGATAGAAGTCTGGATAGCATAAAATCTATTGGTTCAATACTTTAAATCCGGTATAGGACTTAAACACAGTAATATTGGGCGAAGTACTGAACGGACAGATAGAGCGGGTGGACTCAGACGCTGGGGGGGCTGTCCTCGCCGATCCGGATCTCGTGGGCTTCGACGTCCTCGACGGCGGCCACCTGGCCACCGACTTCGACCGGGCCGTCGTCGGTCTCGAGCATCAGCGTCGCGGTCTGGCGACCGGCACCGAACGCGGCCTGATCGACGGAGCCCTGGACCTCCCGGCGCTCGCCGGTCAGCACGTCCCGGCCCTCGATAGCGGCGTAGAAGTCGCCCTCCGCGTGCCGGAGGTCGGAGATGCACCGGCGAATCGTCGCGTACCGCCGTGGGAACGGTCGGTCGTCGGTTCCTTCGGCGACGGTCTCTGCGGTCGTCCAGAGAACGGTGTTGAGAAAGCCCGAAACCAGAAAGCCCAGTTCAGAACGATTGAAGATCACGCCGTATCGGTCACGGTCACCCTGCAGGGCGTCCTGCGTAGCGTAGACTGAGTAGTCCCCGTCGGCGACGGCGACGACGGGTGTGGTGATTCCACGGCGCGCCCGGACCGTCGTCGCCACGTCGAGGTAGTCGAACTCCGACTTGTCGGGTACGTCGGCGGCCGGCGACAGTAGCAGTTCGATAGCGACGCCGGCCTCGTGCTGGGCGCGCAGGTCGTCGGCGAACCGGTCCAGTAGTTCGGGGTCGAGCGAGAGGATGAGTTCGTACTCCGCGGCTCCGATTATCTCTTCGAGGTATCGCAGTATCGTCGAGCGGGACTTGATCAGCGAGACGGCTTCGGTGTCCCGGGCGGGAGCGGTGTACCGCCGGGAGAGGCCGTCGACGAGGTCGTCGAGTGAGGTCTGGAAGTCCGCGAAGGCCTCCTCGGGGTCGACCGCCAGAACGCGCATCGGTCGGGACTCCTGCAGTTCCACGAGACCGAGGTCGGCCAAGTCGCGCACGGTGTCGTACACCCGGGGCTGTGGGATGTCCGTCCGGTCGGCGATCTCCGAGGCGGTCAACTGGCCGTGTTCCAGAATGGTGAGGTAGGCTGCCGACTCGTACTCGCCGAAATCGAAGCGCGCGGCGACTCGCTCCAGCGTCGCGTGGAGGTCCTCCTCGCTCATGTCCTCTCTCAGGCCGACGACCCAAATCAGTGTGTCCCTTTAGTTATCCTTGCCCACGCGGATAACCTGCACCAGCGAGTACACCGGGACGCCCTCGATGTCCGAGACGCCCTGTTTGTCGACGAGGACGACGCAGGCGACGGGCTCGCCGCCCTGGTTGCGGATTGCCTGCACCGTCTCGGTCATCGTCGTGCCGCTGGTGATGGTGTCGTCCACCACGTAACACTCCCGGTCGCGGATCTGGGCGAAGTTCCGCGAGAACGTCCCACCGAGGTCGTCCATGTCGTCGTCGTCCCACTGGTGTTTTCGGGGCGCGTAGGTCCCCAAGTCCGTGTCGAGTTCGCGTGCCACCGTCGTCGCCAGCGGCGCACCCGCCTTCTCGACGCCGATAGTCAAGTCGACTGCCTCGCCCTGCTTCGAGAGGAGGTCGGCCATCGCCGAGCCGATGTGACCCAGCCGGTTGGAGTCCCGCCCGATCGCGTTCCAGTCCACGTGGATGTCTTCGGGGCCGCCCGGTGCGGCCTCCCGCGTGTTCTTGCTCTCTGGCCCGTCGCTGCGCTCGACCAGCCAACTCGCGGTCTCGCGGGAAACGTTCAATTCGTCGGCGATCTCACCCTTCGAGAGACCCCGCTCGGCCAACTCCGCCGCGCTGGTCATCAGGTCGTCGATGTTCTTCATACCCGGTTCGTTGGCCGCCGCCGGTAATGGCCTTTTCCTGTTTCCGGGTCACCCAGTCGCCCGCTGCCTCGAAGAATTTATACTTATCCGAGCGAGGACTCGAACGGCTGGGCTCGTGGGGTCTTCGACGACACAGAGTGAGACACGTCGCACTGGTTACCACCCTCACCCTGGCGACCCCATCCCCGGTCTTCCTCCTCTCTGTCCCCGCAGTCTTTTAGCTGTCGCTGGCACAGACAGCATATGGAGCGTTACGACCAGCTGTATCGGCTGTTCGACGAGTTCGACACCGGGCAGTTGCGGGCGTATCAGGACTTCGTCGACCTGTTCCCGCCGGTGGACTCCCGGGTGGCTCTGGAGCACTGGCAGAACGCCAGTGACGAACTCGCCGACGGGAAAGACGAGGTCCGCGAGGCGTTCCCCGCGACCGGCGAGACGTTCGCCGACATCGCCGCGACTGTCACCCGAAAGCAGGCGTTTACCGCACTCGACCTCTTCACCAAGTACGACCGTGCGGTCAACGCACTCGTGTTGGACGTCGACGAGACGTTGCGCTCTGCGGGGCGAACCGACAACGAAATTCCACGGGACACGCTGCATATCCTGACCGAATTCCACGAAGCCGGGGTCCCAATCGTCGTCTGTACCGGCCAGACGTTAGAAAACGTCAAAGGGTTTCTCATCCAGGGGCTGGGCAACGAACTCGTCCACTCCGGAGCCGTGAGCGTCGTCTACGAGGCCGGCACCGGCGTGTTCACGCCCGGTCACGGCAGCGATACCAAGCAACTGCTGTACGAGGACCTCGACTCCGGTATTAGGGAGGTCTTCGACACCGTTCGCTCGCGGGCCCTCTCCGAGGCACCCGACCCCCTCCGCCGGGAGTGTCACCTCCAGGGCAACGAATTCAACGTCACGATGAAGCCCAACTTCGAGACCGGGACCCCGCGCGCTCACGAGGTGATCGACGACGCGCTGTGTTACATGCTGGACCTGCTCGGCGAATCCGTCCTGCGGGAGGTCGATCTCCGGGACGACGCCGGGAGAGCGGGTGCCTGGGCGCGGGCCTACTACGCCGCGCGGGACCCCGAAATCCGCACAGTACTCGAGCGGGAGAGCGCCACGGCAGACGTCGACCCGGACGACGTGCCCGACCCCGTCGCCGACGTGTTCGAGCGGATCGACGTCGCTTACTACGAGGCCGACGCCGCCGAAATCGGAACCCTCGAACTCAACAAGGTCGCCGGCGTTGAGGCGGGCTTCAATGTCCTGGGAATCGACGACCCCTTCTGTCTCGTCATGGGCGACTCCAAGAGTGACCGCAGGGTGATGGAGTGGGTCGCCGAGAACGACTACGGACTCGCAGCCGCACCGGAACACGCCTCTCGGGACGTCCTGGACCACGTCATCGATACCGACGAACTCGTCTTCGACGCTGGGGACGCGACCGATGTACTCGAAACGGTGTACGCCCTAAACAGACTGGCTCGGGTAGAGTAGAGGAGAGGCGTCAGGCCGAACCGCTCACTTTCTCGTGTTCGGACGTCAGGTGGAACTCGAGCGAGTCGCCAGGGCGGAGAGCCGTGTCAGCGGTGACCGATTCGTAATCCGTGTCGGGATTGCGGACTGCGATCACGTCCGAGCGCAGACGGTTCCCGTCGAGCATACCGCTGGCGACCTGCGAACCGTACAGTTCCGTCAGACGGTCGATCACCTCGCGGACCGTCTCGCCGTCTCGAACGCCAACGTGTGCCTCTTGGGCCCCAACCCGTGCCGCGAGCGAACGGCTAATCTCGATGTCACACATGAATACAACACTATATTCGCCATAGCGATAAAAAGTTTACTCACTCTCGAAAAAGAGCGTCGGGACACCGCTCCGAGGCCGGGAAAGGGCTTACCAAACTGGGCCTGGATATGAAGACGATGGTAGATTCGACCGCCGGGAGCGCCGATCCGCTCCCATTGCACGGTGTGGTGCCGCCGACGGTCACGGCCTTCGACGACGACGGGTCGGTCGCCCTCGACGCGACAGCGGCCCACGTCCGCTTCGTCGTCGAGGCGGGCTGTCACGGTGTCTTCCCACTGGGGACCAACGGCGAGTTCGCGCTTCTGACGCCCGCCGAACGCCGCCGCGTCGTCGAGACGGTCGTCGACGAGGTCGAGTCTGTTCCCGTTGTTCCGGGTGTGGGCGCACGGAGTACACGTCAGTCGGTCGCTAACGCCGAACACGCGGCCGACGCGGGCGCGGATGGTGTGATCGTCGTCACGCCGTACTACTATCCGCTGGACGACGAGGCGGCCGTCGATCACTTCCGTCGAGTCACTGCAGCCGTGGACGTGCCGGTGTATGGCTACCAGATTCCCGACAGAACCGGCAACCGCCTCTCGCTTTCCGCGCTCGGTTCGATCGCCGCCATCGACGGGGTCGCGGGGTTGAAGGATTCGAGCAAAGACGTAGCGTGGCTCGGACAGGCAATCGACCGCCACCCCGAACTGAGCTTCCTCGCCGGGTCGGATGCGCTCCTGTTCGCGGGGCTGGAGGTCGGCTGTACCGGACTGGTGAGCGCCGTCGCGAACGTCTTCCCCGAACTCGTGGTCGACCTCTATTCGGCATACGCCGACGGCGACGAGGCCCGCGCTCGCAAACTGCAGAGCCGGGTCTACGACGTGCGGGCGGCGATGAAACGCGGTCCGTACATGGCCGGCGTCAAGACTGCTCTCTCTCTACGGGACCTCGATTTCGACGTGGGGCCGCTCCGAGGCCCCCTCCGTCGGATGGACGCAGACGACCGGGCCGCCCTGCGGGCGGACCTCGACGACCTCGGACTGATCCATCCCAAACGTTGATTTGGCTGCCGGGGCGACCCGGAGGTATGTTGCGGTCGCTCAGTCGTGTGGTCGGCCTGCCCGCGGTGGTCGTTTTGCTGTTGGTCGGGGTCGCGATCATGGTCCTGGCTGCGACTCGGGACAGCCCCACCGCACAGCTTTTCGCCGGCCTCGTCGCCGTGCTGGCGGTCGCCGCCAGCCTCGGCATGCTCTTTTTTGTCTATCTCAAGCGGCTCAACGCCGACATCGACTCCGACCGCCACGACCTCCGCCGGGAACTCGACGACATCGTGGAGGACGACGACGCCGAGTGACCGGACTCGCGCCCCCGCGTTTTAGGACTACGCGCGTCGAACCGACACCATGGGAATCGATTACGAGACGCTCCGCGACCCGAACGCCGAGTACACGATGCGGAACCTCTCGGCCGAGTCGATGGGCGTCCGCGCGAAACGCGGCGGTGGCCGCGACGTGGCGATCACGGACGTCCAGACGACGATGGTCGACGGCAACTTCCCGTGGACGCTCGTCCGCGTGTACACCGACGCCGGGGTCGTCGGCACCGGCGAGGCCTACTGGGGTGCAGGCGTCCCGGAGTTGATCGCGCGGATGAAGCCGTTCCTCGTCGGAGAGAACCCCCTCGACATCGACCGACTCTACGAACACCTCGTCCAGAAGACCTCCGGCGAGGGGTCGGTCGAAGGCGTCACTGTCACCGCCATCGCGGGGGTCGAGATTGCTCTCCACGACCTCGCGGGGAAACTCCTCGAACTGCCTGCATACCAGCTTCTCGGCGGGAAGTACAGGGACTCGGTACGGGTCTACTGCGACTGTCACACCGCGGCGGAAGCCGACCCCGAGGCCTGCGCCGACGAGGCCGAGCGTGTGGTCGAGGAACTGGGCTACGACGCGCTGAAGTTCGACCTCGACGTACCCAGCGGGCTGGAGAAAGACCGCGCCAACCGCCACCTCCGGCCCGGGGAAATCCGGCACAAAGTCGACATCGTCGGGCAAGTCACCGAGCGCGTCCGCGACCGGGCCGACGTTGCCTTCGACTGTCACTGGACGTTCTCTGGCAACTCCGCCGAGCGGCTGGCCGACGCCATCGAGAGCTACGACGTGTGGTGGCTCGAAGACCCTGTCCCACCCGAAAACCTCGACGTCCAGGAGCGGGTCACCCGCTCGACGACGACACCGATCACGGTCGGGGAAAACCGGTATCGGGTGACGGAACTCCGGCGACTGATCGAGCGTGGGGCCGTCGACATCGTGGCCCCGGACATGCCCAAGGTCGGCGGGATGCGCGAGACGCGGAAGATCGCCGACGTGGCCAACCAACACTACGTCCCCGTGGCGATGCACAACGTCTCCTCGCCCGTCGCTACGGTCGCCGCTGCCCACGTGGGGGCGTCGATTCCGAACGCGCTGGCCGTCGAGTTCCACTCCTACGAACTGGGCTGGTGGACGGACCTGGTCGAGGAGTCGGTTATCGAGGACGGCGAGGTAGTCGTGCCGGAGAAACCAGGTCTCGGGGTCACGCTGGATACCGACGCCGTGGCCGAACACATGGTCGAGGGCGAGGAACTGTTCGACCCGGCCTGACGGGGGATTACAGTTCGACCCGTTCGCCGCGCTCGCCGGCCTCGTAGATGGCTTCGACGATTCGCATGTCGGTCAGCCCGTGGTCCCCGTCACCCTCCGGCGCTCGGTCGGTGAACACGCAGTCCGCGAAGTAATCGAACTCCTCGCGCATCTGGTCGACCCCCTCGAAGTCCACGTCGACGGTCGTCTCACCGCTGGCGACGGTCACCTGCCGGGGCTCACTCGCGAAGAAGGCCGGCCCGATCCGGGCACGTCCCTCGGTGCCAATCAGTTCGATATGGCTCGACTGCGACGCGTGCTGGCTGGCCGTACACGTCGCGAACACACCCTGTGGAAATTCGAGGGTGAACGCGGCCCGCTCGTCGGGGACGTCGGCGAACGCGTCGCTCGTCGAGTCCACCGACGCCTGGACGGCGATGGGGTCGGCCTCCAGCAGGAAGCGGGCGGTGTTCAGCGGATAGAGACCGATGTCGGTGACGGAGGCACCAGGGCCGGCCAGGTCGGGGTCCAGTCGCCACTGGTCCGGGTCGGGAATCATCGAAAGGAGGGGCTGGGACATGTGGCCGTGGACGGTGACGGGGTCGCCGAGCAGTCCCGCCCGAAGCAGGTCTCTGACCCGTCGGACTGCGGGTTCGGTGTGCATCCGGTAAGCAATCATCAGCGTAACTCCCGCCTCCTCGGCGGCCCCGACCATACGCGACGCCCGCTCGACGCTGGCTTCCATTGGCTTCTCACAGAGCACGGCCTTCCCGAAGTCGGCGGCCGACTGGACGTATTCGAGGTGCGTCGCGTTCGGCGTGGCGACGTAGACGGCGTCGTAGACGTCGGTTGCCGCGCCGTCGTGGAACTCCTCGCCCGAGAGACCGCGCTCGACTCCGTCGAACTCCGCCGCGACCTCGCAGGCCTTCTCGCGGGTTCGACTGACCGCGACGGTCGTCTCACACAACTCCGAGTCGGCGATGGCGGGAATCGCCTCCTCGCGGGTCCACCAGCCGAGTCCGACCACGGCCATGCGGAGCGGGCCCGCATCCCCATCCGAGACCTGCCAGTCCCGGCGAGTGAACTCGTCGAGAACGGCAGCGACATCCATACTCTACCTTCGTCCCGCAGTCGAAAAGACGTGTGGGTCGGGCCGTGACCGCGTCGTCACGACGCACCCCGGTTATCAGGCGTGATACCCGAATGGGTTACCATTAAATCACAACCGTATAAATCGAACGTATGCTCTCAGGCATCCCCGTGACTGTAGGGTTGCTCGTCCTCTCGGGCACGCTCTCGGCGGCGGTCGCGGCGTTCCTCTGGAACGAGCGACCGAAGCCGGGGACCACGCCGCTCATCTTCGTCGAAATCAGTCTGGCGCTGTGGGCGTTCGGACAGGCACTGGTCATCGGCGGGTCCTCGCTGGGGTCGAAGACCGGGGGCTACGCGCTTACGCTGTCCGCGGTTGCGATGATCGGACCGGCGCTGTTTCTGTTCGCCCTGCGGTACACCGGCAGCTCCACCGACGTGTCGCCCGGCCTGGTCGCGGTGCTCGGAGTCGTCCCTGCCGTCGCGCTCGTCCTCGGTCTGACGAACGCGGGCGGCCTGACGTGGGTCGACCCGACACTGGGGACGGTCGGTGGGCAGCCGACGCTGACGGTCGAGTACGGGCCGGTATTCTGGGGCGTCGTCGCCTACACCTACGCGCTCCTGTTCGTCGGCGACTACCTGCTGTTCGGGAAGTTCGTCGGCTCGCGGAACGTCTACCGGAAACGGACGTTCTTTTTTCTGGCCTACAGCGTTCTGCTGACGGGCTGTCACGCGTTGAGTAGTTTCGGCCTGAGCCCGACGCCACACTACACCCTCGTACCGCTCGCGAACCTGGTGTTCGGCTCGCTCTCCCTGCTGGTGTTCGTCGGCTACCGGTCGTACGGGTTCATCCCACTCAAACCGGTCCTCGAACTGTTCGGGTCCCAGTCAAAGAGTCTCGAACCCGTCGCCCGAGCCGCCATGATCGAGGAGATGGGCGGCGGGATGCTCGTGACCGACCACCGCAACCGCGTCGTCGATATCAACCCGATGGGGCGGAAGATCCTCGGTGATCCCGACGCCCGCGTGGTCGGCCGGCCACTCGAAGAAGTCCTCCTGCCCGAAATTTTCGCCGACGAGGACGATACGCGACTCCTCGACTCGGGCGTCGCCGGGAACTTCTCCGGCGTCTGGGTCCGGACGCCGACCGGCGAGCAGCGCTGTTTCGACGTGATGATCACCGAACTCGACGGCGATGGGACGACCGGCCGCGTCTCGCTGATCCACGACGTGACCGAGCGCGAGCGCCGCAAACAGACCCTCGAAGAGCGGACCGCCGAACTCAGACGCCAGAACGAGCAACTCGAGGATTTCGCCAGCATCGTCTCCCACGACCTTCGGAACCCGCTGAACGTCGCGGAGGGGGCCATCGAGTTGACCCGCCGAAACAAGCAGTTCGAGTTCCTCGACCGCGCGGAGAATGCACACGACCGGATGGAAGTCATCATCGAGGACGTGCTGACGCTGGCTCGGCAGGGTCAGACCGTCAGCGAAACTGAACTGGTCTCGCTCGGTGCAGTCACCGAGGAGGCCTGGGAGAACGTCGAGACTCCGGACGCGACCCTCGAGTGTCAGAGCGACCTGACATTCGAGGCCGACCGGACCCGTCTCCTGCGACTGTTCGAGAATCTGTGTCGGAACTGCATCGAACACGGGGGCGACGCTGTGACGGTGACCGTCGGCGCAACCGACGGTACCGCCGACAACTCGGATACGGTCCGGCCACGCGGCCCCAACGGCTTCTACGTGGCCGACGATGGCCCGGGAATCCCCAAAGACGAACGCGAGGCCGTCCTGGAGCAGGGGTACACCACCAGCGAGACGGGGACCGGACTCGGCCTGTCTATCGTCAGTACGGTCGCCGACGCCCACGGCTGGCAGATAGACGTCACTGAGAGCGCAGACGGCGGCGCTCGGTTCGATATCACGGGTCCCGTGGACGACGAGCCCACACTGGAGGACGACCCGGTCCCGTAGTTCACTCGACGTGTCTGACGACGGTGTGGCGACACTGCTCGTGCGGGACGAGGTCGTCGGCCCGCTCTGGCGTCCCCGACGGATACTCGCTGGCCGCCCCGCGGACGACCGACCGCAACTCCTCGAACGTCACCGGACCGCGCTCGTCGATGGCGGCCCGCACGTCCGCACACACCGGCGAGTCGTCCTGTCCGACGGAGTCGACCCAGCGAAACCGCACGTCGGTGCCGACCTGCTCTCTGAACCGCCGGACCCGAGACAGGTTCCGGACCGACGCCACCTCCGTGTCGACGATGGTCCGGGCACGGTCCTCGCCGATGTCGAGCTCCCGGGCGACCCGGTCGGCGATCATCGACCGGGCGTACCCCTCTTCGCGGGCCAGTTCCGCCGCGAGAATCTCGGCGACCTGGCGTGCGTCCTCGCCCGAGAGCCCGTAGTGCTCCAGAATCGCTCCGGCGCGGCGCTCCACGTCGACCACGAGGTCCGGCTCACTGTCGCCGTCGTCGTCGGTCGCGCCCCCCTCGTCGCCGAACAACCCGGTTACCCAACTGCGCAGACCCATACACGCTTCTAATTTCCGTCTCCGATATAAATCTCAGCCGCGTTTCGACGATAAATTCGGTTTCTCTCCGACGCGAGCAAACTGCTGTCTGCGGCTCAGTTATCATCGCTGAATATTTCGGGACAAACGATTAGATAGAGGATTGCGGACACGTATGCATGGCATTGTCTATCGGGGCGCTCGAACCAGGCGAACTCGTCCTCGTAACCATCGCGCTCGTCGGTCTGATTCCCGTCGCGGCCCGGTACACTAGCGACGCGAAGTGGTTTGCGGTCGGATACTGCTGTCTCGTTGTTGGCGCGATTGCGACAAACGCCGAGGCGCTGTTCCTCGGCGACCTGCTGAACGTCGTCGAACACGGCGTCGGGTTGATGGGTTCGGGACTGGCGTTCGCGTACGCCACGTATCGCCGGCGAAAGGATCTGCAGGACCAGTCGACCGATTCACTGGCCGACGACCACGGAACGGGGGCCACGGAGGCGTAGTATATGGTCGCCATTACCATCCTCTTCGATCTGATCGCTGTCGTCGCATTCGGCACCACGGCGGTCGTCGCCGGCCTGAACTATCGCGACTTCGACCTCGAGGCCGGCTTCTGGTCGAACGTCGCGTTCGGGAGTCTGCTGGGCGGCATGTGGACCGCTGTCGTCTTCGCCGAGTGGATCGGCATCAGCGGGAACTTCTGGGAACTGCTGAGCCTCATCCTGCTGTCGATCACCACCGGTGTCTTCGCCATCACCGCGACCGGTTCCCTGTCGTCGGTCGTCGAACTGAAGTCCGAACGTCAGTCGGCCGAACAGCGTCGACGGGAGGCCCAGCGGGCCAAAGAGAACGCAGAAGAGCGTCAGGAGGCGGCCAGAGACGCCCGCGAAGAGGCCGATTCGGCGCGACAGGAGGCCGAGTCGGCGCGACAGGAGGCCGAGGAGATGAGCGCGGCACTCGAGGAGAAAGCTACCGCGTTCAGAATGACGATGCAGACGGCCGCGCAGGGCGACCTGACCCAGCGGATGGCCCCCGGGAGCCGCAGCGAGGCGATGACCGATATCGCCGAGGCGTTCAACGAGATGATGACCGATCTGCAGGCGACGATGGTCGACATCCGGGAGTTTTCGGACGAAGTCGTCACGGAGAGTCGGGCCGTCACGTCGAGCGCGACCGAGGTCAAATCCGCCAGCGAGCAGGTCAGCGACTCCGTTCAGGAGATTGCGGCGAACAACGCCCAGCAAACCGAGAGCCTCGAAGCCGTCTCCGGCGAAATGAGCGATCTCTCGGCCACCATCGAGGAGGCGGCCTCCTCGGCCGACGAGGTTGCCAGCACGGTCGAGAAAGCCGCCGACCGCGGTGAGACCGGCCGAGAGAACGCGGGCAAGGCCATCGACGCGATGGCGGAGATCGAGTCGACGACCGAAAGCACCGTCCGGAAGGTCGAATCGCTGGACGAGGAGATGGCCGCCATCGGTGAAATCGTCGACATGATCGACGAGATCGCCGACCAGACGAACATCCTCGCACTGAACGCGTCCATCGAGGCCGCTCGTGCCGGCGAGGCCGGGGAGGGGTTCGCCGTCGTCGCCGACGAAATCAAAGATCTCGCGGGCGAGGCTGGCGACGCCACCCAGCAGATCGAAACCCGAATCGAAGCGGTCAGGGAGTCGACCGAGGGGGCCGTCGACGAGATGCAACGAATGCGCTCGCAGGTCACCGACGGTACCACCACTATCGAGGACAGCATCGATGCCCTCGAAGATATCACCGAGCACGTCGAGGAAGTCAACACGAATATCCAGGAGGTTAGCCGCGCGACCGACGAACAGGCCGCCTCCGCTCAGGAGGTCGTCTCGATGGTCGACGAGGTGGTCGAGATGAGCCAGCGAACCGAGGACGAGGCCGAAAACGTCTCGGCGGCCGCCCAACAGCAGACCGCCTCGATCACCGAAGTATCCGGGGGTGCCGACACACTCGCCGGGCAGTCGGAGTCCCTGGCCGACCAGCTCGGTGCCTTCGACGTCGGGGAGACCGAACAGTCGAGCGCGACGATTACGGGCACCACCGAACCGTCCATCGACGCCGAGTAACGCAGCAGACCGCCCGACGTTCACAGGCCGACCTGGGCGTTCGCCGTCCGTGATAGCCACTCTTCGACCAGCGCCTCTGCCAGCACCTCCAGCGGGTGCCGAATCTCGTAACCCGTACTACGTTCCATCTACATTGCACAGGGCGGACACTTGGTCATCCCCGTCTGCCCTTCGGCATTGCCCATCTCCTCGCCGATGGTCATGAACGTCTCGTACTTTTTTGCCTTCCAGCCGTAGGTCCCCGAGATGCTCGAACAGGAGTCATCACGTCCTCGACCGTGACGCCCTCTCGACCCTGGAACGGTCCGACCGCCTGCCGGTCGAGCCCTCGATTTCGGGCGTGATACGGCGCGTGATAGGCCAGTTCCTCGCCGTCCGCGGCGACGGCGTTGCCGCACTCGCGCCTTCGAGGTGGCTGCGCCACCTCGCGTCTCCCACCACTCCCCGAACGTCTCCGTGGCGAAGGCGGGAGACTCCCGCTCTGCAGTCAGTCCGAACAGCCTCTCACCGACCGCACGGAGCACACGGTTGTTCGCGAGAGCGTCGGTCAGGCGTGGGACGTTGCCCCCGGGCCACGCGCCGCTCCGGCAGTTGGCGAGGACGCGGTGACGACAGTACTCGACGGAGAGTTTGCGCATCTGATTCTCGACGCACTCGGCGCGAGCCTCGTTGTGCGTCTGGCTGAGAGGCACGTCGGCCGGGCAGGCGTCGTCACAGCGCATACAGTTCGAGCAGTCGATGAGGGAGGGGTCGACCTCCCAGCCACTCTTGCGCTTGAGCCGCCACTGTTCGGGCCCCTGAAACCTCGGACCGGGCAATCCGTCGTCCCCCGTCGAGAGCGAGACGCCGCTGCCGGACTTTTCGGCCGCGAAGTCGGAGTTACCGAGTCCCGCGCCCGCTGCCCGGAGGCTGTTGAACCCCCGTTCGCACCGCAAGAACAGCTCACGTCGTGAACTACCCCTGCCTACTCACTCACGGCTATCGCCGTTCGTTTCTTGAGGCAGGGGCTTCCTGTTTCTACGACGGAACTTGCAGAAACAGACTCTCGGTGAGTCTGCTCCACAGGGGTTCCAGTCTCCACAAGCGTTGCTTCGGAGTGAACCACTCCTAGTTTGTCCAATCCGCGCTCCCAGACATTCAACGCCGCGTTGTAATCACGGTCAGTTTCAAACCCACATGCAGGGCATGAATGTTCCCGAACCCACAGCGGTTTCTTCGTGTTCACACCACACTTGTTACACGCTTTCGTCGTGTCCGCCGGGGAAACTTCCACGACGTGACACCCACGCTTCCGCCCGTGGTGTTTCAGAATCGTAATGAAGTCTCTCCAGCCAACCTCGTGGGTATTTCGACCATTTCTGTTGCCTTCCAACATCGGTTTCACGCTGAGGTTTTCCACGAACACGGCGTCGTATTCCCGTGTGTAGAAGGCCGCGACGTTGTGTTTGAAGTCCAACTTTTTGTTCCGCATTCGCTTGTGGACTTCAGCCACTCGTCGGCGCTGGGCGTCCCAGTTATTACTCCCGTGTTCTTTCCGGGACAGCGAGCGGTGCTCGCGTTCCAGTCGTTCCCGGTCGGCAGACAGGTCTGGTCGCCCGATTTGTCTGCCGTCTGAATCGTGGATGAAGTTGAGGATACCGAGGTCCAACCCAACAGTATCTTCGGTATCTACCTCACTGGGTTCAGGTTTCTCGGGAGCGTCTTGTTCGACGTTGAGACAGGCGTACCACGCGCCGGTTCGGTCTTTTTTGACCGTGACATGCTTCACGTCGGTATCGTCTGGGAGCGGTCGGTGAAGTCGGATAGGTACGGCGATGTTCCCGCCGTTGACCTTCTTCAGTGTCAAAGTTCCACGTCCATTGGGGCCACTCTTCTTATCGAGTTCGAAACCCCGTTGGCGATACGTGAAACTCCTGTACTCTTCTGGTGCTTTCCAATTCAGCGAACCGACATTGAAGCCTTTCTGCTTCAGTTTACCAAGGTTTTCGATGTTAGTGGCTATCTGCTCGACAGCCTGTTGAAGGACTGTCGAGTAGATGTTGGTGAGGTCGGTCCACCAGTCTTTCAGGTCTGGTATCTCATCCCTGACCTGTGTGACACGTTGTTTGACTGTGCCTGCCGATTCAGGGATGCGGTTGAATCGGTGGAGGCTGTGGTTGTAGAGTTGCCGCACGGTATCACGTACCCAGTCCAGTTGCTCCCGCTGAACCTCGTCAGGGAACAACCGATACTTGTGGACGTAATCCATACGCAGTACGTTAATTATCCATCTGTAGAAAATTAAAGGTAAGCATCCCTCGCAGGGCGATTCATCTCCGCCCTACTGCGCTACTCAGCCTCCGGCCTGCGTTGCTCCTTGAGGACGGAGGCTTCTCGCCCAATCCGCTAAACCACAACATCTCAACGGCGGTCGGGAATCCTCGCCATTCAGAGCCGGGAGGACGTCAACGCAGCAGCCTCGGTGTCAGTAAACCATCTTCCGCCGCCGACAGGTCCGCCACGACCCGTCGATGTCCCGTCGCCCGCAGTGACGACGAACGCCCTACGGTGGCGCGTTTTCGACGAACCGGCAGACAAGCGGCGTTTGATCGTGTCTGGACGACTCGACCGGCGCGTCGCTGCGGAACGTTTATACAGGCCGCTGGAAATTTTTATTACCACGCGGCTGCCGATCGTAAATAATCTTGTCGGTGGCACTGAAAAAATCAATGACAGACAACACGTACGTCGGGGCGATCGACCAGGGGACGACCGGCACCCGATTCATGGTTTTCGATCACGGGGGGCAGGTCGTCGCCAACGCATACGAGAAACACGAACAGGTGTACCCGGAACCGGGTTGGGTCGAACACGACGCCGTCGAAATCTGGGAGAACTCGAAGGCGGCGATTACGCGGGCGCTGGACGAGGCGCGCCTAGATGCCACACAGCTCGCGGCGCTCGGCATCACGAACCAGCGAGAGACGACGGTCGTCTGGGACGCCGAGACGGGTGATCCGATCCACAACGCCATCGTCTGGCAGGACCGACGGACGACCGACCGCGTCGAACGTCTGGAAACCGAGGGCAAAGTCGAGTGGATCCGCGAGAAGACCGGACTCGAAGCGGACGCCTACTTTTCGGCGACGAAAGCCGAGTGGTTGCTCAACAACGCCGACCCGATCAAGATGGAGCGCACCCGGACCGAGGACGTTCGGGACCGTGCGGAGGCCGGCGAACTCCTGCTCGGGACTATCGACTCCTGGCTGACATACAACCTCACCGGGAACCACGTCACCGACGTGACCAACGCGTCCCGGACGATGCTGTACGACATTCACGAGTTGGCCTGGTGTGACGACCTGCTGGCCGAGTTCTCCGTCCCCCGGGCGATGTTGCCCGAGGTTCGACCCTCCGCCGACGAGCGCCACTACGGCTCCACGGACGCCGACGGCTTCCTCGGGGCGTCGGTGCCGGTGTCGGGTGCGCTGGGCGACCAGCAGGCCGCCCTGTTCGGGCAGACATGCTTCGACGCCGGGGACGCGAAAAACACCTACGGCACCGGCTCGTTTTTTTTGATGAACACCGGCGACGAGGCCGTCGAGAGCGACCACGGCCTGCTAACGACCGTCGGCTTTCAGCGCTCGGGCGAACCCGTCCAGTACGCACTGGAGGGGGCGATCTTCGTCACCGGCGCCGCGATCGAGTGGCTCGAAGACGTGGCTCTCATCGAGAGCCCCGGCGAGACGGCCGAACTGGCTCGCTCTGTCGACGGCACCGACGGCGTCTACGTCGTCCCCGCGTTCACTGGTCTCGGTGCGCCCCACTGGGACGGCCGTGCCCGCGGGACCATCGTGGGGATGACCCGGGGGACGCGCCGGGCACACATCGTCCGGGCGACCCTGGAAGCCATCGCATACCAGACCCGCGACGTGGCCGAGGCGATGGAGGCCGACGCCGACGTCGAGATGGAGACGCTGAAAGTCGACGGCGGCGCGGTCAAAAACAACTTTCTCTGTCAGCTCCAGTCGGACATCATCGGAAGCCGAATCGTCCGACCGGAGGTCGACGAGACGACGGCACTCGGGTCCGCCTACGCCGCGGGTCTCGCGGTCGGCTACTGGGACTCGCTGGCCGAACTCCGGGACAACTGGGACGTCGACGCGGACTTCGCCCCCGAAATGGACCGAGCCGACGCCGACGACAAATACGGTCGCTGGCACGACGCGGTCGAGTGCTCGAGAGACTGGGCTCGCGACGGTACTAACTGAGCCCGCACATCACACATAGGCCTCACAGAACCCATCCGACGACGGCGGGAGAGCAGCGGTGATACGCCGCTCGTCCGCGATTACGACGCTATCAGTCCCGCCTCGCACGTTCCCGAGCCGACCGGTCGAGGGCCGATACTCGAACGCCTGCTCGACTTCCTCGACCCGGTGTTCGACGGCACTCTCCCACCCGAGACTTACGTTTAGGGCCGGCTGGCGCCGGCAGGACCGCCCGTGACGGCACTGTTCGACCGCCTCTCGACCGAGGTCACTGGCCGGGGGCCGTAATCCACACCGCGACCCACGCCAATACCGGTGGCGACCTCGCGTTCGTCTACGTCGACGCCGGACCGCCGACGGCCCGTTCGGTCTCTATCGCGCCGTTCTCGACGCCCTCGTCGACGACCAGATCCCGACCCGCGGCGTCGGAACCGACCGACTCCGCTCACGGCTCACGCGCGAACTCGCCGGCGGCCGCGGCGTCCTCGTCGCCGTCGGTTGCCTCGCCGAGGCCGCGACACCTGACCTGGCGACCGTCGCCGAACACCTCTCATCGCTCGCCCGACTCTCGTGGGTGGCCGTCGGCCGAACCGAACCGGCTGCGGCCGGTGCGTCGCTCCCGACCGAGTGCACCGAGGTTCCGGCCTATCGCCAGCACGCGCTGACGGACGTGCTGACGAGTCGCGCGTCGACCGACCTGGCCGACCGGGCATCGAACACAGGGGAATCCACGAGGTCGCCGACTGGGCCGACGGCGACGCACACGACGCCCTCGCGGCGCTGTTCGGGGCCGCCGACCGCGCCGCCGCGGCCGGTCGGTCGCGCGTCCACACAGACGACATCGCCGCCGCCATCGGCAACGCGCCGCGCCCGGCCGCTGCGCTGGGACGGGCCATCGCACTCCCGGACAACCGCCAGCGCGTCCTCCGTGTCCTCATCCAGGTGAACGAGGGAACGCGTGCTTCTGTCGAGGCTGCGACCAACGCCATCACGGCCCGAGTCGACCTCTCGTCGGGACCGTCGAGCGGTTTCTCCACGAACTCGCCGAAACCGACATCCTCGAACGCGTCCGTAGCGACGCGTCGGGCAATTACGGCCGCCCGCCCAGCCGCGTCGAACCACGCTTTCCAACCGCCGGCTTCCGCTGCCTCTACGACCGCTGGGACAGTGACCGACTCCCCCCGAATTCGCCCCCGGTCACCAGTGCCGCCTGCGCCACCACTGGCGCAGGAGCTCATCTCCGAATTCGCCCCCGGTCACCAGTGCCGCCGGTCATCGCACTCGCAACTGCTCCCTTGACCACGATGTCGTCACCGTACTCCGTCAACCGGAGTTCCGGCACGTTCGAGACCACCAGTTCTGGCAGGCGCTCGCGGACGGGGTCTAACACCAGTTCGGGGTTGTTTAGCGCCACCGCACCGCCCACAGAAATCGTGATCGGCGCGTACGCGTGGACGAGCGTCGCGATACCGTGGCTGTTCCAGTGGGCCACCCGGTCCAGCACCCGGTCGGCCAGCGGGTCTACACCGGCCGCCTCGAACACCGCTGCCGCGTCGAACCCGTCGTCGTCGAGCGGGAGGGCCGTTTCGAGGTCTTCGCGACTGTGGACGGCCCGGGCGTACTCGGGGATGTTCTCGCCCGAGCAGAACGCCTCCCAGTGACCCGTGCCGCCACAGCCACAGGTGACGGGACCTTCGGAGTCTAACGCCACGTGGCCAACCTCACCGGCGTTGCCGTCCCACCCAGAGAGCAACTGGCCGTCGACACAGACACCGGCGCCGACCCCCGAGGAGACCGTCAGGTACACCATATCGTCGGGCGCGCGGTCGGCGTAGAATCGTTCGGCGAGGACGCCGGCGTTGGCGTCGTTGTGGAGGAACACGGCGTCGCTGTCGACGAGATTCCGGACAGGACCGACAAGTGGAATGCGGTCCGCGCCGGCGACGTTCACGGGGTTCTCGACCGCTCCGGCCGCCATGTCGAGGGGTCCGATCGACCCGATGCCGACGGCGTTGATGCGGGTCGTCGTCGTCCCCGCCGCCTCACAGGCCACCCGGAGCGAATCGAGGACGGCCTCCGTGACGGCGATTCCCCCATCGTTCTGGGGCGTCGACCGCCGACTCCGACCGAGAATCCGCCCCTCCACGTCCGTCACGACGGCCCGGAGGTTCGTCGCCCCGAGGTCGACTCCCGCGTACATTCTCTAATGAATCGTAGCCCGGCGCGCACTTAACACCGTCCGCTCGCCGAGGAACAGGAAGCGAGCGACGACTGCGCCGCACGGGGGCGTTCACTCCGCTCTGCCCGTGACCTGGTCCGCGTAGACCACACCCCGCTCGCCGTCCAGCGTCACGGCGACTCCCGCGTCCACGTCAGAGAGGTCGACGTCCGCGATAGTCGGCACACCCAACTCCCGGGCCACGATGGCGGCGTACCCCGTCACTCCTTCGTGAGCGGTGAGGATGCCGCCGACTGCCGAGAGGTCGCCATCGAACTCACCCTCGTAGTCGGCCGGCACTGCGATAATCGCACCCGCCGGCATCCCGGTGAGGGTGCCGTCTTCGACGTGGAAAACCGGGCCCGACACCACGCCGTCGACGACCGGGCGCCCCGATACGAGCGTCTCGGCGGCGACGTGGACTTTGAGGGTGTTGGCAGTGTCCAACCCGCCGAGTTCGGTCATCATGCCCGCGAGGACGACCACCGTTTCGCCCGGGCCGACGACGCCCGCGTCGATGGCCGATTGCACCGCGGTCTGGATCACTGCGTCGGCCCCGTTCTCGGTGTAACTGGTGTACTCGGGCTGGATGCCCCACGACAGCGAGAGTTGCCGACGGACCCGCTCGCTGGGCGTGGCGGCGACGATCGGCACGTCGGGACGGTACTTGGCGGCTTTCCGGGCGGTGTAGCCGGACTCGGACGCCGCGACGATAGCGCTGGCCCCGACGTCGCGGGCGAGAAACCGCGCCGACCGGGCGAGTGCGTCGGTCCGACTCTCGCCGGCCGGCGGCACGCGCTGTTCCCGGGACTCGGCGTACTCCTCCCTGCTCTCCACGTCCCGGACGATGCGGTCCATCGTCTCGACCACGGTCTCTGGGTGGTCGCCGATGGCGGTCTCGCCCGACAACATGACGGCGTCGGTGCCGTCGAGGACGGCGTTTGCCACGTCGGAGGCTTCCGCGCGGGTCGGCCGGCGCTCGTGAATCATCGAGTCGAGCATCTCCGTCGCGGTGATGACCGGTACGCCCGCGCGGTGGCACTGCCGGATCACTCGCTTCTGGATGAGTGGGACTTCCTCCATCGGACACTCGACACCGAGGTCGCCGCGGGCCACCATCACGCCCGCAGCCTCGTCGGCGATGGCGTCGACGTTCTCGACCGCGTCGGCGCGTTCGATCTTGGCGACCACTGGGATGTCGCCGCCTTCGTCGTCGATGGCCTCGGCGACCTCGTAGACGTCTGCCTCGCTCCGAACGAAACTGGCCGCGACGAGTTCTACGTCCTGTTCGACGGCGACGGCGATGTCGCGGCGGTCCTGCTCGGTGACGACCGGCAGACCCAGGTCGACGCCGGGGACGTTGACACCTCTGTTTCCGTCGAGGTCACCGCCGTCCTCGACGCGCGCGACGACCGACTCCCCGTCGCTCTCCGTGACCACCGTCTCGATTCGGCCGTCGTCGAGCAGCACCCGGTCTCCCGGCCGGGCGGCCGCGACGGACGCCGAGAGACCGACCTCTCCCGGTGTGGCCGTCTCGCCGACAGAGAAACGAACCGCCGACCCGGTCTCGATGCGGACCGCCTCCTCGACGGGGGCCGTCCGGATCTCCGGGCCAGCCAGGTCGTACATGACCGCGACTGGGGCGGACAGTTCGCCGCCTACGTCCCGGATTCGGTCGATGACACCGTGGCGGTCCGCGGGGGTGCCGTGACTCGCGTTCAGGCGAGACACGTCCATCCCCGCCTGCATCAACCCGCGCAGTTGCTCGCGCGAGTCCGAGGCGGGGCCGATAGTACAGACGATCTTTGCGTTGCGCATGGGTAGGCTCTGACCGGGCGGTCTCGTTCGCGATTCTCACCGCAGGCCGATAGGGCTGTGGAAGCGCGCACGCCGCTCACAGGACGAGCGACTCGCCGTGGTCCGCCCGTCGGACGTCGGACCACCAGTTTGCCGCTGCCGTGCCAGCACCGACCCGCGCGCGACTCACCGTGTGTCCAGAGTGGCCGCGCTGGCGGTCTCGCCACCGGCTGACCTGGCGCTACGAGCAGGGACGAGTCACCGCTTGATTCCGCCGGTCGCATCCGCGAGTGCCTGCTCGACGGCCTCCGCCGTGACGACGGCCGCGTCGCCTGGGACCGTCCGTTTCAACGCGGCTGTCGCCACGCCGTCGGCCAGCGCGTCCGGGACGGTCCCACCCTGGAGGCGACCGGCGAGGTATCCGCCCACGAAGGCATCGCCGGTTCCGACGGGGTGGGCGTCACCGGCTGGAATTGCCGGCTGTTCGTGGGTTTCCCCGTCGTGAACAGCGACCGCACCCTCGTCGCCGCGGGTCACGACGACCGTCTCGAACTCGTGGTCGGCCGCGAGTCGTTCGGCTGTCTCGGACGGTCCGCCCGCCAGTCCGAGGACTCGCTTCGCGTCCCGAGCGGCAACGACGAACAGATCGACGAACTCGAGGAGGTCGGTCACCGTCTCCCGGGCTGTCTCGGCGGACCAGAGCTTCGACCGATAGTTCAGGTCGAATACGGTCGTCGTGTCGGCCTCGCGAGCCAGTTCGAGTAGGTCGGCGGTCGTCGTCGAGAGCGTCGCCGAGAGCGCGGGCGTTATTCCGGTCGTGTGGAAGGCGTCGGCGCGCTCGATGCGGTCGGTCGGGAGTTCGCTGGCCGTCGCGGTCCGGACGGCCGTGCCCGTGCGGTCGTAGAGAACTCTCCGGCCTCGAGGCGGGTCGCCGCTCTCCAGGTAGTAGGTTCCCTGTCGCCCCTCTTCGGCGAGGACGACTGCGGGTTCGACGCCGTGCCGACGGAGCGCCCCCAGGACGCGACGCCCGGGTGGTGAGTCCGGGAGCTTCGAGAGCCAGGTCGACTCGACGCCGAGGCGCTGGGCCGCGACGGCGACGTTGCTCTCAGCCCCGGCGGCGCGGACCTCGAGGGTTCGGGCCGTCTCGACCGGCTCGTCGCCGGGCGGGGACAGGCGTAACATCGTCTCTCCGAAGGTGGCGAGTTCCGGCATGGACGCATCGTCGTCGGCCGTGAGCAAAAAGATGCGAGCCAACGGGTCCGCTGCTGGCCGGCCCGTAGCCGTCGCCCCTATGTAGCGTTACTGCCAGTCTTCGACTGCCACCGCGCCGTCGGACTGGAGCCAGGCGCGGTGGTTGTGCCGGTCGTAGATAATGAGTCCTCTGGCGGCGTCCAGTTCCACGAACTGTCCGGCAGCTACCGGCGCGTCCCGTTCTGCGTCCGCGTCGTCGACGGGTACTCGTGCCATGGTGGCTCCCCTTCGAATAAACGTAGACGCTGAACGTTGTTAACTGTTACCATATTACATGGTAAGTCGGTAAGCTGCGGGTAATCGCGGTGTTTCAGTTCCCGATACGCCCCGGTAGTGGGGTGAGGGTGGCAGCACAGCCTGCTGCCGGACCGCTACGAACTCCCGGCCGTCCACTGGTGACTCGTCGCCAGTGACACTCGGTGATACCGGTCGTGTCGTGCGTCTATCTCTCGCGCCCAAATCTTTATAATTCAGTGAAACGATTACCACGAACACCTGCGTACAATGACAACTGAAGCCACTTCCGAGAGGGTCACCGTCGACCTTCACGTTCGTTCACTCACACCTCGGGCCGGGCACGGCCGACAGGAGGTGGTGATTGAGCGGCTCGAACGGCTCGCGGACACCGGGCAAATCCACGAGTTCTCCGTTCAACTCTGGGGACGACAGGTCAGCCTCTCTACGGCTGCCGCGCGCACCGACGCGGGCCAGAACGTGCTGGACCGCGTCGAGCAGTTCCGCGACTGGGCCGCGGACACGGATCGTTCGATCAGTTCCTTCTTCGAGACGCGGCGAATCTCCTCAGAGATGACCGAAGAGAGTTACGTCGCCCTCGTACTGCCGATGTTCACGCTCGCGGAGTACCACGACGACGACTTGGCGTACGTCGCACCCTGCAGTGACGGCGACGGCGTCTGCACCGTGACCGACCGACTCGACACACTGGAGCACGAGAGCGTCGTCACCAAAACACTCGAAGCCGACGGCGATGGGCGACCGATTGCCGAGGAAGCCGAGGAGTAGTCAGGCCGGGGACCCCTCGTCAGGTGCTGGCACGAGGTGGTCGCGACCCCACTCACGCATCGCCGCTATGACGGGTGTGAGTTCCTCGCCCCGTTCGGTCAACGCGTACTCGACGCGGAACGGTTTCTCGCTGACAACCGAGCGCGTGACGATTCCGCGCTCCTCCAAGTCGTCTAAACTGTCCGACAGTACTTTGCTCGAAACGCCGTCGACCGCCTTCTTCAGCGCGTTGAATCCCAGCGGTCCCTTCTTGAGCAATCGGTCGACGATCACCGGATGCCACTTTTTGCCGATCAGCGAGGCCGTCGCGGTCACTGCACACCACTCCTCACCGGCACACCAGATTTCGATCGGGTCGTCGTCCATACGTCGTAGAAGAACGTCCATCGACATATAGTTACGTCCCGACACTTGGTTGTACTGAGTAACTATCAGGGACGTTCCTCACAGTTCACTCGGTGAGTCCGTCCCGACCCGCGCCGTTCTCAGAACTTGATATTTTACACCGCGATTTAACACACTGCCGGGTCAGTAAAATGGTATGTACGAGATACTGATGCCAATCGACACCGACACCGACCGCGCGCTCAGACAGGCCCGGGCGGTCGAAGACCTGCCCGGTGACCCCGACGGGGTTCACGTCACCGTGTTTCACTCTTTCACCGACAACCCCTCTGGCGCGTCGATTACGCAGTTGCAGGCGGCGAGACGAGTCGAATCACACCTCGAAGACGCCGGCTATTCGGTAACGCTCGACGAGCGTTCTGGAAACCCGGCCGACTCGATCCTCGACGTCGCCGCCGAGGACGACGTAGACCTCGTCTGCATCGGCGGTCGCAAACGGTCCCCCACGGGGAAAGTCCTGTTCGGGAGCGTCACCCAGAGCGTGTTGCTCGACGCCGACCGGTCGGTACTGGTCTGTCGACAGAACGTCGACACCTGAGGTGAGCGCCGTGACTACTTAAATAGCCAAGCGTTTCCGGGTAAAATTTAATTATGCAGGATGTATTACAGTTGATTGCCGGTGGGTGGGTGGTTCATCGCTTCCGATTCTCACCGGTGGGAGACATGCCCACGTCTCCCTCAACAGCCGTCCCGCAAGCACCACGTGCCAGCTTGCCGCGATGCCGTTCCTCAGGCGGCATCACGGCATCTTCTGACGCCCGAGTCACCGACCAGGTTGTCGGCCGATTTCGCGAAACGCTATCTCGAACCCCTCGAAGTTCGACAGCGAGTCCGCCATCTCCGCTTCGAGCCGTTCGGCCCGTTCCCGCAACGTCGTCACGTCGTCGTTCTCTTCGAGTTCCTGTGGCGTCTTCTCGGCCTCGAGCAGGGCTAGCTTCGAGGCGACCTCGTAGTACTCCGTGAGCCGGTCGTCGTAGGCGTCGGCGGCGAGCTGTTGGTTGACGGCTCCGACGAGGTCGTCGCTCTCGACTGGCTTACAGAGGTAGTCGTCGAACGGCATCTCGATGATGTCGAAGTCAGGGTCGACAGCGGTGATCATAATGACCCGACAGTCGAGTCCCCGGTCGCGAAGTTCTTCGAGGACCGCGTCACCCGAAACGTCGGGCATCCGACGGTCGAGCAACACCACGTCGACGTCTCCGTCGGCCTCTTCGAGCGCCTCCTGACCGCCGTAGGCGACTTGGACATCGTACTCACGCTCCAGTTTGAGCGCGTACACGTCGGCGACTTCCGTTTCGTCGTCAACAACAAGCACTGTTGCCGCCGCCGAGTCATTCCCCATACGAAGAACTATGCTACCGACGGCTTATAACTGTGCTCGACGGCCGTCACAGCTGACACCGAGTCAAAACCAAACCATTCAGGCCGCTCCAGCACTCGGCACATACATATGAGCGGCCACGAGACCGACGCAGCGACGGGCCCGTCAGAGAAAGCCAAGTTCGCACTGGTACTGAGCAGCGGCGTTGTTTTCCCGGGACTGGCCAACTACGCCCTCGGGACCGCTGGCTACAGTACGCTCGGCAGCCTAGTGTGGGTCTTCGGATACTTCGGGGCTGTCCTGCTCATCTGGTACATCTGGGTTCGCCCCCTCGACCTGACCGGTGCTGCGTGACTGCGGGCGCGTAACGGAAGTTTTTAGACCGCCACAAGGTCAGTTTTAGCCAACGATGCTCACGCTACCACTGCAGGTAATTGACAACTTCCTGCTCCAGTACAACGTCGGGCAGGCGCTCCTCGCGGTCTTTATTCTGTCTGCCTTGGCAGCGCTGCCGCTGAAGTCTCAGCGTGTCTACGCCATGCAGTTCCTGGGCTTCGGGTTGTTGTTCCTGCTAACCCCACAGAGCATGCTCGCGAAACCCCACTGGAAGTTCTTGGGCATCGCTCTGCTCGTGCTGGCGCCGATGGTGTACATGACTGCAAAGAAGTAATCAGTCGAGTTTTTCCAGTCCTGTAAAGAAATCGAGCGGCGGCCCTGCAATCCTGACGGGGTTGTCGGCCCGCGAGAGTGTGACTGTCTCCGGCGGCGTCACCGCCTCGCTCGTCCGCCCGTCCCCGACGACCACCGCGTTGTCTCCGTTCGCCACGGTCACTTCGATTTCGCTGTCGGCATCGACCACGAGCGGCGGCATCTCCGAATCGCCCGCCATCTCCGTGACGATCAGTCCGGACACGTCGGGGTGGACGACCGGACCGTCCTCGCTGAGATTGTACGCAGTGCTTCCCGTCGGCGTCGCGATCAACACGCCGTCAGCGTGGCCTTCGGTGTAAGTCGTGCCGTCGACCGTGACCTCAACTTCGACCCCTTGTCCGTGTCCGCGCTGTGGGCCGAGAACGGCGACCTCGTTGATTGCCGGTGGAATCGTCCAGTCGTCGCCCCGAGCCTGCAGTCGATGCATCGACCGGGTGTCGGCTCCGCCACCCTCGCGGAATCGCCGGACGACGTCGTCGACCGTCGAGACGGCCTCGTCGGGCGACACCGCGTTCAGAAACCCTACCTCGCCGAGATTAACGCCCATGATGGGCGTCGCGCCCGCGCCCCGGACGGTAAAGAGGAAGGTGCCGTCGCCACCGATGCTGACCACCAAGTCACAGCCGTCCATCGTATCGACTGCGACGCCCCCGACGTCGGGATCGAGTTGCGCGGCAGTCGTCTCGTCGACGACTGTCGGTACGCCCATGTCGCTGAGGTGCGTCCGAATCTCGTTGGCCAGCGCGGCGGCGCGGGGGTTGTCCCGTTGGGCGACGATGCCGACGTTCATCCGTTTCGAGGTTGGCAACGAGCCAATATAAACCGGGCGGACCCGACCCGGCCGGTGTGAGCGTATCGGCCGGTGAATACCGGGTAACATTAATCACGCAGCATACCCAGAACCGAACATGGCCACCCGTCGGTCAGTGAGGGTCCCGCATGAGTGAGAACGACGACTGGTTCGAGAGCGCCGTCGACGAAGACGACGCCGACTCCAAAACCACTGACGACGGGAACGACGACACGTCCACCGACGAAGGCTCCCCTTTCGGTAACGAAGCCGACAACCCATTCGGTACTGCGAACGAGGGCGACGATTCGCCCTTCGGCGACGAGAGCGACAGTCCCTTTGAGCGCGGGGACGATGCCGGCAGCTTCGACGAGGAACACGGCGACGGGGGCGAGAGCCCGTTCAGTGCCGAGAGCGGCGATGGCGCCGCGTTCGGTGACGCCGAGAGCGACGACCCGGGTAGCGAGGGACCATTCGGCGGTGGTGGCGATGGCGGCGATGATCCGTTCGGCGGTAGCGGTGAGGGCGGCGACGACGACCTGTTCGACGACGACTTCGCCTCGGCGTTTGGCTCGGCCGGTGACGGTGGTGGCGGCGGTGGCGGCAGTGAGTTCGACGAGGAGGATTTCGAGTCCGATATCCCCCGCCTCGACGTGGGCATCCAGGGACTCGACGACATGATCCAGGGTGGGATTCCGCGTCGCCATCTCACCGTCACCATCGGCTCGGCAGGGACCGGGAAGACTACGTTCGGCCTCCAGTTTCTCCACCACGGCCTGGAAAAAGACGACACCGAGAAGGCGGTGTTCATTACACTCGAACAGAGCCACGACGGCATCATGGCGACTGCCGACGAGCGCGACTGGAACTTCGAACAGTACGAGGCGGAGGGCGAGCTCGCCATCATCGACCTTGACCCGGTCGAGATGGCGAACAGCCTCCAGAACATCCAAGCCGAACTTCCCGAACTCATCACGGACTTCGGTGCCGACCGTCTCGTGCTGGACTCGGTGTCGCTTCTGGAGATGATGTACGACAACCAAGCCAAACGCCGGACGCAGGTGTTCGACTTCACCCGCTCGCTGAAAGAGGCCGGCGTCACCACGATGCTCACCTCCGAAGCCAGCGAGTCTCACAAGTACGCCTCCCGCCACGGCATCATCGAGTACCTGACCGACGCCGTTTTTCACCTGCGGTACGTCCGCCAGGAGACCCGCGAGACCCGCATGGCCGTCGAGATTCAGAAAATCCGCAACGCCAACCACTCCCGAGAGACCAAACCGTACGAGATTACCGGTGACGGAATCTCGGTGTACCAGCAGGCCAACATTTTCTGACGAGCTTTTCGTACTTCCTTCGCGCCCCACAGGGGCGCTCGGTCAGGCAACAATCGGCTCGCTCTCCCGCTCACGGGCCATTCCTCCCCACTCGCGCATTTCGGGTCGTTTACCGCGCGACGGTGACTGGAACCGTCGCGTTCCGCACGACGTTCTCCGCGACGCTGCCCAGCAGGATTCGGGTGACACCCGAGCGCCCGTGGCTCCCCATCACGATGCGGTCGATGTCGTGTTCCTCGGCGTACTCGACGATGGCGCGAGCGGGCTTACCGACGACTGTGTCCGTCTCGACGACCACACCGGGCTTTCTCTGCACCTCGAACTCCTCGAACAGTTCCTCGGCGTCCTCCTTGGCGTGTTCGTACCACTCCTCCGAGGCGGCCGGGAACGACGTACTGGCGCTGTACCCCGCTTCGGCCGGATTGATGACGTGCAACAACACGAACTCTGCCTCGGGGTGTTCCCGTATGGCGAAGTCAGAGGCCTCCCAGGACTGCTCGGAGCCGTCGACGGGGACCAGTATTCGCTTTCCCATGTTATTAATTACCACTCTTGGGATTTGAAAGTTCCCGCCGCGAGTCTGCCGCCCACTCGTGTCACCTGACAAGATAGAGAAACGCCCTCTGTGCGAAGCCGGCACGTACGCCGCCGCGCCGACCAGTCCGGAGACGGCAGCGACGGCCCTGCGACGACAGACCGGCGGACGCTGCCAGCAGCCGACACTCCGTCTCTCAATCGGTGACCGTATCGAAGCACTGAGGGCCAAATCCGCCCGAGCGGTCGACAACGGGCGAAGGGCCGAGAGAGGCATCCGGCACGGACGGCTGATCAGTCCCGGCCGTGTTTGGTCACACACACGGGGAGACCGATCAACTCGACGGGTTCTGAGTTGTCCGGCGAGTAGACGACCATCTGGCCCTTCTCCATGTACGGCACCTTGGCTTCCAGATTGGCGGGGATGTTCACCGCGGAGATTGCGTCCTCGTCGCCGAGATTGAGCACCACGGTAGTGTTGATCTGCTTGAAGACGGGTTCGGCGATGTCCTGTGGGTCCTGGGTGATGAGAAACAGGCCGAGTCGTTCCTTGCGGCCCTGCTTGGCGGCCTCGGTGAACTTCCCGATTACCTTCCGGGCCTGCACGCTGTCGGCGTCGGTCAGGAAGTTGTGGGCCTCGTCCATCCCGACGACCAGCGGTGTCTCCTTGATCCGGTCGTAGTGGGGGTCGTTCGAGAGCTTCTGGTCGACCAGGAGACTCGACAGCGCCAGCACGACGGTCTCGGTCGCTCGTCGGTCGTTGACGTGGTAGGTCGGAACCACCGTCAGCCCGCCGGGGCGGACGAAGTCAGTGACCAGTTCGGTGATCGGCCGGGCGTCCTGGTCGAACACGTCGCCGAACCCGCGCACCCGGCGGCGCACCGCGTCGAAGGTCGCCTCGTGGACGCGCCCACTCTCGTCGAGTTCCTCTTTCAGCGCGGGGTCGTCGAGGAACGAGACGAACTGCTGGTACTGCCCGTCGGCCCCGTAATCGTCAAAAAAGCGCGTCAGGAGGTATCGCAGGCCCGAATACTGGTTGTCGTTGAGGCCCCCGCCCGACACCAGCCAGGGGTTGCCCCGCACCATCGAGAAGGGGATGGTGAAGGCCACCTGCTCGGCGCGGTGGTGGTCGGCGGCGTAGCTCGCCCCGCCGACTTTTGGGACGAACGCGACGGTGTCGTCGTGGCCGCCGTAGGCGACCCCTTCCCCCTCCAGCCGTCGCCGGCCGTCGTCGTCGAGATTGGGATTGTCGTCGTGCATCTGCGCGTACTCGTCCTGGGGGTCGAACTGGACGACTGCGGCCTGCACCTCGCGGTCCTCGCCGGACTCGACGGGATAGGTCCGCTCCGCGTCGAGGTACTGCCTGAGGATGTTCTTCGAGCCGTGAGTCTTCCCGGACCCGGTCCCCCCGGCGACGAGCGTGTGGCGGAAGACGAGCGGATCGCCGGCGTCGTAGTCGTCTTTTAGTCGGTAGTCGATGGTCGGTGGCTCGGCCGCGGTCCGGACGCGTTCACCACCTACTGCGAGGTGGCCCAGGAACACGCCATCCTCGGGCATCTTCAGGCCGGTCTTGATCTCCGATTTGTCGGTCGCGGGCCGCACCACCGTCTCGGGTTTTGGCACCCGGTCGGTCATGCGGCGTTTCAATTCGCCGCCGTCCGACGGCTCGTCGCCGCTCGACTGACCCGGTGGGCCTCGCGCCACTCCCTCCTCGAAGAGAACGGCCACCGGTTCCAGCGTGGCCATGAACTTGAAATCCTGTTCGTCGATGCCGCGCTGGCGCATCGCTCGCCGGGCGTGAATCTCGGTGGCGTCGTCGGTGCGGAACTCCTGGGCGTACTCCAGTGCGGTGATCCGGCAGAACAACCGCTCACCGTCCGGGTAGGGGACGAGCAGATACTTTCCGATCCGAACGGACGAGCGGTTCGCGACGGTGACGTAGGCGCGGAGGTTGGTGTCGTCCGGGTCCTCGCTGATCGTCAACCCCTCCGACGCTGAGAGCACGCCGATGCCCCGGTCTTTCCCTGCGGGCGACACGTCGACCGTCTCGAACTCGAGCGACTCGTCGGCCGGTTCCCCCTCGTCGGCCATCGGCTCCGTCGCGGTTGTCCCGTCGGCGGCCGCCCCCTCGGCGACCACTCCGTCGTCGCCACTCGCAGACGTCTCGTCCGCGCCGCCCTCGTAGTCGGTGAAATCGCCCAGATCAGACATACCAGCCATATCGGACTGGCGGGTCAAACGCGTTTCCCCCGACTGCGGGGTCGGGCCGGTCACAGCGACGCGGCCTTTTTGCCCGCCGGTCGCGTACTCGTATCTATGTTACTCGTTCGAGGTTCCGCCGGGGGAACCAACCTGACCGGGACGCTGTACGAGCGCGGCGAGTCCCCGCCGTCGTTCAAGGGTGCGCCCGACGGGGACGCCCCCTACGTCTGGGTCTGTGACGCCTTCTACGAGGTCGAGAGCGGCGGCCAGTCGACCACCATTGGCGGCCGCGACCTCAACGTCGCTTTCGAGTCGCCGATGCCCCACGGCTTCGAGACCCGCGAGCGCGCCATCGAGGCCGCCGAGGAACACGTCCGTACCCAGTTCGCCCGCGTCGGCGTCGACAAAGAGGCGGTCGAGGTCGAAGTCACGAAGACCGAAGCCGAGACTCACTAGAACTCCGCGCCCTCCCAGCGCACGTCGTCGTACTCGCGCTGGCGGTCGCTCGAAAACGTCTCCTCGAGCTGGCGCTGGAGCGCCGCCTTCTCCTGTCGACTGATGCGCGCCAGTTCGTCGGCCTTCTCGACGGCGAGCGGCGGCCCAGTCTGTGCGGCTACGTCCCCGACGACCTGCATGGCCAGGTCCTCGCGCAGGCCGGGGTCCTCGGTGAACGCGTAGGGGGCTTCGACCCGATAGATCAGCTCCTCTCGGGGGTCGTAGATGACGAAGAAGGTGACCTCGTAGGCCTCGGGGTCGAGTTCCTTCGTCAACTCGAGGTCGAGCGAGCTCTCGACGGAGAGCGGGCAGTCCGCGCCGGCCCGGGAGACGAACCAGTTGGTGAAGGTGAGCACGTCGGTGTCGGTGTCGCCGTCGCCGTCGGTCCGGCGGAGAATCTGCTCGAACAGGGCGGCGTCGTTGACCCACGGTGCCGCGGACTTCCGGCGCACCGTTCTGGTAATCGCCTTCGAGGCCGTACTCTTGACGAAGCCGACGAGGGGGACGTCGCGGGTGACGAACTGCTCGACGAGGTCGACGTATTGCTGCACTACGTCGCGGGGGCGTTCGTCCTCGACGAGCAACTCCGCGAGCGTGGGGTCCTGGTCGGTCCACTTCAGGAGCCCGGTCGGGTAGATCGGCCCGTCCAGGACGAGGAGGTCCGAGACGACCTCGGCGTTGAGAGTGGCGTGTTTGCTCTCGGCCAGGTAGAGCGCCAAGGCGTGGACGACGGTCTGCTCGAACCGATCGACGCGGGGGGCCTGGAGGATGCGCCCGCGACCGTAGCCCCGGTCGAACAGGCTCCAGTCGTCCTCCGTCACGTCGACGGTGCCGTCGTTCGAGTGGACGGTGCTGACGATGGTGCGACCACGATGCAGGTCCAGATCGGACGGGACGGCGGCCATCGCGGCCTGCGCCACGTCGATGACGAGCCCGTTTTTGAACGTCGTGGGGTTGATGGTTCCCGAGTCGAGGCCGTGCTGAGTGGGGAACGGGGACTCCATCAGTGCCGCGTCCTCGGCGTCGACCAACCGACAGCGCTGGTCACCGAGCGGTTCGAGGATCGGTGTCCCCTCGTCGTAGAGGGGGTCGAGGAACTCGGTCCAGACGGTGCCCGCGAGGTCCCGGTGGTCGCTGGTGTCGACGCCGCTCTCGATGCGGTCGGCGAGCTTGGCGATTCCGTCGAAATGCACCGGGTCGAGGGTCATTACCCGGTCGAAAGAATGGGGGCGACAAAAGTGTCCGGGGCCGAACCGGACGCCGCCTCCGGGTCGACCGCCATCTCACTCGTCACGGCCGGTTTTCTCGTCCAGAATCTCCTTGATCGCGGTGACGTAGGAGTTGAAATCCCGGATTGTCGCGCCGTCAGTGGTGAGGAACACACCGTCACGGTCGCTGGTCACACGCAGGAGGAAGCCGTTCTCGAAGACGCGAATGGTGTAGCGGTACTCGCCCAGTTCGGTGCCCTGGTACGCGTCGGTCGTGTTCTTGAAGCCCCGCCACTCGTGACCGATGAAACTGTCCAGGTCGGCGTCGCGTTCGAGGTCATCGCGGAGATACAGTTGCTCGAAGTTCGAGCGCGTAAAGTAGGTCAACGAGCGGAGGCTGTCGCCCGCTGCCGTCCGTGCGGTCGTCACCAACTTATCGGCGAAGGCCTCGTCCACGATGGTCGTCTCCATGGGTTAGCTCTGGCCGTCTGGTTATATAATCTCGGTGGTCTCGTACACTGCTGCCGTGGTCCGAGACACGTCGTGTCCCGTCCGGTTTCTCCGTTACCGCCCCGATAGGAGTGGACCGGCGCCCGCGTCCCCGACCGCGTCGAGCCCCCGACCACGGTCAAGAACGTTGTGCCTGTCGAGCGAACCTGTCGTCCTCTACTGTTATACCAATCCGACGTGGACGTTTCGAGAGTACAGTTCGGCCTCGAAACCGCGCGAACGTCGTCCGAAACCGGCCCGACCCCGTCCGGACGGCGGGGTAGCGGCCGAGTCGAAGGGTAATTACGTCGCCCCCGACACCCCCCGCGTATGCAGGTGGGTCTGGTCATCCTCGACGGTTGGGGACTCAATTCCGACGAGTCGGTCCGGGATGCGGTTCGTGCCGCCGACACGCCGAACGTCGACCGTTTTCGCGAACGGGGGGCATCGACCACTCTGAAGACACACGGCCGCCGAGTGGGGCTGCCCGAAGGGCAGATGGGCAACAGCGAGGTCGGCCACCTCACCATCGGTGCCGGCCGCGTCGTCAAGCAGGAGACGACTCGGATCGCCGACGACATCGCCGACGACGAGTTGGGTAGAAACGAGGCGCTTGGCTCGGCGCTCGACTACGCCCGTGACCACGACGGCCGCGTCCACTTCGTGGGGCTGGTCAGCGACGGCGGCGTTCACTCCGCTCAGTCCCATCTGCATGCGCTGATCGATATCGCCGCCGAACGGAATGTGGAGACCGTCACGCACGCGTTCACGGACGGCCGGGACACCGCGCCCACGAGCGGTGCGGCGTCCCTCCGGTCGCTGTCGGCCCACGCCGAGGAGCGTGGGACCGGCCACGTTGCGACCGTCACAGGCCGATACTACGCGATGGACCGGGACCGGAACTGGGAGCGGACGAGGAAGGCCTACGACGCCATCGTGAACCGCGAGGCCGAGCACCGCGCCGAAACTGCGGTCGACGCTGTCACCGCCTCCTACGACCGGAACACCACCGACGAGTTCGTCGAGCCGACGCTGGTCGAGGGCGGTCCCGCCCGCTCCGACGGCGACACCGACGGGCAACGCGCGGCGAGCGGCCGTCCCGCGCTGCGAGACGGTGACTCGGTCGTGTTCTTCAATTTTCGCTCCGACCGGGCCCGCCAACTCACCCGGATGCTGGCCGACATCGATTCGGACTGGGACTTCGCGACCGACCCGCCGGAGACGCGACTGGTCACGATGACGGAGTACGACAGGACCTACGACCTGCCCGTCGCGTACCCACCCACCCAGCCCAGGGACGTGCTGGGCGAGGTCCTCGCGGACACCGGCCACACTCAGTTGCGAATCGCGGAGACCGAAAAGTACGCCCACGTCACCTACTTCCTCAACGGCGGCCGCGAGGTGGAGTTCCCCGGCGAAGTTCGCGAAATTGTCCAGAGTCCGGACGTGCCCACCTACGACCAGCGACCCGAGATGAGCGCGCCGGCCGTGACCGACACGGCGACGACCCGCATAGAATCCGAGGACCCCGACGCGCTGGTCCTCAACTACGCGAACCCGGATATGGTGGGCCACACCGGCGACTTCGACGCCGCCGTCGCGGCCGTCGAGGCAGTCGACGACGAGGTCGGTCGGCTGGTCGAGGCCGTGCAGGCCGCAGGCGCTGACGTGCTGGTGACCGCCGACCACGGCAACGCCGACGACCTCGGTACGGTCGAGACCCCTCACACCGCCCACACGCTCAATTCAGTCCCCTTCGTCTATCTCGATGCGACCGGCGGAGACGGCGGTCGGACGGCCAGAGACGGCGGCACGCTCGCGGACGTGGCACCGACGCTGCTGTCACTCGCGGATATCGAACGACCCGACGCGATGACCGGTGAATCACTGCTCGAGTGATTACTCGCCGGCGGCTGGCAGTTGCTCGGGCACGGCCGCCGAAACAAGTCGGTAGCTCGCGACCGCACCTAACAGCGCGAGCGTCGCGGCCAGCGCGGTCGAACCCGAGACGAACATCCCAATGAAAACCAGGGGGGCGCTCCCCGCGAGAGCGACGCCGGCTGGGATGGGGTCGACCCCAACCGTCCGCCGCTCACCCGCGTCGCGCGGGATCGCGTCCGGAGCGAGCAGTAGCGGAACCAGAAGGAAGATACCGGCGGCGGTCACGACTCCTGCGAGCAGCCCCGGGAACGGGTCCGGGAACACGACGTATCCGACGACGCCGAGGCTCCCACCGGCCGTGACGGCGAGGGCGAACCGTATCGCTACGACCCCGAAGCCAGGGGCACTCGTCTCGTCTGTCACGTCCGCACAGAGCGGGCCGGGCCACTTAACCGACCGGAAGCGGATCGGTCGGACTGCCTACCGACGAAGCGTCCCGGACACGCCGACGAGGAGTCAATCGGGGCCAGCGCGCGACCCCAACCGGTCACGCTCCAGTCTGCTCACAGGTCCTGTCAGACGACAGTAAGTTGTATACGACGGGAGCCCTTAGAAAGGTCAATATGAGTCCTTTCGGTTCTCTCGATCTCGACGACGACGACCGGATGTCGATCTATCGGTACATCGAACGTCACGGGGTCGTCGACACGAGCGAGGCCGCCGAATACGTCGGTATCGACCCCGAAACCTTCCGGCACCACGTGTCGATCCTGAAGCGGGACGGCTACCTCCGCGAGGAGGGCGGGAAACTCCGGATCGAGCTTGCGGAGGGCGAGCGCGAGGAACACGAGACGGCGGGTCTGAACTATCTTATTCGGCCGGCCCGGCAGGAGGACACCTCGGGACTGCTCGGCGTCGTCCGCGAAATCGCAGACAGCAGGAAACACATCGTCGCCGAGAGCGTCGCCGAGCAGATCGAGTACGAGGACGCCCTGCTCCGGCACAACGTCGGTGAAACGCGCGTGTTTTTCGTGGCGACCGTCGAGGACGAAGTCGTCGGCTGGTGTCAGGTCGAGGTCCCACGGCTGGCGAAACTCGCTCACACCGCCGAGATTACTGTCGGCGTCCTCGTCGAGTACCGCCGGTACAGCATCGGGAGCCACCTGCTTCAGCGCGGCATGGAGTGGGCCCGTGCCAACGGCTCTCGGCGCGTGTACAACTCCCTGCCCGAGACCAACGACCTCGCCGTCTCCTTTCTCCAGGAGAACGGCTGGCGCATCGAGGCCGTCCGGGACGACCACTTCGAGATCGACGGCGAACCGGTCGACGAGATTATGCTCGCGGCCGACCTCGGCGGCCCTCATCCCGTCCGGAACGAGTAATCTAGCGTGTCCGCCGAGTGTGTCAGACTCCCCATCGAGATGACGTCCACGCCCGTCGCCGCGTAGTCAGGCACGTCCTCGACACCGATCTCGCCCGAGGCCTCCGCTAGCGTCTCGTCGTCGTGTTCGCGGAGGTTCGCTACCGCAGTCGCGGTCTCCTCGGGGGGCATGTTGTCGAGCAGAACGACGTCCGCGCCGGCTTCGGCGGCTACCGGGGCTTCGTCCGGTCGTTCGACCTCGACTTCTACCTTCGTGGCGAAGGACGCCCGCTCGCGGAACTGTTCGACGGCTCCCGTCAGTCCCATCTCGGCGATGTGGTTGTCCTTGACCATCACCATGTGGGAGAGGTCCAGCCGGTGAGTGTCGCCGCCGCCGGCGACGACTGCGCGCTTCTCGATTCCGCGCAGCCCGGGTGTCGTCTTCCGGGTTGCTGCGACGGCGACCCCGTCACTGACCTCACGGGCAGCGGTCACCGCCCGACGGGTCTTCGTCGCGACCCCGGAAGCGTGACCCGCGAGATTGACGGCGACACGTTCGCCGCGCAACATCTCACGTGCGGGACCCGCCACGCGCAACACCGTCCCGCCGGCTTCGACGCGGTCACTGGCCTCGGCGGTCCGCTCGGCCCGCACGCCCAGATAGTCGAAGACGGCACAGGCGGCGTCCAGGCCGGCGACGACGCCCGGCTCTTTGGCGACGAGACGGCCCGTGGTCTCGCCGGGAACGTCGTTGGTCACGTCGTGGTGACCCAGGTCCTCCCGGAGCCAGTTTTCGACCTTCGAGTCGGGAATCATCAGTCGTCCGCTCGTGGCTCCGGCGTCCTGTCGCCGCCGTCGGGACTCGTCTCGACCAGGTGGTGACAGCCGACAGACTCCTCGTTCTCGGCGGCCTGGCGGGCGATCAACAGCGCAGTGATGCTGGCCGCCCGGAGTTCGTACAGCGACCGCGAAGTTCGGGTGCGGGTGTACGCGTCGACCTCACCCTTCAATCGGCGGAGAACCGACATCGCGCGTCCCAAGTCGTCGGCGTCGCGTTCCAACCCGACGTACTCGTCCATTACGCGCCGGAGTCGGTGGAACTTCTCCTCGGCGAACCGTTCGGGGAGTTCCGGGTCCCGCTCCAGCAACTCCGGTGCTTCGATCACGTCTATTTCCTTCCCGGCGGCGTCCTCGCCGGCGCGCAGGCCCCAGACGAGCCCCTCCAGCAGCGAGGTGGAGGCGAGCCGGTTCGCGCCGTGGACACCCGTGCGGGCACACTCCCCGACGGCGTAAAGCCGGTCGAGACTGGTTCGGCCGTGTTCGTCCACGCTGACCCCGCCACAGAGGAAGTGCTCGGCCGGCGCGACCGGGATGCCGTCCGCCCAGTCGACGTCGTGGTCCTCGCACTTCTCGACGAGGCCGGGGAACTCGCCGGCGAAGTCCAGTGGCGACACGTCCAGCAGAACCTCTCCGGTGGCGTCGCGTTCCGTCTTCACTGCGCGTGCGACTACGTCGCGGGGCGCGAGTTCGGCGTCCTCGTGGTAGTCGAACATGAACCGTTCGCCGTCCCCGTTTCGGAGGACTGCGCCCTCACCGCGGACGGCCTCGCTGACGAGGAACGGACTGCCGTCGTCCACACACACCGTAGGGTGGAACTGGACGTACTCCATGTCGGTCACGTCCGCACCCGCGAGCGCAGCCATGGCGACGCCGTCGCCCGTCGAACCGGCGGGATTGGTCGAGTGCGGGTAGAGGTCGCCGATGCCGCCTGTCGCCAACACTACCGCGCCCGCGTACGTGGGTTCGAAATCACCACCCGACTCCAGTACCGCGCCGTGGACCCGCCCTTCGTGGCGGATCAGTTCGAGCGCGGCGGTGTCGTCCCGAACCGTCACGTCGTCGTGGTCTTCGAGGTAGTTCAGGAAGGGGATGTGAATATGCCTGCCCGTCGAGGCGTCGACGTGGAGGATACGATCCTCGGAGTGGGCGGCCTCGCGGCCGAAGTCGAAGTCACCGTCGGACGACTCGGGGGCCGCCTCGCCGTCGGTGTCGAACGACACGTCGAGCGTCGACAGCAACACGTCCTCGACAGCCTCGTTGGCGTCCTCAACCAGCGCGCTCACGGCGTCGGGGTCGGCCGTGTCGCTGGAGGCCTCCAGGATGTCGGCTTCGAACTGCTCGGGGTCGTCACGAGCGATGGCGATGCCGCCCTGTGCCCACCACGAGGAGGCTCCCTCAGGGCGGGTGGCCTTCGTCGCGACCGTCACGTCTGCCCCCTCGCGGGCCGCGGCGAGGGCGCTGGCCAGGCCGGCGATGCCGGAACCGATCACGAGTACGTCGGTTTCGTTGTGGTCTGTCATGTCGATGTTCCAGATTAGATCTCCAGCATCCGGTCGAGTGCGACCTGTGCGAGTTCCTTCTCCTCGGGCGCCACTTCGATGACGTTGCGCTCGCGACCTTCGAGCAGTTCCTCCAGCACCCACGTCAGGTAGTTCGGGTCGATCTGACGCATGGCGTTGCAGTCCATACAGGCGTCGCCACAGAGGGGCAGGACCTCCACCTCCGGATGCCAGCGGTCGAGGTGTTTGGCGAGGTGGATTTCCGTCCCGATAGCCCAGGTGTCGCCGGGCTCGGCGTCCTCGACGGTCTCACAGATCGTGGAGGTGGAGCCGACCACGTCAGCGGCCTCGACGACCTCGCGGCGACACTCGGGGTGAACGACGACGTTCGCGTCCGGACGCTCCTCACGGAGGTCCTCGATGTGGCTCGCGCGGAACCGCTCGTGGACCTGGCAGTAGCCGTCCCAGAGGATGATGTCGTTCTCGGCGGCCGCGCTGGCCTCCTTGCCCTCTGGGTCCCACGGGTCCCACTCGACGATTTCGTCTTCCATGCCGAGCCTGTGTGCCGTGTTCTCTCCGAGGTGTTTGTCGGGGAGGAACAGAACCTTATCACCCTTCTCGAAGGCGTACTCGAAGGCCTTGTGGGCGTTCGAGGAGGTACAGACCAGCCCGCCCTGCTCGGCACAGAAGGCCTTCAGGTCGGCGTAGCTGTTCATGTACGTGATGGGGATGATGTCGTCGTCGGTCTCGGCGGTAATCTCCGCCCAGGCGGCGTCGACCTGCAGCGCCTCGGCCATCCCGGCCATCGGACAGGACGCCTCCATGCTCGGGAGGATTACCGACTGGTCGTCGTCAGTGATGATGTCCGCGGACTCGGCCATGAACGTCACGCCGCCGAAGATCACGTAATCGGCATCGGCGTTGGCGGCCTCTTTGCTCAACTGGTAGGAGTCGCCGACGAAGTCGGCGTGCTTGACAATCTCGCGGCGCTGGTAGTTGTGTCCCAGGATGACGACGTCGTCACCCAGTTCCGACAGGGCAGCCTCGATGCGCTCCGTGCGCTCGTCCTCGTCGAGGTCCCGGTACGCCGGCGGGAGCTGTTCCAGGTTGTCGTACTTAAATAAACTCAGGTCCGTCTCGAACTGCGCTGTTTCCATTTCAGGCACGTAAACCACCGATTGGTGTTGCACATCCTACGGTATCCGGTATTGAAAAGATTTTGCCTTCAATATGGGGTACCGGTGGTATTTCATGCAGATTTTGCCGGCGTCCCTGGCGCGAGTGGTGTGTTTCGCGACTCAGCGTTCGTCGTAGACCACGTCACCGTCGACCACTGTCATCGCCACGTCGATGTCGGCGATGGCCTCGTCGGTCACGTCCCACGGTGAGGTGTCCAGCACGGTGAAGTCGGCCCGCTTGCCTGCTTCGACCGTTCCCAGTCGGCCCTCGTCGAAACCCGCGCGTGCCCCACCGCGGGTGTACGCTCGGACGGCTTCGGTCACCGAGAGCCGCTGCCCCTCTGTGGGGGCGGTGACGGCCTGCTGTATTCCGAACAGTGGACCGAGGGGCATACAGTCGCTCCCGAACGCGAGGTCTACGCCAGCGTCCAGCAGGTCTCGAAACCGGTCGCACGTCCGCGCCCGCTCGGGCCCGAGACGGGACTCGTACAACCCGCCCGCACGAGCCCACTTCAGGAAGTTCGGCTGGGCCGACACCACGAGCCCCGAGTCGGCCAGCCGCTCGATTGCGTCGTCGGTGAGGAGTTCCGCGTGTTCGACCCGGTGCCGGGCCGTCGCGTCGCGGTCCTCGAACGCGTCGAGGACGGCCGAAATGGCCGCGTCCCCGATGGCGTGGACGGCCGCCTGGAACTCGCCGTCGACGCGCTCGGCGAACGCGCGGAGGTCGTCGGGCGCGGTGTCCCACTGACCGGTGGCGTCCCCGTTCGCGTCACTCCCTTCGGCGTCGGCGTAGGGGTCGTCGAGCCTGGCCGTCCGGCCGCCGAAACTCCCGTCGGCGAAGGCCTTGATCGCCCCCATGCGAACGCGCTCACCCCCGTGATTCGTCGCGAGTCCCGCGGTCTCGACGCCGTCGAGCAGGTCGTGCTGGTAGTTCAGCCTCACGCGCAGGTCCAGGTCGCCAGCGCGGTCGAGGTCGCGGTACGCGCGGGCGACAGCGGGTCGCGCGACCATATCGTGGACGCCGGTGACACCGCGTTCCAGCGCGCACTCCTGCCCGGCCAGGAGGCGGTCGCGAGTCCCCGCACGGTCCGGTTCGACGGCGTCGGACACTGCCGTTACCGCGTCCTCGACGACGACGCCAGTCGAGCCGCCGTCGTCGGTCCGCACGTCCCCGGCCGGGAGGGTGAGTCGGTCCAGCGCGACGCCGTTGAGCGAGGCGACGTGCAGGTCCTCCCGGAACGCCGCGACCGGCCGCTCGTCGCTGACCGCGTCCAGTTCGTCGCGGGAGAGGTACTGACCGTCCCAGGTGCTCTCGTCGTAGCCGAAGCCGAGGATCCACTCCTCGTGCGCGCCGGCCGCGTCGGCCAGTCGGGCGATGCAGCACTCCGGGTCGGCAGCGTCCCGCAGGTCGGCGTGGCGCGCGTACCGTCCGACCAGCGGCAGGTGCGTGTGGGCGTCGACGAACCCGGGCAGGAGGACGCGCCCGTCGAGGTCGACCACGTCGGTTTCGATGCCGACGAGAAACTCGATTTCTGACGCCTGGCCGACGCGAACGACGCCACCGCCCCGGACTGCGACGGCGCCGGCTGGCGCGCCCGTCAACGTGCGAACGGTCCCGTTGGTAAAGACTCGATCTGCGGCGGCTGTCACGTGCATTACCGCGGTCGGCATCGACTAACAGTTTCGGGTCGTCCGTACGAGGTCGGCCTCGTCGCCCGAGCGGCTCGGTGTCGCCACCCACGGACACCCTCGCCGCACGCCAGAGAGCCGTACGCCGGCAAAGCGGTCGCTTCGGCGTCCGTTCGAACAGTAGCATTAAAGTATCGGTTGCCGTGATGACAAACAGAGATGGACCGCCGCAAGTTACTCGCTACGACCGGAACCCTCCTCGGCACGACGAGCCTGACCGGTTGTTTCGGCCTGTTCGGGTCGGACGAACTGCCGCCGCCGCGGAAGTCCGACGTGTTCGAACCGGTCGAGGTGTCGGCGAACGCCATTACCGTGCCGCTCGAAGAGCAACCCGAGGTCGAAGCCGCCGCGACCTCGAACGGCAACGCAGTCGACGCGGCCGCCGTCGGGTCGCTCGCCCCAATCGGAGTCGCCCGCGCAGCCAAAGGTCGCGGAGCCGTCGGTCGCGGCAGTGGGAGTTCCTTTGCGGCTGCTCCCACTGGCGCCCACGGTCGTGCCATCTGGCACGGCGAGGACGACGACGACGACTGGCGCGACAACCACCAGAGTCAGCTCGAGATGTACCAGGCGGCCGTCCCCGCCGTCGGGTTCGCTCGCGTCGGTCGCCCGTCCGACGACGAGGACGACCTGCCGGGTGCTGGGCCACCGGGCAACTGGAACGCCCGGATGGAAAACCCCGGTGACCAGGCCAGGTGGGAACAGGACGTCAGTCCGGGGTGGTACCGCGTCGGTGCCCGCCTCCAGGCACAGAACGGCAACCGCAACCTGGGCTGGTCGGCCGTCGACTTCGAGGTCATCGAGAACGGTGGCGAGTACACGACCGGACAAAAGTGGAAAGTCGAGCCCCGGTTAACCACGTCGAACTGACCCGTCGTGACGACGCCCTCCAGACGCAGCACGGTTTTCGGTCTCACGTTTGTCGTCGCCTTCTGTAGCATCGTCTACGAACTCGTCTACTCGGAACTGCTGACGGTAATCTTCGGCGGGACAGTCGCCCGATACTCGATCACCATCGGCCTCTTTCTGTTCTCGCTCGGTATCGGGGCCTTCGCCTACCGCTACGTCGACGACGACCCGGCGAACTTCTTCCGGCTCGAAGTGTACCTCGCGCTGACCGGTCCCCTCGGACTGGTGTTCATCGTGGCCGTCAACTCCGTTCCCGTCACGGGCTCCCAGACGGTGGAACTCGTCGCCGAGACCGTGTCGCTGTGGCTCTCGCATCTCCCTATCGTCGTCGTTGGCGTACTTTCCGGACTGGAGATTCCCTTCCTCACTGACCTCGCCGACGCGGAAACCGACGTTGACTTCGGGACGCTCGCGGTCGTCGGTTCACTCGGCCGTGGCTCCCGGCGACTCGCCAACGGACTGCTCGGTCTGCTGTTCCGGGTCCCCGGTCCGGACGACGCGGCGGCGGGTCCGCCCGACTCTGGCGGCGAACCCGACGAGACGGGGAGCTTCTCCGCGATTCTGGGGATGGACTATCTCGGGAGTCTCGTCGGAACGGTCACCTACGCGCTGGTGTTGTACCCGTCGTTCGGGCTGATCGCAGCCGTGTTCGTTCTCGGTCTGCTGAACGCGGCGGCCGCCCTCGCCGTCTACCTCCTGTACCGGGACCGGCCGGCCGACGACCCGCTGGCCAGGGCCTCGTTCGGAACCGGCGTCCGGGCGCTACTGGTCGTCTGTGTCGTCGCGTCGACCGCTTACACGGGTGCGCTTGCGGCCAACGACCGCGTCGAGTCGGAACTCAGGACACTGTACCTCGAGGAGGGAATCGAAGACGAGTACCCCGACCGGAACATGGCGGTTTCGATCATCGACCACGAGACGACCCGATACCAGGATATCGTCCTCTACGACCGCGAGTGGACCGGTACCGGACTGACGAATCGGTTCCCCAGCGGGACCGAGACCTGTCTCCGGCTGGACACGGCGATCCAGTTCTGTGAGAGCTGGGTCGACTCCTACCACCACGGCCTCGTGGACGTGCCGGCCGCGTTCGAGCCCCTGGCCGACCGAAACCTCAGCGACGACCGCGTCCTCCTGCTCGGCGGCGGCGACTGGATCGCCGCCAACTACCTGCGCGACCACGGCGCGACCGTCGACATGGTCGACCCCGACCGGGAGTTCCAGCGCTACGCCAAGCATCACCCGTTTTTCCAGCAGTACCACGATGGCGCCTACCGCTACGAGAACCTCACCGTTCACCACGAGGACGCGTACGCCTACCTCCGTGGGACCGACCGCCAGTACGATCTGGTCCTGTTGGACCTGCCCGGGGCGCGCAGCGACGACCTCCTGCACCTCTACTCGACGGAGTTCTACCGCCAGGTTCGCCAGCATCTCACCGACGACGGACTGGCGGTAACGTGGGCCTACTCCCGGTACGACTTCCCGAAACACCGGAGCGCCTACCTCACGACCGTCGCGGCCGCTGGCTTCGACTCCTATCTCCCGTATCGGGCCTACGGCGACTCGAACGGCGACGGACGCGACGAGCGAGGTGAACTGTTCTACGCCCTCTCGCCGGGACCGACGCCCGCCCTCGTCGTCGATGCCGGCGGGACGTACGTCGACCGCCACCGCGACCGCTACGCAGACCGAGAGTGGCACCCGGTCCCCTCGTACCGCGGCCTGGCCCCAAACAGCGTGTTCAACCCTAACTATGACACCATCGTCGACTACGGACCCTGAGGTTCACACGGACCGGCTGTTCGTCGGCTTCGGGAGCGACCGCCCCGACTGCTCCCGGCTGACGGTCTTCGCTGAGACGTCCGTAGAGCTGTGTGGCACACCCGCCGAGGTGGCCGTCATCGGTAGCTCACACTACCTCTACGCGCCGGACCTGTGCTTTCGCGAGATCATCTCGTGTAAGTCTCTCCCCCACGACGCCGTGGCAGAACTCCGTGTGCCGGACGGCGACGACCGTCGACTCCGATACGCCGGCGAGTCGGTGACCGCCGAGATTACCGTCTCGGTCCGGCACATCGACACCTACCCCACCGACGGGGCGTTCGACCTGATTCACGAGTTCGAACCCGACGCCTACACTGCCATCGCAGTAGACGGCGACAGCTACGAGACGTACCACACCTACCCAGAACACGGTTGCTTGGTGTACTCGGAGACGGAACTGGAGCGGCCCGGCGACGACGCGACTCAGCGATAAATCTCTCGACGCTCCCGGTCCGACAGGTTGACGCCGGTGTCCGCAGGCTCCCGGCAGAACGAACACTCGTCGGAGCTGGCGACCGTCCCGAGGGTGAACTGCAGGCCGAACACGCTGAGGACCTTCTCCTCGCGGCGCTCGATTACGCGCTCGGCGTCGTGGCCGCAGTACCGGCAGTGGTCACGCTCGACACTGGTCTGGTAGGAGACGAGGTCGACCCCGAACCAGCCAAGGCTGGCGTAGGCCTCGTCGCGGGTCGTCCGTACGAGGTCGGGTTCGCGCTCGGTCTCGAAACGCTCGCGGGAGATGGAGTTGGCCTCCCCCTCGTCGCGCTCGCGCTGGAGCGCCATCTCCTCGCCCAGCGCCAGCGAGTTACGGTCCCCGGTGCAGTCGAGGACGACCGTCTCGTCGCTCCCGCGGACGCGGACTGAGTTGTTGTCACCGGCCAGCGCGAGTCTGAACTCGTCGGTTGCGGGTGTCACGTCGACGGCACAGCGCTCGCCGGTGACCGCCAGGCTCTCGACGGTGCCGGCGTCGACACTCTCACGCTCGCTGCCGACCGTCGCCTCGTACTCGTCCGTGTCTGGTGCAGGGCTCATGTCTGGGCGGGTTCGTCTCCAACTGGGGCGTCACAGGGCTTGAAACTTCCTGGTCGCCGTCAGGTACCACAGATTCGGTGGAGGTCGTCGAGTGAGTCGATGTCCCACGTGGGCCAGACGTTGAGGTCCCAGTCGGTGCGGTGAGGGCGGCGGATGAACGCCGAGTCGATGCCGGCGTTCTCGGCGGCCCGAATGTCGGACTCGTTGTCGCCGACGTACAGCGCCGAGTCGGCGTCGAGGTCGGCGAGTGCCCGCTCCAGATAGTGTGCGTTCGGCTTCCGGAGATTGAGGCTCTCGATTGTCGCCTCACGGCCGTACGCGGCGTCGAACAGGCCACCGATTTCGAAGTGATCGAGCAGGAAATCGACCGTCGCCTGCTGATTCGAGCTGACGATTCCCCGGTTGATGTCGAGGTCGGAAATCGTCGACACGTCGCCGTACGGCGTCTTCCGGCCAGCGCGTGCCTCCTCCTGCTGGGCCTCGGACACCGTCCGGTCGCGGGTGCGCCAGAACGTGTCTGGGTCGAGGTCGTACGTGTTACACACTGACGAAACCTGGCTGGGGGTCGCGCCGATGGTCATGTCCTCGACGTGGTCGGGGTCCGGGTCGGTGACGCCGAACTGCGCGAACGTGTCAGCGGTGGCCTCACGAAGTACCTCGAAGTGTGTCCGACCGACGAGAACACCGTCGTTGTCGAAGACGACGGTATCATAAGTCATAGTATCTGTTGTGGCGGCGACGGAATAAGGGTTTCCGCTACTACATCTCTGAGCGCTTGATGAGCGCGTACAGCACGAGGCCGCCGAGGATGACGGAGAGGTACACCTCGGCCGCCACCAGGATGCGGGACGCCCACCCGTCGGCCCCGATGTTGCCGTAGCCGATGGTGAGGAACGTGATGTAGCTAAACGAGACCATCGTGTAGAACTCGCCGAACCCGGCGGGCGTCGTCAGTTGCGAGAGCGAGTCGAGTTGGTGGCTCGGGGCGGTCTCGAAGGCCGGGCCGCCGAAGGTGTAAAAGAAGGCGAAAAAGAAGGGGACGACCGCGAACACGGCGAAGATGCGGAAGATGCGCATGCCGTGGCCACAGGTAACCCCGAGGAAGGCGTTTTCGGCGGCGCGCACGCCGTTTTTGAACCGGGAGCTGATGTCGCTCGCGCCGTCGGCGGCGATGGCGAGGTATTTCTTTCGGGCGTACTGCTGGCGTTTCACCCGGAACTCACCGGCGGCTTTCATATCGCCGGCCGCCGAGGCGCTGTTTTTCGCGTTGAGGTAGGTCGTCTCGATCACTTCGGGCGTCATCTCGACGGCGTAGGTCCGGTCGGTGGTGTCGTCGAACTCGTGGAGGACCCAGTCGTTGCGGTCGAGATAGTCCGTGTGTGTCGAGAAGTCGAACTCGTTGCCGTCGAACTCGCTGAAGACGGTGTTACAGAACCGGAAGTAATCGAGCAGACGCTGGCTCCCGCCGCTCTCGTCGGCCGACTGGAGGGTGATGTCGCCGATGGACGCCCGCGTGAGGTCGTATCGGACCCACCCGTCTTTGGGCTGGGAGATCGTGCCGCCGCGGAGCGTCGTGTCCGTGAGGTTCACGTAGGGCTCGCCGTCGGTCGCCAGCACCAGCATGTCGATGCGGTCCTCGAAGGTCGCGTCGTCGAAGTCGAGCGTTTCGGCGAACTCGACGCGCATGAAGTTGGCCGAGGTGAACTCCGTCCCGGAGAAGTTGGCGTCTTCCTCGAAGGTTACGCTGTCGAAGGTGGCGTTGTCCTCGAGCTGGTTGGCGTGACCCTGGAACTCCGCGCCCCGGAAGACGGCCCTCCCGCGAAAGGTTGCCTCCGAGAAGTCGGCGTCCTCGACGAACCGGGCCTCGTCGAAGTCGGCCTGCCCGTCGAAGGTCGCGTCCACGAAATCCGCGTCGGCCATGAACCACGTCTCCTCGAAGACGGCCTCGCCCTGGAAGGTCGCGGCCTCGAAGTTGGAGTACCGGAACTCCGCCTCGCCGAACTGGGCCAGGCCGGCGAAGGTCGCATTCTCGAAGGACACGTCGTCTTCCAGCGAGCGCGCGCCACCCTCGAACACCGCGCCCTGGAAGCGTGCCTCGTCGGCGAAGTGCGCTCCGGCGAAGGTGGCGTCCTCGGTGAACCGCGCCTCGGCGAAGTTCGCCAGTGTCTCGAAGCTGGTGTCCGTGAACCGAACGTCGCCGTCGACACGGCACTCGCGGAACCGCGCCGGGCCCTCGAAGGTCGCACCGTCGAACGTGCTCGCCCGGAGTTCGACCCGCTCGAAGACGGCCTCGTCTTCGAAGGTGGTTCCGGCGAAACTCGTGTTGTCGTCCATGGCGTTCGAGCGACCGGCGAAACTCCCGCCCCGGAAAGAGACGAGATCCTCGAAGACCGCACTCTCGAAGCAGGTGTCGTCACCGCAGGTAATCTCCTCCAGACGCGTCTCGGCCTCGAAGACGGTGTCGGAGAACTCACAGTCGCGGTCGAACCGTGACTCCTCGGCCGCCACCGGGCCGGTGACCGTCGAGTCGACAATCTCGACATCGTACTCGAAGCGAGCGTCCTCGATTTCGAGACCGCCGATCTCACACTCCTCGAAGACGAGCGGGAGCATCACGTCCGCGTGTTCGACGCTGATTCCGTTCCGGAAGGTGCAGTTTCGGAACTCGACCGGATGGTTGTTCTCCCGCCCAACGTCGAGATAATCGAGTTCGAGATAGGGGAAAGATCGACCCTCGAACACCTTCTGCTCGCCTTCGCCGTACCGAATCACCTCGATCAGGGCGTTCTCCACTGCTGTCGCGTCGATCCCCTCCGCTGCCCGCTCGCTGGGTGACAGCTCCAGGATCGACCGACTCTCCGTGAGTGGTGTATCGGTCATCTGTCCGACCGTTGTCGACCGCGCTCAAAAGTTTTTGGAGACTGAAACGACGGTGTCGGGGGCTGTTCAACGGAAACCATTAGGGTGCCACCGCCTCAGAGTCGGGTATGACCGATCCGTCCGACCTCGCTCGCCGCGTCCGCGAGGGCGAACTTCGGCTCCACGAACTGGACGACCACGCCGACTCCGAGACGGCCGCCAGGGCACGCCGACTGTTCGTCGAGCACGAGACCGATACCGACCTCGAAACCGTCGGCGAGTACGCCTTCGACGCCGAGACCGCCGAACCGAACATCGAGAACATGATCGGCGGGACGCAGGTGCCCGTCGGTGTCGTCGGCCCCATCGAAATCGACGGCGGCGCCGTCGGCGGTGAGCGGTACCTCCCGCTGGCGACCACCGAGGGCGCGTTGATCGCCAGCGTCAACCGCGGCTGCTCGGCTATCCGGGCCGCCGGCGGCGCGACTGCGCGTGTCCTCAAAAACGGTATGACCCGCGCACCAGTGTTCACCGTCGAGGACGTGGGTGAGGCCGCGACGGTCGCCGCCTGGGTCCGTGAGCACACCGACCGGTTGGCCGAGGCCGCCGAATCGACCACCAGCCACGGCGAGTTGACGGACGTGACGCCGTACGTCGTCGGGGACTCGGTGTTTCTGCGGTTCACCTACGACACCAAAGACGCCATGGGCATGAACATGGCCACTATCGCGACCGAGGAGGCCAGTGGCGTGGTCGAGGCCGAGACGCCCGCGTCGCTGGTCGCGCTGTCGGGCAACCTCTGTGCCGACAAGAAACCCGCCGCGATCAACGCCGTCGAAGGTCGCGGACGAACCGTCGCCGCCGACGTGTACATCCCCCACGACCTCGTCGAGGAGTGGTTCAACACCACCGCCGACGCCATCGCGGAGGCCAACACCCGCAAGAATCTCCTCGGTAGCGCCAAAGCCGGTAGTCTGGGGTTCAACGCCCACGCCGCCAACACGGTCGCCGCCGCCTTCCTCGCACTGGGCCAAGACATCGCACAGGTGGTCGAGGGCTCGAATGCCATCACCACCGTCGAGGAGCGCGAAGACGGTCTCTACGCTAGTCTGACTATCGCCTCGCTAGAAGTCGGCACTGTCGGCGGTGGGACCGGTCTCGCCACGCAGGCTGAGGCCCTCGACGTGGTCGGTGTCACCGGCGGTGGCGACCCAGCCGGGAGCAACGCCGACGCGCTGGCGGAGGTAATCGCCACCGCCACGCTGGCCGGTGAACTCTCCCTGCTCGCGGCGCTGGCCTCGAGACACCTCTCTAGCGCCCACGAGGAACTGGGCCGCTGACCCGCCCTGCGACCGATCACCGGTTCCGAGAGACCTGGACGAACAGCGCGACGGACCCGCCGACGACCACGGCCAGGCCGAGGACCAGTGCCGTCTCACTCCCGACCGCGGGCGCGAGCGCGAGCAACCCCCAGCCGACGCCGCCGACGGCGTGGGCGATTCCGATCAGGCGCTGTCCACGTCGCAGATAGACCACGCCGCCGAGACCGAAGCCCAGCGAGAGGACGACCGTCGAGAGCGCGATGGGTCTGACCTGGAGTCCGCCGAGCGCGAGCGGCCCGACCACCGGTTCGACCAGAAACAGCAGGCCCGCCAGTCCGACGAGCGTACCGACGGCCGCGGACGCGTAGTCGATCTCGTAGTCGGCGAGACTCATAGCCGGCGGTAGGTGCCGTCGCGCTCGGTCACCTCGCCTCGACGGACGAGTTTTTTCAGTGCGTCCCGGACGTACCCGGCCGGCACGCCGCGCTCGGTCGCGTAGTCGACCACGCTCGCTTCGGTCGGAGCGTCCTGCTCGCGGAGCGCCGCCAGTACCGTGTCCTTGCGGCTCTGTCCGCCCCCTACCCCGCGCCCGGCGCGGTCTGCGGCCGCACCGACTGCCGCCGTATCGACGCCCGATTTTTCGAGGTACTCCGTCTCGTCGACGCCAGCCTCGTCGAGATAGCGGTCCATCTCGGTGAACGAATCGAGGTCTGCGAACGCGTCCTCGTGGCCCTGGCGCTTGGCCAGCATCGCCGCCCGAACTTCCCGGGCGTGGTCCGGGTCGTCCGTCGTGACGAACTGCTTGAGTTTCGAGAATGCCCTGGTCGTCCCACAGCGGGGACACTCCGACCGTTCGGGCCGTCCCTCGACGACCCGGAGCGCGTCACACTCGCTACACCCGACGACCGCGTACATACTCGGAACTGAGGCCTGTTCCCGGAAGAATGTGCCGTCCGATTCAAGACGCGAACGGTTAGGTGTATCCGGTCCCTACTTGACACACGAATGGGACACGCCCACGCCACGGCCGCGGCTGCGCTGTGCCTCCTCGCCGTTCTGGCTGGCTGCGGGGGTGTCCTTGACGACAGGGCGACGCCTGCGCCCGTCGAAGTCGGAAACGCGTCCGTTCCTACCGGGATTACGGCCGACGAGGTCGACGCGTCGACGCTGGCCGCGAGCCACGACGTCGTCCTCGGGTCGACGAACTACACCGTCCGGGTCAGTGAGGTCATTACGACGAACGGGACCGTCCTGCGGAACGCCACCCGAAACCGACGTGTCTCCCAGGGTGCGGACCGGTACCTGTTTCGGCGCACCCAGTACGCCAGCGGCTTCCCTACCTCGTCGCTTGCCCCGGTGTTGACCTACTGGTACGACGGGACGACCGTCGTCCAGCGAATCGGGACCGGCGCGGGCATACGGGTCGACCGGTTCTCGGCTGGTCCGTCCGGCCCGCTCAATGACCCGACGAGCCACCGAGGCATCGCCCGTATCTTCAAATCGTTCGAGTTGCAACCTAACCGCACACTCGGGGATGGGCCGGTCCGGCTGACCACGGTACGGCTCAGTAACCCACAGACCGCACCGACGCCGTCGTTCGTCGGGTCGCCGCGAAATGCCACGCTGACCGCGCTCGTCGACGACCGTGGATATATCCGTAGTTACCGCCTCGCGTACGACGCCGATGCGAGCGCCGTCTCGGAACCGGTTCGGGTCGTTCGCCGCGTTCGCTTCACCGACCTCGGCGCGACGACCGTCGAGCGACCGACCTGGGCCGAAGCGGCGGCGCAGTCCGAGCCCTGACCGGACCGAACGGACCGTTCGAGCCGATTCCATAATAAAACACTCCCACTCGGTGTCGGAGACGAACCGACCGGGACCGGGACCAGCCCTGGAGCCGGCCGCGACCGGCGCTCCCGTCACCGTGACGCCCGCCTCCCCCCCTGCCGTCACGACCCGCCACTGAGGCGGACGAAACCGCTCCGAGCGGTGGCACGAACCACAAAACACACCTGGGTTTCGGCGGAATCGGCCAGTATGCGCGAGTCTTCCCTGTTCGCCCTCGGCGCCGGCGGCTACGTCGCCGGCACAGTCGGGACAGCGCTCGTCCTGACCGCCTCCACGCCGTCGTCGCTCGCCGTCGTCGCCGGCGTCGCTGTCGGGATTTCGCTGGCCGTCACCGCCGCCGCGACGCGCCTGTCGACTCCCAGCCGCGTCGAGCGGTTCCAGTCCTCGCGTGTGCAGGTATCGGTGGTCGTCGGCTTGGTCGTCCTGACGGCAGCCGTCGTGACTGCCCACCACGACCTGCTGGGGCTTGGCCGGGACGTGTTCTGGCCCGGTGTTATCGGCCTCGGCGTCGCCTTTCTCGGCGCGGTGACGGTACTCCACGCCGGGGAACGCCGGTACGCCGCCCGCGTCGAAGCCGAGAGCGACGTACACGTGGTTCTCCCGGACCCGAGTGCGAACGGGCCGGGAACACGGTGGCAACTGGCCGCTCTGGCTCTCGGAGTCGTCGCCCTGGCACTTGCGCTGCTTGGCGACGGCCTCGACACGACCTGGCTGTTCGCCACACTCGCGGGGCTGATTCCATTCCTTACGGCTCAACGCCGCTCGGAACTGGTCGTTCTCGACGCGGGGCTGAAACAGGGCGTGTCGGTCCGACCCTGGGACGACTTCGAGACCTACGAGATGACTGACGACGAACTGGTCATCCGGGACGACGGCTGGTTCCCACGAGAGTACGTGCTTCCGCGTGCAGATATCGAGAACGAGGACGCGGTGGTCGCTGCGCTGTCGCAGTATCTGGCGAAGTCTTAAGTCCCGACGGTTCGGCTACGCTATGTCGCGGATGTTGTCGGCGACGCGTTTTGCGTACTCGCTGCAGGCGAGTTTCTCGCCGCCCTGGATCTGACGCTCGATGTCGTACGTGACGTGTTTGGACTTGATCGTCTCCTCGACGGCGTCACGGATGAGTTCGCCAGCGTCCTTCCAGCCCATGTACTCGAGCATGAGTTTCCCCGAGAGGATCATCGCTGTCGGATTCACCTTGTCCTGGCCGGCGTACTTCGGGGCCGACCCGTGGACGGGTTCTGCCAGACAGCGGCCATCGCCGAAGTTCGCCCCGGGGGCGATGCCGAGGCCGCCAATCTGTGCACCACAGGCGTCGCTGAGATAGTCCCCGTTGAGGTTTGGCATCGCCAGCACGTCGTACTGCTCCGTGCGGGTGAGAATCTGCTGGAGCATGTTGTCCGCGATACGGTCGTTGACGACGACGGCGCCCTCGGGCTGTTCACCGTCACGTTCCTCCCAGAGCGTGTCCTCGGTGATGACTTCGCTGCCGTAGTCCTCCTCGGCAACTTCGTAGCCCCAGTCCCGGAACGCGCCCTCGGTGAACTTCATGATGTTCCCTTTGTGGACCAGCGTGACCGAATCGCGGTTGTTTTCCAGCGCGTAGTCGATGGCTTTCCGGACGAGACGTTTCGTCCCGAACTCGCTGATGGGCTTGATGCCGATACCGACCGGCCCCCCGTGGATGGTGTCGTCGTATCCCATCTTGTCTTCGACGAACTCCCGGACCTCCTCGGCGCCTTCGGTGCCGGCCTCCCACTCGATGCCGGCGTAGACGTCCTCGGTGTTCTCCCGGAACGTAACCATGTCCATCTGGTCCGGGCGTGTGACGGGCGATGGCACGCCCTCGATGTGGTACGTAGGCCGAACGTTCGTGTACAGGTCGAGCCGTTTGCGAAGCGCGACGTTCAGTGAGCGAAAGCCCGCGCCGACCGGCGTCGTGAGCGGGCCCTTGATGCCGACGTTGAACTCTCGGAACGCCTGCAGGGTATCCTCTGGCAGGTTCTCGTCGTACTGCTCGCGGGCAGTTTCGCCGGCGTAAACGCGCATCCAACTGATCGAACGGCCGGTCGCCTCCGCCGCCGCTTCGAGTACCTTCTGTGCGGCTGGACCGACATCGACGCCGATACCGTCGCCGTAGATGATGGGGACGATGGGGTTCTCCGGGACAGAAAGCTCGTCGTTGTCCGGGTCTACCACCTCGATTTGGTCCCCGTTCGCGGGCACGTCGACCTTCTCGTAGGGCATATCTCTGAACATCACACGTCGGGCTAAAAGGCCTACCGCTTCCCGGGAGACTGTACAGAACGACCGTGAGATTCTCCATCGACAGATTCGGAACGACCCGCACTAAATGAACCGGCCTGTCACGGTCCACGCCGATATCGGCTAGTCTGCGTGGGTCCTTCCGGTCGAAGGCGAATCGTCGTCGCCCATCGCGCGTCCGCTGGTCATCGGCTGTTCGGTTCGGGCCACGAGCAGTTCCCGCCCGTCTCTGACCGGTTCGCGCTCGGTGGGGGTGACCCGCGTGGAACCGCCATCCGGCCCCGTCTTCGACGCGCCCGGGTCGTCCGCGAACACGTCCGTCAGGAGTGCCCGAAGTCGCCGGCAAAGCGGCTCGTCGACGGCTTCATTGTTTCCGACGTAGCGGGTACGGGAGTGTCCGGAAAAGCGCCCGACGACGGCGCCCACCGAAACGGCGTCACTGACGGCCTCGATTGCTGGCTGAAGCCGTTCCCGCACATCCTCAGACGGTCGGGTCGACGATTTTCCGGTCGGCGCGCTGCTGGTGGGTCCGGGTGGCGTCGACGCTGAACCACTCGCCGGCGCGGGTCGCGAGCGCGGTCAAGGACCCGCCGTACACACAGCCGGTGTCGAGACCAACCGCCCACGTCGTATCGATCGGCTCGCCGAGGACCGTGTGACCGAAAAACACCCGTGGTGGTCCCTCGTACTGCTCGAACCAGAAGGGCCCGTCGTACCCGTTCCCGGCCGGAATCGACCGGGTCTCGAGCAGGTCCTCGGCGCTGTGGCTCGTCAGCGGTCGCGTGGGGTCGACGCCCCCGTGGACGACGAGGCCGCCGTCCCAGGAGAGCGCGACCGGTGCGTCCTCGATGTACTCCCGCACGGGGTCGAGCTCCGGACGCGACACCTCGCCGTTCAGCAGTTTGGCCTCGTTGTTCCCTCTGACGGTCGTGGCGTTGTCGCGGTCGCGGACGAACTCGACGACCGCGCGGCTCGCTGGCCCCTTTCGCACGAGGTCGCCGACGAAGACCACGAGATCGTCCTCTGTGGGGCCCATCGCCGCCCAGAGTCGTCGTAACTCGTCGAGACAGCCGTGTACGTCGCCCACAACGTACAGTTCGTCGTACCGGTCCGCGTCGATGTGGCGGTGGAGCGACGAAACCGGGTCACAGAACTCGACGCGCCCACCCGGTTCAGTCATGCGCGCTCCCTGCCCGGTTCCACGTACGATACCCGTCACGTCCCGTTGCTCCGACTACGTCCATATACTCTCTTTGTGCTACTGGTACTAAGGATATTACTAATACTAGTACCCTCGTCTGTATGTAACTATATAGGCGCGGACGCAAAATCGGGTTCCACCTGGGTGTGAACCCTGCTGCAGGACGGGACGCTCTGTGTGGTCGGGTAGGTACCGAGCCGGGTGTCTCGGGTCGGTCCCTGCCGGTCCGGGCGGGGGTCCCGAGACGCACCGGTGTACCCGCCGGAACGCAACTCCTTTGCCGTTCTTTGCCGAACAATTGGGTATGACCGACGTGGACTTAGACGCCGAGGAGTACGAAAAAAACCGGGAAGCGGGCGAAATCCTCGCACAGGTCCGCAACGAGGCCGCCGACCGGGTCGAAGTCGGAGTGAGCCACCTGGAAGTCGCCGAGTGGGCCGAGGACCGAATCCGCGAACTCGGCGGCGAACCGGCGTTCCCGGTGAACATCAGCATCGACGAGGAAGCCGCCCACGCCACGCCCGGCGTCGACGACGCGACGACGTTCGGCGAAGACATGGTCAACCTGGATATCGGAGTCCACGTCGACGGCTGGCTAGCCGACACCGCCGTCACGGTCGACCTCTCCGGAAACGCCGAACTGGCCGAGGCGTCCGAGGCCGCTCTCAACGCCGCGCTCGACGTGGTGGAAGCGGGCGTCGAGACCGGTGAAATCGGCGCGGTCATCGAAGAGACCATCGACGGCTACGGGTTCAACCCGGTCGTGAACCTCACGGGCCACGGTCTGGGCCACTGGCAACAGCACACGCCGCCGAACATCCCGAACCGTGCGGTCGACCAGAGTATCGAACTCGAAGTCGGCGACGTGGTCGCCATCGAACCCTTCGCAACCGACGGCGGCGGCAAGGTCCGGGAAGGCAGCGAGGAGGAGATCTTCGCGCTCGAATCCGAGGGCTCGGTCCGGAACCGCGCGGCTCGACAGGCACTGAACCAGGTCACCGAGGAGTTCAAGACGCTACCGTTCGCCACCCGCTGGCTCGACGTTCGCCGGGCCGAGATGGCCCTGCGTCGACTGAAACAGGGGGACATCCTCCACGGCTATCCTGTGCTGAAAGAGGAAGCCGGGTGTCTGGTTAGCCAGAAAGAACACACGATCATCGTAACCGAGAACGGCTGCCAGGTTACGACGCGGTTGTAGCGGCCGCGCTTCGTTTTTGTGATGTCGATGCCAGCCTCAGGCGTCGTTCATCCGTAACACGGTCCGCGCGCTACAGACGCGACACTCGCTGACCCGGTATGGCTCGCGCGAGTACTCGGCGTTTTTCCGGGCCGCGCTTTCGGTGAGGATTTGCACCGACACCTCGTGCGGTGTCTCGCGACGACACTCCTCGCACTCCTCTGTCATCCCGTTGTTGCCGTCGTCTATCGCTGACATCGTATCTCGCTCTTCCGCCGAGCAGAGTATAAAAACCCCAATCCGTTCGGCTTCGTTCACGTGATTTCCGCTCGCAGTCTCGTGATTCTCTACGAAACGCTACGAGAAGATACGAAATCGTTTATCGACGGCTCTCGAGTCGCCGAACTGGTATTAAATTGGAGAACGGCCGAACGGGTTATATACTATGACTGCCGCCTGCGGAGTCGGGCGGGGTACCGCCGGCGGTGCTCTCCGTGGTGATTAAGCCACGGGCGGCCACAGGGCTGGCATGGAGCAGGTGTTCGCACCGTGGCGGATCGACTGGATCGAGCGACCCGACAAGAACGAGGGAATCGACGGCTGTGTGTTCTGTGCGTTCGCCGCGGACGACGACGACCGGGAACACAACGTGGTCGCCCGGAGCGACCACGCCTTCGTTCTCCTGAACAACTACCCGTACAATCCGGGGCATGCGATGGTGATCCCTCACCAACACACCGGTGACTACCGCGACCTCGACGACGCGACCCTCACGGACCACGCCCGCCTCAAACAACGGACCATCGAGGCCATGGAGACGGGTCTCCGGCCAGCGGGATTCAACGCCGGACTCAATCTCGGCGGCGGGGCGGCAGGGGGTTCCATCGACGACCACCTGCACACCCACGTCGTCCCGCGCTGGGAGGGTGACACCAACTTCATGCCGGTCATCGCGGAGACCAGTGTCATCGTCGAAGCCGTCGAAGACACGTACGGCCGCCTTCGTGAGGCCTTCGCCGAGCAGGACGGCGCGACGGTCCCGGGTGACGACCGGGCGGTCGAGTTCGTGTAGCCAGCCGACAGGGCGACTTTTCTGCCCGGGTGTCCAAACCCGAACGATGGCACGCTCGACGGCGCTACGACGGGTCGGCCTCGTGGTCCTCGGGGCCAACGTCCTGCTCGCGCTGGCAAAGGGCGGAGTCTGGTACGTCACCGGGAGCCTCGCCGTCGGGTCCGAGGCCGTCAACAGCCTTGCCGACACCGTCTACAGCGTCGTCATCGTCGCTGGGCTCTACCTCACTACCCGGCCGCCGGACTTCGAGCATCCACACGGGCACGAGCGAATCGAACCGTTCGTAGGGCTGTTCGTCGCGCTGGGCATCTTCGCGGCCGGTGCCGCTGTTATCTGGCAGGCCCTCACAGCTGTCCTCTCGGGCCCGACTCCCACCACGTCCAGTCCGGCCGCCGTCGCCGTCCTCGTGGTGGCTGCCGTCGCGAAGTTTCTCCTCTATCGTTACTGCCAGGCCGCCGGTGAGAACTACCGCTCGCCCGCCCTGGTGGCGACTGCGCTAGACAACCGCAACGATATTCTCACCGCCGTGGCGGCGCTGGGCGGGGTCGTCGGCGCGGCGCTCGGCTTCCCGCTGTTAGACCCCGTCGCCGCCACACTCGTCGGGGTCGGCATCCTCTACACCGGCGTCGAGGTGGTCCGCGACAATCTGGACTATCTGGTCGGGGCGGCCCCGCCCGAGGACCTCCGGGCCGAGATCGTCAGGCGGGCGCTCGCACACCCCGATGTCGAGGGCGCACACGACGTGATCGCTCACTACGTCGGCCCGGAAATCGACGTGAGCCTCCACATCGAGGTCGAAGGCACCCGGACGCTGCTAGAGGCCCACAACATCGAGACGGCGGTGATCGGGTCGATACAGGAACTCTCGGAGGTCGACGACGTGTTCGTCCACATCGACCCGAAAGAGGCCGGCGAGTGGAAACCCGACGAGGAGGTCGACCGGTTGACCGACCACGGCCCCAATCCCGACGGCCGGTCCTGACTGTTCGGCTTTGCGAGACCGCGAACGGTGACGACAATCTCGGCTCCCCGTCCGCCAACGTCGCCGTCACTGACCGACACCGTCTCGTCCACGTACGCATTCTACGCCGTGTTTTTTGATCGGGTTCCGGTGAGTCTCCGCCTGCGTTGGCGGGAACGGTCGGACGACGCCCGTCGCGAGCGCCGGCACTCGAGACGCACCCTCCGAGCCGCGACGACGGGCCGTGCGCCCGTGTCTACCATGCTGGCTCCCTCGAGCGTTCGGTCTCACGCGTCGGTATCGGCATCGTTCCGACCGACCGGCCGAGTCTGGCGGTCGTCGCCGTGTCGCCCCTGACCGGCCGCTGGTGCCGGATTCGACTCGAGGCAACTCCTGTGGGTGGAACTCGGCGAGGGAGACGAGGAGGCCGCCGAACGAACCCCCTGCCGGTAGTGTCTGGACTCCGATAACCTGCAAATATACAACTCAGGTGAGCGAACCAACAGGCGTAATGAAATGAATCCTGTCGAGCGTCGGAACCGGTTCCGCGGCGGTCGACCTCGTTCTCTCGGATACCACCGTCACACAGGGTGAGACGGTCGACGCCGACGTCGAGGTCGTCGGCGGGAGTTCCGACCAGACGACCGAGGAGGTGTATTACGCGCTCCTCACGCGGTACTCCGCAGACGACACGCGCCGGACGGGCGTCGTCGACGAGGGCACTCTCGTCGAGGGGTTCACCGTCGAGGCCGGGGACGAGTGGGCTGTGGACGTGGAACTGAAGATTCCACCGGCGACGCCTGTGACGATGGGCGGTGCGAGCGTCTGGGTCGAAACCGGTCTCGACATCGCCTATTCGGTCGACCCGGACGATACGGACGACCTGCGGGTCCAGCCAGACGAGCGCACTCGTGACCTGCTGGAAGCGATGGACGCACTCGGTTTCCGCTACGACAGTGTGAAAACATCGCGGACGAACACGGCCGGTTGACGACCGAGTACAACTTCGTTCAGGAGTTCGAGTTCGAGCCCCGGACCGGCGAGTACGTCGGTGAACTCGACGAACTCGAAGTCGTGCCGCTGCCCGACGCGGACAGCGTGGAGTTCATCGTCGATGTCGACCGCGACGCCGACGCCTTGGTCGAGACGACCGGTGCCGACGAGTCCGTGACGACGGTCTCTTTCGAGGGTGTCGACGACGAGGAGAAACTGGCCCGGAAGTTCGAGTCGGCTATCGACCGCGGGCTCTGACCGCACCGAGTTGGGTCAGACCGGCTCACCGAACGCGTACACCGTATTGTGGCTCGCAATCTCCACGTCCACGGTGTCGCCCACTGTCAGCCCTCGCTCTTCGGCGTCGGCGATGACGACCTGCCGGTAGGCCTCGTCGTAGCCCACCAGTGACGTCTCGGTGCCGTCTTCGGTCAGCAACACCGACTGCTCGGTGCCGACCATCTCCTCGTGGGCCTGTCCTACGAGGTCCATCTTCAGGTTCGTCAGCGCCTTCGAGCGGTCCTTCTTCGTCTGGCCGCCCAGCCCCTTCATCTCGGCGGCGTCGGTCTCGGGCCGTTTCGAGAACCGCGTGACGTTGATCTTCTCGGGTCGGGTCTCCGCCATCAGGGCCAGACTCTGCTCGTGGTCTTCGGGCTCCTCGGTGGGGAAGCCGGCGATGAAGTCCGTCGAGAGCGTCCAGTAGTCCAGACGGTCGTCGAAGGCCTCGACGACCTCGACGTACTCGGCGACGGCGTGCTGGCGGCGCATGTCTGCGAGGACGTCGTCGCTCCCCGACTGGACGGGCGCGTGCAGGAAGTTGTAGAGTTCGTCGTTCTCGGCAAACACCGCGGCGAGGTCCTCGCGGACGCCGTGAACGCCCTTCGGGTTAGCCATCCCAACCCTGACGCGGAACTCGCCGTCGATATCACAGACCCGGTCGAGCAGTTCGGGCAGCAGACTCTCGCCCTGATTGGTGTCCCAGCCGTAAACGCCGGTGTCCTGACCGGTGATACGAATCTCTCTCGCGCCTGCGTGAACGAGCGCGCGGGCCTTCTCGACGTTCTCTTCGATCGAAGGACTGTCGATTCGACCGGTCGCCTGCTTGGTGATGCAGTACGAGCAGTCGCTCATACAGCCCCGGGCGATGGGGAGGATGCCGACGACCCCGTTCAGGACGGGTTCGGTCCCGTCGGTGACGGTCGGGCACTCGCCGTTCAGCACGTGGTCAGGCACCTCGTCCCAGTGGAGAATCTCGGCGTCGACATCCTCGTCGTGGAAGAGGTCGGCCTGTGCGAGCGCCATGCAGCCAGTCACTACGAGGTCTCCGGGAGTCTCTGCGTCCAACTCTTTGGCCCGCCGGAGCATATTCTGTTCCGTTTTTTCGAGAACTGTGCAGGTGTTGAGGATGGCCACGTCGGCCGCCTGTGGGCCGTCGACAGGGTGGTGGCCCCCCTCACGCAGCGCCTGCTCGATCTGTTGGGTCTCACCTCTGTTTGAGGTACACCCGTACGTCTCGATGTGATAGCGGGCCATTCGCTACCCATTACTCCGTGCTCGCCGAGCAAAAACGCGACGAATCGGTCACGCGCTCTCGGACCCGCCGGTCGCCGCCCGCCACTCTTCGACGATGGCGACGCCGCTGCTAGCCCCGATTCGTTCCGCCCCAGCGTCGAGCATCGCCTCCGCGCGCTCCCAGGAACCGATTCCACCGCTCGCCTTCACCGGCAGGGACTCGCTCAGCAACTCCACGTCGGCGACCGTCGCGCCGCCGTCGGTGAACCCGGTGGCGGTCTTGAGCATGTCGGCGTCGGCCGCCGCGGTAAGTTCGGCCGCCCGTGTTTTCTCCTCGTCAGTCAAGAGCGGGGCTTCGACGATGACTTTCACCGGCAGGGGCGTCGCCGCGACGACCTCGGCGACCTCGTTCCGGTAGTCGTCGTCCTCGCCGGCGAGCAGACGACCCGCGTTGGCGACGAGGTCGAGCTCGTCGGCGCCGTCCTCCCAGGCGAGTTCGGCTTCCTCGGCCTTCGTCGACGGTGTGTGCTGCCCGTGCGGAAAGCCGATTACGGTCGCGACCGTCGTCTCGGGTGCGTAGCTCGACGCCAGCTCGACGTAGCACGGGGGAATGCAGGCGTTCGTGCCGTACGCGATTGCCTCGTCGAGAACGGCTAGTACGTCTTCGCCGGTGGTCGCCGGTCCCAACACCGTGTGGTCGACCCGCCCAGGTACGTCCATACACGGGATAGCGTCCCGCGGAGTAAAAATCGACGTGGCCGACCGGAAGGCTTTCGGCCGCTGCGCGACCCCCGTTCGCCATGTTACTCCAGATACTCCCCGAAGGGCTGGTCGTCCCCGGGGTGCCGTATCTCCTCGGCCTGGCGGTCGTCGGTACCATCGTCGGTGCAGCGCTTTTGACTCGTCGTCCACCGGTCACGCAGCGACTGGTCGTTGCGTTCACGCCCTGGATGACGGCCGGTGCCGCGTTTCACGTTCTCTACCAGTTACAGCAGCGTCCGGACGTTCAGCCGCTGCCGGCCGCTCTCGCGCCACTGTTCAGCGCGCCTGCGGTGTACGCGACGACGTTCCTCGTCGCCAGCCTCGTCTGGGCCGGACTGGCTCTCGCCGACCGACGGGCCTCGACCCCGCTCGCGGTGACCGGAGGCGTGACGACGCTGGCCGCTGCCGCACTGGTCGTGCAGACGGCGACGGCTCGGGGGACGTTTGCCCCGGTCGTGCCCCTGGTCGCGCTGGTCGTGTCGACAGTCGCCGCGGTCGTCACCTACGCACTCCTCTATCAGGTCCGCTCAACGGCCACGGCACGGACCGGTACACTTGGAGTGGTCGCGGTGTTCGGTCACGCACTTGACGGCGTCTCGACGGCCGTCGGTGTCGACCTGCTCGGGAGCGGTGAGCGGAGCCCGATTCCGGCGGCGATTATGGAGTTCGCCGGCTCGTTACCGACGGCGTCGGCCATCGGCCAAGGGTGGCTGTTCGTCCTCGTGAAACTCCTGATTGCGGCCGCCGTCCTGCTGTTGTTCGCGGACTTTATTCAGGAGGATCCAGTGCAGGGCAACGCAGCGCTCGGCGTAGTCGCGGCCGTCGGACTCGGGCCGGGAACGCACAATCTTCTGTTGTTCGCCGCGGCAGGACTGGCGTAAGCTTTGCTGTGGAGTGAGTTTTCCGAAAGGGAAGGAGAGTGAGGGTCGGTACCGGTCAGCCCCGTGGTGTTGGGTGTGGTCCGTCCGGTGAGGTTTCGGACGCGCGGTGGTTACCTGGAGTGGCGTACTCCTACTCCCACCGGACGCCCTCATCGCATATCTATTCTCCCGAGAGTATAAAGATTACTGCTCGTGAACCTTACTTCGTAAAGACGAAATTCGGACCAGACAGGCCCGACGCGGACGTATAAAATCCCATAGATTAATGCGTATGGAAGAAATATGGGTTTATATGCCCTCTGACTCCGGTTCCGAGGAGTATCCGCGGGCACCCGCCCAGAAGGCGCGGGACGAGAACATTCTGAGTGTTTTCGAGGGGACGGACGATCCGGTCCTGACCACCTCGGAGGTCGCGGAGGAGCTGCCGATCGGGAAGCGGGCCACCCTGAACCGGTTGGAAGACCTCGTAACCCGGAACGAACTCGACTCGAAGGACGTGGGAGTCGGCCGCGTGTGGTGGCGCGCAGTGCCCGAACCGGACTCCGTAGCGGCTGAACCGGAGGCAGGGCCCACCGACACGGCCGATGGCGGACCTGCACCTGCTACCCCGGACCAGGCGTCTGGCACGCCGTCGTCCCCGTCGGTTGGGGTCGACGACACCGACGAACCGCTGGAGACCGACAGCCCACGCTGGGCGTTTATCGGGAGCCTCGGCCGGCATTCGGTCCTGGCAGGCGTATTCCTGCTCGGTCTGTTGCTCGTAGAGGGAATCGTCCAGCAGTCACTGCTACCGGTGTCGCCGGTTCCGATCTTTCTGACTGCGGCTGTCTTTTTCCTCATCGGGTTCCCCGCTCGTGGCGCGTACCGAGGGAAAAAGTACTTCGAGTCGACCGACCTCTCACTCTCGCAGTTCGTCGGCCCGGTTGGTCGCCTGCTGGGCCGTGACGACTCGAAGTCCTGAGTGCCGACCCCTGCCCATTTTGTAGTCGCTGGCTAAATCACGAGTATGGCCAAACAACCACACCTACTGGTCGAACCGGGAGACCTGGCGGACGTCGCGCTTCTGCCGGGTGACCCCGGTCGCGTCGACCGCATCGCCGACACCTGCGACGAGTCGGCGACGGTCACGCAGAACCGCGAATACAAACTCGTCAACGCCACCTACGAGGGGCAGGACCTGACGATCTGCTCGACCGGAGTCGGCTGTCCGTCGGCTGCTATCGCGGTCGAGGAACTCCACGCGGTCGGCGTCGAGACGGTAATTCGGGTCGGGACGACCGGCGCGCTCCAGTCCGGCATCGAAATCGGCGACATGGTCGTCGCGACCGGGGCGGCCAAAGACGAGGGGACGACCGGTCGCTACGAGGCCGATACGGTGCCCGCAGTCCCCGACTACGCCGTCCTCTCGGCACTGGTGGACAGCGCGGAAGCGAACGACGAGGACGTCCACGTCGGGCCGGTCACCACGGACGATGCTTTCTACGCCGAAACCGAGGAGTACGTCGAGCGCTGGGAGGCTGCGGGACTGTTGGCCGTCGAGATGGAGGCCGCGGCGATTTTTTCACTGGCCCGGCGCAAGAACATGGCCGCGGGTGCCATCTGCACCGTCGACGGCAATCTGGTCGACGGCACACAGAAAGGCGAGACAGAGGACGACGAACTCCCGGCGAAGGCCAAAAACAACATCCAGCGAGCGATCGAAATATCGCTGGACGCCGCGACGACCGTCTGAGGTCGGTGCCGACCGCCTCGATACCGATCGTCGGCGGGCGTTTGAAGTGGACGGCTCGCTAATCGGTGCTATGCGCGACCGGGTGCGTGAACGTCTCGCGTCGGCGCGGGCACGGGTACGCCGGTTCGAGCGCCGCGAACTGTGGACCGTCCGTCGCTGGCTGGAGAACACACGGAACCTAGCTCACCTCTCGGTACTAGTGTTCGTTCCGCTGCTCATCGCCGTCGTCACGTGGCTCTCGAACCTGGTGTCGGTGCTGCCCTTCCTGCTCTTTCCGCCACTGGCCGCGGGGACGTACACGCTCTTTGCCAGACCGGAGAGTGAGTACGCCTCGCCGACACGATTCGTCGGTGGCCTGACCGTCGGCGCGCTCTGTGGCTGGTTCGCGTACGGTGTCGCGACTGGACTCTGGGCGACGCCCGGCCGGACCGCCGTGGACCCCGGCGCCGCGGCGTTTTCCGTCTTCCTGACGGGACTCGTTACCTGGCTACTCACCGTCGAAGAAGCATCCGCGTACTCAAGCGCACTGTTAGTTCACGTCATCGACGTCAGCGGCGCGAACTCCCTTACGCTCGACGTGCTGGCGGGCGTGTCGGTTGCGCTCACGCCGCGCCTGGCGCACGTCGGGAGTGTCCTCGCCTCCTCGACGCTGGTCGCCGGCGTCTTTCTGGTGTGGCGCGAGGCCTTCTTCGAGGAACGGGCACGGTATCTCTACCAGTCGACCAAAGGCGACGACCACGTACTGGTTCCGATGCGGACCGACGAGGCCGAGGCGACGGCGATGTTGGCCGCGGAACTGGCGGGTGCCCACGAAGCCGGGAAGGTCGTCCTGCTGGACCTTGTCGACGACGAACAGGTGGCCGCCGCCGAGCGACGGTTGCTCGAACGGAGGGACAGCGTCGATACCAACGGCGCTCGGACGAGTGACGCGAGTGAGGCCTCCCTGGGGCACAGACCCGACGGTGGCCACACGGACCCGGAGGCGAACTCGGACGCCAGCGACCCGGTCACTCCGACCGCAGACGACGAACTCGAGACAAACCCGCTCGACGAGATGGCCGAGCATCGCGCCGCCTCGACTGCCGCCAGCCGACTGGAAGAACAGGCCGCACAGATCGAAACGAAAGTCGGCGTGCCGTGCGAAGCCGTCGTCACCACGACTGGCGGGACGCCCGCCTCGACGGTACTCTCGACCGCACACGAGACGAACTGCGACCTGATTGCGACGCCGTACGAACAGCACCACGGCAGCCTCTCGTCGTTCGTCCGGGTCCTCTTTCGCGGCGACGTGGACGTGCTCGTCCACCGGTCCTCCGCGGGCCAGACCCGCTGGCACCGCGTTCTCGTGCCAGTTCGGCAGGCGGGCGACGTGGCCCACGCGATGATCGACTTCGGACTCAGACTGACCGGCCGGACCGGCCGCGTTGGCGTCGCACACTGTCTGCACGGCGACGGGAACCGCCGCCGCGCCGAGAACATGCTCTCGGATCTGGTCGAGACGTTCGAGGGCTCAATCGAGACGCGTGTCTCGCGCGACCACATCAAGGAGTTCCTGTCCGAAACCGCAACCAACCACGACATAGTGTTTCTGGGTGCGAGCATGGACCGGAGTCGCGCCTCGCGGCTGGTCTCCCCGCCGACGTTCGAGCGCATCCGCGACCTGGACTGCGACGTGGCCATCGTGGACCGCAACCGCTACCGCTGACGGTCAGTTGTTCTCCCCGGTCTCGTCACCGCTCAACTGCCCGGCCAGCGACTCCACGTCGTCGTCGCCCAGTGCCGACTCGACGAGCAGGTGGCCGCCGATGACCATGGGGCTGATGACCGTGTCTGCGCCTGCTCGCCTGAGTTTCTCGACGTTCTCCCGATCCGTCGCACCGGCGACGACCCGGACCTCGGGGGTGAGTGACTTGGCGGTGAGAATCGCCAGCGCGTCGTTGGCGTCGCTGTCGGTTGCGGCGACCATCGCGCGGGCGTTCTCTATGCTCGCGCGCTGGAGCGGTTCCTCGTCGCTGGGGTCGGCCGACAGCACCGCGACGTCGCGGGCGCTGAGTGCCGCCGCCGCGTCCTGATCCGGTGTGATGACGACGAACGGTGTCGACCCGGAGAGTTCTTCGATGATCGCTTCCGTCATATCGCCGTAGCCGAGAACGATGACGTGGTCCTCGAGCAGTCCGAACTGTCGTTCTGTCATGATACCGAGTGTGTGCGCGAACCGCGCTTCGACGGCCGGGCCCAGCAGCGACCCCAGCGCGAGGGTGAAACTCGCCACGCCCAGAATCAGCACGGAGACTGAAAAAAGGCGGGCCTGTTGTGTGACAGGGACCGCGTCGCCGTACCCGACCGTGCTCGCAGTGACGATGGTGTAGTAGACGGCGTCGAGGAGGGTCTCGACGTTCTCGAACTCCGCGCGGAGCCGATAGGTTCCGGCGGTCCCGTACACCGTCGTACCCACGAGCGCGGCCATCGCCGCGAGTTGCGTTATCGAGAGGTCCACCCGCCGGTCGAACCGGCCGTAGTCGCGCAAAACGAACGGGAGCGAGAGCAGGGAGAGGGCGACGAGTGCGAGCGGGTAGCGGCTCTGACCCGACTGAGCCAGTCCCTGGACCGCAGTGGCGGGCAACAGCAGTGCGGTCGAGTACCAGGCGACGCGGAGCCCTCGCCTGAGGCCGAGCGCGCTCGCGAGCATCAGGAATCCCGTGAGTGCGCCGGTGAAGCCGGCAGCCTGTTCGACACTCTCGGGGACGTACGCGTCGAGAGGGCCGACCTGTGTCGTCCCAATATAGACGACACCCGTTGCGAACGAGAGGACCGCGACGAGCGTCACCAGCAACACCGTCACCCGAGTACCGAACAACGCGCGCCGGGACGCCATACGCTCTCGTCCGACGTGAGAGCTGATAAAGCCGCCGGACCGGACGGTCGCCACCTGGCGGTACTGTCTTCGACGAGGCGGTCTCAGCCAGCCCGTAGCGTTCGTTCCGGTCGAGATTCTGCTCGGAATCTATCTTGATACAGCGAGAGAATCCCGCCGTTCACGGCGGGCGTGAATCGCGTCCACCTCAGGACGCATTCACCCGTTTTCTCCATCCTGAGATTTACTTTCCTTGAACATATATCATGATATACACCGAAGCGGCCTCAACCGCCCGAGTAACCGAATACTATTGGATTCGGGAAATCCACGTTCGAGGGAATCCCCTTCGGGCCGCTGGATTCCTAATTACGGTAACTCCGAATCCCTCTGTGGATAGGAGTAACGGCGGTCTGGCCCCGCCAGGAGACCCGTTATGCCGACCGGTCTGCAAACCAGCAACTCTCCCAAACCTGCGGTGTGGTTCGGGGAGCCTCGCCGTCGTCGGGCTACGCCCGACTGCTTGAGGGAGCTTCGCTCCCGCTCCGTTTATGACGAGGAGGAGGCCACGTCGAGTTTCTCACCGGTGTCGTCCCCGCGCCGGTCACGCGGACTCCGGGCTTCGGGTTCAATTACGTCACCGGGGTCTCGATCTGGTCGCGGCGGGACAGGTCCACATCGACGTGGTCGGCGACGTGTCGGACGTGGAGGGACTCGCCGCTGTCCGACGAGTTCAGAGCCGAGATTCGCGGGACGTCGTCCACAGTCCTGGTAGCCCTGTGCGCCTCGGAACTCGAAGCGTGCGTCGCCGAACGAGCGAACGGTGACCGTCGGGACCCGTGAGCCGCGTGACTCGTCCGTCGAAAGGCCCGTCGAACGTGGGCTGGGTAGGACGCGCCCGCGAACGGCGTGGGCGACGAGCGAAGCAGAACCGCTTTTATCGCCGCGGCCGCTCCTGCCGGTATGGAGTGGAAGCTGTTCGCCAACCTCAAGGAAGTCGTCGGCCAGTCGGACGTCGCGGTCGACGTCCAGCCGGGGGCGACCTTCGGCGACGCGCTCGACGCACTGCTCGACGCCCACCCCGAACTCGCCGCGGAGGTTCTGGACGACGACGGCGAGTTGCGCGACCACATCCGCGTCCTCCACAACGGGGACAACCCGTTTGTCTCCGCCGAGGGCCGGGACACCGAACTGGAGGCAGGCGACGAACTCGCGTTGTTCCCACCGGTCAGCGGCGGGTAAACTCGAAATCGGTCACGCGGCTCATGACCCTCGGCCAGCACGGCCCGGGCATGGCTGACACCGGTCACACAGACGACGTCCTCGGACGCGACGAACGACCCGAGACCGACGGACCCGTTCGTGAGAGGGGTCTCCAGAGGCGTCCCGGCAAGCCACGAGTCACCCGAAGCACCCGTCAGTGCCTCAGTGAGGGCGGACAGCACCGGCGAACTGCACAACACGACACCGCACGAGGCCCTAATCGTCGGGTCGCACAGCGTGTCGGCCAGGCGAACAGCTCTGCCAGCGCCCTCGAACAGTTTCCACAGTTGAGACAGTCACGCGCCGCGACCGGTCAGATCGGCCTCCAGCACGAAGTCGGGTTCCGCCCCGAGTTCGACGCCCGTGTAGGCCGCGTCGCTGACCGCTCGTGGCGTTTCGGGTATCAACACGCGGGTCCGATCCGCATCGACCGCGGCCGCGTCCCGCGATATCGCGGCGAACAGCGCACGGGCAGCCGGCACGTTCGCCCACGCGGCGACGCCGTACTCCGCGACCCGCTCGTCGCCCTCGCCAGGTTCGTAGTCGCGGGCACGGTAGGCCATCCCTCGCGTCCCGCCGCGTTCTGCGTGCACTGTGAACACTCTCTTTTCGTCGGCGAGTCGCCGAAGCCTCTCACGAGTCAACTCCCGGACGGCCCAGGATTCGTCGGACGCGAGCGTCAGCCCCCGGAGCGCTCGACTGGCGTCGCTGCGCTGCCAGTAGCCCCAAGCCGCGCTCGCGCGGTCGGTGACGGTGTGGTTCGTGTCACTCACAGCCCGGGCATCGGGTTCGGGATGCACCCACCGGAACTCGGTGGCGGGCTCGAACCCGACGCCTCTGGAAGTGGCTAACCCGTCCACGTTCCAGGAGAAGACGAGGGTACGACAGACGGTCGCGCCCCGCCCGACCGCCCAATCGAAGACGGCTCCGGTGAGGCGGTGTGCCAGTCCCAGTCCGCGGGCGTCGGGGGCGACACGCATCCCCTGTGCCCAGGCCTCGTGGCCGGAGAGGAGTACCGCCTGTAGGACACCTGCAGGGCTGCCGTCGACCGTCGCCACGAACGTCCGCTGGTCGGGACCGTCGGTGGCGACCCACTCGGGGAACACACGTGGGAGGTAGTCACTGACGTCGCGGTCCGGCCAGGTGTCGTCGGTGAAGCCGACGACCCCGTCGTGGTCGTCGGCGCGGGCCTGCCGGACGCCGACGGCTGGAGCGTCCGTTTTCTCGTCGCCGCCCCCTGAGTCGCTCATCTTAGGTCCATGGCCGTGACTGGGTCTGTATCTCGCCGGCCAGCGGGTCGCGCATGGCTCCGGCGGGGTCGTCGGCATTCCCGAGCGCCCACATCAATTTCACCTTCGCGGTCCCCGGGAGCATGTCTTCGCCTTCGATGACGCCGGCGTCGAGCAGGTCGCGACCGGTGTCGTACACCCGGTCACAGACCCGGCCCTCCAGACACTGGCTGGTCATCACGACCGTCGTCCCGGCGTCGACCACGTCTGTGACGGTGTCGATCCAGTCGGTGTTGACGTGGCCCAGTCCAGTGCCCTCGATGACGACACCGGGTGCGCTCTCGGCTGCGGCTTCGAGCATCTCGGGGTCGGTTCCGGGCGTGAACTTCACGAGACTCACGTCGGTTTCCAGCGCATCGTGCAGTGCGAGGTCTGTCTCGCCGCGCTCGGCGTACTCCCGGCGGAGGGTGACTGCTTCGGTCTCGTGGCTCTCACAGTTCTCGTAGTCGACTTCGCCCAGCGGCTCCGAGCCGACGGTCTCGAACGCGTCCCGGCGAGACGTGTGGTTCTTGCGGACGCGGGTCCCGCGATGGAGCGCGCAGCACTCGTCGGCCTCGTCGGCGTGCATACAGACCGTGACCTCGGCGCAGTCGGACTTGGCCGCCTCGACCGCACAGACGGCGTTCATCACGTTGTCCGAGGAGGGTCGATCCGCGGAGCGTTGACTGCCGGTAAAGACGACGGGGACGGGGGTGTCGAGTATGAATGCGAGGGCGGCGGCGGTGAACTGCATCGTGTCGGTGCCATGCATGACGACGACGCCGTCCGCGCCCGCTTCGATCTCCTCGTGCACGGCGCGTGCGAGGTCCTGCCACACGTCGGGGGTCATATTCTCCGAGAGGATGTTCGCGACGACCCGTCCCCGGTAGTTCGCGCGGCCGGCCAGGTCCGGAACCGCCCGTAGCACGTCCTCGGCGTCGAACTGTGCGGTCACCGCGCCCGTCCGATAGTCGACCGTCGAGGCAATAGTGCCGCCGGTCGAAATCAGCGAAATCGTCGGCAGGTCGTCGTCGAACTCGATAGCCGACTCGCCCTCGGCGTCCTGTGCGCTTTCCACGTCGTAGGTGTCGGCTTCGAGCACGTCGACCGTCGCTTCCTCTCGGGTGACGCCGACGTTGTACCCGCTCTCCAACTTGACGACGAGGTTCTCGTCCGTTGTCGATGGCAACAGCACGCCCTCGTACGTCCGGTTCGCGCGCTCGACGCGAATCCGGTCCCCTGGGTTCATACTTCCGTCTACCGCGCCGCCGGACTTGAAACCATCCTTCCGGCCGTCTGGCCCCCGACTCTGCCACCGCGGGAAAAGACTCACATCGCCGGGCGAACAATAACAGGTATGGCCGAACGTTCCGACCAACGGACCCGGCCGGCCGACGACGCCATCGAGGACCCGCTTGACGACGCGACGCTGGGACTCGACGACGAACCGGCGACCGGGACCGAGCCCTCGCCACCACCCTCCAGCGACACCGGCGACTCGGGAATCACCGGCCGACTCCGCACTGCCGTTCGCGCGCCGTTCAGCGCGCTCTCGTCGCGCCTGACCGCCCCCGTCGAGGGACTGTTCTCGCTCCGGGCGTTCCTGCTCCTGTCGGTCGCCAGCGTCGCCGGCATGCTGCTGGCGGGGATGGCCCTCCCTTTCGGCTCCATCGGCGGGCTCCTCGGAGTCGCTTCGGTGGCGTTCGGGACCGGTCTGATGAGCGGGCGTCGCCGCTACGTCGAGGTGTCGGCCAGCGGCGCGCTCGCGTCGGGGATTAGCTGGCTGTTCGGGAACCTGGTTCTGACGGCGGTCGGGCCGGGCGTGCCGCTCGTCGCCGTCGGCGTCGGGTTCGGCGCACTCGCAGCACTCCTCGGTCACTACTTCGGGCGGGACCTGCGGGCCGGGCTGACCGGGGATGTTTAGTTCACTCGACGAGCTGCCACCGGCCGCCCTTCCGGGCGAGAATCCCGTTCTCTTCGAGTTCGGTCAACGCCTCGTGGACGACCGGCGGTGGTGCCTCGACGGCTTCGACGACTGCTTCGGTCGTCTCCGGCCCGTCGACCAGTGCGCTCAAGACGTCGGCGTACAGACGTGTGTCGTCCACGTCCAGCCGCTCGCCGAGTTGTTCCATGACGGCCGCGAGTCGGCCCTGAACCCACCGCTGGGCCATCGATAGTTCGTTTTCCAGTTGCTCGAGTCGCGCGAGTTCAGTCGCTACGTCGGTCAGGTCCGCGGGATCACGTGTATTCAGGTCGATTTTTAGGTGGCGACAGCTGGCGGTCACGTCGAGGCTCTGACTCGCCGGATAGGCGCTTTTCGCGCCGAATCCGTACGGTGAGACGCTGACCTCAAGCCGGAGATTCTGCGAGATGAAGTAGTATTTCCGGCGCTGGTCGTCGGTTCGACTCTCGATGAGACCGGCCGCTTCTAGTTTTCGGAGGTGGTCGATGACTGCCTTTGGACTCACACCGAGATACTCGCTGATCTCGGTCACGTAACAGGGCTTCCGGGCGAGCAGCCGCAGGATACGTCTACGGTTTTCGTTTCCCAGGAGATTGAGCAGCTCGGCCGAATCCATTTACCTGACGTAAGCGATGATCGAATAAAAGGCTAACTGGCCGCAGTCAGCTCCGACCAGGCGGGCCGCCACCGTTTCCGCCGCCGAAACGGCCGTTCTGGCCGCCGTCCGATTCGTCGTTCTCGGAACTGCCCCTGCCTGGAGTGTCGTCAGCGTCGTCTTCCGTCCCTCCACCATCGTCGGCCGCGCGCTCAGCGGTATCGCCCGCTCCGTCGGTGCCGACACCGCCCTCGCTGCCATCCGCACCGGACCCGTCGCGCTCGCTGTTGTTCGGGTCCCTGTTGCCCGTCGAGTCACCGACCGCCGAGGAGTCGTCCGCATCGGTGGCCGGTCGGTCGCTGCTCCGTCCCCGGTCGTCCGGCGGCCCCGGTTGGTCGTCGCCCGTCGTGTTTCTCGACGAACTCACGTCGTCGGGCGGGCCGGCGTGGTCTGGCCGGCCGACGCCGAGGTCCTGCGCGACGGCCGCGACTTCCTGCCCGCTCAGGTTCCGTACCTCTGTCTTGAGCCGGTCGAGTTGGGACGTGTTCACGCCGACACTCTGTGCCTTGTCACTCGTCTCGTTGATTGATTCGTCGAGCGCGCCCAGCTCTGCGGTGAGTCTGCTCGCCTGTGCCCTGTAGGCGACCCGCGGGACTGTGCCGTTCTCGTGTCTCGACTGGAGTCGCGACATCCGGTCGCGTAACCGCTCACTCCGGCGCTCCAGCCGATCGATTCGGGACTCGACGACGGCCGGCCGCTCGCTGCTGTCCGTCCGGTTGTACTCTGCGGCCCACATGCCCGCCTCGACGGAGCTGTCGGCCTCCACAGTGCTCGCCTGCATGAACGACGAGATCCGGGTCCCGAGACTCGCGGTATCGGCCGTCGCATTGTCGGTCCCGTTCGCCTGGACGGCTCCCGCTCCGTCACTCGCCGGCGCGATGCTACCGACGGCACCGATTACCGGAACGGCGACGAGCGCGATGCCAACCACGGCGGCGATTGCGACCAGCGGCGTCCCATGCGCACTCATACTGAACGTCTCTACTCCCGTAACGCAGAAAAAAGCGGACACCCGTCCTCACTGTTCACTCGCCTCTCTCACGACTCCAGACCGTCCAATAGCGTTTACACGGCCTGCTCTGCTGCCGAGCCTGGATGGAACTCCGAGCGGCTCCGTCGTAACCGGCGGCGCCACCGGCCGTCCGTCCCGATATCAGCACCGGAACCCGTCTGTCAGGCTCGAAGGCCGCCGAAAACGCGACGATATAAGCGCTCTGGCCAAGACTTTTTTACGCTGATGTGGTACCTGTCATCATATAGCATGTTCGAGCGGTTCTCGAGCGGGTACTACCTCGGTCGGTTGTACGTGACGCCGGGCGAGAGTGAGACCGCAGCTATCAGTCGTGTACAACACGAGTGGGTCACGGAGGAACTCTATGCCGACGGCGACGGCGAGGGTGCGGAGCGACTCGACCGGCCGCTGGTGATGAAAGTCGACGAGCGACACTTTCCGGTCATCGGCGCGGCGGACATCCCGCAGGACACACTTGCCGTGCCACCGTCGGTGCTCGAAGACACGCGGGTCGAGAATCCGCCGACGCTGACGGAAGTCCTGTTGGCGAAGGCCGACCGCGCCCAACAGTTGCTGGCGATGACCGACGGATGCGTTGCAGTCGACGACCTCGACGACGGCTCGGGCGGCCCCGCAATTTAAGCCCTCTCCCCACCGTCCTTTCCGGTGATGCTCGACGAGTTGCTGGGGCGTGCCGAACTCAAAGACCGAATCGAGGAACTCGAAGAGGAGAAGCGTCACCTTGAGCGACAACTCGAGGCCGAGCAGGAGCGGCGCGCCGACGCCGCCAGCGCCCGCCAGGACGCCCAGGAGCGGGCCAACCGCCTCGAAGACCGCATCGCCGATCTGGAAGGCACCGTCGAGCGCCTCGACAGCGCGGAGGCATCACTCGACTACCGCCGACGCGAACGGCTCCAGGACGACCGGCTGACTGCGGTGCTGGACCGTCTCGATTCCGTCGAGACCGACCCGGAGGGTGCGCTGACGGCTTACGTTGCCGACGACCCGCCCGACGCGGTGCGGGACGCTTTCGCTGGACGTGCGACGCTGGTCGCCGAGGCCGCGCCCTGCCTCGCAGTGACCGACGACGCCGGCCTCGTGAGCGCGACGCTCTCCACGCCGGCCCCGCCCGACCCGTTCGTCGAGTGGGACGACGGGTTCCAACTGGCCCGGTCGTGGTTCACACCCCGCGAGTCGTTCACCCTCGCGCTGGTCCGGTCGGACCTGTTCGCCATGGGCGAGTACGCCGGACGCGAGCGAACCGCATTCCACGGGTTTGACTCGGCCCTCACGAGCCAGCACTCCAAAGGCGGATTCTCGCAGGCCCGGTTCGAGCGACTCCGCGACGAACAGATCGACTCACACCTCGACCGCTGTCTGGAGGCCCTGGAGGAGCGGACGACCGACCCGTTGTACGTCGTCGGCGAGCGCACGGTCCTCCCGGAGTTCTCGACGGTCGCGGACGTGACAGCCACAGTCGACGCAACCGGGGACCCGGAACCCGCGTTGAGGGACGCGTTCCGGGACTTCTGGACCGTGCAGTTACGCACTATCTGAGCCGCGCGGCGAGCAACGACACGACCGCGAGAGTCAGCGCGACCAGTGCCGTCGCCGTGGAAAAGCCGGGTCCGCTCGCGTCGGTGACGGTCACCGTTCCGGTCGAGCCGTCGGTCGACTCGTCGGCTCCGGCCGTGTCAGCCGTGGTCACGTCGGCCGGGTCTTCGCTCACGGAAGCGTCGGTCGCGGGTGTACCGGGCGTCTCGACGCTCGCGGGTGTACTGGGCGTCTCGACGCTCACAGGCGTCTCGGGCGTCCGAATATTGATAGGCGTGTCGGTCGGCTCGCCGACCGTCCCGATGTCGACCGACTCGCTCCCGGTCTCCAGTGCGGCGTCTCTGACCGACTCGGAGAGCGGCGTGACCGACAGCGGGACCGGGAACGTACCACTCCGGAGCGTCGCGGACAGCTGTCTGGCCTCGTCTATCGACTCGGCGATGAGAAAGACCGAGGGGTCCTCCTCGTACTCCTGGAAGTTGATCGCCCAGGCTAGACCCCCGCCCAGCGACCTCGCGGAGACGACCTCGCCGTTGAACACGGTGAACAGACAGTACCCCTCTGCCTCGCCGGGGTTTTCGGCGGCGTCGTCCGGGCATCCCGTGACGCCGTCGTCGGTGAAGCCGGCACGCTGTAGCGTCTCGGCGGCCGCACGCGCCGATTCGACGTCGAGGAACACCTCGACGGTCGGCCGGTTGGTGAAGGGGCGACTCGCCGCCGCCGGCCCGACGCGGACGAAGTCCTCGTTGGAGAGGATGTTCCGCTCACGGTAGACGGTCCGGTCGTCTTCCGTGACCGGGTAGCGTGCGAGGACCTCGACCCGCCCCTGGTTCTGGAGAATCGCACCCACCGCGGTCCGGTTCGTGCCCGTGACGACGACGTGTGGAATCCCGTCGACGGTGACCGTCCTTGCGGTGGCGTTGATTCCACTCGTTTCGAGTCTGGCCTGTAGGATGCCGACGACGGTCGCCCGCGTGCGGTCGGTGGCCCCTCGACGCACCGCGTTCGGCGAGAAACCGGTCGCGGCGAACCCGTCTGCGATAGTAGCCGTCGTCAGGTTGGCACCGAACACCTCGGCCGTACCGTTCGCCGGCTGCAACAGGACGTTGTCGGCCGGGATACTGAGGTTGGTGGCCACATTTTGACGGGTCTGCTCCGTTGTATTCCCGTCGATGGTGATACCCGTGACGGCCCAGGTATCGACTTCGACGCCGACGACCGTCTCGTTCCTGTCGGCCGCGGACTGTGCGCCCGCCGCCGGCGTGGCGACGAGTGTGAGTACCAGCACGCCCCCCACCAGGAGCGCTGTCGTCAGACGGCGCATACCCGGAGTGATGTAATATTGATACAAAAATCCCCAGGTGTCAGCGTTTATTGCCCGGCCGACCGAGCATCTCCGCATGAACGTCGCCGTTCTCGCACACGAGCGGTTCCCCGACCGCGCGAAGACTGCCGTCGGCGTCCTCCGATACGCCGAGTACGATGTGACTGCCGTCCTCGACCGCGACTGCGCCGGCGAGCGCGTCAGCGACCACCTCTCGGACGGACAGGACGCCCCCATCGTTGCGGGTATCGACGACGTGCCCCACCCGGTGGACGCACTGGTGGTCGGTGTCGCCCCGGTCGGCGGCGATTTCGACGAGTCCTGGCGGCCCGACGTGCGTAGGGCCATCAAACGCGGCTGTGACGTTCTCTCGGGGCTGCACTACTTCTTCGGCGACGACGAGGAGTTCACCACACTCGCCGACGAACACGGCGCGGAACTCCGGGACCTGCGCCGGCCACTCGAGGACTGCACCGTCAGCGAGGGCCGCGCCCACGAGGTCGACGCCGAGGTGGTGTTGACCGTCGGCACCGACTGTTCGACCGGGAAGATGACCACGAGCGCCGAACTCGTCGCGGCCGCCCGCGAGCGCGGACTCGACGCCGCCCTGGTCCCGACGGGCCAGACCGGTGTCCTGTTAGCGAACTGGGGGGTCGTCGTCGACCGCGTTCCGAGCGACTTCGTCGCGGGCGCGGTCGAGCGGATGGTCCGCGAGCGCGGCGACGACCACGACCTGCTGGTCGTCGAGGGACAGGGGTCGGTCGTCCACCCCGCCTACTCGGCGGTGACGTGTGGTATCCTCCACGGGGCGATGCCGGACGCGCTGGTCTGCTGTCACGAAGCCGGCCGCGAGGCGATTCACGGCTACGAGTCCGTCGAGATCCCACCGCTTTCCGAGGTCGCTGCACTGTACGAAGACCTGGCAGCCCCCGTCGCGGATACGACCGTCGCCGCCGGTTCGCTGGACACGAGTGGGCTGGACGACGCCGACGCAAATCGGGCGGTGATAGAGTACGCGACGGCCATCGACGCGCCGGCGACCGACCCCGTCCGCTTCGGCGCTGGCGAACTACTGGACGCGCTGGACTGACCTGTCATACCCCTGACCACCGACTTCGAGTGGTACGCTCTCGAACCGCACGAACCGTTCGACAGCGCGACGACCGGTTGCATGACCGAAACCAACGCGTCCACCGCGACGGCGGCTCAGTTCACACCGCTTTCGGACTACGCCGACCTGGACGGGTCGCTGTTGCTCGCGAACGATTCCTTCGAGGGTATCGATATGCCGGGTGGCGAGGGCAACCTGTCGAACGCGGGCCGGGCAGGGACGGGTGCGCGGGAGACGTGAGGGGCCCGGCGCTCACAGCCAGTCTGCGAACGTGTCGTGGTCCCGGGACAACCGGGCGTATTCGGACTGGACCGTCGCGAGCGCGTCTTCGAGACTCGCGCCGGCGTCAAGTTCCGCGCGGGCGCGGTCGATTTTCCACTGACTCGGGGTCGTCCGGGCCTCCCAGCGGGCTTCCAGCGGGTCGAGGTAGCGGCTGGCGGTGGCGTCGTCGATACCCTGTTGTTCGAGGCCCCGACGGGCGTACTCGAAGACTTCGGCGAAGACGGTCTCGCTGTCGCTCGTGGGTTCGCCGTCCGCGGTGATCCAGGCCAGTTCGCCGTCCAGTCCGTTCTCGACGGCCTCGTAGAAACTCCGTTCGGCGGCGTCGTGGTCCAGATCACCGAGGGGGTGATCGGCGGCGACCAGGCCCCGGAGGAGGCCGCCGACGAGCGCCTGGAAGCCCACGGTGTCGCGGATCGACGGCTGGGTCGGGAGCGGGCGGTACTCGATGCGGATCGAGCGGCGGCCGCCAATGCCGTCGACGTGTTCGCCGCCGATGACACCCCGAAGCCAGCGCCAGAAGGTCCCGCGCTTGTGGTCGAACTCCCAGATATCGCCGGTGAACCCTTTTTTGGCCCCCTCGACCCACTCCGCGAGGAAGGGTGCGAGCAGCGGGTCCGCGACGACGTGGTCCACGGCGTCTCTCGGACTGTGCAGGTCCTCAGGGACCCGAACTTTCGGCGGATCGGTGTGGTTGACCGACTGCTCGAAAGCCGCGATGCGTAGCTCGTGGTGGGTCTCGGCCAGCAACTGCTCGGGGTCGGCGCCCTCGTCGTACATATCGCCCGGGAGAAACGGAGAGTTGGTTCCGAGCGCCAACACCGGGCCGAGCGTCCGGATCCCGAGGTTGTGGTACCGCGGGAACTGCGCCGCGTCGGGAATCTGGACGTGCGGTTGAATCGAGGTGGCCAGTGACTCGAAGAGGATCGTCGGGAACTCGACCGACGTGCCGGGCACGTCGAACGGGACAGCCCCACCGGCCAGTTCTACGCAGTGGCGGTCGATGGCCCAGTAGCGAGGGACCGACCGCATGTTCGTCGGGAGGTCGGTCCCGTCGTGGTCGGCAGTGTCGCCGAGGTACGCCACGCTGCCCTCGGCCGGCGGCGTCGTCCACATCGCGTCGAGCACGAGGTCACAGCCGTGGTCACTGGCTGCCGTCTGCGCCAGGTCCCACTGCTCTTCGAGTGCCTGTGCCTGCGCGTCGAGCCCATCGGCGGTAAACGGGTCCGGGTCCGTGTTCAACTCGGCGTTGTGGCGCCCGAGTTCCTTGTTACACTGCTCGAATACGCCCTCGGGAATCGGCGTGAGTCTGCCGTCGTCGTCGACGGCGTACACCTCCAGTTCAAGCCCGATGGCGAACCCCTCGGTGTCGAGGTCACCCCGCTCCAGCGCGGCCTGGAGAAACGCTGCTTGGTCGTCGACGCGGTCCTCGAAGGTTTCCCGCGTCGCCGGGGAGAGCGACTGCCCCACCAGCTCGACTGAATCGGTCATTGACAAACTGTCCCGCGAGCGACGGATTCAGTGTTGCGGATTCCCCGCGCCCGCCGAACCGGCAACTCCAATCGGGTATCGACAGCGTTCATCCTCATAACATTTAAACTACCCTTCTTTACTCACCGTATCTATTTGAGTTATCGGACGGTATTGTCGATAACACATGGCTGGGGACGTGTACACGGTTGCGGGCGGCAAAGGTGGAGTGGGCAAGACGACGACGGTGGTAAACACGGCGATCGCACTGCAGGACGCGGGCAGACGGACTGTCGTCGTGGACGCGGATCTGGGGATGACGAACCTGAGCGAACTGCTCGGCATCGACCACGAACCGCGACTCCACGACGTACTGGCCGGCGAGGCCGAGTTGGCCGACGCCATCGCCGAGGGCCCGAAAGACGTGTCTGTACTGGCGGGCCGGGGCACGCTGGAGGCGTTCGCCGAGGCCGATCCCTCGAACCTCCAACCGGTTTTGCGCGCCTTACGACGCTCCTACGAGACGGTCATCGTCGACACCGGTGCGGGGCTCTCCCACGAGACGCTGGTACCAGCAGGAATGTCGGACGGTATCGTCCTCGTGACGACGCCCGACGAGGTGTCACTGACCGACGTCAAGAAGGTCGGGGAGCTGGCCGAACGCGTCGACGGTCGAGTCGTCGGCGCCGTCCTGACGAAAGTGCGCGACGACATCGACGTGTCCGCGGTGGGCGACGAGCTCGGACAGGAGATTCTGGGCGTAGTGCCACAGGACGACGTGGCGACCGAGAACGAGCCACTCGTGGTCACCTCGCCGGACAGCTACGCCGCACAGGCCTACCGCCGCCTCGGGGCGAAACTCGCTGGCGGGAGCGACGAACCGGCGGCGGAACGCCCAGTCGAGTCCCGATAGAGACGGCCACCGCCGGAGCGACCGGCCTATCGCCGCCGTCGACCCAGTGTTTACCGCCGGGCTCTCAATACACTTATCCCGTGGTGTCGACTTGCCACGGGTATGAGCGAGGTCACGGTCACGCTCCCCGACGGGTCGACCCTCGAGATGGAGCAGGGGTCGACGGTCGAGGACGTTGCGTTCGAAATCGGACCGGGATTGGGTCGGGACACCGTCGCCGGGGTCGTCGACGGCGAACTCGTCGACAAGCACGCCCCCATCGACGACGACGTGGCACTCGAGATCGTCACAGAGAGTGCCGACGAGTACCTCGACGTGCTCCGCCACTCCGCGGCTCACGTGTTCGCACAGGCCCTGGAACGGCTCTACCCCGAGGCGAAACTCACGATCGGCCCCTGGACCGACGACGGCTTCTACTACGACATCGCCGGCGTCGATATCGACGAGGACGACCTCGAGGAAGTCGAGACCGAAGCCCAGGCGATTATCGAGGCGGACCTGGACATCGAGCGAGACATGGTGTCCCGCGAGGGAGCCTTCGAGCGCTACGAGGACAACCGATTCAAACGGGAGATTCTGGACGACGAAGCCGCCGGCGACGACCCCGTGCAGTTCTATCAGCAGGGCGAGTTCTACGACCTCTGTCAGGGGCCCCACGTCGAGTCGACCGGCGAGATTGGCGGGTTCTCGCTGCTGGAGATGTCCGCAGCCTACTGGCGCGGCGAGGAGGACAACGAGATGCTCACCCGCGTCTACGGCACCGCCTTCCCCTCCGAAGACGACCTCGAGGAGTACCTCGAACAGCGCCGGAAGGCCCAGGAGCGGGACCACCGCAGGATCGGCCAGGAGATGGACCTCTTTTCGATCGACGAGACCACCGGACCAGGCCTGCCCCTCTACCATCCGAACGGAAAAACAATCCTGAACGAGTTGTCCGACTACGTGGCCGGCCTCAACAGGCAAAACGACTACCGCGAGGTCGAGACGCCCCACGTCTTCCGCACTGAACTCTGGAAGAAGTCGGGCCACTACGAGAACTACGTCGACGACATGTTCCTGCTCGACGTCAACGACGAGGAGTACGGACTGAAGCCGATGAACTGCCCCGGTCACGCGACCATCTTCGACCAGGGGCAGTGGTCCTACCGTGACCTTCCCGTCCGGTACTTCGAGGACGGGAAGGTCTACCGCAAGGAACAGCGAGGCGAACTCTCCGGCCTCTCGCGGGTCTGGTCGTTCACCATCGACGACGGCCACCTGTTCGTCCGTCCGGACCAGATCGAGGCGGAAGTCGAGGCGATCATGGACATCATCCTCGACATTCTCGATACGTTCGATCTCGACTACACCGTACAGTTCGCCACCCGCCCCGAGAAGTCCGTCGGCAGCGACGAGATCTGGGGACGTGCGGAGTCCCAGCTCGAGTCGGTCCTCGACAGCGCGGACATGGAGTACGTCGTCGAGGACGGCGACGGGGCCTTCTACGGCCCGAAGATCGATTTCGCCTTCGAGGACGCACTCGGACGGGACTGGGACGGGCCGACAGTACAACTGGACTTCAATATGCCGGAGCGGTTCGACCTGACCTACGTCGGCGAGGACAATCAAGAACACCGACCGGTGATGATCCACCGCGCACTCTACGGCAGTTACGAACGGTTCTTCATGGTCCTCACCGAACACTACAACGGGAAGTTCCCGACCTGGCTCGCGCCCGAACAGATCCGAATCCTCCCGATCAGCGACGACCACATCCCGTACGCCGAGGAGATCAAACGCGACCTCGGCGACTTCCGGGTGACCATCGAGGAACGGTCCTGGACGGTCAAAAAGAAGATTCGCCAGGCACACGAAGACCTGGTCCCGTACATGCTCATCCTCGGTGACGACGAGGAGAGCGAGGGGACGATCTCCGTGCGTGACCGGAAAGAGCGCGAGCGAAACGACGTGGACCCGACGCTCTTCCGCGACCACCTCGACGACGAGGTGGGAAAACAGCGGACGGAACCGGACTTCCTGGACTAATCCTCGCCCCGCAGGACGAAGGGCCCAATCGCCAGCGTCCGTTTGGCGACGGTCACGATACGGAGGATGTACGCGACCAGAACGACGAACGGCACCAGCGCGACGGTCGTCGCGGCGCTCGTGACCCACACCGGTCCGCCAACCCCGAGCGCCGACCACGAGGCCACTCCGTCGTCAAAGTAGACGATCATCGACACCGCGACCACGAGCGCCGGCAGTGCCGTGTACAGCAGGATCCGCGAGAGGTCGATCAGTTCCCACTGGAAGTACAGCGTCTTGATGTGTTCTCTGGCCGGTCCGAACAGTTCGAGGACGTCGAGCAGGTCCTGGAATGCGTCGTCCGCCTCCGGCGGGAGGTCGTCGGCGTGGGCTGCGCGCAACCGTCGAGCCTCGTAGATTTTCTCGGAGTAGCCGAAGTCCAGCGCCGCCGAGACCACCCCGAACGTACCGAACTGGGCGTCCGCGAGCCGGTCGCCGACGAACGCCGCGTTGTCGGCGACGTCCCCGGTGAACGACTCGACCCGGTCGCGAACGTCCGGGTCGGCCGCCTCGACGCCCGCGAGTCTCGCGCTCCGCTCCCCGACGGACTCGACGAGTGCCTGCAGGAAGGCACTCGGGTCGGCCGGAGCCACGTCGACTTCGAGTTCGGACTCGATCTCCCGCCGGGTGTCGAGGGCCCCAGTCATGCGTTCGCGCTGGTCACCCAGTGGCCCGAGTTCCTGTGCGAGAACGAGTTGGTTGATAGCGACGACCAGCGTGACACCGGTAATAATCGCAGTGACGAGGGCCTGGAACAACGTCTCGATCGGGTCGGAGCTCTCGATAACCAAGCCGAGCGGAGTCGGATCGACGGCCCCGACGACCACCAGACCGGAGAATATCAGCCCCAGAATGACCACGCTGACCTGCCACCGTTTCGCTTCGAGCAGTATCCACAGCCGTAGCCGGCCTCCCGGAACCCGGCGCCGCATCGTCTCGGGGTCGCCCCGGGAGCCCGTGTCGCGGTCTCCGTTCATACCCCCGCGTCTCCCTGGACTCAAAAATCACTGTGGGTGACGCAAAGACCGCCGAGGGTGACCGTCGTCGCGAGCGCGCCTGTCTCGCGGTTGGCGGTGGCGGGTCAGTTTTTCTCCTCTTCTTTTAGCTCTTCGAGTTCGGTGTCGAGTTCCGCTTCGTTGACCGCCGCCCCCTCGGCGTCGGGGGCCTCGATGTCCGCGGCGTCCGTATCAGCCTCGGTGCCCACGTCGGTTTCGGCGTCCACGTCGGCCTCGGATTCGCTCGTCGTGGCGCCCTCGTCCGTCCCGACCTCGGACTTGAGCGTGTCGAGTTCGGCGTCGACCTCGCCCGTGGTACGAATTTCCTCGAGCTCCCGGTCCAACTGGTCTTTGTCGCTCAGGGCGTCCTCGAAGGCCCCACTCTCCTGCAGTTCGTCCATCGCGGCCGAGCGCGCCTCCATCTCCTCGGTCCGTTCCTCGGCCCGCTGGATGGCCCGACCGACGTCCGCCATCTCGTCGCCGGCGCCCGTCACCGCCTCGGAGACGCTTTTGGAGGCCTCGGCGGCCTTGTATCGGGCCTTCATCGTCTCCTTTTTGGTGCGGAACTGCTCGATCCGGTTCTGGAGGTCGTCTTTCTGGTCGATCAACTCGTCCTGCTGGCGCTGGAGTTGCTGGATCTGACTCTCGAGGTCCTCGATCTGGTTCATCTTCTGTTTTTTTTTCTCCAGCGCCCGGCGTGCGAGGTCCTCGCGGTCCTGTCGAACGGCCTCGCGGGCCTGGTCGTTGTGTTTCTCGACGTTCTCTTCGAGACGGCGCTGCTGGATCTCCAGCCGCTTTTTCTGGGTCGTCAGGTCGGCGATACCCTGCTTGACGTTCTGGAGTTCGTCGCGCATCTGTTCGTAGGAGTAATCGAGGGTCTCGGAGGGGTCTTCGGTCCTGTCGAGGAGCCCGCTGACCTTCGAGCGGATGACGTAGGAGGCGCGCGAGAGGATTCCCATATGGACTACTTGGGTACCGCTGCCCTTAAATCTCTCACACCTGATTCTCCTACGACATGAGCGAACAGCGCCGTCTCGCCGGCGACCGCGAGTTACGGGTTACCGTCGACACGCCCGGGGCAGACCGGGCCGTCGTCGCCTGTCCGCCCCACCCCCGAATGGGCGGGACGCGGTCGGACCCGCGACTCCGTGCCGTGGGGGAGGCGCTCTCCGACCGGAGCGTTGCGTGCCTGCGGTTCGACTACGGTCCCTGGGACGAAGGCGAGGGCGAACGCCGGGACGCCCTGACCGTCGTCGCGTCCGCCAGCGACGACTACGACGCTGTCGCGCTTTTTGGCTACAGTTTCGGGGCCGGCGTCGCGTTGCTCGCGGCGGCCGAGTCGGAGCCGAGTGCCGTCTCCGTTCTCGCGCCACCTGCGTCCCTCGGCGGTGCGGACACGGTGGCGGCCCTCGACGCGCTCTCCTGTCCCGTCCAGGTCGCGGTCGGCGAGCGTGACTCGACCGTGGACTGGGAACCGGTGGCTGAGCGCGCCCGCGAGCACGAGGCGACGGTCGAGTCGGTCCCGGGCGATCACTTCTTCGCAGGGCAGAACGACCGGATCGGCGAGTCCGTGGCCGGGTTCCTCTCCGGTGAGTGAACGGCCGGTCGCCCGAGCGGAAAGTGTGCATTCGTTGCACACTCGGGGCTTCCCGTAACCGTTTTGACCGCGCCGCGCGCACCGTCGGTATGCCGACCGAATCAGAGACGAACTACGACCCGGAACTGGGTCGGAAGTTCATCTTCGTCACCGGCGGCGTGATGTCCGGACTGGGGAAAGGCATCACTGCCGCGAGTACGGGACGCCTGCTGGCAAACGCCGGCTTCGACGTAACGGCGGTCAAGATCGACCCCTATCTCAACGTCGACGCTGGAACGATGAACCCGTATCAGCACGGCGAAGTGTACGTGCTGAAAGACGGTGGGGAGGTCGACCTGGACCTGGGGAACTACGAGCGGTTCCTCGACATCGACATGACTTTCGACCACAACGTCACCACGGGAAAAGTCTACCAGCACGTCATCGAGAAAGAACGGGCCGGCGACTACCTCGGCAAGACCGTCCAGATCATCCCGCACGTTACGGACGACATCAAGCGGCGCATCCGCGAGGCCGCTGCGGGCCACGACGTCTGTATCGTCGAGGTGGGCGGCACGGTGGGGGACATCGAGGGGATGCCGTATCTGGAAGCCCTCCGCCAGTTCGCACACGAGGAAGACGACGACGATATTCTCTTCACCCACGTCACCCTCGTGCCCTACTCGAAAAACGGCGAACAGAAGACCAAGCCGACACAGCACTCCGTCAAGGAACTCCGCTCCATTGGGCTCCAACCGGACGTGCTCGTCGGGCGATGTGCGGACAAACTACACACCGACGTGAAAGAGAAGATCGCGCTGTTCTGCGACGTGCCGACGGACGCCGTCTTCTCCAATCCGGACGTAGAAGACATCTACCACGTCCCGCTGGTGATCGAGGCGGAAGGGCTCGACGAGTACGTGATGGACCGGCTCAACCTACAGTCCGAGGCGCCGCCCGAGACGGAACGGGACAACCACTGGCGGGAACTCGTCACCCGCGACACGACCGGCGAGGTCGAGGTCGCACTGGTCGGGAAGTACGGGCTGGAAGACGCCTACATCTCGATTCACGAGTCGCTGAAACACGCCGGACTGGAAGCCGGTGTCGACGTGGAGACGACGTGGGTCCACAGCGAGGACCTGGCTGACGGGTGTGACGACGAACTCGACGACGTGGACGGCGTCGTCGTCCCCGGTGGCTTCGGTTCCCGTGGCATCCAGGGGAAAGTCGAAGCCTGCCGGTACGCCCGCGAGAACGACCTGCCGTGGCTGGGGCTCTGTCTGGGCTTCCAGATGGCCGTCGTCGAGTACGCACGGAACGTCCTCGACCTCGAAGACGCTCACTCCGCGGAGATCGAGGAGAACACGCCACACCCGGTAATCGACCTGCTGCCCAAGCAGTACGACCTGGAAGACATGGGCGGGACGATGCGACTCGGTGCCCACGAGACGGATATCGACTCTGGGACGCTGGCCCACGACGTCTACGGCGATACCTCCTGCACCGAGCGCCACCGCCACCGCTACGAGGTCAACCCCGAGTACATCGACGACCTCGAAGACGCCGGCCTCGTTTTCTCGGGCCACACAAACAACCGCATGGAGATTCTTGAGCTCTCGGATCACCCCTACTATCTCGGGACGCAGTTCCACCCCGAGTTCCGCTCGCGACCCGGCCGTGCCAGCCCACCCTTCGTCGGCCTGCTGGAAGCGGTACTGGACGAAGCCGACCTCGCGGTCCAGGAGGTCGAGGCCTGATGGTCGACGTGGACTCCTTCGTCGAGGAGAAAGTCGACGAAATCGCGACCGAGGTGGGCGACGCGAACGCTGTCATCGCCCTCTCGGGTGGCGTGGACTCCTCGACGGCCGCCGCCCTGGCCTACGAGGCCATCGGCGATCAGCTCACTCCCGTCTACGTCGACACCGGGTTGATGCGGAAAGGCGAGACCGAGCAGCTCCGCGAGACGTTCGACTACATGGACTCGCTGCGGATAGTGCAGGCGAAAGACCGCTTCCTCGATGCGCTCGAGGGAATCACCGACCCCGAGGAGAAGCGCCACGCCATCGGCGAGCAGTTCATCCGGGAGTTCGAGACGGTCGCCCGAGAGGTCGACGCCGACTATCTGGTCCAGGGAACGATCTACCCCGACCGTATCGAGAGCGAGGGGACGATCAAGTCCCACCACAACGTCGGGGGTCTGCCCGACGTGGTCGACTTCGAGGGCATCGTCGAGCCGATGCGGGACCTCTACAAGGACGAAGTGCGGGAGGTTGCGCGCGATCTCGACCTCGAGGCGATCATCGCCGAGCGGATGCCGTTCCCCGGCCCCGGCCTCGCCGTGCGGATCATCGGCGAGGTGACCGAGGAGAAACTCGCAGTCGCACGCGAAGCCAACCACGTGGTTGAGGTGGAACTGGAGGACCACGACCCGTGGCAGGCGCTGGCGGCCGTTCTCGGAAAAGCCACGGGCGTCAAGGGTGATAACCGCGTTCACGGCTGGGTCGTCGCCGTCCGTTCGGTCGAGAGCCGCGACGGGATGACCGCCCGCGCACAGAACGTCGACTGGGAGACCCTCCAGCGCATCCAGAGCCGCATCACCGGCGAAAATGAGAACGTCGCACGCGTTCTCTACGACGTGACCCACAAGCCGCCGGCGACCATCGAATACGAGTGACCGGCCGTGGCGTGACGGTGTAACCCAACCCCCACCGCTTTTTTCGCTGGCGCGAGTTCAGAGAGCCGATGCCTCCCGCTGCCCGACGCGCCGACACCGCGGCGCAGCCCACCGTTGACCTGCCGGGCCGCCCGGCACCGATCCAGGCCGAGATTCGCCCGATTCCAGTTTTGAACCCGCTGGCCGTCGCCGTCGCCGGACTGATATACGCGATCGCTCTCGCCGTCCTGGTGTCGCTGTGGTTGGGACTCGGACTGGTCCTGCCGCTTCCGTCGCCGCAGATATCGCTGCACACGGGACTGGTCCTCTGGCTCGCTGGGATCGGACTCGCGGTCGGCCGGGACGGAGCCCGGAAGGCCCGGATGTCCGTCACGGTCAGCCCGGGGTGGATCACTCGCTCGTTCGGGGCGCGTGCGGTGACGGTGCCGCGGGCGGAGGTCGAACGGGTGCGGATTCGGACGACACTCGCCGACCGACTCGCCGGGACCCGCACCGTCGACGTGTACGGCGCAGACGGACACAGACTCCGAATCCCGCGCGTTCCTGCCGCGGGGGCCGTCGAGGGGGAACTCGTCGTATACACAGAGTCCGCGACCCGCGGTCGGCCGACGTGACGCGACCGTGAGAGCCAAGCCCTGGGGGATACAGATGGCAACTATGGACGCAGTCATCGCCGGTCCCGACGAACACGACCTCGGAGCGGCACTGTCGGCAGCGGGTTTCTCTGTCACGCGAGCCGCGGGCACCGCGAACCGCCCGGCGCTGGAGGAAGCGGGGATTCACGACGCGGACCTGTTCGTCATCACCGACGCCGCGCTGGCGACTGCGATTCCAGTCGCGACCGACCTCACCGCCGACCTCAGAATCATCGCGTACACCTCCGATTCACTCCCCGAGTTCGTGAAAGGACAGGCGCACATGGCTCTGGACCCTGCGCTGTTCGATCCCGAAGACGTAGCCGAGGAGGCCGCCAACGGCGGGGAGTGACTACAGCGAGTCGACCAGTCGGTCGAACGCTTCGCGGCCACGCCGCTCGAAGGGGGTGCCGTGGCCCATCGCCGCGACCGAGAACCCGGGTGCACGGTCGGCCAGGTCCCGGACGCTCTCCGCGACGGCGTCGGTGTCGTAGCTCATGAGCCACGGCGAGGCGCGCAGTTGCCCGCCGGACTCCGTGACGAGGTCGCCGAGGAAGGCGGCGTCGAGAGTATCGCTGACGTAGGTGACGTGGCCGGGCGTGTGGCCGGGCGTGTGATAGGCAGTGAAACTCCCGACCGCCTCGCCGTCCGCGACGGTTTCGACCGAAACGGGCGGGGATTTCAGGAACGGACCCAGCGCGTTCTGGAGCGCACCCTTGTGATTCGAGAGCGGCGGGCGCTTCTTTCCGGTCAGGTATGGTTCGTCGGCCGCGCCGACGTAGACGGTCGCGTCGATGCCACGGAGGCGGCCGAGACCGCCGACGTGGTCGAAGTCGTAGTGTGTCAGCAGCACTCGATCCACGTCCTGCAGAGAGTAGCCCGCCCGACCGACGCCGAGGACGAGGTTGCGTCCGTCCCACGGGTTGCCCGCGTCGACCAACGTGACCGCCCCGTCGTCGACGAGGTAGGCGTTCACCCCGCGCAGGTCGTACCACCAGATGTCGTCCCCGAGTTCGGTTACCATCGCCGCAGTCTGGGGGCGCCAGTGGCTAAAAGCCATGCTAATCGACAGTCCTGCGGGGCCGTGCCTTGGCGAAACGGCGATTTTAGCCGAATCGTGGCGGCTGTGGACGCGCCGGCAGTCCGGTTCGAGTCGGGGGCGGCAGCGTTCGACGACGGTCCCGCCAGCGCCGACAGCGAAGCCGGTGTCGCCGCGGACGACAGTCGGAAAAAAGGGGACACCGGTCCGGGAACGACGCCGGACCCGAACGGCGAGTCACCGACGGAACCGCTAAGTCCGGTCCGGCCGACACTCCGGATACGATGCTGGACCGACTGCCCGACCTTGACCCCGACGCAGACGAGGTGCTCGACGACGAACTGGCCGTCAGCGACGACGTGCTCGTGAAAGTCTTTGCCCTGGGACCGGGGGCGGAACTGGACCCACACGTTCACGACGGGGCCGCAAACGTGTTCCACGTGCTCGACGGGACGGTGACCGTCGTGCAGGGCGACACCGAGGAGACGATTACTGCCCCCGGCGTGGTGTTCAACGAACGGGGCCAGTCACACGGTGCGCGAAACGGGACCGACGACGTGGTGATCCTGACGGCGAGTCTCTGCCCGCTCCCCGGGTGAGACGCCCGAACGGCGTGGCCGGCCGCCGACGACCGACGACGGGAGGCCCCGGACACCGCCGGTCCCGTACCGGGCCCTCGAACCGGCCGGGACCTGGAACGCTCGCGGCGGCACCGAGACCGGTGTGACCGGACCAGTTGCTGCCCGAGGTGGCCGTCCCGGTTCAGTCCCGCTGGGCGAGGCCGGCGAGGTGTGGGGCCTGTTCGAGAACGATCTCTTCGGTGCCGAGTCGGGTCGCGTTCTCGCTGCCCGGGAGGCAGAACACGACGGCGCCGTCGACGACGCCGGCGGTGGCGCGAGTCCCGACCACTTTGGTTCCGATCTCCTCGTGTGAGAGGAGTCTGAACAACTCACCGAAGCCGGGCAGCTCCTTGTCGAACAGCGGGCGAACGGCCTCGATGGTCACGTCGTCGGGTGTGACACCGGTACCACCGCTGGTGACGACGGCGTCCACATCGCTGCGACCGACGAACGCGTCGATGGTGTTTTGCACGCCGTCGTAATCGTCTCGAATCACGTCTCTGACGACGACCTCGTGGCCCGCGCCGGTCAGCGTGGATTCGATGGTATCGCCTGCGGGGTCGTTCTCCCGCGTCCGTGAGGACGAGACCGTCACGACGGCCACACCGAGGGACTCGGGGTCGTGTTCGTGATGATCGTGGTCGTGGTCGTGGTCGTGGTCGTGGGAGTGACCGTCGTCGTGGTCCTCGTCGTGTCCGCCCCCGTCGTCCGTGCCGACCGCCTCAGCCTCGTCGTCGGCCTCGTCTTCGTCGTCCTCGCTCGGCGAGCGTCGTGTGTCGCGTGACTGGAAGTCGACCATACCGATTGTTCCGGTCGCGCCACCTAAACACTCCCGCCCGCCGCCCCGCGCCAGTCCGGTCGACGTCCCGACAGGGTGTGCGGAGCCGCCGTGGTGAGCGCCAACAGTCCAATATGTGCCGATGGAGAAAATATTAATAATAATGGATACTGATGGGGTAGATAATGACACGGTATCACTTCGTCTGTCACGACTGCGAGGCGGAGGCGATCGTGCCGGACCGCGAGTCGGCAGCGGGTCGGCGGGACGACCACGTCTCACGGACGGGGCACGAGGCGAGTTTCGCGGCGTTCGTCGCCGCCTCCGACGGCGCATAGCTGAAAGCGTGGCCAGTCGTCAACGTTTTGCACCCGCCGGCCAAGCAGATTGATATGCAGGCAGTCAAATTTTCCGAACACGGCAACACCGACGTTATCGAATACGGCGAGTTCTCCGACCCAGAGCCGGCCAGCGACGAAGTCCTCGTGGACGTGAAGGCAGCGGCGCTCAATCACCTCGATGTCTGGACCCGGCGTGGGCTCCCGGGAATCGACCTGCAGATGCCACATATCCCCGGCAGCGACGCGGCCGGCGTCGTCACCGACGTGGGCACGGACGTGGACCGGTTCGCGGTGGGCGACCACGTTGCCGTCTCGGCCGGTGTCTCCTGTGGCTCGTGTGAGTTCTGTCGCGACGGCGAGCCGACGATGTGTGCGGACTTCCACATCCTCGGCGAACACGTCCGCGGCGTCCACGCAGAGCAGGCGGCCGTGCCCGCCGACAACCTCGTCCCGGTCCCGGAGCACGTCGACTGGGAGGTGGCCGGTTCGGCCTCGCTGGTCTTCCAGACCGCCTGGCGGATGCTGGTGACACGGGGAGACCTCCAGCCCGGTGAGACGGTACTGGTGCTGGGGGCCAGCGGTGGCGTCGGCCACGCGGCTCTCCAGATCGCGAAGTACGTCGGTGCGGAAGTGTACGCGACCGCCAGCAGCGATCAAAAACTCGAGTACGCACGCGAACTCGGCGCGGACGAAGTGATCAACTACGAGCAGGACGACTTCGACGACGTCATCCGCGACATCACGGGCTACCGTGGCGTCGACATGGTGGTCGACCACATCGGGGCCGCCACCTGGAGCAAATCGCTGGCCAGCCTCGCGAAGGGCGGCCGGCTGGTGACCTGCGGGGCGACGACGGGACCCAATCCCGAGACGGACGTGAACCGCATCTTCTGGAACCAACTCGAAGTTATCGGTTCGACGATGGGCACGCCCGGCGAAGTCGACGACGTCCTAGAACTGGTCTGGGACGGCGAGTTCGAGCCTCGCGTCCGGGACACCCTGCCGATGAGCGAGACGAGCCGCGCTCACGAGATGCTCCAGGACCGGGAAGGGTTCGGCAAGGTCGTCGTCCGGCCAGACAGCGAGCTGTGAGCGACGACAGCTACGTCCACGAACCGGGTGCCGTTGAGGGAAGCGACGGCGATACCGACGACGGTGTGGAATCGGCCGAGGTCTACCCACGGAACACCGTCGGCGACGTGGACGAAGAGTTCGACTGGCATGGCTGGCTGCTGGTCGCCGCCGTCGTCGTCGCATTCCTAGTCGTCCCGGGTGCGCTGTACCTGCTGCCTGCGGCCCGCGGGAGCGTCGCCGCGCTCGGACTGGGCTGGCGAAACACATACCTCGTCCTGCCGCTGGTCCCGGCGCTCGTGCTGGGCGCGCTCGCAGTCTGGTCGGCGGTCCAGTCTCGGTCGGGGTAAGCCTGATTTCAGTTTTGATACCGACGAGGGAACCCTTATTCTGGGGGTTTACGTTGTACTGCTAACACGCGATGCAAATTCAGTACACGCCCTACGCTGCGCCCGTGTTCCTGTCGGCAATCGTAGGGCTCGGAGTCGGCGCGTTCGCGCTCCAGCATCGTGACCGCCCGGGTGCGACGTCGCTGGCCGTGTTCATGATCGGTGCGAGCCTCTGGTCGTTCGTGGAGGGAATGAACCTCACGGCGGCGACGCTGGCGACGAAGCTCCTCTGGACTCGCGTCGGATTCGTGCTTACCTGTGTGATCCCACTCGCGTGGCTGGCGCTGGTGCTTGAGTACACTGGCAACGACGAGTTACTCACGCTACGGGTGCTCGCGCTCCTGTTGATTGAACCGGTTGTCATCGTCGGCGTGGTCCTGCTTCGGCCGGCGCTTCTGTGGACGGAGACGTCGCTCATCGAGACCGCTGGCTTCGCCGCGTTCAGCGCGACACACGGGGTCCTGTTCGACGTCCACGTCATCTACTCGTACCTGCTGATACTGCTCGGTGGGGCCCTGTTGTTGCGTATTATTCTCTTGGCGGAGGGCGTCTACCGGATACAGGCTACCGCGCTGCTGATCGCGATGTTCATTCCGCTCGTCGCAAACGCGTTGTTCGTGTTTCAGTACCTCCCGCCGGGCGTCGATCCGACGACCGTCGGGTTCCTGCTTAGTGGGCTCATCGTCGCCGGTACGATCCTGCGCGGCCAGTTGCTGGAACTCGTCCCGGTCGCGCGACGCCTCGCGCGCGACGAGATTCTGGAGAATATGGCCGATCGCGTGATCGTGCTGGACGACAACCAGCAGGTCGCGGACATCAATCCCGCGGCCGCGGAACTGTTCGACAGGACGGAAGCCGCCGTCATCGGGGCGCAACTCGAGACGGTCCTTCCGGCGCTCGCCGACCTGCTGGAGGAATGCGCCGAAACCAGTGTTCAGACGGAACTCGCACTGGAGAGCGACGGGGGAGTCCGGTATTACAACGTCCGGATATCGCCGCTCAATCGGGCCCACGGTGTGGTTGCCGGCGTGTTGATCAGTCTCCGTGACGTGACCAGCAAACGCCAGCAGCGCCAGCGACTCGAGGTCCTCAACCGCCTCCTCAGACACAACCTCCGCAACGAGATGAACGTCGTCGCTGGTAACGCTGAACTCGTCGAACGGCAACTGGCCGACCCGAACCTCCGCGAGCGCCTCGATCTGATCGCGGAGACGGCGACCCGGATTACCGATCAAAGCGACAAGGTGGGGCAGGTCTCACGAACGTTCGACGAAGACGGGACGGCAACGGTCGACCTCGGGGAGACGGTCACGAGAGAGGTTTGCGACGCTCGCAACCGCTACCCGTCGGCGGCGATCGCCGCCGAGCTGCCGGACGACGTGGACACCGAAACCGACCCCGCCATCGCTATCGCACTCGATGAACTTCTCACCAACGCTGTCGAACACAGCGACACCGACGAGCCGGCGGTAACCGTCCGGGTTCGCGAGGGCGACGGCTTCTCGGCGGTCGAAGTCGCCGACGACGGACCGGGTATCGACCCGCACGAACTGTCCGTCCTCGAAGAGGGCGAGGAGACGGCGCTCAAACACGGGAGCGGCGTCGGGCTCTGGGTCGTTTCCTGGACCGTCGAGCAGTTTGGCGGTCGCCTGCAGTTCGAGAACGGCGACCGCGGCTGTACCGTCACGGCGTGGTTGCCCGACGCCAGCGAGACGGCGGAGCAGGACACCGACCAGTCCGATGCGATGGCCAAAATCAGACGGGCGATGGACGCAACCGAGAACCGGTTCTCGGCAGACGACTGAGCCACTCCCCTTCCACACCGCTCGCTGGTCCGTCGACCACGCTCCGTGTCGGTCGCCAGCAGCGGCCGACGACGGAGAAATTCTTTCTACCGCCTGTATCTGCAATAAAGTACCGTCGATATCCGGGAGAATTAACAAATATGATACAATTGAAAACGGGGTTGTAGTGGCGACGATACGGGGACGATTTCCGGGTGGATCGGTCGCAACCGCGTCGTGAGGGGGTATCCGGTTGCAACGTTCGCTCGCTGACACTGCGCGACATCGCAGGGGGGTTTGGGACCTGTCTTCCATCCTGACGCCGCGTCGCCACCGAGAATCAATCTCATATATGAATACAGGACAACGGATCCGCGACGTGGGGAGTTCCGTGGCGCTCGCGACGGTCGTCGTGATCGGTGTTTTCGCGATCGGCACGGCACCAGTGGTAGCGACAGGCGACCAGGCAAATATCGCACAGGACTTCGGGTTCGACGACGGTGGCGACTCGGGCTTCGATTTCGGAGGTAACGACAACGAATCCGACGGCGACGGCCCCGAGTTCGACTTCGGTGACGACGACGACGGACCCGAGTTCGACTTTGGTGACGACGACGACGGCCCCGAGTTCGACTTCGGTGACGACGACGACGGCCCCGAGTTCGATTTCGGTGACGATGACGGCGATGACGGCGACGGCAACGAGTCCGATTTCGGCGACGACGACGGCGATGACGGCGACGGCAACGAGTCCGACGGCGGCACCGAACCGGCCGCGCCCGTGGACTTCCAGCTCTCCGGTGTCTCCGACGACGGGCCGGTGACAGCAGGCGACACGCTCGACCTGACCGCGACCGTCGAGAACGTCGGCGACCAGCAGGGGAGCCAAACAGTCTCGCTGTCGGTCGACGGGGTCGAGCGCGACAGCCAGTCGCTGACCCTGGCCGGCGGGGAGAGCCAGCAGGTGACGCTGTCGTGGGAGACAGCCGCAGGCGACGCGGGTAATTACACTGCCACGGTCGAGACGGCCAACGACTCGGCTGGGACGAGCGTCTCGGTGACCGAACAGCCCAACCCCGCGAACTTCGCGGTCTCACAGGTCTCGAACACCGGCCCGGTGATGGCCGGTGACTCCGTCGAGGTGACCGCGACGGTCACGAACACGGGTGACCAGCAGGGGACACAGACCGTCTCCCTCGGCGTTGGCGGGAGCGTCGACGAGCGCGTCGACAGCCAATCGCTGACGCTGGCCGGTGGGGAGAGTCAGCAGGTGACGCTGTCCTGGCAGACCCGGGCCGGCCAGACGGGCGATTTTTCCCTGTCGGTCGTGAGCGCCGACGACTCGACGTCGACCACCGCCACGGTCGAGGCCCAGTCCGACCCCGCGAACTTCCGGCTGTCGAGTACCAGTAGCAACTCGCCGGTGGTAGCAGGCAACGCCGTCGAGGTAACGACGACCCTCACGAACACCGGTGACCTCGAGGGCACCCAGACGGTCTCGCTGTCGGTCGGTGGGGTCGAACGCGCGAGCCAGTCGGTGACGCTGGCAGGCGGTGCGAGCCAGCAGGTGACGCTGTCGTGGGGGACGGCCGCAGGTGACGTGGGTGAATACACCGCGACGGTCGCGACGGCCAACGACACCGGCACGACCGGTGTGACAGTCGAGGAACAGCCGGACCCGGCGAACCTCCAGGTCTCGAGCATCGAGTCGAACTCGCCGGTGACGGAGGGTGAGACGCTGACGGTCGACGCGACCGTCGAGAACACGGGCGATCTGGAGGGCACGCAGACGGTGAGTCTCGGCGTCAACGGTGTCGCCGAAGACAGCCAGCAGGTGACGCTGGCCGGCGGCGCCAGTCAGACGGTTACGCTGTCGTGGCAGACAACCACGGGCGAGACGGGGACCTTCCAGACCTCGGTCACCAGCGCCAACGACACTGTGTCGACGGACGTGACCGTCGAGGCACAGCCCGACCCGGCCACCTTCGCGCTGTCAGGCGTCTCCAGCAACTCGCCGGTGACGGCGGGCGACACCGTCGAAGTGACCGCCACAGTCGAGAACACGGGTGACCTCGAGGGCACCCAGACGATCCAGCTGACCGACGGGAGCGCGGCGCTGGACTCTCAGGACGTCACGCTGGCGGGCGGTGCGAGCCAGCAGGTGACGCTGTCGTGGACGACCCAGAGCGGGGACGCTGGTGAGTACGACCTGACGCTCCGTAGTGACGACGACACCGCGACGGCGACCGTCTCGGTGACCGAACAGCCCAACCCCGCGAACTTCGCGGTCTCAGAGGTTTCCGAACCCGGATCGGTGACTGCCGGCGGCACCGTCGAGGTGACGGCGACGGTCACGAACACGGGTGACCAGCAGGGGACCCAGACCGTGTACCTGACCGTCGGCGGTGACGTCGACGACCGGATAGACAACCGGGAACTCACGCTGGCGGGCGGTGCGAGCCAGCAGGTGACGCTGTCCTGGCGGACTCAGGCCGGCCAGACGGGCGATTACGGCCTGTTCCTTGTGAGCGCAAACGATTCGGCCCAGACGAGCGTGACCGTCGAGGCACAGCCCGACCTGGCCAACCTCACCGTCTCGGGCACCAGCAGCAACTCGCCGGTGACGGCGGGCGACACCGTCGAGGTAACGACGACCCTCACGAACACGGGTGACCTCGAGGGCACCCAGACGGTCTCGCTGTCGGTCGGCGGGACCGAACGCGCGAGCCAGTCGCTGACGCTGGCCGGTGGAGAGAGCCAGCAGGTGACGCTGTCGTGGGGGACGGCCGCGGGCGACGCGGGCGAGTACACCGCAACGGTCGCGACCACTAACGACACCGACTCGACGGGCGTGACGGTCGAGGAACAGCCCGACTCGGCGAACTTCACAATCACGGGAACCAGTAGTGACTCGCCGGTGACCGAAGCGGAGACACTGACGGTCGACGCGACCGTCCGAAACGACGGCGACCTGCAGGGATCACAGACGGTCGACCTGACGGTCGCCAACACGGTCCGTGACAGCCGGACTGTCCAGTTGGCCGGCGGTGCGAGCACGACGGTCTCGCTGTCGTGGACGACCGCGAGCGGTGACGCGGGCGACTACACCGCGACGGTCGAGACGGCCAACGACAGCGAGACGACGCCCGTCACGGTTGAGTCGGCGACGATCCAGCCGACCAGCTTCGATGGCGTCGCGGAGGACGGGTACGTCGAGATTAACGGCTCCAGCGGACAGCGATTCGACCTGCAGCCGTGCCCCGACGGACAGCCGCTCAACAACACCTACCAGTGTCTGAGCGTCGACGCCACGGTCGACGGTGACTCGTGGTCCGCCGCGCCGTCGGACGTGACGTTCCCGAACCAGACGGCAGAGGGTCCCTTCGGCGGCCAACTCACAATCGTCGTGACGACGCCGAACGGCCTCTCGGGGACGATCGACCCCGAAACCGGTCGGGCGACGGTCAACGGAACGCTCCAAATCAGAGTCCCAGGGCTCGGCGCTGGCTGTGGAACGAGTTTCGTCGTGAACGCGACGACCGGAACGAGTGGTGGACTCACCGGGACGCCGCTCAGCGTCAACGGCACGACTGCCAGAGCCACCATCGTCGACGGCTCGTTCAGCGTGCCCGGTGCGTCGGGTTGTGGCACGTTCCTCAACGACGCGCTCAACGGTCAGGTCGGTATCCCGAGTCCGTCCGGTCAGAACGAACTCTCGCTCGACCTCTACCTGGACCTCCAGGAAGCGAGCTGAACAGGCAGCTAACCGAACACTGAATTTTTTCGGCCGCTCACCAGTCGATTACCTGCCGGTCTCGCCAGAACTGCCCACGAGGGCCATCGGGTTTGAACCGCGCGAGCCACGCTGGTGTGTCCGCCCCCTCCTCGGGGCTGCGCTCGGCGTTCGGGCCGCCCATGTCCGTCCGGGTCCAGCCGGGACAGGCGGCGTTTGCGATGAGGCCCTGGTCGCCGTACTCCGCGTCGAGATACGCAGTCAGGGCGTTCAGGCCGGACTTCGAGATTCGGTAGGCGGGCATCCCGCGGCCGGCGTCACTCCGGAGCGCTGCTAAGGCAGAGGAGACGTTGACGACGCGGCTGCCGTCGCGCCAGAGCAGGAGCGGCAGGGCGTACTTCGTGAGCAGAAGCGGGCCGCGGAGGTTGGTGGCGAGCGTCTCTTCGATTACCTTCGTCGGCATCTCCGCGAGGGCCGATCGGCTGTCCATCACACCGGCGTTGTTGACGAGGATGTCGAGACGTCCCTTCTCGTCGTCGATGCGGTTGACGGCCTCGACGACGGCGTCCTCGTCGACGAGGTCGAGTTCCAGCGGAAGCAACTCCGTACCAGTCACGTCCCCGAGATTTCGGGCGCCCGCGTACACCGTGGCCCCGCGGTCGGAGAGGTCCGCAGCGATGGCTGCCCCGATGCCGCGGGTCGCGCCAGTGACGAGTGCGACCTGCCCACCTAGTGAGTTGTACGTCTCGACCGCCACGTCCACTAAATCGACAGCTACCGTCAAAAAGTCGACCCGCCAGTTACCAGCAGTGAAAACTCTCTCACCAGCTTTCCACTGCCGTCTCGCGGTTTTGTTCCATCACTAGCTGGGTAAATTTCTTACTGACTGAAGAGAAATATTATATGTGTGGAACGAGCTATGGACATCTGGGGGTAGCGGAATGCAAACCTTGCAAGCAAATCGTAAGTTACTGTACTCAGCCGGGTTGACGGCACTACTTATCGCTATTGTGGCGATGGGGATGGTGGCGGTGCAACCCGCAGCGGCGACAGGCGTATCGACACAGACGACAGACCAAGCGGAATTCGGAAACGTTACTACGGAGGTAACGAAAGAGACCCTCTTTACGGGGAAAGTTTCCAAAGTACAAGTCACATTCACCGCTCCTGAGGGGGAGACGGTGGAGGTCAACGTCGCGGGCGATACCGAGACCGTGACGGCCACCGGATCGGAGCAGAGCGTGACCGAGCGCGTCGGAGCGTTCTTCTTCTTCGGTGAACAGTACCCGGTCGACGTGTCGGTGTCCATCGGAGGCGGCGAGACGGTCGAGGGGACAATCAACGAGGACGACGGCGTGGTTACGCTCAAGTCCGTGGGCGCTCCCGACCCATCGCCGACGGCGGACTTCCAGGTGTCGAACCTGCAGGCACCCGCCGAGGCGACCGTCAACGATACGATCACCGTGTCGGCTGACGTCCAGAACGACGGCGGTGCAGAGGGCACCCAGTCCGTCAAGTTCGGCGTGGACACGGACGGTGACGGCTCGCTGGAGACGCTCGCCTCCCAGAGCGAGACGCTGGCCAGCGGGGCCAGCACGACGGTGACGTTCAACGTGGACACGACCGGCCTGGCGGCGGACACCTACACGCACGGTGTCTCCACCGCCAACGATACGGCTACGGCCCAGATCACGCTGAACCCACCGGCGACGCCGCCGAACTTCCAGGTGTCGA